>NZ_JAENHN010000001.1 GCF_016595795.1 Clostridium yunnanense
ATTCGGTATGAAAGCTATAGTAGATCACCGTGGCGGTTCAGTTAGTAAACTGGAGCCGAGTATAGTCGATGACATTGCATATGTTGTAACTAAGAAAACTCCTATAGATTTCAAATTTACCGTGCACACATGGACATGTGCTCTTTTAGCATCTTATGTTGAACAAACATATGGAATAAAAGTTTGTGAAGAAACCATAAGGCAAGTTTTACTTTCCAAAGGGTTATCTTATAAACGCGCTCAACCAAAGCCAACAAAAGCAGATGAGAAAGAACAAGAAGCTTTTAAAAAAAATGCCCGATCTGCTAAGTACTTTAGAGTCTTCATCTGATACAATTGTTTATGCGCTAGACGAAACTGGCGTTAGCATAGAGTCAGATAATCGTCTATTTTGGAGTCCAGTTGGTCATCCCCCTGTTCTTGAGAAAAATGGTTCTCACGCCGGTGTTAATATTATTGGCTCAACCTCAATTTTAAGTGACTTTCACACAATTAATGATATCTACCTAGCAGGTCAATCAATAACATCGAATGAAGTAAAATCTCATCTTAGTTATCTGCTTGATCTAAATAAAGATAAAAAGGTAGTGGTGTTTATGGATAATGCTAAGAACCATACAAGTAAGTGCATGCAAGAGTTTTATTTTAAAAATAGAGATCGGTTAAAGGTTATAAACTTACCTAGATATTCTCCGCAAATGAATCCGCAAGAACATATATGGCGTAACTTGAAAGCAAAATTGTTTAGGCCGTCAGCCAGATCTTCTATTTATGAACTTATTTCAGATATTAAAAATATCTTTATCGAACTTAATTCGAAAAAGGATGAGATTTGTTCGTTAGCATATGCCAGAAACTACCTTGTATAACTTAAACTTTAATCTGGGATACCTATA
>NZ_JAENHN010000010.1 GCF_016595795.1 Clostridium yunnanense
CTATCAAGCAAACTATGGTGTGTTTATAGGAATAGCAGTAGCAATATTTGTTACATGGCTTTTATGGAAGACTACAACAGGATATGAGCTTAGAGCTGTTGGTTTAAACCCACAGGGAGCAGAATATGGTGGAATAAATATATCAAAAAATATAATACTAGCAATGGTTATATCAGGAGCTATAGCAGGTCTTGGTGGAGCAGTTCACTTAGCTGGTGGTAAGTACTACACTGATGACTTTAGTTCACTTCCAGGTTACGGTTTTAGTGGTATGGCAGTAGCTCTTCTTGCGAAAAGCCATCCGGTAGGATGTATATTTGCAGCAGTACTTTTTGGAGCTTTAAACAGTAGTTCAAAGGTATTACAGTTAAATGGTATACCTAAGGAAATAGTATATCTTATACAATCAATAATAATAATTTTTGTAGCAACAGACTACATTGTTAAATACTTTGCAGAAAAGAAGAAGAAAAAAGAGGTGTTGATCAATGGCTAGTATAAATATAATCATGGAACTTTTAGCTTCAACTTTAGCTCTTGCAACTCCTTTAATATTTGCAGGCCTTGGCGGAGTATTTTCAGAAAGATCTGGAGTTGTAAACATAGGTCTTGAAGGTATGATGATCATGGGAGCCTTCTTTGGAGTATATGGGTCCTTCCTTACAGGAAGTGCTATGGTAGGAATAATATTTGCTTTAATAGCAGGTGGACTTATAGCATTAATTCATGCTTTTTTAAGTATAAACTTAAAAGCAGACCAAGTAATATCAGGTACAGCTATAAATCTTTTTGCTCAAGCCTTAGCAGCCTTTCTTATCTTTAAGCTTTTCGGAAAAGGCGGACAAACGGATGGTGTTAATGGTTTAGCATATAATATACCAAAAGCTTTAAGAGATATGCCAGTGCTAGGTAAACTTGTAGGAGACTTAAACTGGTTTGTATATGCAGCAATAGTGGCAGTTGTAATAGCACACTTTGTACTATATAAAACTCCGTGGGGACTTAGAATAAGAGCCGTTGGAGAACATCCAAAGGCAGCAGATACTCTAGGAATAAACGTATATAAAGTAAGATATGTATGTGTTGTGATATCAGGGATGCTTGCAGGTATTGGTGGAGCTGCATTATCACTTGGAAGTACACCACTATATAGAGACGGAATGGTATCAGGAAGAGGATTTATAGCTCTAGCAGCTGTTATCTTCGGTAACTGGAAACCAAAAGGAACACTACTTGCATGTTTACTATTCAGCTTTGCAGATGCGTTCCAGTTAAAATCACAGTTACTTGGACTTAACCTTCCAACAGAAATATACTCAGTATTCCCTTATGTAATAACAATGATAGCTTTAGCAGGATTTGTAGGTAAGACACAAGCTCCAGCAGCTGATGGTGTGCCATACGAAAAAGGCCAAAGATAATTAAGTTTAAAATAAGGCACTATTTGAAATATAGACTAAAATAATAACATTAAATATACAAAAAAGGCATCTCATATAGGCAAAGCCTAGACATGAGATGCCTTTTGAATTTGTATAGCTATAAGATGTACACTTCGTAATAAAACTTATTATTTCTAAATTCTCTCACCAGAAGCCGTGAGAGTTTTAAAAATAGATTTCGGATCGAAGTTGTACATCTTTATGATCCAATAGAGTAACTTAGTATATTTTTCACCTTAGGAACTAGATACTTAGTTCCTCCAATTGACTTAGCATCTTCCATTATCATAGATACAACGATTTTAGGATTATCTACATTCATACCTACGAACCAAGAATTTTCTTTGCCACTTGTATCGCTTTGGCTTGTTTTTAGTTCGGCAGTGCCTGTCTTGCCTCCTATGTTTACGCCATTTATTTTGGCTAAACTTCCTGTAGCAGAAGGGCTATTTACAACAGCTACTAAATCATCTTTTAAAATAGATAGGTTTTCTTTTTTTATTGCTGCTTCTTTCCATACCTTTCCTTTGTTCTTATCGTTAAGTTCTAGAATTGGGGTCATTATATTGCCATCATTAACAACAGGACTGTATAGAAAAGCTGCTTGAAGAGGGGTTATAAGCAGTTCACCTTGACCATATCCAGTATCTGCAAGAAGCTCTTCACTCTTTATATTATTATCATTTGCCAGTTGATTTTTTGCCATAGGATATGCAAATGGGAAATCTTCTCCTATACCAAAGGCTTTTGCGCCTTCAATAAATTTATCTTTTCCTATTTTTAAAGCTTGCTCAGCAAAATATATGTTGTGTGAGTAAATTAGAGCATCTCTTAAATTCACAGGTTTTCCTGGGTCTACAGTGGTTGTTATTTGTTTACCTCCCCAAGAACTATCTTTTTGCCAGCTTGTACCTTTAATATCAAGTGCTTCATCAGGATTGGTTATTTTATTGTTTAATCCTATGGAGGCTGTAACTAATTTGAAGATTGATCCAGGAGCATAAGCGTTATTAAATCTGCTATCAGACATATCCTTCCATGAGGTATCAAGTTTGCTTTTTATGGAGTTTGTTTTGTAGGTTACAAATATGTTAGGGTCATAAGATGGAGAGCTAACAAGAGCTAGAACTTCACCTGTCTTTGGATTAATTGCAGAAGCAGCTCCTTTTTGTCCACTCATTTCGCTATAAGCTTTTTGTTGTAAAGCTAAATCAATAGAAAGCTGAATATTTTCACCCGCAACAGCATCTTTCTTGGTGATTATAACTTCTGTATCTTTATCATTAACTTTTCTAGTGATATAAAGTTTTAAACCATCTTCGCCTTTTAATTTTTTTTCAAAAATTTGTTCTAAACCAGCCTTGCCTATATAACTAGTACTGCCATATCCATTTGCTTTATTTTTTTCTAATTCTTCTGAGGTAATTGGTGCAACATATCCTATTAACGATCCAATAGCTTCTCCGCCATTATATACTCTAGAGGATTTTTCTAAGTACTTCACACCAGGTATTGAAATAGCCTTTTGAAGTTTATCTTTTTCGTTTAAGGAGATATCTACTAAGGGTATAAATTCATCTAGTTTATTTTCAGCACCTTTGATTTTATCATTTATAAAATCAATACTTAGATCTAGAGTTGAAGCAAGGAGTTGAATGCTTGAATCTTTTGAAGGAAGAAATTTCCTAGGATGAATTCCGAGAGAAGCAACTTTGTCATTGTATGCTAATTTGGCTTGAGATCTATCAGTTAACTCGCCTCTAGTTGCAGCTATCCTTTGAATTTTAACTTTTTCTCCCTTTTCCATCTGAGGGAATATAAGTTTTTCACTCCATTGAATTTTCCAAAGATTATCCTTATCTTTTTTGTCAGAGTTTTTTATTAGAATTAGATTGTAATCTTTAATATCTAGTTTTCCAAAGCTACTGTCCATGGATAAATCAAAGGGAATGCTAATAGTTGAATCTTTAGACTTATCTGCTTGAGATAAATCTTTAGCACTAATATTAATATTATCGCTTTCAAGACTTTTATATATACTATCATACTTATCTATAAAATCTTTTTCTGCTATATAACTTTTTGACTTATCATCTAAAAGTGAATACACGGTCTTATAATCTTTTTTCACTAATGCTTCCTTAAATTTATTGAAAGCATCTGATGGTTTTTCTTGCTTAGAGCAACCAAGAATAGACAGTGGGATTAAGAGAATAATGAACATTAAAAGAATTTTATTGAATTTTTTCACAATAAATACCTCCTATAAATTATTAATAACTTTTATGTAAAAATGCTTAAAGTTAGAAAGATGGTGGTTTAAACTACAGTGTTGAAATTAATTAACTATTCATCCAATGCTTTAATTCTAAATAGCTCGCTCATATACCATCTCCTGTATAACTAATTAATTTCAATAATGCTCTTAAACGTATCCAAAAAATTTAATTTTAATAAAGAAAATAATCGAGTGGTTTAACTAACAGTCAGTAAAAATTATAACATAAAATTCCTATATAGTATTAATGTGTAATAATAATTCATTTAATTTACTAGAATAATAAACTCATATTGTCGTAAATTATATGTATATAGATAAAGCACTTCACTAATGAATTAGTCATAAAATTTAGTTCTAAAATAAAAAAGTTAATTTTTAGAATTGAAGGAATTTATCTTGGTTTTTAATCCATCATTTAAGTTTGGAGGGGTTAATGTGAAAAATAGGATATTTAATCTTCTGTTAAGCATAATTGTGATATCTAGTATGTTAAGTGCATGTAGCAAGAAAGATGACTCATCCAAAGGTGGGAGTAGTAAAAAAATAAAGATATCGTTAATAACCGATGAGGGTGGGATAAAGGATAGATCATTTAACCAAGCAGTTTATGAAGGGGTTGAAAAAGCTTCTAAAGATTTAGGCATAACATCAAATATAATGGAATCAAAAAGTAAAGATGATTTTCAAAAGAATATAGATAAAGCAGCAAAGGATAGTGATTTAACCTTTGGAGTAGGATATGGTATGGTAGACGCTATAACTAAGGCCGCTAAAAATAAAAGTGACAAAAATTTTGTTATTGTTGATGCTATGATTGATGCACCTAATGTAAAGTCAATAACTTTTAATAATGAAGAAGGGGCATTTTTAATGGGAATTATAGCTGGTAAAATGACTAAAACCAATAAGGTAGGTTTTATTGGAGGAACTGAGACTCCTATATCAGAAAGTTTTGAAGTTGGCTTTGCATGTGGGGTAAAAACTGTTAATCCGGCTGCTTTCGAGGCTATAATAAGTAAAAAGAATGTTAGATATGTAGGAAGTTTTACGGATAAGGATAAGTCATATAAACTCGCTAAAGAGTTATATGATAGAGAATGCGATATAATATTTCACGCAGCAGGAACCGCAGGAGAAGGTGTTTTTAAAGCTGCAAAGGAAACTAAAAAGTTCGCAATAGGTGTTGATACAGATCAAGGTGAAATATATGAAAAATACACTGATGTAATTTTGTCTTCAATGGTTAAGAATCTAGATAAGGTTGCATATCAGGCCTGCCAAGAAACTATAGAAGGAAAGTTCAGAGGAGGTGAAAATAACGTTGTGAAGTTAGGTTTGTCAGGTGGAGGGATAGAGGTGGCAAAATCTACTTCCAATAATACTCCTAAAGAGATAATAGAGCTTGTAGAAAAGTATAAAGCAGAAATAGTAAGTGGTAAATTTAAGATTCCTACTAGATCAGAAGAAGCACGAGAATTTACCCCTCCTCCTATACAATAATAATTATTACATAAGGCTCGTAAACATAGATTTGTGTGGATATTCTTTATGAAAGTTCAGAAATAACTAAAGTGATATATCTTTTATGTATTAGAGGAATATCACTTTAGTAAAAATAAATTATTTTTTAAATTTGAAAAGTCTTAGTTACGGCACTGTTAACATTTAAGATACTAAATTTTTATGTTTTTTAAATATAAGATTATTATTATATAAACATCCATGTTCTTAATACTTGTTATTTTTATGATTTTAAAATAGAATAAAATTATAGGATTTTTAGTTTGGATATGGCTATTAATTGGTTGAAAATACTAATTTTAGGGATGTTTTGACTTTAGAGCCCTTTAATATATGAAATGATAAAGAGGTATTTATATGGGGATGGAGTTATCGTTTAAATTAACCCAAGAACAAAGATTAATTTTAACTCAGAAAATGCAGCTTTCAATAAAAATACTTCAAATGTCCAATATAGATTTAGTGCAGTATATTGAAAGAGAGTATTCGGAAAATCCTGTTCTTGAAGCTGAGTATGATAATAATTATCAGGAAAAGACTGAAATTAATGATAGAATAGACTATAAAGAAATAATAAAGTATCTAGAATTTGATAACTATGGTGCTCAATCTTCTTCTAGTTATGATGAAGAAGTATCACCATTCATGTTTATTTCTTCTAAAAAGTCCTTAAAGGATCACCTTCACGAACAAGTATTAATATTAGACATAGATGAATATATGAAAAATATATGTGATTACATTATTGAAAGTATAGATAGTAAGGGATATTTGGATATAAGTTTAGAAGCCTTGAGCAACGAAATAAACATATCGGCTGATTTGGCAGAAGATGCCCTTTATATCGTACAGAATTTAGACCCAGTTGGTATAGGTGCAAGAGACTTAAAAGAATGTCTCAAGATACAACTTATGCACAGAGGTATATTAGATGATATTTTAGAAGCTATTGTAAACGAACACTTAGAGGATATTGCTGATAATAAATATAATAATATCGCAAAGAAGCTTGGAATAAGTGTGCAAGATTCTCAAAAGTATGGAGACCTTATTAAAACTTTAGAACCTAAACCTTCAAGAGGGTTTTATACAGGTGATGAAGAGAAGTACATAATACCGGATGCTGAGATAAGAAAACTAAATGATGAATTCATAATTATTATGAATGAGAGGGTTTTACCTAGTCTTACAATTAATCCTTTATACAAAGAAATTATTTCACAAAGTAAGGACAAGGAT
Organism: Clostridium yunnanense; assembly: GCF_016595795.1. Classification (GTDB taxonomy): domain Bacteria; phylum Bacillota; class Clostridia; order Clostridiales; family Clostridiaceae; genus Clostridium_AR; species Clostridium_AR yunnanense. Next base: position 6,484 of record NZ_JAENHN010000010.1, read on the forward strand.
GCTGAGAGTTATGTAAAAGATAAGATAGACAGTGCTATGTTCTTAATTAAAAGTATTGAACAAAGAAAAAGTACTTTGCATAAGGTTTTGGAACGTATAGTGGATAAACAAAAAGAGTACTTTGAGAAGGGTGAACAATACTTAAGGCCAATGACCTTAAAAGAGATTGCTGAAGAATTAGATATACATGAATCAACTGTTAGTAGAGCAATTAAAGAAAAGTATGTTTTGATTTCTAGAGGTACTATAAAAATAAAAGATATGTTTACTACTGGAATACAAACACAAGGTTCTGGTGAAGATTTAGCTGTAATAAGTATAAAGAAGGCAATTAAACAGTTAGTAGACGCAGAAGATAAAGCTAAACCACTTTCGGATCAAGCCATATGTGATGAACTTAATAAGAAAGAGATGAATATTTCTAGAAGAACTGTAGCAAAATACAGAGAGGAAATTGGTATAAAGTCTTCTAGTAAAAGAAAAAGATTCTAGATATACATAAAATGGAATAAATTAAAGATATTCAAATAACTACTTTAATACCAAAATAAGAAGTGGATATTTTATGTAAGTATAAAATATTATGCTATCTATGGCTTTAAAGTAGTTATTTTTTATTCTTTAGGAGTTTATAACTCAATTATATCTATGAGTAAATACGATAAGAAGTTAAAGCATAATATAAATGAAAGAATAAAAAAGAAGAATATGTTGACTATAAGGTTTTACATATACATTCGGAAATGCAGATGCGTGAAAAAGCTTACTGAAGAAAGTTGATTCAGCAACTTTTTAGTAAATATTTTCTAAATCAACTTTTAAAATATAAAATGTTGGTTTATAATATTATTTGTGGGACATAAAAGTATTTAGTGGGACGTTGAAGGGCCAAAGGAGTGTTTTTCTTGCAAGAAATATTGAAGCTACAAAAAAAGATAGTGCCTGAACTAGTGGAGCTACTTGAGAAAAGATATAGCATACTAAGAGCTATATACTACAATCAACCAATAGGAAGAAGAATATTAGCGAACATGTTAAGTTTAGGAGAAAGAATAGTAAGAACAGAGATAAACTTTTTAAAATCTCAAGGCTTAATAGAAATAAATACTCCAGGTATGACAGTAACAAAAGATGGAGAAGAAATCTTGGAAAGCTTAAAAGAATTTATTCATGAAATAAAAGGATTGTCAGATGTAGAAGAGTTTATTAGAAAGTCTCTTGGAACAAAAAAAGTAATAGTAGTTCCTGGAGATATGGATATTGATAATTCAATAATAAAGGAACTAGGAAAAGCAGCTGCTAATTATGCAAAATCAATTATAAAGAGTGGAAACATAATAGCTATCACTGGAGGAAGTACAATAAAAGAAGTAATAGATAACTTTCCTAAGATGAATAATATTCACAATGCAATGGTGGTTCCAGCTCGAGGCGGTATGGGAAAAAAAGTTGAAACACAGGCTAATACACTTGCTGCTAGATTGGCGGAAAAGTTAAATGGAAGCTATAAGATGCTTCATGTTCCAGAGAATTTAAGTGAAGAGATATTAGAAACTATTATACAAGAAAAAGAGATAAAAGACGTAATAGATACCATTCATAAAGCTAATGTGCTTATATATGGTATTGGTAGAGCGGACAAAATGGCAATAAAAAGAGGTTTATCGCAGGAACAATTTGATAGACTAACAAGTCTAGGCGCTGTAGGTGAGGCTTTTGGATTTTATTTTGATAAAGAAGCTAAGGTTATAAGTGTAAATCAAACCCTGGGAATAAATATAAATGATGTAAATAAAATATCTACTCATATTGCAGTAGCAGGTGGGAAGAATAAAGTAGAAGCTATTCTTGCTACAGAACTAAATAAAAGCAATGGTGTTCTGATTACAGATGAAGGTGCTGCAATGAAAATCATAGAATATTTAAATGGGCGCAATAAACAGGAATAAAATAAAACTATTTTTAAAAAACTATATTAGTATGTTTTGCTAGGTAAAATGTTAATGCTACAGGAATGTTTATTGAATAATCAAGGTAAATGAAATTACAATATTTGATTAATAGTGATAATAATTTAATATATGGTTTAAATTATAACAATTTTACCATTAAAATCGCAATGTTTCCTTAAATAAAGTAAAATTTACAGTTTTTTTTAAAAATACTATTTAAAAATTCCGTTAAGTATTCTATAATAGACATGTGGGACGAAATAATATTCACTGGGAGCATTAATGACCAGGTTGTTGTTTTAACCTAAATAGCAAGTGTAAAAATGTTATAAAGTATTTTTACAAATATTTTAAATAAAAATTATATCTTTTAGGAGGTACTTTCAATGGCAAATATTAAAGTAGCAATTAATGGGTTTGGACGTATTGGACGTCTTGCATTCAGACAAATGTTCGGTGCAGAGGGATATGATGTTGTTGCAATCAACGACTTAACAGATCCTAAAATGTTAGCACACTTATTAAAATATGATTCATCTCAAGGTAGATATGATGGAACAGTAGAAGTTAAAGAATCTTCTATAGTTGTAAATGGAAAAGAAATCCAAATATATGCAAAAGCTGATGCTGCAACACTTCCTTGGGGAGAAATCGGAGTAGACGTAGTACTTGAATGTACTGGTTTCTATGTATCAAAAGCTAAATCACAAGCTCACATCACTGCAGGTGCTAAGAAAGTTGTTATATCAGCTCCAGCTGGTAACGATCTTCCAACAGTTGTATTCAATGTAAACCATGATATATTAACTGCTGATGATCATATAATTTCAGCTGCATCTTGTACAACTAACTGTTTAGCTCCAATGGCTAAAGCTCTTAATGACTTAGCTCCAATTCAATCAGGTATAATGTCAACAATCCATGCTTATACTGGAGACCAAATGGTATTAGATGGACCACACAGAGGTGGAGACTTCAGACGTGCTAGAGCTGCTGCTGTAAACATAGTTCCTAACTCAACTGGTGCTGCTAAAGCTATAGGATTAGTTATTCCAGAATTAAACGGAAAATTAATCGGTTCAGCACAAAGAGTTCCAGTTCCAACTGGTTCAACTACAATCTTAACTTCAGTTGTTAAGGGTAAAGACATAACTGTTGAAAGCATAAATGCTGCTATGAAAGCTGCTTCAAACGAATCATTCGGTTACACTGAAGAACAATTAGTATCTTCTGATATCGTTGGAATGAGATTTGGATCATTATTTGATGCAACTCAAACTATGGTTTCAAAAATCGGAGAAGATTTATACCAAGTTCAAACAGTTTCATGGTATGACAATGAAAATTCATACACTAGCCAAATGGTTAGAACTATAAAGCACTTCGCTAACTTCTTAAAGTAATTTTAAGTATTTAGTTAAAAGTATTTAAACATCAAAAATAGGTCTGGTTTTGTAGTTATGGCTATAAGGCCAGACCTTTTTAAATTATAAAATTAAGAGGTGAAAATCCATGAGTTTCAATAAGAAAACAATTGAAGATATCGAAGTTAAAGGTAAAAGAGTATTAGTAAGATGCGATTTTAACGTTCCATTAAAAGATGGAGTTATAACAGATGAAAATAGATTAGTTGGAGCACTTCCAACAATAAAATACTTAATAGAAAATGGTGCAAAGGTTGTTCTTTGTTCACATTTAGGAAAAGACGCTTCTAAGTCATTAGCACCAGTTGCTACAAGATTAAGCGAAATGCTAGATAAAGAAGTTGTATTTGCAGCTGATCAAGAAGTAGTTGGAGAAAATGCTAGAAAAGCTGTAGCAGAAATGAAAGAAGGAGACGTTGTTCTTCTTGAAAACACTAGATGCAGAAAAGAAGAAAGCAAAAACGGAGAAGATTTATCAAAAGAATTAGCTAGTCTTTGTGATATATATGTAAATGATGCTTTCGGAACTGCTCATAGAGCTCACTCATCAACTGAAGGAGTTACTAAGTTTGTTGATACAGCTGTATGTGGATACTTAATTCAAAAAGAATTAAAGTTCTTAGGAGAAGCTGTAAACAATCCAGTTAGACCTTTCGTTGCTATATTAGGTGGAGCTAAGGTTTCAGATAAGATAGCTGTTATAAACAACTTATTAGATAAGGTTGATACTATAATAATAGGTGGAGGAATGGCTTACACATTCCTAAAAGCTCAAGGATATGAAATCGGAAGCTCACTAGTTGAAGCTGATAGATTAGATTATGCTTTAGAAATGGTTGAAAAAGCTAAGGCTAAGAATGTTAATTTCTTATTGCCAGTAGATCATAGAGTAGCTGCAGAATTCAAAGATGTTGAACCTAAGGTTACTGAAGATCAAAATATCGAAGCTGGATTTATGGGATTAGATATAGGACCAAAGACAGAAACTTTATATGCTGATGCTATAAAAGATGCTAAGACTGTAATCTGGAACGGACCAATGGGAGTATTCGAATTCGAAAACTTCAATAAGGGAACAGTTGCAGTTGCTAAGGCTATGGCTGACGCAGATGCTACAACAGTAATAGGTGGTGGAGATTCAGCTGCTGCTGTTAATATATTAGGCTTCGGAGACAAGATGACTCACATCTCAACTGGTGGTGGAGCATCACTTGAATTCTTAGAAGGAAAAGACCTTCCAGGAATATCAGCTTTAAACGATAAATAGTACATTTTTTTAGTGTGGGGGGCGGCTTTTGCCGCTCCTTATAAACTAATAAATATATATATATAAGAAGTTAAAAATATAACTTTTTATATTTTTAACAATATAAAAAGTTAACAATTTATTGATTTTATGGGCTTTAAGCTTTCCTAAAATTAATAACAATTTAAAACAAATAAAACTTAGAGGTGAAAGATATGAGAAAAGCAATAATTGCAGGAAACTGGAAGATGCATTACACTGTTGATGAAGCAGTTAAGTTTATAGAAGAATTAAAGCCATTAGTAAAGGATGCTGCTAGTGAAGTAGTAGTTTGCCCAACATTTGTAGCTTTAGATGCTGTTAAAAAAGCTGTAGCTGGTACTAACATAAAAGTTGGAGCTCAAAACATGCATTGGGAAGAAAAAGGCGCTTTCACTGGAGAAATAGCTCCAGGAATGTTAGAAGCTTTAGCTATAGATTACGTTGTAATAGGTCACAGCGAAAGAAGACAATACTTTGCTGAAACTGATGAAACAGTTAACAAGAAGTTAAAAGCTGCTTTTGCACACAAGATAGTTCCAATACTATGTGTTGGTGAAAGCTTAGAAGAAAGAGAATCAGGAAAGACAAATGCAGTTATAGAAGCTCAAATAAAGGTTGACTTAGCTGGATTAACTAAAGAACAAGTTGAAGAGTTAGTTATAGCTTACGAACCAATCTGGGCTATAGGAACTGGTAAGACAGCTACATCAGAACAAGCTAATGAAACAATAGCTGCTATAAGAAAAATGGTTGCTGACTTATTTGGAGCAGAAGCTGCTGATAAGACAAGAATCCAATACGGCGGAAGTGTTAAGCCTTCAACAATAAAGGAACAAATGGAGCAATCAGATATCGATGGAGCTTTAGTTGGTGGAGCAAGTTTAGTAGCAACAGACTTTGCAGGAATCGTTAACTATTAAGATATAACTATATTTAATAGTTTGTATTAAAATGAGTTTTGGATAAAGACAATAGTGACAGGCAACTAATACCAATTGTTTGTTGCTATTGTTTTTTATTTTATCACATATTATAATTGTGATTGTAGATGTACCACTTCGAACTGAAATTTATTTTTAAAACTCTCACGGGTTCTGGTGAGAGGATTTTAAAATAATAAGTTTTATTTATGAAGTGATATATTCGTAGAACATAATGATAATAGAAGTATAGTTGTTGGAATAAAAGTATACTTAAAAATCTTTAACATAATTGTAAAGAGTTTTAAAGATACTATATAAAAAGCTATAGGTTAATTGGTGATACATCAAACAAAATGTTTATAAATATGGAGGATAATATGACTAAAAAGCCAGTAATGTTAATGATATTAGACGGATTTGGAGTAGCTCCTAAATCAGACGGAAATGCTGTAGAGGCAGCTAACAAGCCTAATTTTGATAGATACTTTAAAGAATATCCACAGACAACAATTCAAGCAAGTGGTATGGATGTAGGACTACCAACAGGACAAATGGGTAACTCAGAAGTTGGTCACTTAAATATAGGTGCAGGAAGAATAATATACCAAGAGCTTACAAGAATAACTAAGGCTATTGCTGATGGAGATTTCTTTGATAATGAAGAGTTAAATCTTGCAGTAGATAACGCTTTAAAGAATGATAGTGCATTACATCTGTTAGGACTTCTTTCTGATGGTGGAGTTCACTCACATATAGATCATATAAAAGGCTTATTATCTTTAGCTAAGAAAAAAGGATTAACTAAAGTTTATGTTCATCCTTTCATGGATGGAAGAGATGTTGCTCCGTCATCAGGTAAGGGATTTATAGAAGCTTTAGAAAGTTATATGAAAGAAATTGGAGTAGGTAAGATCGCTACAGTTAGCGGAAGATACTACGCTATGGATAGAGATAACAGATGGGAAAGAGTACAATTAGCTTATGATGCAATAGTAAATGCAAAGGGCGAAACAGCTAATAGTGCAGTAGAATGTATGGAAAGTTCATACCATGATAACAAAACTGATGAGTTTGTTTTACCATGTGTTATATTAGAAGATGGACATCCAACTGGAAACATCAAAAACGGAGATTCAGTAATATTCTTCAACTTCAGACCTGATAGAGCTAGAGAAATAACTAGAGCTATAAACGATAAAGAATTCGCTGGATTTGAAAGAGAAACTTTAAATCTTACTTATGTTACTATGACTCAATACGATAAGAGTTTAGAAGGAGTACATGTAGCGTACAAGCCACAAACTATCACAAATACATTAGGACAATATGTTGCTGATAAAGGATTAAACCAATTAAGAATAGCTGAAACTGAAAAGTATGCTCACGTAACTTTCTTCTTTAACGGGGGAGTTGAAGCTCCAAATAAAGGTGAGGATAGAGCTCTTATACCTTCACCAAAGGTTGCAACTTACGACCTTAAGCCAGAAATGAGTGCTTATGAATTAACTGAAGAACTTTTAGCTAAGTTAGATTCAGATACTTATGATATGATAATACTTAACTATGCTAACCCAGATATGGTTGGTCATACTGGAGTTTTCGAAGCAGCTAAGAAAGCTATCGAAGCTGTAGATGAATGTGCTGGTAAGGTAATAGAAAAAGTTCTTGAAAAAGATGGTACTGTATTTGTAACGGCTGACCATGGTAACGCAGAAGTTATGATAGACTTCTCAACAGGTGGTCCTATGACTTCTCATACAACTGAGCCAGTTCCATACTTATGGATAGCAAACAATGCTAAGGGAAGAGAACTTAGAGAAGGTGGAAGACTTTCTGATATAGCTCCAACAATGCTTGAAACTATGGGCTTAGAAGTTCCAGCAGAAATGACAGGAAAATCACTTATAAAATAATACTATAAGATTCAAATAAAAAGACGTCTCGTCAAGAGATGTCTTTTTATTTTGGCTATAATTAAAACCTTTGCTGGAATTGATAAATTATCAATCTGTTAATGAAAGTATTTGATTTATATTTAATGATTTAAAAAATATTATAAATTATATGGAAGTATCTTAAAAGTCAAAGAATTTTAGAAAATTTGATGAAACATATATTTACAAAGTAATAAAATAGAGAAAGATATAATGTTATTTTCGTAATGTAAAGGTTTTTTATGAAGGTAAATATGGGATAATGATAAAAAAATGCAGGAACGAATCTATAATTATGCAAAGTTTTGAATATTTATTGACTAGATAACCTTAACTTGATAATATATAAATAGGTAAAATATTTGCTTTTTACACAGATTACTATTAAAAAAATAATGATATTTTTGATATAACGATAAAAATATAGTGAGTTTAATGATGTTTTTTAAATTTGGGGATTTAGTGAAAAGGGGGACTATTATGATTAAACTTGAAAGAGTGAACAAGCATTTTGGGAAACTACATGTGTTAAAGGATATAGATTTAACAGTAAACGAAGGAGAGAAGCTGGTAGTAATTGGGCCAAGTGGTTCTGGAAAAAGTACGTTAATAAGGTGTATAAACTTTTTAGAAGTACCAACTTCAGGTAAGGTTATAGTAGATGAGGTTGATCTTACTGCGACTAGAGCGCCTATAACAAAAGTTAGGCAGTCAGCTGCTATGGTATTTCAAGGTTTTAACTTATATCCTCACAAGACTGTACTTGAAAACTTAACACTTGCACCAATTAAGATACAGAAAGTATCTAAAGAACAAGCAGAAAAAACTGGACTTGAGTATCTAGAAAAGGTTGGGCTAAAACACAAAGCTAATGCGTATCCATCACAGTTATCTGGAGGGCAGCAGCAAAGAGTAGCGATAGCAAGAGCTCTAAATATGCACCCTAAGATAATACTTTTTGATGAGCCAACATCAGCTCTAGATCCAGAAATGATACAAGAAGTTCTAGATGTTATGGTTAACTTATCCCATGAAAAGATAACAATGGTAGTTGTTACACATGAGATGGGCTTCGCAAGACAAGTTGCAGATAGGGTTATATTTATGGATGGAGGAGAAATAATCGAACAAGGAACGCCGGAACATTTCTTCAAAAACCCAACACATGATAGAACAAAAGCTTTCTTAAGTAAAATTTTAAGATAAATAGGGGGTAAAAAAATGAAAAAGATAACTTCAATTCTAATCCTTGCACTTACACTTACTTTAGCTGGATGCTCATCGGCTCCAAGTAAAACTGCTTCAAACAGTGGTGGTAGCAGTAAACCTGCAGATATACAAAAAATTATAGACAGAGGAACTCTAAAGGTTGGGGTAAAAGTAGACGTTCCAAAGTATGGTTACAAGGATCCTAGTACAGGAAAGATAGAAGGATTTGAAATTGATATAGCAAAAGCTGTAGCAAAGAAAATACTAGGTGATGAAAATAAGGTGGATTTACAAGCTGTAACAGCTAAAACTAGAGGACCGCTTTTAGATAGTGGAGAAATAGATATGGTAGCTGCTACATTTACAGTAACTGAAGAAAGAAAGAAGAGTTATAACTTCTCCGATCCATATTTTACAGATGGTGTTGGTTTATTAGTTAAAAAAGATGCTGGAGTAAGCAGTTTTAAGGATTTAAATGGTAAGAAGATTGGTGTTGCGCAAAGTTCTACAACAAAGAAAGCGTTACAAGAAGAAGCTGATAAGCAAGGTATTAAGGTAACTTTCTCAGAATTTGCAAGCTATCCAGAAATCAAAACAGCTCTATCTTCTGGAAGAGTTGATTGTTTCTCAGTAGATGGTGCTATATTACTTGGATACTTAGATGATAATACTAAAATATTATCAGATAAATTTAGTCCTCAAAACTACGGTATAGCTTCAAAGAAAGATAATACTGAACTTGCTAAAGTTATAAATGAAACCATCACAGAAATGAAGTCATCAGGGGATTTACAAAAGTTGATCGATAAGTGGGGGCTTAAGTAATGAATGGTCCTTTCGCCTGGTTTAAATGGCAAGCAGTATTCACTGATTGGAGAGTATTTTTTGATGGTTTCGCCATGACTCTTAAGGTGTCTATTTTAGCATTGCTGCTAGCTTTAGCTGTGGGCGTGTTGTTTGGAATATTCTCAACCTCTAAGATAAAAGTACTAGAGATAATCAGTAGAATATACGTAGAGTTTATACAGAATACTCCATTGCTTATACAGGTATTCTTTTTATATAACGGACTTCCACATTTAGGTTTAGTTTTGTCAGTCTTTGTAATAGGTGTATTGGGAATTGGTATGTATCATGGGGCTTATATTGCAGAGGTTGTAAGAGCTGGGATAGAGTCTATAAATAAAGGACAACTTGAAGCTGCCTATTCTCAAGGGTTCTCTTACTGGGAAGCTATGAGATATATAATACTTCCTCAGGCTAAAAGTATAATGCTTCCACCTATGACAAACCAAGCGGTTAATCTTATAAAGAATACATCTATACTTTCAATAATAGCTGGTGGAGACTTAATGTATCAGACGGATTCATGGTCTAGTGCTAACCTATACTATGGACCAGCATATGTTATTACAGGATTACTATACTTAGCGTTATGCTTCCCACTAACTAGCCTAGCTAGAAGTTTGGAGAATAGAGAAAGTAAGATGCTTCGTAGAGATGATGTTGAAGAAGTTGTGTTAGATTATAAAGAGGAGGCAACTGCATGATGAATGAACTATTTTCTTTTGCTAATATAAAGTTTATACTTCAGGGGTTTGGTCTTACTCTGTATATTGCTCTCATAACTATAATTCTAAGTATGATATTTGGTACAATACTTGGAATACTTAGAGGTACTTCAAAAGGAATACCTAGTAAATTAGCAGCTTTATATATAGAAATTGTTAGAAATACTCCTGCACTCTTATGGATTTTAGTTACAAGGTTCATTGTAAATATGAAACCTGTAAGTGCTGGGATATTAGCACTTACTATATTTACATCTGCGATAATAGGAGAGATTGTAAGAGGTGGGCTTAATTCTATTAAAAAAGGTCAATGGGAAGCAGCACATTCTCAAGGATTTACTAATGTCCAGACCCTTAGATATATTATAATACCACAAGCCTTTAAGAATATGATTCCTGCTTTAGTATCACAGTATATTACTGTAATAAAGGACACATCATTTTTATGGGGTGTTGGAATAGAAGAAGTTACAGGTAAAGGAATGATCCTTATGGGGATGTACGCAAGTACAACACAAGTGTTCCTTATATTTGGTATAATTGCCGTTATGTATTTCGTAGTGAATTATATATTATCTGTAGCCTTTAGAGCTCAGCAACAAAGATTAATATTGCAGGTATAATTTTCTCATAATAGGAAATAATATAGATATGTTAAGCTTTCAACTATAATATAAGGATATTTTATGAGAGATATGTTATAAAGATAAATCACTTTATAGTTTATATCTTAGGAGTTCAGTTGGGTGCTGATGTAGGATTCCATTACTAAACTTAGTTATACTTATTAGAAAAGCACTGCTTTTTGTGATTTTCGCTTAGGTATGAATTAATAGTTGAAGTTGGAACCTCATATACCTAAGAATAATAGATTGAGTAGATATAAAGTGATTTATCAATACATATTGCTGGTGAAAATTAAATAGTTATTCACTTTATGTTTGTTTGAAAATGCCAGCTTAACGGTATTTTCAAGCATACATTTAAATAGTGGTGCTAAATCTCTATGTCCCCCATAGAGTTGCCTCCTAGATTAATTTCTAGGAGGTTTTTATTTTTATATTGCGTTTAGTAGAGGTGCGCAACTCTATGATTAAATTCATGATTTTTAGAAATTGAATATTTTTATCTCAAATAAAAAAATAATACCTCTAAAATTAAATGCTAATGTCTTAAGAACAATCAGCATGCTATTTAGAGGTAATAATCTTGTAAACTTTTAATGAAAAGTAGAATTAAGAAGGTCATTTTCTAGGCATAGTTGAATTTCTTTCTATGAGTATAGGGTCATATACTTTTCTATCAAAAGTGTCTATTCCACGTAATTTTTGAAGAAGAATTCTTATTGCATAGTCAGCCATTTCTTTTCGTGGTTGACGCATTGTTGTAATAGGAATGATATCTTTATTTATTAGATTGTTTTCGTATGTAATATCATCAATACCTATTACAGAAATATCTTCAGGAACTTTTATGTTTCTTTCCTTACAAGCTCTGATAAATGCACTAGCTATTATATCACTAAAACAAAAAACTGCAGTAAATTTATTGCTATCTATAAAATTTAAAGATGCCTGATAAGCTTCTTCGAAGGTATAGTTTCCTACTGCTATAAGAGATTCATCTTGAACTATATTGTTATCCTTTAAAGCTTTTATGTATCCATTCATTCTCTCTATAGAATGAATAAAAGATCTATTGGACATAATATGGCCGATTCTTTTATGGCCAATGTTTATTAGATAGGAGGTAGCATCATACCCAGCTTGAAAATTATTGGTGATAACATGAGCAATTCCTGGAACGTCAATGTAGCCAAATAGAGAAACAATAGGGATATTGTTATCTATGAAGGCTTTTAACTCATTTTCGGTAATACGGAAGTTTCCAACAAAAACTACACCGTCCACTTTATCTTCAAGATCTTGAAGAATATCAAAATTGGGCTCAAGGCCGTAGGTAGTATTTAATCTACAAAATAACACTTTATAGCCAAGATGTTCGACTTTTTCAAAAATGCTCTCAAGAGCAGGAAAATAAAAATAATCTGATATATGACACGAAGCTATCACACCTATTGTATTAGTGGTAGTTCTATTTTCTATCAAATTAGTATTTGGCTTATAGTTGAGTTTTTTTGCTGCTTCCATAACCTTTTTTCGTGTTTCTTCACTTATTTTTTTATTTCCGTTCATTACTCTAGAAACGGTGCTGCTCGATACTCCAGCTTCTTTTGAAACATCAGATAATGTAACCATTTAAATCCCTACTTTACATTTAAAATTATTTTTATATTAGTAAATGATAAACTATAAATACCTATGAGTAAGTTTAAGAGTTATGTGTTTATTAATGAAACTATTGGCACATTTTTATATGTACCAATAGCTTCAACAATTTTATTTACAACATTATACCATATTATTGAATTTTATGGTTGTATAAACAGTTACTTTGTAAGTTCAAACCAATTAAGATTGAAGCCTCCACCACTAGCATAAACTCGTAAGGTTTGAGTGCCTGCGGTTAGAGTTACAGGAGATGAATTAATAGTGGTCCAAGTGTTATTAGTATTTACACCAGTAGTAGCTAGAATCGTATTTCCTAACTTCAATTGTATCTGCGCACCAGTGTTCCAACCATTTACTCTGTAGTTTAAATTATAAGATCCAGTACTTGGAATATTTATAGTATAATCCATCCAGTCACCTGTATCTATCCACCCTACATTCTGACCGCCATCTATATCGTTGCAGGCTTCTGTTCCTATATCACTCATTGCTGTATAGCTTTCTGCTTGGATTTTTAGTGATGTTGGTTGCGCATTTATAGTGATTATTGAAGATGCAATATCTGAATCTGTCATACCAGATTTATATGCTATTGCTTTAACTGTAGTTGTCTTAGATACTGTAAAGGCACCTGTATAAATTGTTCCATTAGTAGCTGAAGGAGTAGAGCCATCAGTGGTATATCTTATACTTGAACCTGAAGTACTATTGCTTATATTAACTGTTTGAGAGGTACTATAAGTACCAGTTGCAGGTGTGATTACAGGTGTAGAGAGCTTAGTACTATTTATTGCCGTGCCGTACGCTTCAAATTCCCATAAGGAATAACCATATCCTGTTGTTCTTGCAGTTCCATACATCCGTACATATCTTCCTGTGTATGGAGTGGAGAAGGTTATATTTTCTATTCCTCCAGTTCCGCCAGTCTTTATATAGGCATCAGCCCAATTTGTATTATCATTAGAAACCTGAATCTTATAATCTTTTCCGGCAGCAGTTTCCCAGTTGAGTTTAGCCCCTGTAAGGTTATAACTTGAACCAAGATCTATTGATATCCACTGAGGATCACTATACTGAGATTCCCATCGGGTATTTATATTGCCATCAAAGGCGGCAGAGGCTGTATTTCCACCAAGGATAGAGTAGGCGGTTGCGGTTTTATTTAATGCTAAGTTTGTGTTTGTAGGTGAAGTAGTAATTGTAATAGTAGAAGTTGAAATATCTGAATCTGTCATTCCTGATTTATAAGCTATAGCTTTTATAGTTGTAGTTGAAGATATAGTAATCGGAGCTGAATAAACCGTACCATTGGTTGATGAAGGCGTAGAGCCATCGGTAGTATATCTTATAGTTGCTCCAGAAGTATTATCAGTTATTGTAACTGTTTGAGAAGTTACATAGGTGCCAGTAGTTGGTGTTATCGCTGGTATAGATACCTTATCCTTTACTGAAATCACGTAGTTAACACTAGTTGAGTTAGAATCATTCATAAGCTCTTTAAATCCTTTAGCTTTTAAGGTAGTATTTTGAGATACGTTTATTGCTCCTGTATATTTTTGTGAAGAAGCATTAGGTTCTGTTCCATCTGTGGTGTACCTAATAGTTGCTCCTGGTGTCTGAGATGAAATCTCAACTAACTGTGCAGAGCTATAAGTTCCACTAGCAACGCTAAAGGTAGGTGCAGAAACTTGTCCGTTTGCAGCAGGAGGTTGAATACCGTTTTTAGGATCAGCCACTACTGTTTTCATAGAAGGGACTGTTACTGTACCAACTATATTGCCAGTAGTATCTCTAAATACAACATATTGAGTTGTGCTAGTTGGGTTCCATATATTAACCGTATACTTTCCATTTTTAACAAAAGCCTGATAAGTGGTCCAGTTAGATGACCATATATCTGAGGTACGAGTTCCGAAGGCATCCATGGCGTGAATAAACCAGTAGGTGTTTGGCCATTCCTTTTGTCCATTAGCATCGTCGGCTGCAATCTTAGAAGGATCCCATTTTGCTATAGTAGCAGTTGGATCACTCAAGGCTTCAAAAGGCCAGATAACATGATACCAACCATTTTCAGCTCCACCTTTGTCTTTTACAAATGAATCGTAAGTTCTTTTTGCAGCAGCAGAATTTAAACCAAAGTATGACATATAAGGTGCTACTGGAAGCCAACCTATACCGTATATGCAGTTAGGATCAGTGGAAAAATAAGTACCGTAAACATTCTTACTTCCCCAAACCTGACCTGCTACGCCATGAGTATAGTTAGCTGGGAAGCTATCTTGATCATAGTCGAACCAATAGTCTAATACGGATTTTGTTTCTACAGTATATACCCACATACCTGCATCTCTGTATTGAGCATTATTAGTAAGAACACCCCACAAATATTCACCTGCATATGCAAATAATGCTTCTGAGGTAGCTTCTTGATTATTTCCATCATAGCTATCTCCATAACCACCGGCCCAAGATACACCTTCATAAGGGTCAAAGGCTCTTACATATGGATACATAGAATCATTGCGGGAAGGATTTCCTATATCTTTTATAAGCTCTTCAACCATGCCTCCATAATCGTTCAAGTAATCTTTATCATAGGAAGCCAAAATGGCAGATGCATAAATGAAATATCCCCATACATAGTGATGATCAGACATCCATTTGGCCATACCATGATCTCCGCCATCACCTAGCATTGTACCCCATTCAGGAGAGTAATATAGGTAGTAAGGATAGTCGTTTGGATATCCACCACTATAAGTAAGCCAGTTAGTTAAGATTTTCTTTAAAATAGATAAAGACTTGTCACGTATTGCGGTTTCACCTAATTGATCAGCAATTAGAATAGCTTGACTTAATGGTTGAAGGTTTTTGCCTTCCCAGTAAGGATCGTCCCACATATAGTTGTTTTCAAGCATTGAATTTGTATTGTTAAGATAGCTTATAACATCTGCCTTATTGTAAGTGCTAGAATCTGAAGGAATACCAAACTGCGGTATTATTCCTGTGAATTTATCCTGCATAAAGAATGAGTTTCCCTCATGCACCTTCATCGTTCCTCTTATATAAGGATAAGTGTAGGAAGTTAGTGTTGTAGCCGAGGTAATGCTCTTCCACTGATTTGGGAGTAATGCTAATAAGGTATCTGAGGAGAAGCCGCTACGTTTTAATTGAGTTGTAGAATTATAAGTAGTAGTAACCATGCCAGTAGCGTCATCACACTTAAAAGTAGCTTTAGTATCTGTCACGAAAGCATATGCATGTTGATAGTAATAGTTTAAATTAGCATTAGAAGGAAGGGTAGCAATGGATAAATAATTTTCTCCGTTTCCAAGCTGAATAGTAAGTTTACTTCCTGTCTTTTTGAATACTGTTCCATTTGGAGCAAATATACCATAGGCTCTGATTTTTGTACTGTTATTGCAATCAACGTTAGTAACTTCAACACCTAAATGATCTGCAGTTACTGTTGCACCATCAGATGCTAATATGGGGTTGTTCTTGTCATCAAAAAATCTTGTTGAAGCATTTAAAGTGATAAAAGGGGAGTTAGCATCTGTAAATTCATTGTATAGATAAGGGGAGCCTTTAACCATTGTTGTTTTCAGCTTAAAAGTATCATCATCGCTTAGCACTGATCTTACAGAGTAATCTCCGTAACCATCAACTTTTGCAGACATTTTCATTGGATCTATATTGCTTGCCATAAGATAAAAGTCAGGTGCACCGGCGGTACTTATAGTTTTTCCATCGGAACTTACAAAACCTGCTCCAGGATTCATGATGCTTAGACCTTGATCTGTATATTGAGTTCTAAAAGGTAGGGGAACTATGCCATCGCTTAAGCGTTTTATTAAGATTGATTGCCACCAGCCACCAGATGGAATAGGTGTTTTTAGATTTGCTGTTTTATATTCTGGATATATAGGTGAGTAGCAGGTTATATCGTTTGTTTTATAACTACCAGCGCCAACACTAACAACCTTTGATACAGGCATGTCAGGTATATGAACAGCTGGAGTTGGATCGCCATTAACGAAATCATATATTTCGAATTCGTATAAGGAATACCCAAAAGCTGTACCTCTTGCAAAACCATACATTCTGACGTAACGACCACTAGCCTTAACCTTTATAGTTTCCACACCACCTTGTCCATAAAGTTGGCGGTAAACAGTTTTCCAATTAGTGTTGTCATCTGAAACTTGTATATCGTAGGATTTTCCGTAGGCAGATTCCCAGCTTAACACAATAGTACCTATAGTATGAACGGTGCCGAGGTCTATGGATACCCATTGAGGATCCCATGACTCAGAGGACCATCTGCTAGTTACATCTCCATCGTTTACTTTTCTTGCGGATACTATATCAGGGGCAGTTGACCAACTAGGTACTTCCCAAGTAGATGCATTGGTAGGTTTATTTAAGGCAACGTTTACAGGGGCAGGTGGTTGAGGTGTAGTATAGTCACCATATACTTGAAATTCATATAGAGAGTAACCATAATCGGATAAAGCACGTTGTGTGCAGTATACACGAACATATCTACCTGTTCCAGATAAAGTTAAGTCGTTAACACCGCCTGTGCCTGAGGTTGTAGAATAGATTGATGTCCAAGTGTTGGCATCGCTTGAGGTTTGTATTTGGAATGATTTTGCATAAGCGCCTTCCCAGCTTAGATATACGCGATTAATATTTGCAGTAGAGCCTAGATCTACGTAAATCCATTGAGGATCCATCTGCCATACACTGGCCCAGCGAGAATTGATATTTCCATCTACTGCTTTATCAGTGCTGTTAGAGCCTTCAGTAGAAGAAGCAAGTACTGGTTTTCTGAGAGATAATAAAGGTGAGCCAGCAGCTTTTGCAATCTTTGGTGTGCCGCATATTACCATGGTCATAATCATGGTAAATACAATAGAAAAAGATAATATACTCCTAAATTTCTTTGCCTTTAGAGGCATAATCCGAAACATTTCTATTCCCTCCAATTATATTTATTTAATTATTATGCAATGTCCAAGTACTGTGTTGAAATTAAGTAGAGTCAATTCTTAA
Source organism: Clostridium yunnanense (assembly GCF_016595795.1). Lineage (GTDB taxonomy): Bacteria > Bacillota > Clostridia > Clostridiales > Clostridiaceae > Clostridium_AR > Clostridium_AR yunnanense. The sequence goes on from NZ_JAENHN010000010.1 coordinate 24,134, forward strand.
AGTTGATAAAGATCAAAAATCCTCCTTTCATAAATAATTCAATAAGAAAAGTTAATGAATTTATGGAAAATATTTCATTTAGTAATTTCATTATATTGTATTGTGCATAGATTTGCAACGATATAAACATGTTTTTGTTTATTAGAAAATGATTGCATTAAATTATATATTTTTGCACTAATTTGCATAAGGTGCTGAGCTGACATTAAGGCTAGGAGTTTATTGTTTTAGAAAAGCAGATATACATTTAAGTTAACTTAGTGCATAAATTACAATATTGTAATTTAAGATTTTAGCTAATTGTAATTTTAGTATTTTATGATAAAGGTATAGAAATTAGTTATCACTGTTAAATCGGTAGGATTTCTGTGAAAGAGAACAAAGTAATTATGTAAATTAGGTATATGAGACTTAGGAAGATAACATATATAATTTGGAGGTAATCATGGAGATATTAAGAGTTGAGAATCTAACAAAAAAATATGGAAAGGGAAATAATGAAATTGCTGCATTAGATTGTGTGAATTTTTCAGTAAATAAGGGAGAGTTTCTAGCTATAGTTGGACCTAGTGGGTCGGGAAAAAGTACTCTACTTCATCTATTAGGAGGAGTGGATAACCCGACTTCAGGTAAGGTTTATATAGATGGTATAGACATATATGGATTAAAAGAAGAAGAACTATCTATATTAAGAAGGCGTAAGGTTGGTTTTGTTTTTCAGTTCTATAATTTAATACCTGTGCTTACAGCAGAAGAAAACATAACAATGCCTGTATTATTAGATAATAGAAAGCCAGACAAAAAATATATAGAAGAAATTTTAGAGATTCTTGGAGTGAAAGATAGAAAAAATCACCTTCCGTCAGAGCTATCAGGGGGACAGCAACAGAGAGTATCAATTGGGAGAGCTTTGGCTAATAAACCTTCTATAATACTAGCAGATGAGCCAACAGGAAATCTAGATACGAAAAATTCCAAGGAAATAATGGAGCTTTTAAGATATTCGGTAAAGAAATATAACCAAACCTTGATACTTATAACTCATGATTTAAACATAGCTAAGATGGCTGATAGAGTTTTAACTATAGTTGATGGAAAGATTGTTAATAATGAGGTGATGAATATATGAGAAAATATTCTGATATAACATCAAGGTACTTAAAAGAGCATAAGAAAAGGACCATATTAACTATCCTTGGAATAATAGTTTCTATAACTATGTTTTCGGCTATAGCCACAATATATTACAGTAGTATTAATGGTAGAATTCAGCAGGTAAAAGATCAGTTTGGTAATTATGAGGCGAAATTTATTGACCTCAATAAGGATAAATTAGAAGTAATTAAGAACAATGCGCAGATAAGTTACGGTGGAACGGAAGCAGATTTGGGGGAATTTTCATTTAAGTTAAACAGCAATGCAGAAAATAAGAAACTTCTTAATGTCATTGCTTATGATAAGGAAGCTTTTGATAGTGTATTTAAAGTAAAATTAGTGAATGGCAGATATCCTAAAGCTAAGGATGAAATAATAGTAGAAAATAGATTATATAAGCTTTTGAAAGAGAAAAATGATAATCTTTCTGTAATAGTAAATATAACTACTCAGGACGGAAAGATATTAGAAGAAGTTAAAAAATATACTGTTGTTGGAGCTTATGAGAACGAAAGAATTATGAAGAATGATTCGTATAGTGCTATCAGCTACTTAGATAAATTAGAGCAAGGAGAAAGCTATAATTACTATTCTACCTTAAAGGATAAAAAGAGTAAGATTAGTGTTGGCAGAGAAGTAGCAAAGGATTCAGATTGTAAGGTGGAATTTAATAATGACCTATTGTACTTATATGGACAAGGTGAGATTTCTATGAGAAATGATGCACTGATAAAAATGTTTATTACCATAGTAACCTTTGTGGTTGTTTGTACAGTAGTTGTTATATATAATGCCTTCAATATATCTGTTGCTGAAAGAATAAAGCATTTTGGAATACTTAGATCCATTGGGGCAACTAAAAAGCAGATAAGAAGATTGGTGTTTAAAGAAGCAGCATTCATGAGTATAATATCTATTCCAATAGGTATTATAGCAGGATACTTAGGTATATATATAACCTTTCTTGTGATAGGGGATATTGAAGAGATTATGGGTGGTAAGCCAACACTGTATCCACAGGTTATAATATCAACTATAGTATTAGGAATAATTACTGTTTTTATTTCAGTACTTATACCAGCCATAAAAGCTTCAAAGGTCTCACCAATAGAGGCTGTTAGAGGTACTGCAACAGTTAAAAGAGAGAAGCTAAAGAGAAGAAGAGCGGTGCTAACAAAGCTATTATTTAAGTTTGAGGGGCAAGTTGCTTATAAGAATATAAGAAGAAGCCCAAAGAAGTTTTGGATAACTATAGCCTCGCTTATGGTATCAATTATAATGTTTATTTTCTTCTCTAATTTTATAAGCTATATTAAGATTACTACTGGAGAAATATATAAAGCTACTGTATTTGACTCTATGTTCTCAAAAAAAGGTGCAGAAGGCTTTAATGATAGCTTTGTAGATGAGATTAAAAGCTATGATGGGGTAGGTGAAGTATTTAAAATGAACCTTACTCCAGCAACTATACCTGTTGACAAGGATAGAATAGATAATAATTATTGGAATAAGACAGGACAAAAGGATCAACTAACACACTATAAGGAAAAGGCGTTGGTTTCTTCAGCAATAATAAGTTATGACGAGAATGCCTTTAAATATGTTAAGGATAAGCTTAAAGCAGGAAATCCAACTTATAATGACTTGAAAAATGGAGTTATAGTGATAAATACAAGTAAAGGAGTTTCATCAAAGGGGAAGATAACCTATAGTGATTTAACTAATTATAAAGTAGGAGATAAAATTAAGCTGCCAGATATTAATATTGACAAGTTAAATGGCGATAAGCTTCAAGAAGCAAAGATATTAGTTGATAAAGATAAATATACTGACTTCACAGTGGTTGGGGTAGTAGAGGAAGAGCCAGTATTTCATGAAACTTTAGTAAATAGTGTGATGTTTATTTTGTCTAATGAAAACTATTCAAAGCTATTAAGTACTAAAGATTATAATAATATAGCTTTAAAATTTACCAATAAAGAAGCTAGTGAAAATTTATTTGATAAATTCTCTGCAAAAGCTGAAAGTTTAAATAGTGAATATAGTGACTTGTTTAAACAGATGGATAAGACGAGAAATTTATTGTTTCAAATATCAGTGTTAATTTACGGCTTTATAACACTAATAAGCCTTATAGGTATAGTTAATATAGTAAATATAATAACTATAAACCTTCTTGTAAGAAAGAGAGAATTCGCTATTTTTAAAGCCATTGGAATGACAAAAAAACAATTTAGAAAGCTTGTTTTACTTGAAGGAACTTTGTATGGAATACTAGCTTCCATATTAGGTGTTATAGTTTCTTATGGTTTGGTAAAATGGCTCATGGCTCCTATGAATAATGTAATTGATGTAGCATATAAGCAAGATCCGTGGTCTTACATCCTTGGAATCCTTGGGGTCATAACAATAACCTTCTTAGCAGCACTTATACCGCTGAGAAGATTAAATGATATGAATATTATGGAGAGCTTAAGGCTAGAAGAATAGAGTAACTAAAAATATAAAAGTAAGAAATAAAATTTAACTTATGCATAGTCAAAGATACTGAGGTATTTTATATGCATAGGTTGAATTTTTTTACATAAAACACAGTTAGTTGATATAATAAAGATATCATTGATTTAAAGTAGTTACTTCATTTTGAGAACTTATAAGATGTTTTTTACATGAGAAGTATGTTTTTAATGGGAAGGGAGATATATATGAATATTTTACTTGTGGAAGATGATATGGCATTATCAATGGGGATGGAATATGCATTGAAAAAAGAAGAGTTCCAAGTTAAGGTATGCAAGAACCTTAAAGAATCAAGAATGCAATTTAGTGATGATATAGATATTATTTTGTTAGATATAATGCTGCCAGATGGGAATGGGTATGAGTTTTGTAAAGAGGTAAGAGAAAAGAGTAATGTACCTATAATATTTATGACCGCCTTGGAAGAGGAAAGTAATATTGTCATGGGATTAGATATAGGTGGAGATGATTACATAACTAAGCCAGTGAGGATAAAAGAACTTGTATCTAGAATAAACGCAGTTATGAGGAGAAGAGGGCTAGAAAAAGAATCTGATAGTTCAAGACTAATATCTGGAGACATAATAGTGGAGCCTTTGAAGTGTAAGGTTTATGTAAATAAAGTAGAGGTTCAGCTTACTACTGCAGAGTATAAGCTTTTACTTCTTTTGATGGAGAACAAAGGAAATGTATTACCAAGGAATACAATACTTGAAAAGCTTTGGGATTGTGATGGAAGCTTTGTAGATGGGAATACTTTAAATGTATATATAAAGAGGCTTAGAGAAAAGCTTGAGGAAGATATAAAAGCAAGTAGATATATAGAAACCATAAGAGGTTTTGGATATAGGTGGAAGGAAGAGGTAAGGAAGAATGGAGCTCTTTAATAATAGAGAAATTAAGAGATTTACATTTAAATTCGCCTTTCTATTTTGTTTACTCTTAATAGTTGTTCTTGCACTAAATCTTCATACTATGAATAATTTGAATAAAGAAATAATAAGACAAAATATTTCAGTAGTAGGAGCACTAGTAAAGGAAAATCCACAAAGTGAGGAAAACATAGTTAAGAACTTTACAAGAAACTATGAAAAAGACTATGAGTATGGATTAGATGTATTAAATAAGTACTCTTACAATGAAACCCTAGAAGCTTATAAAAATCCAGTAATGATGAAGGCTTATGGAACTAATATAAGAAATATGCTCATAGTGCTAACTTCTACTGGAGCTGTTATCTATCTGATATTGCTACTAGATATTGGGCAGATTTTAAAAAAGATAAAAGAATTTTCATTAGCTGCAGAAAGAATTGTAGAGGGGGATTTTTCTACTTATTTTGATGCTGATCATGAAGGTGATATCTATATTTTAGGGCATCAATTTAACCAGATGACCATAAGACTTAGGGAAAGCATAGAAAAGTTAAATAAAGAAAAGTTGAACTTAAAAGATATAATAGCAGATATAACTCATCAATTGAAAACGCCTTTAGCTTCCTTGATAACCTTTAATGAAATAATGAGAGGTGATCAGGATATGGATCAACAGGAGAAAAATAAGTTTTTAAATATGAGTAAAAGTCAGCTTGATAGAATGGAATGGCTTATAAAAAGTCTGTTAAAGCTAGCTAGGCTAGATGCAGGGGTAATTAATTTTAATATGAAAAAAAATAAGTTGAAAGATACAGTTTTTAGAGCATTAGAAGGAATAGAAGTTAAAGCAAAAGCTAAAAATATAGAGGTTATGGTCACTGGAGATGAATCATCAACTCTTATTCATGATAAAGAATGGACTGGAGAAGCTATTTCAAACATAATAAAAAATGCTGTTGAGCATGGTAGAGAGGATGGATATGTAAAAATTCATTGGGAGGATAATCCATTGTTCATAGAATTTAATATTGAAGATAATGGAGAAGGAATATCAGAAGATGAACTTCCAAGAATTTTTGAAAGATTTTATAAAGGTCAATCTTCTACTAATCCTAGCAGCATAGGTATTGGGCTATATATATCAAAGAACATAATAGAAGCTCAGAATGGCAACATAAGGGTTGAGAGTAAAGAGGGTTATGGAACTAAGTTTACTATAACTTTTTTAAAGCATGTTATATAAAGATGTATACGCTGTAAGTTAAATGTATATTTATAGTTAATTCTCTATAAAAGCTAATTAACTACATAGGTTATTTCTAAGTAGTGAAAGTTGCATGTCTATATAATAGATATAAAGAATTGTAATTAAATTTATAATTACAATTAATACGATTATAACTTTAAGCTTATATAATATTATTTATATAGACAGATTAGAATCAGGTTAAGATAAAAGCAATAATGCTGATTTTTATAAAAACATATGAAAGTAATTACGAAAATGTAGTAAATATAATATAAAGATAAAGAAGATAGATATAAAATGAATCGAATTGTTAGAAAATTGTCATTTTAGTGTGAATTGTAATGAAAATTATTATCAAATGATTGAAAAAGTTAATTGTTTGATTTATAATAAATTTAACCAAATGAGGAAATGCAATAATAATTTACTAATATAAAGAATAAAAATATTATTAATGCACAAACTTGTAATAGTTAAATACTTTTTTAGAGATAATACTATAGGTACTTATTTACCTATGATAATAAAGGAGGAAATAATAATGAAACAATATGTTGAAATCGTAGATGTATTAGCAAGACAAATTTTAGATTCAAGATGCTTCCCAACTATAGAGGTAGAAGTAGTTCTTGAAGATGGTACAATAGGAAGAGCGGCTGTTCCATCAGGTGCTTCAACTGGTATTTATGAAGCTGTTGAATTAAGAGATGATGACAAAACTAAATATCAAGGTAAAGGTGTTCTAAAAGCTGTTCAAAACGTAAATGAGACTATAGCAACAGAGCTTATTGGAATGAATGTTTTTGATCAAACATTAATAGATGAAAGTTTAATAGTATTAGATGGAACTGATAACAAAGGTAAGTTAGGAGCTAATGCTATACTAGGTGTATCTTTAGCAGTTGCAGAGGCTGCAGCTAAGTACTTAGGACTTCCATTATATCAATATATAGGCGGAGTTAATGCTAAAGTTTTACCAGTACCTATGATGAACATAATCAATGGTGGAAAGCATGCTGATAACTCAGTAGACTTACAAGAGTTTATGATAATGCCAGCTGGTGCTGAAAGCTTCAGTGATGCATTAAGAATGAGTGCAGAGGTTTATCATACATTAAAGAAGATATTAAATGATAAAGGATATGCTACTGGTGTAGGCGATGAAGGTGGATTTGCTCCAAACCTTAAATCAAATGAAGAAGCTTTACAAGTTATCATAGAAGCTATCAATAAAGCTGGTTACAAACCAGGTGAAGAAATCTTCATAGCTATAGACTGTGCTTCATCAGAATACTACAAAGATGGTAAGTATGTGTTAGAACATGAAGGAAAGACTTTAACTGCAGCAGAAATGGCTGACTTCTTAGCTGATTGGGTTGAAAAGTATCCAATAATCTCAATAGAAGATGGTATGGCTGAAGAGGACTGGGAAGGATGGGAAATCCTAACTGCTAAGCTAGGTGGAAAGATTCAGTTAGTTGGTGATGATTTATTTGTAACTAACACTGAAAGATTATCAACTGGAATAAAGAGAAATGTTGCTAATTCAATTCTTATAAAGCTTAACCAAATCGGTACTTTAACTGAAACTTTGAATGCTATAGAGATGGCTAATAGAGCAGGATATACTGCTGTAATTTCTCATAGATCAGGTGAAACTGAAGATACAACTATAGCAGATCTTGTTGTAGCTGTTAATGCAGGCCAAATTAAAACTGGAGCTCCAGCTAGATCAGAAAGAGTTGCTAAGTATAATCAATTACTTAGAATTGAAGAAGAATTAGATGAAATTGGAGAGTATAGAGGATTAGGTGCATTCTTTAATATAAAGAAGTAGTTTAACTTAATCGTAAATAAGCAGTTATCTTATTGGTAACTGCTTTTTCAATATGCTCTGCAACTAATTATTGTAAATAATATTGTGGTATGATATTATAAAATCATATGTGTATGGTTTTATAATCTATACATCCGCAATATTTTAATTTATAATTATATTATATAAGTTAACCTAAAGTTGAAAGTATAGTTAAATTATGCAAAAAGATGAAAAGCGAATGAATGCAGGAGGTGACTATAATGCATAACGTTTTAACAGCATTAGAAGTTATTATCGGAATAATCATAATAGTATCAGTATTACTACAACCAAGCAAAGCTGATGCACTAAGCGGATTAATCCAAGGTAAAAGCGAAACTTTTTACTCTAAAAATAAAGGAAGAACAAAAGAAGCTGCAATTAGAAATGTGACTATAATTGCATCAATATTATTTGCTGCAAATACATTAGCTCTAAGCTTCGTATAATGAGCTTGATATAAAGGCTGACCAAATTTGGTCAGCCTTTATATTTTACTAATTTCTAAAATAACATAAAAATTATATCTTTTTATGAATAAACTTGCTAGAACTTATATATTAAATATATTCGAAGGAAAAAAGAAATAATTCGCACAAATAACTGAATATTCAGAAATTTAGCTTTGGATACATAGGAAATCAGCTTTATTTATGTTATAATGTATTTGATAGACTTAAATGGAGGAATTTGTATGAATTATTTAATTGTTTCTGTCCTTACAGGTCTACTAGCTTTAGCCTTTGCTTTTATGCTACGTAATAGCATAATTAAGAAAGAGGTAAAAAACGAAAGAATGCAAGAAATAGCTGGATACATTGAAGAAGGTGCAATGGCTTTTTTAAGAAGAGAATATAAATACCTAGCTGTATTTATAGTAGTTGTTGCTATCTGTCTCGGAATATTTGTTCATATACAAACTGCGATTTGCTTTGTAATTGGTGCCTTGTTTTCTATAGGTGCAGGTTTTTTTGGAATGAAGGTTGCAGTAAAAGCAAATGTAAGAACTACTGAAGCTGCTACGAGAGGAATACAAGAAGCTTTAATCGTAGCATTTTCAGGTGGATCGGTTATGGGAATGTGCGTTGTAGGCCTAGGAATCCTAGGACTAGGACTACTATCCATAATATTTGATTTGAATGTAGAATATATCACTGGTTTTGGATTTGGAGCTTCATCTATAGCACTCTTTGCAAGAGTTGGTGGAGGTATTTATACAAAAGCTGCAGATGTAGGAGCAGACTTAGTTGGAAAGGTTGAAGCTGGTATACCAGAAGATGATCCTAGAAATCCTGCAGTTATAGCGGATAATGTAGGAGATAATGTAGGTGATGTTGCTGGTATGGGAGCTGATTTATTTGAAAGTTATGTGGGCTCAATAATTTCAGCAATTACCTTAGGAGCTGTTATCAAACTTACTTCAGGGAAGGAAGGAATACTATTTCCAATAGCGGTATCCTGTGTTGGTATAATTGCTTCAATTATAGGTTCAATAGTAGTGAAAAATTTAAAGGGAGATAATCCTCAAAAATCATTAAATACTGGTACTTATATTGCTGGAGTTATTATGATAATAGGCTCTGCTATATTCAGTAATACAATGTTTGGTAGCTTTAAACCATTTGGCGCTGTAATCGTTGGTATTTTAGTAGGGCTTGCTATAGGTAAAATAACTGAAATCTATACTTCTTCTGATTATAAGTATGTTCAAAATATAGCAGATCAATCAGAAACAGGGCCAGCCACTAATATAATATCAGGGCTTTCAGTAGGTATGAGATCTACTGTGGCTCCTATAATACTAATATCCTTAGGTATTTTAGTAGCTTACTTTATAATAGGTGGAAGAGATGACTCAATGCTAGGGCTCTATGGTATAGCTCTTTCTGCAGTAGGCATGCTGTCAACCACAGCTACAACAGTTGCGGTAGATGCTTATGGACCTATTGCTGATAATGCTGGTGGAATAGCTGAAATGGCTGACTTGCCTGAAGAAGTACGTAATATAACAGATAAATTAGATTCTGTAGGAAATACCACAGCAGCTATAGGCAAAGGCTTTGCCATAGGTTCTGCGGCTTTAACTGCATTAGCATTATTTGCGTCTTATGCTCAAGCAGTAAATCTAAAGGTTATAGATTTATTAAATCCTCTTACTCTTATAGGACTTCTTATAGGCTCAATGATTCCTTTTATATTTGCTGCACTTGCTATGGAAGCTGTAGGAAAGGCTGCAAATAATATGGTAGAAGAAGTAAGAAAACAGTTTAGAGAACATCCAGGAATAATGGAGGGAACAGAGAAACCTGATTATACTAGATGTGTAGATATATCCACCCAAGCAGCACTTACACAAATGGTATTGCCAGGAATTATAGCTGTGGCTGCTCCAATAGTTATGGGAATGTTATTTGGCACTGAAGCACTTGCAGGTACAATCGCTGGAGCAGTAGGTACTGGTGTACTTATGGCAGTAATGATGGCAAATGCAGGAGGTGCTTGGGATAATGCAAAGAAGTATATAGAAGCTGGAGCTCATGGTGGAAAAGGAAGTTTTGCGCATAAGGCAGGAGTTGTAGGGGATACAGTAGGAGATCCATTTAAGGATACTGCAGGTCCTGCAATGAATATCTTAATAAAGCTAATGACTATAGTTTCTTTAGTTTTTGCTACAGTTATTGCGAATTATGGAGGTATAATTTCTAACTTGTTTTCTAAATAAACTTATTTAGATTAAAAAGATGTTTGAGAAAATCAAGCATCTTTTTTTATGAATAGGAATAAGTCATCAAGTTAAAATATTTAGAAACTAGTATGACAACTTTTAAGTTTCTTCATATCTATTCAGAAAGGTAGATGTGCTCAAAAAAACACTACGGACAATGCCGTAGTGTTCATTTGTTGTGAATAGTATTAAAAGAGTGAGGTCGGTTTTGAATAGGAAGTAAGTACTAAGGTTGTAGTTCTTCAAACATATCTAAGGGCTCCCCACAAATTGGGCAAAGCCAGTATTCTGGCAAATCTTCAAAAGCTGTGCCTGGTACTATATCTTGAGAACTATCGCCAATAGCTGGGTCATAAATATAACCACATTCTATGCAAACGTATCTTTTCATGACTTCCTCCTATGTAGCTTATGAATTTATTATAATACATATAAAAATAAATATCAATAGAAAACTATTATTAATTAATAAGATTTTAAAGTAAGAATTAAACTGCTATTTTATCTTCGAAAATCATTTAATTCTAAAAGCTTATTCATATAGAATCTCCGCAATAACAATTTAATTTCTATAATGATATTAAGCATTAAGAATCATTAATATTATTGTAGAATTAGATTCCTATTTATTATGATTATTGTGTTAATTTATCTTTATTTGCTTTAATTAGTATATGCAATTATAATTAAGATAAATCATAAGATTTTTCATAAAATATGTTAATTTGGTACATTTACAAGTTTATATAAATAAAATAATATGACTAACACTTCTTTATTTTATTTCAAGTTTAATTTTTGAGTATTAAAGACATTCTCTAGGGAAAAAATAAAGAATAAATATTATGGCTAATTTCAATAATATTTTAGGAATAAACTTATAAAAAATAATATTAATATGGAGGCTGATGCTATGGGAATAAAGCAAACACTTCTTACATTCATGAGAGAACCTGCTTATAGACCAATGGATATTCAAGATTTGGCAACAATTTTTGATATAAATAGAGATGAATATAAAGCATTTAAAAGAGCAATTAAGACTATGGAGAAAGAAGGTCTTATAGTAAGGACTGCTCATGATAGATTTGGACTACCTGAAAGGATGGGACTTGTAGCAGGTAAAATACAAGTTCATCAAAGAGGTTTTGGATTTGTTATACCTGATGAAGAAGGTTTAAAAGATGTATTTATACCAAGTTCATCAATGAATGGTGCGATGAATGGCGATAAGGTAGTAGCAAAGATATTAAAAGAAGATGATAAAGGTAAAAAGTGCGAAGGTGAAATTGTTCAAATAACTGAAAGAGTAAACAAAAAGATAATTGGGGTGTATGAAGACTCAAGAAACTTCGGTTTTGTTGTACCAGAAGATAAAAGGGTGCAGTTTGATATATTCATTCCTAAAAATGATAGAAACAATGCTCAAACTGGAGATTTAGTACAGGTTGAAATCGTGAAATGGCCTGACCAAAGAAGAAATCCAGAAGGTGCCGTAGTTGAAGTTTTAGGTAAAAAGGGAGATAAGGGCTTAGACATATTAACAATAATAAAGAAATATGGACTCCCAGAAGAATTTCCAGATAAGGTAATAGAGTATGCTGAGAATATAGAGGAAGAGATACCAGCAGAAGAATATAAAAGAAGAAGAGATTTACGTAATGTAAGAATGGTAACAATTGATGGAGAAGACGCTAAAGACTTAGACGATGCAGTTAATATAGAAAGACTACCTGGTGGAAACTATAGATTAGGAGTTCATATAGCGGACGTAACCCATTATGTTAGAGAAAAAAATCCTTTAGATAAAGAAGCACTTAAAAGAGCTACATCAGTATACCTTATAGATAGAGTTATACCTATGCTTCCTAAAAAGTTATCAAATGGAATTTGTTCGCTTAATCCTAGAGTAGATAGACTGGCTTTAAGTTGCATTATGACTATAGATAAGTCAGGTACTGTTGTGGATCATGAAATAGTTGAAAGTGTTATAAAAACTTCAGAAAGAATGACTTATACAGATGTTTCAGCAATACTAAAAGACGAAAATGAAGATCTTATAAAGAGATATGACTATCTTCATGATGATTTTAAAGCTATGGAAGAACTATGCTTGATATTAAATAAAAGAAGATTAAAAAGAGGTGCAATAGACTTTGACTTTGAAGAATCTAAGATAATATTAGATGAACTTGGAAAGCCAATAGAGATTAAACCTTATGAAAGAGAAATAGCAAATAGAATTATAGAAGAATTCATGCTTGTATGTAATGAAACTGTAGCTGAATATATGTATTGGACAAAAACTCCATTTGTATATAGAATACATGAAGAGCCAGATCAAGAAAAGCTAGAGAGATTTAAGAATTTTATATATAACTTAGGTTATACAGTTAGATGGGGTCAAGATATCCATCCATCTAATCTTCAAGATGTACTTGAGATGATTAAAGGAAAGAATGAAGAAACTGTGGTTAGTACTCTTCTTTTAAGAAGTATGATGCAGGCTAAGTATGCACCTGAATGTGTAGGACACTTCGGATTGGCAGCAAAATATTATTGCCATTTTACTTCACCAATAAGAAGATATCCTGACCTACAAATACACAGAATAATAAAAGAACATCTTCGCGGAAAGATAGATGAAAAGAGATCAGAAAGATTAGTGAAGATAGTTGATACTGCTTCAAAGCAATCTTCAGATATGGAAAGAGTGGCTCAAGATGCAGAAAGAGAAGTTGATGACTTAAAGAAAGCTGAGTATATGTCTTACAGAATAGGTCAAGAGTTTGTAGGTGTAATATCATCTGTGACAAACTTTGGTATGTTTGTAGAGCTTCCAAACACAATAGAAGGCTTAGTACGTATAGCTGAGTTAGATGATGATTATTATGTATATGATGAAGATCATTTAATGCTGATTGGAGAGAGAACAAAGAAGATCTACAGATTAGGAGACAGTATTTCGGTAAGATGTTCACGAGTTGATATAGATAACAGAGAAGTATACTTTGATGTTATACCAACGGAAAGTGAGATCGAAATGGATCTTCCTGTACCAGATGTAAAAGGAATGCTAAATGATTTTGATGATGAAGACGAAGATGGTGAAATCTTTGAAGAGTTTGAAGAAGGTTATTGGGAAGGTGAAGACAAATCCCATGATACCCAAAATCTAATTAAAATATAAGCAATTACTTAGCATTAACTACTTATAATTGGATAATAATAAAGTTGTAAAGAACCCTTCATAAAATCTATTTTAAATAATTTAAATGAAGTGGTTCTTTAACTTTTATCTAAGTCTAGGAGGTTATTGCAATGGGATTTTATGAAGTTATTGAAGAAAGACAAAGCATAAAGAAATACAATACACAAGGTCCAATAGATAAGGAAAAACTTAATAGGATGGTAACTGCAGCTATGATGTCACCATCTTGGAAGAACCAAAGTAGCTACAAGATTATATTAATTGATGACAAGAAAATAAAGGATACCATAGCTGATACTGTACTAAATGATGATGGTCAAGTATCAAAAGGTATAAAGGATGCACCACTACTTGCTGTATTTTTAGCTTCTCCAGACAAATCAGGAGAGATAGACGGTAAAGAGTATTATCTAGTAGATGGAGCTATAGCAATGGAACACTTTATATTAGCTGCTACTGCAGAAGGATATTCAACTTGCTGGGTAGGTGCAGCTAATGAAGCTGAAGTAATAAATATTGTAGGTGCACCAAAAAATTACAAGCTTGTAGGTATGACACCTGTAGGACATAGTGACGAGCAAAAGGATCATAATCCTAAGAAGGATTTTAATGACTATGTTTTCTCAAATACTTGGAATACACCATTTGCAAATAAGTTTTAGCAATATATACTAAAAATTTTATATAGTTTAAAGCTGAGAGCAGTATGAATTTTATTATTCATACTGCTTTTTTACTTCGTAGAGATCATTGATTAGGTCAAATCCTTCACAAAGTAGAATGAAAAGAGTAGTCTTTTTAGTAGAAAAGTATATAAGCTCTATGTTAGCAAATCTAGGGATTACAATAGTTTTAGTATTTGAAGTTCTTTGGCATATATTTCTCATGTAGCAGATACATCTTAGAAGAGATAAATAGAATAAAGTTGTTGAAAATGATAGTAATTATCAGTATAATATTTTTAGATACATAAAGTATAGTTATTATTATTTAATAAGATATTTTTAAATTACGATTAAAAGACGAGGTGTATAATGTACAAGGATGCAATAAAAGAAGTTGCTCACTCATCAGAAGTTAAGAGTGATTATATTAGTGATAGTGTTTTTAAATATTTCTTATTGGCGTTTATAGCAGGATTTTTTGTTATAGTAGGTATTGCTCTTTCATATTCAACTGCAGGAATAGTGAATGTGGATGGAAAGCTTTATGGAAAGATGGCTGTAGGCCTTACTTTCTCCATAGCTTTAGGACTTATATATTTTGCAGGAGGAGAGCTTTTTACTGGTAACTGCTTTGTCTTAACTGTAGGTTTGTTAGAAAAGACTATTAGTTTGAAGAATACTATAAAACTATTGGTAGTATGTTATCTTGGGAACCTAGCAGGTTCTATAGTATCTGCATACATATATGTAAAAAGTGGAGCTCCAATAGGACTTGCTGATACTTATCTTTTAAAGGTTGCAGAATCTAAGACTCATTACCCTGCAGATCAATTATTTTTAAGAGCTATATTATGTAACTTCATAGTTTGTTTAGCAGTTTGGTTATGTTACAGATTAAAAGATGAAACAGCAAAGCTAATAATGCTTTTTTGGTGTATATTTGCTTTTGCTACAGCTGGATTTGAACATTCGGTAGCAAATATGGCTTTATTTTCAGCAGCACTAATGCTACCACATAGTGATGCCCTAACTCTTGGTGCTGTACTACATAATTTAAGTTGGGTTACTTTAGGAAATATTCTAGGAGGATCACTTTTCTTAGCAGTACCATATTGGTATGTTAGCCAAGGAAAAACTAGTAAAGCTGTTAAAATAAAATAAATAGAAGGCTATGAACTTGTTATTAAATGGGTAATATATTATAATATAGAGGCAATATATTACCATTAGGATGTGATTATATGGCTAGAAAAAGTGATAATAAAACATTAGCTGAAAATAGAAAAGCCAGACATGACTACTTTGTTGAAGAAGCTATGGAAGCTGGAATAGAACTAGTAGGAACAGAAGTTAAATCAATAAGGGCAGGAAAAGCTAATCTTAAAGATTGCTACGCAGATATATATAACGGTGAAGTTTATATAAAAAACATGCATGTAAGTCCTTATGAACAAGGAAATATTTTTAATGTTGATCCGCTTAGAGAAAGAAGACTACTTTTGCATAAAGAAGAAATAACAAGACTTACAGGACTTATACAACAGGAAGGTTTAACCCTAGTGCCGTTAGCACTTTATTTAAAAGGTAGTAAGGTAAAGGTTAATTTAGCTGTTTGTAAGGGTAAGAAAAATTATGATAAGAGAGACACTATGCTCGAAAAGGCTCACAAGAGAGACATTGAAAGACAAATGAAGGAAAGATCAAAATATTAAAAAGTCATGCTCATTAAAGAGCATGACTTTTTAATCGTCTGCACTAGTTACTTGTAGTTCAGATATTATATCAGTTTTTCTATTCCCTACAATATCTTTAAATTTAGAATAAATTTTTAGATTATTCAGAAAATTATCTTCAAAAGCGATCAGCTTCAAATATTTTTCGCCTTCAACAGCTTTTTCTAAACACTGAAAAGCTTCATCTATATGTCTAAAGAGTGAAAAAATCCTACACTTATAATAATAGGCAATATAGCAATCTTTATCTAATTCTATAGCTTTATCAAGTGAAGTTAAGGCGCGGAATAAATCACCTTCGAAGAAAAGTATATTTCCAAGTTCATAGTAGGCCCAGGGGAGAGTGGAGTCTACGGATATTATGGATTCATACATTTTTGCAGCTGAACTGAAATCTCTGTTTTCAAAATATAAGTCACCAAGTATCTTAAAGGTGTTTACACTTTTCTTATTTAGCTTAGTATATTTCAAGAGATACTTTTCGCATTCAGTATAATCTTTTCTTATATATAAGCATATACCTTTGCCATAGAGTGCAGCAGGTAACTCTTTATTTATACTTAAGGCCGTATCAAAATTTTCTAAGGCCTTATCTAAGTCACCGAGGAGATAATAACAGTTGCCTTTATTTGCATAAGGAGCTGCAAACTTATCATTAAGCTTAATACATTTATCAGCGTATTCTAAAGATTTATCAAAATCCTCAGCTTCAAAATAAGCATAGCTTATGTTGTTATAAAGCATACTGCTTTCGATTTTAGAATCCAAAGCTTCCTTGCAAGCCTGTAGCATTTTTTCTATATCTTTAGTTTCTACCAGTATCTCTATCAAGAGGGAATAGTAAAAATCTTCGCCTAAGAGAGTTCTCTTAGCATCAAGCAAAGAAATAGTTTTATCATACCGCTTCTTCCTATATAAACTTAATGCTTTTTTCTTCGTCCTTGTCTTTTCATTGTTTACGGAATAATAAAAAACTAGCGCAAATACAAATACTGTCGCTATTACAAATACCCACTTCATATAGATATACCTCCGTTGTTAATTCATACTTTAGTATATGATGAAGGGTTACAAAGTGGAGACACTTAAAATAAGTGAAATATCCATCAAAACCGCATGTTTACTATATATTTATATAATTTTATAATTTTATAATGTTATAAATATATAATGTTATAATTAAATATTTAAAAAATTTTATGAATAAATGATTTTGTGTGGGCAGTTAAATTAAGTAGTCAGTCATCCGATGCTTTAATGAGCTTGCGCAAAGAATTAATATGATTTTGTCATATTCCATGGCTAAAACTGTAAACTCACTACGTTCGAACAGTACAGTTTGGGAGCGTCATTACATCTGCCAAAATCATTTAATTCTAATAGCTCGCTCAAAGAGCATCTCCTGTCTAACCACTTAATTTAAACAACACTCTTAAACATAACCTAAAATATCAAAGATAAGATTATATTAGATGCGTTGAGTTTTATGTATTCATACGTATGATACTTCGGTGAATTTCCAATAGAATTAATATGATTTTCTCTGCAGTGGGAAAACTGAGAGTAGTATACTATTGTTATCACTAATTCCATATGAATCAGTGATAAACAATTTTGCCATCAATAACTCTGTTGATATAAATTCATTAATGCTGTAATATAATATTTGTGATGAGGAGTTAGTAAATACGACTCACCACTATAAACTTGACAGAGAAGTTTGTAAGGTTTATAATTAAAACTCAGAAAACTAAATATTGAAAAAATTAGCGTTTGCGAATTCATCACCCATAATATGGGGGCGCTTTGGCTTCGACGGGGGTAAGATGGGTTTGATAAGCGAGCCGGGGGAAGCATGGTCCCACGTGATCAACTATGCACTAAATGTAAACGCAGAAGACAATTTTGCATTAGCTGCCTAGTAGCAGCTCGTCAGCCTAAGCTTCCCGCAGTTTAGTGTCTGGCGCCGATAGCGGGGCCCCGAGCCTAGGAAAGCTTTGACCTAGGAACGGAATTTATGAAGCTACTAAAGCAGGAAGCCTGTCTATAGGCGTCTTGTGGAGGGAATGTTAAAATATAGACTACGCTCGTAGAAAGTCAGGCTGGTCTGCTTTCGGACAGGGGTTCGATTCGTAAAAGAGTCGCCTCAAGAAGTGATTCTTGAGTGAAAACTTGGCTTTATCGGTGAAACCGTACCATGTGACGATGACGGCAATACCGAGAGGTATGTAAGGAAACTTAACAGCCTCGTATCGACTCATAGGCTCCTAAGCTTTTTAGTATGGAGTACTAGGATAGAAGTCACAAACTAAACTAAGGCTTCTATAATACGCCAAGCCTGATTAAGGTGATTTACCATAATCTGGAAGATATAGTCAGTGGTGTTAGTAATAACATATGCGCACGACCCCTCGCTTCCACCATGAAACCCTCGACAATACAGAAATGTGTTGTCGGGGGTTGTTTATTTCAGAATTAAAAATAGTAAACCGTATCATAAATAACAGAGGGTTTTGGCCTTAACCATTGAATTTACGTGGTTAAGGCTATTTTTTTATAGATAAAAATATTGTATCATAAGTTATTATTGGCTAGAGTAGCTTGTAAAAAAAATACTTTTTTGTGATATAATTTTATTTATGGTTAACGGAAAAATTAATATAAAGAATCTATTATATTTGCAGATGGCGTTGATTATATAATTGCAGTAAAAACTGATTTAGCAAATAAAGTAGAAAATGATAATATATAAGTGTTAATTTAGATTTTAAATGAAAGGTAGGAGTAAGGACTATGGATAAATGGGAGATTTCACGATATTTAATAGATGCAAAAAAGTCTGTAGATACAATACTGTATTTATATAAATATGGAGATAAGGTTTCTATGATTAATATTAGAGAAAAAGTAAGAGAGACGAGAAGAAAGTTTTATATTAATGGATGTATTGTTTTGGATAAATGTTTTCATAAGACGAAAAAGCAAATATGTGAGAATGAAATTATTAAGTCTATTTATTATGAAAGAGACAAAGATGCTGCTCATAAAGATGACAAGTATATGAAAAAACAGTATAGCTCATTGATGGAAATGGCAGAAGATATGAAAATACAAGTGCAGAGTATTAGGGAAGTTTGTAAAGATTTTTTACCAGATAACTTGACTTTAGATTTTCTAGTATTTGATAGTGAATTGTTTAGATTGGCTAATGGAGTTGACAAGGAAATGGAAACAAAAATTTGGAATGCAAAATTTCCATCTAACAATTCGGGTAAAGATGTTGTAGAGGGAGAGCGTTTTAATATGTTTTCTGATACAGAGGATATTAAGCAAATAGCAGAGGCTGAAAAAAAGAAGTATGCAACAGTACTAAGTTGTGGTATATGTATGGAAGAGACAATGCAAAGTTTACAAGATGGTTGTATAAAAACAAATGTGTTATATAAACAAGATATGTGGGTTTCAATCAGTCAAGAAAGTTTAAATGCAATATTTAGATTGAGAGAACTTGGTTTTATAGATAAATTCGATTTGCCTAGAGAACCAAGGAATAAGGCAGAAGAAAAAGCCCTTATTAAAATTCTTGAGAAAGAAGGATTATTGTAATTTGTGAGTTAGAATGTTCATCTGTGTGCATACTAAAAAAATATATATAGTTTGAAGAAGGAAATTCTACTAAAAATATACTTCAGAAATTGTAGTGAATAGAAATAAATTAAGTCCTAATAATAGATTTAGTTTTATAAAATTAAAGAATTTATTTATTAATAACTATAATGTAGATAATTATAAGTTTATTGATGAAATTATATAATATTATACAAATTATGATACTAAAGAAATAGTAAAATTAAAATAAAAAACCTCACTTAGTACTTATACGGAGAACCATATCATAAGTAAATGAGATTTTTACTAAATTTGGATAATTTAATATAGGTGATGAGATGAGTATGTTTCGCCGACATAAAGAGATTATTTATAATACAACATATTGTTGGATTGTAGATAGTCTCTTTATTGTATAAATAAGTTTTTGAATAATTATTAAATTTAGAAATTAATAATATGGTAAAATATACATATAATACAATTTATAAAACTGGGGGAGAAGCATGTGGGAGATAAGCAAGAAAATAAAAGAAAAAAATATAAACCAGATGAGAAGTTATTGTTGTTGTTTGAAGTAAATGAGATGTGTCCACTTTGTGGAGAAAAGTTAATTAAGAAGAAGGGCAAAAGAACTATTAATTTATTTGAAATAGCTCATATTTATCCACATAGTCCTTCAGAGTATGAGATAGAGCTACTTAAAAATGAGGAGAGGTTATCAGAAGATGTAGATGATATAGAGAATTTAATAATGTTATGTCCAACCTGTCATACTAAGCATGATAAGTACACAATGGTAGAAGAATATAGAAGATTAGTTAGAATAAAGAAACAAATAACCATAGAACGTAAGTGTAGAGAACTATATGGGAATTATGTTATAGATGATGAGATAAATGAGGTGTTAAATTTACTAGCTAAAAGTTGTTCAGAAAGTCATAAAGGTAAAGAGGAATTAGTTATGTCAGCTATGAGGATTAATGAAAAATCTGATGATAGCCTATCACTGATTACTAAAATAACCATAGAAAATTATGTAAGAATATTTTTCCCAGAAATAAAAAATAAATTTATAGAGTTAGATAATAATGAGGAAGGTATATTTGACAGTATAGCGACACAAATAAAGGTTTTTTATTTACAGATAAAAAAGATAAATAAGAATCAAACTATTATATTTGAACAAATTGTTGAATGGATACATCAACGAACAGGAAATAAAAGTAGAATTGCAAGTACTATTATAGCAAGCTTTTTTGTGCAAAATTGTGAGGTGTTTTCGTAATGATATTTCCAAATAAACTTAGAACATATGAAGAATCGATTTTATCTAAATTACCGATAGTACTAAATATAATTTTAGAAGGAAAGAGAGATATATTAGAAATTTATAAATTATGTGAAAATCACTTTAATGAAGTTCAAGAATATATATATGTGTTAGATATTTTATATATTTTAAATAAAATAAAATATGTTAAGGGGGGGAAGATATATGTTGAAGAAGTTACAAAGTAATGTTTTTAGGAAAGGACCTATTTTTTTTCATGAAGGATTGAATGTTGTGTTAGGAGACAATCAAGGGTCAAATTCTATTGGAAAATCAACATTATTAATGATTATAGACTTTATTTTTGGAGGTAGTTCTTATATTGAGAAGAATAAGGATACAGTTAGGAATTTAGGACATCATTTTTTTGAGTATGTATTAGAATTTAATAGTAAGCAATATTATTTCAGAAGAGAAACAAAGGATTTTAAAATAATTGATGTGTGTGATGAAAAGTTTATCGAAATAGATTCATGGACTATAGATGATTATAAAAAGTTTTTACATAATATGTATATGAAAGAGAATAATTCAATTAAGTTCCGTTCTTGTGTAGGCATATTTTCAAGAATAGCACAAAAAGAGAATTTTTTTAATTCAAAGCCGTTAAAAGCGGTTATAAATTCTAAAGAAATAGATGGAATTAATTTATTAATAAAATTATTTAGTATGTATAATGTAATTGAAGATATTGAAAAGAGTATCAAAGATTTAAATAAAAAAATTTCTGCAATTAATAGTGCTAATAAATATAAATATATAAAAAAACCTACAGTTAAACAGTATGAGGCTAATAAAAAGTATATCGAAATAAATTCAACAAAATTAAATGAAATAGCACTAAATCTTTCCATTGGCTTTAATGAATTTTTGGATGTAAATTATCAAACATCTCAGAATGAACTTTATGAAGCTAAGAGACAAAAAGATATGATTGTAAGTAAACTAAAAAGGGTAAAGAGGAATATAGAAAGTAATTTACAAATTAAAAAGAAAAGCTTTGAACCTCTCCAAGAATATTTTGAAGGAGTAAATATTACAAGGTTACAAGAGATAGAAGAATTTCATAAGGGAATAAATAATATTTTATTAGAAGAATTCTATAAAGCTAAAAAAGGGTTAGAGGATAGATTAATAGAAATAGAGCAACAAATTCAAGTTATTGAAGAAAAAATATTAGATACAGATGTAGCAAGGAATATTCCTAATAAGTTATTAGAACCACTTGTAGAATTAATAAATCAATTGAATGCAAAGAAGCAAGAGAATGATGTATATGAAGAATATATTTCTAATAAGGAAGAGAAGGAAAATAAAGAAGCTAATTTAATAAGTAGTAAAAAAGAGATATTATATAGTATTGAATGTAAAATAAATAATAAAATGAAAGAGTTAAATAAATATATATACGGGGAAGCAAATAAATATCCTATATTTACAATAAATGAAAGAGAATATTCCTTAACTTTGCCTGATAATACAGGCACGGCTAGAGGATATGCTAACTTACTTATATTTGATATAAGTATTTTAAAATTAACTATACTACCATTTATAATACATGATAGTGTAATGTTTAAAAATATAGGAAATTTACCTATGTCAAAAATAATAGAAATATATAATAATGAAAAAAAGCAATGTTTTATAGCGATAGATGAAACTAATAAATTTAATAACGAATGTCAAAATATTTTATATGATAAAAAGGTTATTAGTCTATCAAATGAAGATACACTATTTATTAAGGATTGGACGAAAGATTAAGATATTTATTTTACAGATTATATAATCGTATTATTTGAAATAAAGCTAATTAATAAATATATATTATAGTTATAATATACTCCTACATATTTAAAAGTTATGTAGGAGTTATTTTTTAGAAAGGATAAGTTTTATAATGAAGAATATTTACTTAAGGGCAATTTAGAAGAATTAAAGGATTATCCAGTAGAGGATGTTAAAGAGATATTTAAAGTTATAGAAATACTTGAGGTAATTACGGTGTTAATAGAAATATAGAGGAGGATTTAGGTGAATATATAGTTATAGCACAAAATATAGTAGATATCGAAAGGGTGAAGGTCTATCAAGATAAAGCTAAATCAGCTACAACGAAAAGAGACCTGAATTTCAGCAAATGATTAAAGATAGTGGTAATGATGTCTTTGATGCTATAAATGTTCATAAGCTAGATAGATTTTCTAGAAATAAGTATGTTAGTGCTCAATATAAGAGAAAATTAAAGCAAAATGGAGTAAAGCTTATTAGTGTTACAGAAAATCTAGACGGGAGTCCAGAGTCTATTATTCTTGAAAGTGTTAGACTTATATATGAAATGTATGCTACAGGATATACCAAAAGTCAAATGGTAGATGAACTAAGCGCAAGAGGTTTTAAAACTAAGGTATGAGCAATGTTTAAAAGTAATAGCATTAATAGTGTTCTAAGTAATGAAAAATACACAGGAGTCTATATTTTTAATAAGTCCGCTAAAAAGATGCCTTTGGAAAAAGAAACAGTCATCTACAAAAAGATTCTAGCGAAATAATTAGAATTGAAGGTGGTATGCCTAAAATCATATAAAAAGAGTTATATGATAAAGCACAAGAAATTCTTAGAAGTAGGAGGAAATCAAAAGCAGTTAATAAGGCAAAAGAAAGCTACCTGCTATCAGGAATAATTAAATGCGGTGAATGTGATTATTCTATGTATGGGAATCGTAGAAAACCTAAAGACAAGCTTTTATATGTATCATATAGATGTGGTTGCGGAAAACGCACAAGCAGTAATGTTTGCGACAACAAGGAAATAAGAAAAGACTACATTGAAGAATATGTCTTAACAGAGCTTGAAGCAAGAATTTTTAATTATAAAGCAATACCGATTCTAGTTGAAGGAATTAATGAAAATCTAAGAAGGCAAAATAAAGGTGATGAAGATAAAAGAGTAGTATTTCAAGAGGAACTAGGGGAAGTTGAAAATCAAATAGGTAACATTGTAAATGCAATAACTAATGGATTTATGCAAGAAGAGTTTAAGATTAAAATGGAAGAACTAAAAGATAGGAAGATATACTTACAAGGAAAGCTGGTAGAAATAGAGGCCAACCAATCGGTTACGAAGGTAACAGAAGAAGATATAAGAGGGCTTTTGAGTGGCTTCAAAGAATATCCCGGGGTGCAAAAATTTCATACAGGACTTTGTTAAAGAAGTTATAGTATTAAGATCCATGTTGAAGTAATATTCAACGTGGGTTTTAATTTTGTTAGAGAAATTAATAATGTTATAAGAAAGAATAGACGGAGTATACTAACAAAGTCTAGTTTGGAAACTTTATAACGAAGTTATAATATACTATGTTATAGATAAAGTTGAAAAAGAATTGGCTAGACATATAGAGTAATATATAATTAAATTAGGAGGGGATTTTATGGAGAAAAATGCTTTTGATTTAGGAGAAGTTCTAATCGATTATGAAATTCAAAAGTTACTTAAGTATATAGAAGGAAATTCAATAATTACAGAAGTTGAAGTTAGTATTGAAAGAAAAATATTAAGTGTAGCAAGAAATTATGATAATGGTGTATATGAAAAATGCGAGTATATGAAACCTAATGATGCATATGATTGTATTAGATATATTTGTGAATTTGAACGAAAACAGTCTATAGTACAATATATAGATGAGATAGAATATGAGATAGATAAAATGATAAAAGGGAATTGTTATAATAAGAGTATTATTGAAAAATATATAAAAAATATGGTTAAGTTCTTAAATAATAAAAGCTTAAAAGAATCTGAATTTAAAAAGTGTGGGAGAGAATATGAATTTTTTAATTTCTAATAAATTAATAACATTAAAAGAACAAGTTGATGTTTTAAAAATAAAATTTAAAGAATTAACTTTAATGAGCTACCCAGACAGTAATATAGAGATAGTTATCAATTATATGTCAGATATAGCTAATAAACTGGATGAAAGATTAAGTTATTATAATGAAAATGGTATTAATAATTGGGAATTGAAATTAATATCTAAAGTGATACAAGCTTTTTATAATATGGTTGGATATATTGCAAAGTGTGATGTTAAAAACCATCCCAGAGAAATAATGATTCCGATTAGAGAACTTTTAAATAATACAGAAAAGGATCATATTTTTATAACTGAACCTCAGTGGGAGTTAAACTATTCTGTAGGATTATTGATGAATAAAAATTTTAAAGAAGCATTGAAAATGTGTGGAATAGTATTAGAAGAAGATATTAATATTATTAAATTAGCATTTCCAAAGCTACATCAAGATAATATATTGGGAGGAGCTATAATGGCACATGAATTGGGTCATTATTTTGATTTACACTACTCATTAGAATTATCTGAAAAAGCAATAGTACAAATAATTAATAGTATTGATTTAGATAAGTACATTTCCAATATTTATTCTCATATGAAGGAATATACACAAGATTTAGAAGAGATGAAAAGAATATTAAAATCTAATATTCCAAATATAATTTTGAGAAGTTGGATACAGGAAACTGTGGCAGATATTTTGGGGATCGCATTCTACGGATTAGCAAGCTTTCTTGCAAGTGAGAATTTAAGTATTTATTATAGCGATATTAATGAAAGTCAATCACAATTTTTACAACAGTTTTCAATTACACATCCTAGAGATAGTTTTAGAAATTATATACGGATAGCAACATTAGCTAAACTTGGATATTTAGAAAAGGTTGACGGCAAAATATTATCTAAATTAGAAGAGTATCAAAAGCAATGGGAAGAATCTACTACAGCACCATTTAGAGCTATAAGTTATCAGGTAAGTGATGTTATTAGTATCATTGTAAATAACAGATATCTACTAAATTTAGAGAATGATATAAAATGTAATCTAGATTGGATAATAGATTTTGTTTTGGATGAAATTAAAAGTGTTTCTGGAGAATTGATATATGAAAGTGATGAATTTGTTAAAGATATTCATTCTTTAATTGAGAAAATAACGATGGTAATACCTCCAAATGAAATTGATAGGTCTCCAGTCAACTCAGTAAGTATAATAAATTCAGGATGGATTTCATATATTTTAAACTCTGAAGACATAAAGAATACTATGGGAGGTTATAACGGAGCCAGTAAAGAAATCGATGTTAAAAATCTGATTAATAGTCTTCTAAAAAAAGCAACGCTAACATCTAATATTCATAGGAGGTGGATTAATGCCACTAGTCAGTAAGCAGAAGATTAATAGTTTATTAAATGAAAAAAAGTTGATAATTACACCTATTTTAGATGAAGAACAGATCGGAGAATCAAGTATAGATTTAAGAATAGGCAATATATTTAGAATGTCTAGACAAACAAGAGAGCCTTATATTGATATAAATAATAATGATATAGAAAGGTTTTTTGATACTACATATAGAGATTTTGGACAAGATTTTATTATTTACCCAAATCAACTAGTCTTAGCAAGTACTTTTGAGTTTGTAAAACTGCCTAATAATATTATGAGCCATGTATATACAAGATCATCAATAAATAGATTAGGAATCAATATCGCATCGATAGTACAACCGGGATATTCCGGTACTTTAACATTAGAATTGAGGAATAATGGGCACAATGCGATAAAATTAAAAGCAGGTATGAGAGTAGTGCAGTTAGTATTATTTGATGTAGAAAATAGCGAATTTACGCCATATTCCAATATTAGAGATGCAAAATATATAGCAAATACAGAACCTAAAATATCTAATATATATAATGACAAAGATTTAGAAATTTTAAGTAGAATATAGATGAGTCGAGGATACTAATATCCATCCCTCGCCTCAACCATATAATCCCCTAGACAGAAATGTCTAGGGGGTTTCCCTATTTAAGTGCAATAAACCTTTCATAAAACTCTCTTTTCTTTTCTAAGAGTTCTTCAGAATACCTACCATTTCTAGGCGTTAAGCTTTTGTATTCATTTATAATCATTAGAGCTCTACGTTTTTTACTTTCAATAACAAGGTAAGGTGATATCATTTCTAGAAAGTTTATGGCATCATTGTATCTCAATGTATATGAAAAACAATCTTTATGTCTTTCAGTATTATAATTTTTCTTTCTTTTAATTACTCCGGTATTTGTTTTGTCTTTAATCCATTGAAGAAGCTCTAGGGTTGTAGAAGCTATGGAAACACAAGGGGAATGAAGTTCATTTCTGTGAAAGCTGGTTAGCATAATGCTACCTTCGCCATCAATTATTCCAGCGATATAAGCTTTTTCTTCATTTGTCAGCATATGTCCCTCCAAAAGTGATATTTATTGAGATTAGTATGGTAATAGTATTACCTACATTTGATAAATATAAAAATTATTAATAGGAATATTTAGTGTTCAAAATGAAATTTAAGAAATACAAAACTTGTATTTTATTAATAACTGTAGGTTTAATGCTAGAATTAAAATTGTGTGTTAATAAATAACTAATAAATTGATTATATATTTCAATGTTGTGGAGATTTCTTTCTTTAAACAAGAAAGGAGCATCGCTCCTGGTTAAAAATTAATCATTTTTTTATTTTGAAAGATTAATAATGTTTTCCTAAGGTGGGTAATGGGAGTATCTAATGGCTAAGCAACTGTAAAAACAGGACAAGCTATACCCTAATACCTTACTTTGTTTCCATAAACTTATTATTTAGTAGAACCCATTTCTTCTTGCAATTCTTTTACTGTTTCAGTTGAGTTTATAGCAACTAGATACTTATGAGGAAATATTATTTTTAGTGATAGCCAGTTCTCATCACCTTCTTTAGGTGCTTTATGATTTACTACGGAATACGTACCATTCGAATCCTCTTTAACTATAACAACTAATGGGTTAGATCCTCCAGCGTTTGTACCAGATTCGAATAATGTATACATATATACGTATTTAAGTCCAAATCTTTCATCAATTCCATAAATTTTATGAACTTCATATTTTTCACTTGATGATACATTAGACCAATTGAAATAATTATTTTTTATATAATCTGATAACACCGCATCTAAATCTTTTTTGTTCAAATTTTGTGAATATACAATATATTGAAGGAATTACTATTTTAATAGTAGGTCCTTGATGAATTGTAGCCTTTCTCATTGCCTTATCTAACAGGATTATCTGTAAGAATATTAATTTCACTAATTGGAGAAAACACTCCTAAGAGATAAAAAAATAATATATCCCAAATATTCACTATTAGACATAAGAATTGCTGTGTCAAAATCCTGAAATAAATGTTTTTTCCTATATACTTCAAAAAAAGTAAATTTTTTTACTTGACAACGCTTTCAAGCAGTATAAAAATAAGGACGTAAATATCGATTAAGAAAAGAACATAGAAAAGGGGGCCGAAAAGTGGTTTCGAAACGCCAAAAAGACATCGTGTTGTCTTTAATGAAGTCAAAAGACCCTGTTACGTCTGAATGGATGGCAAAAGAACTTGGAGTAAGTGACAGAACCATTAGAACTGAGATCAAAGAACTTCAATCACAAAGTGTTTTGTTAGGAATTGTTATTGAATCGTTTCGTGGAAAAGGCTATTTATTAAAAGTAAAGGATTTTGCAACTTTTGAAAAAGAATTTACTCTTAATGAAAAAGACTCCATGGATGATACTCAATCAAATCTTTACGAACATCAAAATCGGGTTATATATATATTAAGGCGATTGTTATTAGGAAAGGACCCAGTAAAATTAGAAAGTCTTGAGGAATCCCTATTTGTTTCTAAGCCTAAGTTGCAAAATGACTTAAAAATGGTCCGTGAAATATTGGAGAGTTATCATTTGAAGTTAGTTTCGACACCGCATTATGGTATGCATGTGGAGGGCGATGAATATATGAAGCGGATATGCCTTTCAAATTATATTTTAAGTCGAAATAACAACTTAAACATTGACAGTAAGTCCTTACAACTATTGGATAAAAATCTGTTTGAAAAAATTAGGGAAATCATCATAAAAAAGGTGAATAAATATGAATTTGAAATTTCGGACATTACACTTGAAAATTTGGCAACTCATATTGCCATTGGATGCAAAAGGATTGATGAAGGGTTTGTCATTGAAAATTTCGAACAGGATGTAATTGGAAAATATCCATTTGAAAGTATAATAGCTAATGAAATTGTTAAGGAAGTTGAGGAGTTTACCGGTAAAATTTTTCCGGAAGCTGAAATTAATTATATTATCGTCCATTTGTTAGGTACAAAATTAATTCATAAGAATGTTTTAAATGAATCTAGCGAAAATGATAATTTACGCACCATCATTAATTGTATGCTGGAAAAATTGAAAACCAATTTTAATTGGGATTTTTATGGGGACTCTGAATTCATTCAAGCCATGATTATGCACATAGGACCCGCAATGAATCGATTACGCTATAGTATGAGCATTCGGAATCCATTATTAGACGACATTAAAAGGAAATATCCTAGTGCTTTTCAAGGTGCCGCCATTGCTAGCAGATGTATAGAGCACTACTTGGGGGTTGAAGTAGGAGAACATGAAATTGCTTATATTGCATTACATATAGGCGTGGCATTAGAAAGAATTAAGGCAATCCAAATAAAGACAAAACGAGTAATTGTGGTTTGCAATTCAGGTGTTGGAAGCGCAAAATTATTGTACTATCGTTTGAAAAATGAATTTAAAGATGAAATAGATATTGTGGCCACAACTAGTTACTATCAATTAAATGAATACGATCTATCCTCAATTGATTTTATTATTAGTACGATTCCATTAAAAGAAGATATAGGAGTTCCTGTGCAAGTTGTTCATACTTTTTTAGGAGGGGAAGATATTGTAAGTATTCAGGAGAAACTGAGGTCTGTAAAGGGCTCCGAGGAACGCAGATATCTAGATGAATCCAGAGTTTTTATTCATAAAAACTTTGATGACAAAGAAAGCGTAATCCGTTTTATGTGTGAAGAATTACACAAACAAAAACTTGTTTCTAAGGATTATGTAAATTCTGTATTTGAAAGGGAGGAAATCGCTGCAACTAGCTTTGGAAATTTTGTTGCCATTCCTCATCCATTCGAACCAGAAACAGAGGAAACATTTTGGACTGTGTGCACATTAAAAAAGCCTATAGAATGGGCAGGTAAGAATATGGTTCAATTTATCTGTTTGTTAAACATTGGAAAAAATCCTAAGGAAGATCTGGAAGGGATGTATCGAAGGCTCATTGCTTTAGTTGAAAACAGGACAATGATCCAAAAAGTTCTGAGGAGCGAATCAGCTGAAGATATAGTAAGGCTTGTAAATGGGTGTAAATAACGAAATGTAAGTTAAATTCAATAAACAAAGTAATAAAACTTAAGAGTGCAATATAAAACAGAAGTGATATTCATAGCAGGATACCTTTTTCCGTTATCAACGGAAAAATCCTTTCTGTAAAACAAATAAGTTTTAGAATAAACTATAAACAACAAGTAATCAAAGCGAAATGAAAAGGTTGTCAATTGATGCAGCTTAGATAATTGGCTACTTATTTTATTAAAAAACTTTTTATAGGAGGAGAAACAATGAATATTTTATTATGTTGTGCAGCTGGGATGAGTACAAGTTTGCTTGTGACCAAAATGGAAAAGGCCGCAGAAAAACAAGGTTTGGAAGGGAAAATTTGGGCCGCTCCGGCAACTCAGATCAATGAACACATTGACAAGGCGGATGTCGTTCTTTTAGGACCACAAGTTCGATATCTACTTTCAAAAATAAAAGCATTAGGGGATGAGAAAGGTATTCCAGTAGATACTATTGACCCAACTCACTACGGGATGTGTAATGGCGAAGAAGTTCTAAAAACTGCTATAAAGTTAGTAAGTAACAAATAAATTAAGAGGGGAAGAAGAAAATGAGCAAATACAACGACTTTCTAGAACAAAAGGTAATGCCTGTTGCAGCAAGAGTCGGTGCGCAAAGACACTTATTGGCGCTCCGTGATGGTCTGATTGCCACTATGCCATTCATGATCATTGGGTCATTATTTCTAATCTTGGCCAACTTTCCAATTAATGGATATGCAGAATGGATGAGTTCTATTTTCGGCGCAGGCTGGAAAAATAGTTTAAACTATCCGGTAGATGCAACTTACAATATCATGTCGCTCATTGCTGCATTCGCTGTAGCTTACCGATTAGCTGAAAGCTATAAGGTTGATAAGTTGAGTGCCGGTACTATTTCAGTGTCTGCCTTCTTATTAACAACACCATTTAATTTCCTATTTAAGGCAGCCGGAGCTAAAGATGCTGTTATGGTAACCGGTGCACTTTCAAAAGCATTTTTAAGCAGTAAAGGTTTGTTTGTTGCATTACTTATTGCAATTATATCAACAGAAATTTATCGTTGGTTCGTCCAAAAAGAAATTATTATTAAAATGCCAGATGGTGTACCACCAACTGTTGGTAAATCATTTGCAGCTCTAATTCCAGGATTTGCTGTTATTCTTTTGGTTTGGGGAGTACGTTTACTCGTTGAAACCACTAGTTATGGAACGATTAATGGCTTAGTTACCACAATTCTAGGTGATCCGTTAAAAATGGTGGGACTTACTCTTGGTGGATCCCTTGTTGCTGAATTTTTTGTAACATTACTATGGGGTGCTGGATTGCATGGTACAAACATTGTTAAAAGTGTTATGGAACCAATTTGGCTTAGTGCTTCCGGTGACAATGCTGCAGCATATCAAGCTGGACAACATCTACCACATGTTGCTACTATGCAATTCTGGGATAACTTTATCCACATCGGTGGAACGGGTGTAACATTTGGCTTAGTTCTTGCAATGTTAATCTTTTCTAGATCAAAGCAAATGAAAAGTCTTAGTCGTTTATCAATAGCTCCTGCTATTTTTAACATAAACGAGCCAGTAATCTTTGGATTGCCAATAATGTTAAACCCGCTAATGATTATTCCATTTATCATTACTTCACTTGTTGTCGTTATTGTAACTTTTATTGCAATGAATTTTGGATGGGTAGCGTTACCTACAGGTATTGCAGTCCCTTGGACAACGCCACCGATTATCGCAGGCTATCTTGCATCCGGTGGACATATTTCGGGCGCAGTGATGAATGTAGTTAATATTTTTATTTCATTCCTAATCTATACTCCTTTCTTCAGAATCTATGATAAGGCGAAGAAGAGAGAAGAGGAAGGGCTGACTAACTAAAGAAAGTGAGGCAGGTATATATTTGTCTATTGCCTGCCTCCTTAATACAAGTGAGAGGACTTTAATTATGAATAAAGAAGAACTATATAATATTGCATTTCAATTAATCCTTCACGCTGGGAACGCAAGAAGCTCGGCAATGGAAGCAATCCAAAAAGCGAAAGAAGGCAATTTTGATGAAGTAGAAGCAAAATTGATAGAAGCAGATAATGCTTTAAATGAGGCACATCATTTTCAAACTAGCTTAATACAAAAGGAAGCAGGCGGAGAGGAATTTGATTTTTCTCTTATTATGGTTCATGCACAAGACCATTTTATGACTTCCATGGCCCTTAAAGATATGGCCAGTGAAATCACTGATTTGTATAAACTTATCAAAAAGGCTTAATGCAGATCCATTTTTAGGATTGCCCAACTTATTTTGGGCAGTTTTTGTTTTTATAAAATCAAAAAAAGTAATGTACTTTAGAAAGGAAATGAATTTCAATGAAAAAAGTTTTTCCGGAAAATTTTTTATGGGGTGGAGCTACAGCTGCAAATCAATATGAAGGTGGATATAATGAAGGCGGGCGGGGGCTTGCAACAAGCGACTTCATAACTAATGGAACTGCAGATCGTCCAAGGAAAATTACAATCCAGTTAAAAGACGGCACAAAAAAAGTGGTAAACCGTCGACCTACTGGTGATCCCAAAATTGACACTATACCAGAAGGTGCAGCAGGCTATATCGATGAATCTGTTTATTATCCTAGTCATAAAGCTGTTGATTTTTATCATCATTTTAAAGAAGACATTGCTCTTTTTGGAGAGATGGGATTGAAATGTTTCCGACTATCTCTTAGTTGGTCTCGTATTTTCCCAAATGGTGGAATTGAAGGGGAACAACCAAATGAAGAAGGGTTAAAGTTTTACGAAGATGTTTTTAATGAGTGCAAGAAATATAATATCGAACCATTAGTTACGCTATATCATTTTGAAACGCCTGCTTATTTGGCTGAACATTATAATGGTTGGGGGGGGCGTCAAACCATTGATTGTTTTTTAAGAATGTGCAAAGAGGTATTTACTAGGTATAAAGATTTAGTTAAATATTGGATTACTATTAACGAAATTAATGTACTAAATGGCTACGCCTTTATGGGGACCAGAGAAGCTACAGCTCAGATGCGTTATCAAGCAAAGCATCATATGTTTGTTGCCAGTGCCCTTGCTAATAAACTTTGTCACGAAATCATTGAAGATGCACAAATTGGTTGTATGGTTGCTTTAAGCTGTATTTACCCGAAAGATTGTAAACCAGAAAATATATTTGGAGCATTGGATTATCGAAGAGGAGCTTTGATTTACTCTGATATTATGATGAGGGGATATTATCCATCTTACGCAGACCGCTTTTTTGAAGAGATGGGAGTAACCATAAAAAAAGAACCTGGGGATGACGTAATAATAAAGAATTACCCCTCAGACTTTTTATCATTTAGTTATTACCGTAGCAGTGTATATCATACTGAAATCGTTCAGAATACAGACACTGGCGGGCAAATGGGGGATGCAAATCCTTTCCTTAAAAAAACGGAGTGGGGATGGGCTATTGACCCTGTTGGGTTAAGATACACTTTATCTGAACTTTATGATAGGTATCAGAAACCTCTATTTATTGTTGAAAACGGGATGGGGACTATTGATAAGCCTGATGAAGATGGATATGTGGTGGATGATTATCGTATACAATACTTCAAAGATCATATTGCAGAAATGAAAAAGGCAGTTACTTTAGACGGTGTTGACTTAATGGGTTATACACCATGGGGGTGCATTGATTTAGTTTCTGCAGGAACTGGCGAGATGAAAAAAAGATATGGTTTTGTATATGTAGAAATGGACGATGAAGGAAATGGAACCTTAAAAAGAAATAAGAAAAAATCATTTTATTGGTACAAGAAAGTAATAGCAACTAATGGAGAAGATCTTAGTTTCTAGAATTGATAGAATTGTGGAAAAACCTCACTTGGAGTAGTTACGGAGAACCGTATCATAAGTAAATGAGGTTTTTTAGCCTTAGGCATTGATATAATTTGCCTAAGGCTATTTTTGTATTAATGAATACTACATTGTTAATGGATATATTTTTCCTTTAAGATTATCTGTATAGGCCATTTTTCCATCCACAGTTATTACAACAGCACCCATCCCCTTAATGCTATTAACTCTACGAATAATTGAAGTAGCATCTAATCCAAATAATTTTGTAGTATATATATCGCAGTCTAGGGATTTATCAGCAATAATAGTTAAAGAAGCTATATTGCTTTCTATTGGATAGCCTGTTTTGCTGTCAAATATATGGTGGTATTTACTACCATCCTTTTCGAACATTCTCTCATATATTCCTGAGGTTACAACGGATTGATCTTTTATTTTCACAAGTGCCACCACATTTCCTCTTGGTAGAAATGGATTTTGTATTCCTACATTCCAGTCACCGCCGATCGATGGAGACTCTCCAAAAACGAGGACATTGCCACCCATATCTACCATAGCTGAAACAGCTCCATTTTCTTTAAATAATTCCATAACCTTATCAGCAAAATAGCCCTTGGCTATAGCTCCAAGGTCTATCTCAATACCTTTTTTCAAGAAATACACGGTGTTTTTTTCATCATCTAGTTGTATATTTTCAGGCTTTAAAAGTTCCAGTACATGTGCTATAGCTTCTTTCTCTGGTACATGTGCCCCCTCAAAACCTATTTTCCATAATTTTATTAATGGACCTATTGCTATATTTAAATATGTATTTTCACATAGACTATGTTCTTTACCTATCTTTATCAGCTCATACAGTTCTTCATCTACTTTTTGTGGAGCAAATGAAGCTTCTTTTTTTAGCATCGCAAGCTGTGAGTTATCACTGTTGGCGCTAAAGACTTCTTCATAATGAATCAGCATATCCTCAGCCTTTTCTGCAAGCTTTTCAGCAGCATCTGCTTTTATATATAGAGAGATTTTTGTTCCCATAAGATATATTATCTTCTTATACTCGTTCATTTTGATCTCCTATATTGAAATTATTTTGGCCATGAGTTAGAAATGCTTCTATAAGGTCTTTATCAACGGCAGTTAGTTTTTTTTCACTGTTATATGCTATAAAATAATCTAAACTCAGCTCATCAGCTGGAATTTGATATATATTGTATTCAGATGGACATTCCTTTACATTGATGCTTTCTGGTATAAAGGTCAGTCCTAAATTACTGGTTGCAAGGTTACGTACAGTATAGATTTCGGTGCTTTCCATTATGATTTTGGGTTCCACCTTATAAAGGCTTAATAACTGGTCTATCTGCTTTCTTATAGCAGAACCCTTGGAAGTTAGTATCAGCTTTTGACACAATATCTTGTTTATGTCGATAGTTCCCTCTGGAATAATGGCCACGTCTTTCTGATATAGATCACAACTGCGAGGAATAACAGCACGGTATCGGTGTCTGCCCCAAGTAATGGAGTTTAGGTTGGGAGAAATATTTGTTGAATTTTGTCCAAGCCAAAAATCTAATTCACCATTCTGAGTTAGTTTTTCATTTTTTTCTGGTAAAGCCTCTGAAAGCTCTATTTTACAGTTTGGATGCATATCTAAAAATTTTGGTAAAAAGAGAGGTAAAAGATAGGTTCCGAGACTAGGAAGTACTCCTATCTTGATAACCTTGCTATCTATATCTGTCACAGCTGATATTTCTCTAAGGAGTTTCGCATAATTATTTTCTATTGAAGTTAAATACTGATAATATATCTTTCCCTGCTCGGTTAATCGATAGGGCAGATTGCTACGATTGATAAGCTCACATTCTAACTGACTTTCTACCCTTTTAATAACCTGTGTCAAGTAAGGTTGAGAAATATAAAGTGATTTGGCAGCCTTGCCATAATTACTGTACTTTAAAATGGCATCAATATAATACAAAATATCTTGAGAATAGTATTTTGACATTTAATTCATCCTTTTGTGAAACAATTAACTTGTTTTTTATTGTGTTTGATTATAACAAATATGTTATCAAACTTCAATAAATAACTATTAGATATAATATATTCAACATGTTAAAATTATATCAAATAATTATTGAAATTATGAAGTCTTCAAAATAGAGAGAGGAGATTACTATGAAATATTTAGCAATTGTAGGTACTAACTCAGACGTGTCAACTAATCGTATACTGCTTCAATTTATGCAAAAGCATTTTTCCAGTGAGGCAGAGATAGAACTATATGAAATTAAGGCTTTACCTGCCTTTAATGAACCAGAGGATTCTGATATTCCTGAAAAGGTAGCAGAATTATCTGATAAAATTCTTAAAGCAGATGGAGTAATAATAGCAACTCCAGAGTACGATCATGCAATACCTGCAGTTTTAAAGAGTGCTCTTGAATGGATTAGTTACACTAGTCAAGCACTTACTGACAAACCAGTTTTAATTGTGGGAGCTTCCCATGGTACGCTTGGTTCTTCTCGTGCACAGGCACATCTTAGACAGATACTTGATTCGCCTGAGCTTGCAGCCAGAATCATGCCAAGCAGTGAATTCCTTTTAGGAAAATCACAAGGTGCATTTGATAGCGAAGGAAATCTTATTTATTTAGACAAGCTATCAGAGCTAGATGAAATTTTCAGAGAGTTTCTTCTATTTACAGATATTACATCAAAACTTTTAGCAGAAAAAGCTTTAAATAAAAAAGTTAAAAAATTCACTTGGCAAGAGTAGGAGGATTAATATCAATGAAATTTATAGCGATTGTTGGAACTAGTGCAAAAAGATCATATAATCGTAAACTACTTCAGTTTATGAAAAAATACTTTGAGTCAAAGGCAGAAATAGAGATACTTGAGATTACAGATGTTCCTATGTTTAATCAATCTGATAATCAGTCCTCAAGTGAAGTGATACAGATGTTCAATGATAAGATTATAGCAAGTGATGGTGTTATTATAGCTACCCCTGAGTATAATCACTCAATAGCATCTAGTCTTAAAAGCTTAATTGAATGGCTAAGCTTTGATCTTCATCCACTTGCTGGCAAACCAGTAATGATCCTTGGTGCTTCTCTTGATACTCAAGGTTCTTCTCGTGCGCAGCTACATCTTCGTCAAATCCTAGATGCACCAGGTGTTGATGCAAATGTAATGCCAGGATATGAGTTTTTACTTGGAAGTGCAAATAAAGCATTTGATGAACAAGGTAATCTAAACAATGAAAGAACCATAGATTTCCTAGAAATATGCTTCCTACGCTTTATGCGCTTTGCAAAGATTTCAAATAAGCTAAACGAAGAAGAAGAGTTTACCTTCAAACCAGGAGTATATGAGGTAAGTGCAATAGGGCACAGCGGAAGTCTTCCAATGAAGGTATCTTTTAGTGAGGATAGAATAGAAAGTATAGATATAAATACAGAGGGCGAGACAGAAGGGCTTGCAGATGTAGTTTTTGTAAGAATACCAGATAAAATAATCGAAGGACAGACATTAAATGTTGATGCTCTTTCAGGTGCTTCAGAAACTAGTAATGCTGTAATAGATGGTGTAGCAAAAGCAGTTAAGCTTGCAGGAGTTAATCCTGACATACTTAAGAGACGCCCAAAGCCTGCTAGTAGCTTAATCAAAGAAGATGAAGAGTATACTTGTGATGTAGTAGTTGTAGGTGGAGGTGGCGCTGGACTAAGTGCAGCTGCAACAGCGCTGCAAAGTGGTGCAAGTGCTATTGTTCTTGAAAAATATCCAGCAGTAGGTGGAAATACCATACGTTCTGGTGGTCCTGTCAATGCTGCAGATCCAGAGTGGCAGATACAGTTTGAAGAAAATCCAGGAGAAAGGCATACTATTGAAGCACTATTAGATACAGATGAGAGCTTAATTCATCCAGAATATATAGAGGATTTCCGTGCACTTAGAAAAGAGTTTTCAGCTTACCAAGAAAAGTTTGGTACACAAAAGGGACATCTATTTGACTCTCCACTACTTCACAGAATGCAAACATATTTTGGTGGTAAAAGAACTGATCTTAATGGCAACACCATATACGGACAATATGACCTAGTAAAGATACTTACAGACAGAGCTTTAGAAAGTGTTAAATGGCTAGAGGAAATAGGGGTTGAGTATGATAAGAACATAGTATTTGCTCCTGTTGGTGCACTTTGGCGCCGTGGTCATAAGCCTACCAAAAGCCATGGCTCATCCTTTATACTTTCACTAACAAAATATGTACAAGATAACTCAGGAAAAATCATTACTGATAGCCCTGTAAAAGAATTTATTATAGAAGATGGTGAAATAAAGGGAGTTATAGCAACTGGTGTTAATGGCCAAAAGATAACTATTCATGCAAAAGCAGTAGTGCTTGCAAGCGGTGGTTTTGGTGCAAACACAAAGATGCTAAAAGAATACAACACTTACTGGAGTGAAATTGCTGATGATATAAAAACTACTAACTCCTACGCTATGACTGGTGATGGGATATTACTTGGTAAATCCGTAGGCGCAGCACTTACAGGAATGGGCTTTACCCAAATGATGCCTGTAGCTGATCCTGAAACTGGTGAATTATTTAGTGGACTTCAAGTACCTCCTGAAAACTTTGTAATAGTTAATAAAGAAGGAAAAAGATTTATTAATGAATTCTCTGGAAGAGATGTTTTAACAAAAGCTGCTATTGAACAGGGTGGTTTATTCTACCTTATAGCTGATGATGAAATAAAGAAAACTGCAGCTAATACAAGTCAAGAAAAGATAGATCGTCAGGTAGAAGCTGGCACTTTATTTAGAGCAGATACCCTAGAAGAGCTAGCAGTAAAAGTTGGTATGGATCCTGCAACTCTTGTAGACACTATTAATAAATATAATTCATATGTTGATGCAGGCTTTGATCCAGAATTCCATAAGGATACCTTTAGCTTAAAAGTTTTAAAAGCACCGTTTTATGCTACTCCTAGAAAGCCAGCAATTCATCATACAATGGGTGGACTTAAGATAGACACTAAAGCCCATGTATTAGACGAAAATGATAAACCAATTAAAAATCTTTATGCTGCTGGAGAAGTTGCTGGAGGTATCCATGCAGGTAATCGTCTTGGCGGTAATGCATTAACTGATATATTTACCTTCGGAAGAATTGCTGGTAATACTGCAGTTGAAGAAATGAAATAACTGTTTATGTAAAATATAAAGCTTGTAGAGGTTTTGTTTGATGTTATGGTGATATTTAGAAAACTTACACCAAGAAATCTTTTAAAGATACCTATTTTATCATACTAAACTTTTATATACAGTTTTATTAAATCTTTGAGATGTATATGTAGATAGTTACTATCAGAAGCATGGTAGTAGCACTAACACTTACTTTCACTAGAAGACCCACGGAAATCTAAAAATGGATTTTCGTGGGTTTTAATTTGTTCAAACTCTGATTGTGTTGTAATATATCTATACTTACCTTTCCGATTTTTATAAGCATCTCAGGATATCCGTTCTTACTTTAAATACTATAAAATTATAAATCAAAACAATTTTGGAGATATTAGCTTGAAGAGATAAGTTTAAATAACTAAGAGGCAAACAGGCAAAGTATTGTCTCTTAGAGATAAATAAAGAGATGAATAAAGATATGAAAAAGGAACTTATACTGTCCGATAGCGATTGGATAGATGCCATAGACCCTAGCAATTTAAACTGTTTTGCCACTTCTATTTAATTTTTGTTCAATCAGCGGACAAAAGTTGAACCTAAATTGAATTGAAAACGATATACAATTAAAATAGAATGATGTTGAGGAGGCGATGAAAAATAATAATCCAAAGACGAGATTATAGTTAATCTTAATAAGAAAGCGAGGATTAATATAAATGGATAAAGAAATCGTATCAATTCTTCAGATTTTACTAAATAGTACACTGATAACTACAAAAGTTTTGCAAGAAGAAACAAATTCTACAAAAAGACAAGTTACATACAGACTAAATAAAATTAATGACATGTTTAAAGTTAAAAAGGTTCCACTAATAACTTTAATGGCCAATAAGGAT
This sequence comes from Clostridium yunnanense, assembly GCF_016595795.1. Classification (GTDB taxonomy): domain Bacteria; phylum Bacillota; class Clostridia; order Clostridiales; family Clostridiaceae; genus Clostridium_AR; species Clostridium_AR yunnanense. The sequence continues at coordinate 64,376 of NZ_JAENHN010000010.1, forward strand.
ATAATTGTTCAAAAGGAAACAAAGGATGTAATTAAAGAAATCCTAATAAAGAACAATTCTAAAAATACTTACTACTTTAGTAAAACAGAGCGACTTTTATATATGTATTTGATGCTTTTTATAAACCTGGAAGATATATCGATTAATCATTTTATAGATTCTCTAAAGATAAGTAGATCTACTGTAAATCTTGATTTTAAAGACTTTATACCGGATCTAGAGAAAAAGGGGATTGAAGTTAAAAACAATCGTACAAACGGCTATTATTTAGTCGGATCTGAAATGGAGATTAGAAGGATACTTATTAAAAGTATCATAGAGACACTATCTAATGAGGATGGATCAAGAGTATTTGACATTTTTATTAAAGAGTACAAATTAGATAGTTATGAAGAAGCTAAAGATATCATATCAAAGCTTGTAAAAAAACATAAAATTACTTTTGTTGAGAATAGATTGGTTGAATTTATCTATATATTCATTTTTCTAAAAGCCAGAATGCTATCAAATAAAATGATTACTTCAGAAAATATAGATATTCCTAATATTTCAGCTTTAACATCTATGAAAGAATATGGATTTGCTGAAGAATTATTAGAAGTATATGATAGCAAAGATAAGATAAAACCTCACGATATAATGTACATCAGTGCTTGGATTTTAGGTATATCCGTAGGAAACTTTGAAGAAGGCACAAGAGACAGAGAAGTAATCACAGAAATTGTGAACAAAATGATGATAAAGTTTGAGTATTTAAGTGGAGTACATTATGTAAGTCATGAAAAAATATTCAAGCAACTATATTCTCATTTTAGGCCAGCTTATTACAGACTTTTATTTAAACTACCTATATACAATCCACTTTGTAAAAGGGTAAAAGAAGAATATGGACTATTATATAGAATCGTAAGCAATGTAATGAAAGAATTCTGCGGCCTATTTGGAGAGGAAATCCAGGAAGAGGAATTAGCATATCTAACAATGCATTTTGCAGCTATTTTTTCCAGCGGAAAGAAATTCAATATTCTTAGAAAAAGAACAGCATTAATAGTTTGTTCAAATGGGGTCGGTAGCTCGGCTATATTATATGCAGAGCTCACAAATTTATTTCCGGAACTAAACTTTTTACCACCATTAGAATCCTCTAAGCTAAAAGATTTTGTTGAACCTGTAGATATTGTGTTTACTACTAATTATAAGGCAGAGGGGTTAGAAATAGATGTACCAGTAATTAAAGTTAGTCCTGTTATGACCCAAAAAGAAAAATACAAGCTTACACGTGAAGTGTATATTCAATTGGGTGATATTTTTTTAAGACAACCGAAAATAGATGAAGTTATGGATATAGTAAAAAAATATGCGAAAGTAACTTCTGAAAGTTTGCTTTCAAATGAATTATTATCCTATTTTGCACAAATAGAGAATTTTACGTCTAAGGGAGATGAAGGACTTATGTTAAGTGACATTACTAATGAAAGACTAATAAAACTAAAGATTTCAGCTAAAGATTGTGAGGATGCCATAAGGCAGTCAGCATCTGTTCTAGTTGAGAATGGTAAAGCTACAGGAGAATATGTAGATGCCATGGTTAAAACTGCAAAAGAATCTGGGGCCTATATTGTAATTACAAAACATGTGGCTTTGCCACACGCAAGACCAGAAGCAGGAACAAAAGAAATCGCAATAGGAATTGCTACTTTAGAAAATCCTGTTGAGTTTGGAAATGAAGACAATGATCCTGTAAAATATGTATTTTGCTTAAGTGCTGTAGATAATAATAGTCACTTGCGTGCAATGTCTGAGCTTGTTGAATTATTTGAAATGGATGAGTTTTTTAAGATTTTAGACAATGCTAAAGATCCTAAGGAAATTATAGATTTTATAAAATCACATGAATTATAAAAGGAGGAATTATTTATGTATAAATTATTAATCGCATGTAGAGCAGGTGTTGGCTCAAGTTTAATGTTAAAAATCAAGACCCAACAAGTAATCAAGGAAAATAATTTTCCGATAGAAGTTGAGCACGGTTCATTAGACTCGCTAAATGGATTTACTGGAGATGCTGTAGAAACATTAGTTGATGTTGCTGAAGAATTAAGAAAGAAAAACTTAAAATTTGATATTATTGGTATCCATAATATTATTGATCGTAATGAAATCAAAAAAGCATTAGAACAATTTCTTGCATCAAAAGAAAAATAAAATTTAATAAAATAAGGGAGAGATATATATGGATTTTATCATAAGTTTATTGAGTACCCCGGCTGTATTACTTGGTGTGGTTGCTTGTATAGGGTTGATTCTTCAAAAGAAATCACCTACTGATGTATTTACTGGAGCTTCAAAGACACTTATAGGCTTTTTAGTATTTGGTATTGGTGCTTCTGCTATGACTGGATCACTACAAAACTTTAATAAACTATTTCAATATGGTTTTGGAATCACAGGAGTTATAGCATCACCTGAAGCTGCTACAGCACTTGCTCAAAAGACCTTCGGTTTCGCAGTTTCATGTACATTGATTTTAGGATTTATATTAAACTTAGTTTTTGCACGTATCACTAGATTTAAGAACATATTTTTTACAACAGGGCATAGTTTATTCTTTTCTTGTGTATTAGTACTAATTATGAAAGCTCACGGATTCAGTGACATGATCACAATAGTTACTGCTGGAACAATTTTAGGCTTTATGTCTGCAGCATTACCTCAATTCTGTCAACCATTTATGCGTCAGTTGACTGGTGGAGATGAACAGGCTATTGGTCACTTCAATATGATTGGATATGGTTTATCTGGTTATGTTGGTCGTATATTCTCAAAATATAAAGAGGAAACTACAGAATCAATCGAGTTCCCAAAATGGTTATCAGTTTTTAAAGACTTCTTAATGGGTCTATCAATAATTATGTTGATTTTATTCTATGTTGCAACCTTAAAAGCTGGTCAGACATTTACTCAAACACTTTCTGGGACACAGCACTGGTTGGTTTATCCTATAGTACAAGCGTTTACCTTCGTTGCTGGTATGTCAGTATTAATGTCAGGTGTTCGTATGTTCTTAGCTGAAATAACAGCTGCATTCGTTATTATAGCAGAAAAGTATATTCCAGGATCACGTCCAGCGTTAGACGTACCAACTGTATTCCCTTATGCACCAAATGCAGTTATTTTAGGATTTATCTGTTCATATACTGCAGGTCTATTAGCAATCGTGGTTATGGTAGCTTTTCCTAACATATTTCCTGTAGTAATTATACCAGCTGCCCATATCTGTTTCTTCTCAGGTGGTACAGCAGCGGTATTTGGTAATTCATCAGGTGGATGGAGAGGAGCAGTTCTTGGATCATTTATTGCAGGACTACTACTTGCATTCCTTCCAACCTTACTATATCCGGTTTATGGAACACTTGGTATACAAGGTGCTACATTCCCTAACATAGATTATAACGTAGTTGGTAATGTGTTGCATAGAATTTTACAATTTATAAAACCTATCTAAGTTAATTAATACGGGGCTGTTGCATTGAGAAATCTAAACACAATATGTTTTTTTAGAATTTAACAATCTAATATAAACATTGTAGTTTTTACTCTTTATGTTACAGCTCCATAATTTTAAGGAGGACAAATCATGGTTGGAAATACAATACCTGAATTTTTAGATATATTGACTAATGAAATATCAACATTTATAGCTTCAATTGATGAAGCTGCTATTAATAAGGCTCGTGATCTTATACTTGAAGCAGAAAAAAATTATGGACGTGTACATGTTACTGGTATAGGTAAACCAGGTCATGTGTCAGGATATATTTCTTCATTACTTTCATCAACTGGAACACCAGCATATATATTGCATGGAACAGAAGCTGTACATGGGTCAAGTGGCCAAGTAGTTCCTGGTGATGTAGTTATAGCCATATCAAATAGTGGTGAAACCCAAGAACTAAAAGCAACTGTTGAGACCTTGAAAGCTAATAAAGCTAAAATTATTGGAGTTAGCGGCAATCCTAATTCATGGCTAAAAGATGCTTCCGATACTTTCATTTTCGCAGGAATTAAAGAAGAAGGCGACTCTCTTAATAAGGCACCTCGTGCTTCAATTATTGCAGAAACAATAGCCTTACAGTCATTAAGCATTGCATTGCAGTATGCTAAAGGTCTTGATGCTCAGCAATATGTAAAATGGCATCCGGGTGGAAGTCTAGGAAAATCTATTAGGGAAGGGAAATAATCTTATGGAATATAAAGGTATTATATGTGCGATGATCACACCTCTTGATGAAAATCAAGATATTAATCCTCAAGCAACCCGTGAATTGATTGACTACCTAATCGGTAAAGGGGTTTACGGATTATTTATTTTAGGAACAAATGGCGAATGTCATGTTCTAACAGATGATGAAAAAGTGGAATTTGCAAAGATTGTTATCGAACATACAAATAATAGAGTTCCTGTTTTTGTAGGAACAGGTGGTAATTCTACTCGTGAAGTTATAAATTTATCAAAAAGAATGGAAGAGGTTGGTGCAAGTGCACTATCGGTTATAACACCATATTTTGTGGCTCCAACACAACCGGAATTAATTGCACACTATAAAGCAGTTGCTTCTTCAGTTAACTTACCAATTTTGATGTATAACATGCCAGGTAAAACAGGTATTAACATAGAACCTGAATCAGTACGTGAATTAGCTAAAGTTAAGAACATTGTTGGTATTAAGGATAGTGGCGGAAAGCTGGAAAACATGAAGGCTTATCTTGAAGTAACTAAAGGAGAAGATTTCGGAGTATTCTCAGGTTCCGATTCACTTATTCTTGATATTCTTAAGGCTGGTGGACAAGGTGCAGTTGCAGCAACTGCAAATTTTCTAGCGGAAATAGATGTAGCTATATATAACAATTTCATTAAAGGGGATTTGGAAGCAGCTCAAAAAGCACAAGGCAGCATTGAAGAACTTCGCCGTATTCTTAAGTTCGGAACCATTCCATCTGTTATCAAACAGACTGTTACGTTAAATGGAATAAATGTTGGACCAGCACGTCTTCCAGCAACACAACCTACTGGTGAAAAACTTGAAGAAATCAAGCGTGTAGTTGAAGCTTATAAAGCTACGTTTAATAGTGGTTTGTACTAAAGATAAACTTTAATTGAAATTTAATAAGGAATATCGAGGTGAATGATATGAAAAAAATGAATATAACAAAGAGAATGGTGGATGTTGGAGCTCTCGCAATAGTAAGAGTAAAAACACTTAAGCGTGCATGCGAAATAGCTGAAGGGTGCATTAAAGGTGGTATACCGGTTATGGAGATGAGTTACACCTTGAATAATGCAGGAAGAATCATCGAAGGACTTAGCGAAAAGTACGGAGAAGAACTTTGTGTTGGAGCAGGTACAGTTTTAGATAGTGAAACTGCTCGTCACGCTATTTTACATGGAGCACAGTTTATTATTGCACCAAATTATGATGAAGATGTAGCAAAAGTATGTAATAGATATCAGATACCTTATGCGCCAGGATGTACCTCATTAACTGAAGCTGTAAATGCATTGAGTTTAGGGGCTGCCTTTGTTAAAGCTTTCCCAGTCTCAGACTTCTACGGACCAAAGCTAGTGAAGGTATTCAAGACACCAATTCCTGATATGCCAATTCTAGCTAGTGGTGGAATTACTCTTGATAATCTACATGTATGGTTGGAAAACAAAGTAGATGTTTGTGGCTTCGGAGGTTTATTAACCAACGGAAGCTCGGAGGATATAGCGAAAAACGCAAGAAAGATTCGTGAAATCATAGATGAGTTTAAAGATTCTACTGAAAAATAATTAAAGTTAAGGGGTTGTCACATTAAGAAATTATACCGCAATAGTTTTTTAGAGTTTTAACATATTGTGATTTTAATTCTTTCAGTGACAGCTCCTTAAAATATAGGAGGAATAGAAGTTGAATACAGAAAAACTAAAAGATATAGCAAAAGCTATAAGAATAGATATTGTTGAAATGCTAACAGAAGCAAAATCAGGACATCCAGGCGGATCACTATCAATAGCAGATATACTAACAGTATTATATTTTGAAGAGATGAACATAAAGGTGGAAGAACCTAAGTGGGAGGATAGAGATAGATTTGTATTATCAAAAGGACATGCAGCACCAGGGCTTTATGCAGCCTTAGCTGAAAGAGGATACTTTAAAAAAGAAGAACTTAAATCTCTTAGAAAACTTGGATCAATATTACAGGGGCATCCAGACATGAAGAAGACTCCAGGAGTAGACATGTCTACAGGGTCTCTTGGTCAAGGTTTATCAGCAGCAAATGGAATGGCTCTCGCAGGAAAGTTAGATAAAAAAGACTATAGGGTATATACAATAATAGGCGATGGAGAACTACAAGAAGGTCAAGTATGGGAAGCTGCTATGAGTACAGCTCATTATAATCTAGATAATCTAGTAGCAGTTGTAGATTTTAATGGACTACAAATAGATGGATCAAATGAAGAAGTTATGAATGTAAGTCCAGTAGATAAGAAGTTTGAAGCCTTTGGATGGAATGTGTTAGTTATAGATGGGCACAACTTAGAAGAAATAAAAACAGCTCTAGTTAAAGCTAAAGAAGTTAAAGAAAAACCAACAGCAATAATAGCTAAGACAGTAAAGGGAAAAGGAGTTTCCTTCATGGAGAATCAAGCCTCCTGGCATGGAACAGCACCAAATGAAGAGCAAAAGGTGCAAGCTTTAAGTGAGTTAAAAGGAGGAGAAAAATAATGAATATAGCAACAAGAGAAGCTTATGGAGAAGCATTAAAGGAATTAGCACCAAATGAAAAAATAGTTGTATTGGATGCAGACCTTGCTAAAGCAACTAAAAGTATAGAATTTAAGAAAGTAGCACCAGAGAGATTCTTAGATATGGGAATAGCAGAAGCTGACATGATAGGAACGGCAGCGGGACTCGCTACTTGCGGAAAAATCCCCTTTGCAACAACTTTTGCTATGTTTGCAGCAGGAAGAGCCTTTGAGCAGATAAGAAACTCAGTGGCATATCCAAAATTGAATGTGAAGATAGCGGTAACTCACGCTGGTATAACAGTGGGGGAAGATGGAGGAAGCCATCAAGCTATAGAGGATATATCTTTAATGAGAAGTATACCAAATATGGTGGTACTAAATCCTTCAGATGCAGTAGAAGCAAAAAAAGCAGTATATGCAGCGGTAGAATACTACGGACCAGTATATATAAGATTTGGAAGAGCAGCAACACCAGTAATTCATAATGAAAACTATGAATTTAAAATAGGAAAAGGTGAGATATTAAGAGAAGGAAAAGACGTACTAATAATAGCTACAGGAATAATGGTAGCAAAAGCACTAGAAGCAGCAGAGACTTTAAGCAAGGAAAACATAGAAGCAACTGTTGTAAATATAGCTAGTATAAAGCCGCTTGATACAGAGCTTATAGTAAGTTTAGCTAAAAAGATAGGTAAGGTAGTTACAGCAGAAGAACATAGCATAATTGGTGGATTAGGTTCAGCAGTAGCAGAAGTATTATCAGAAGAATATCCAGCTAAACTTAAGAGAATAGGAATTAAAGATGTATTTGGACAGTCAGGAACACCAGATTTACTACTAGAACACTATGGACTTACACCAGAAGCTATTGTTAAGGCAGCTAAAGAACTAAAATAATCTTAAAAAGGAGGCATAGCAATGGCTACAAGTTTTTCCTGCATTAAGGAAGATTTAAGTATATCATTAAAAAAGCTAGTAAACGGCACTGATATTAGAGGGATAGCTATAGAAACTAAAGAGCATAAAGCAAACTTAACTCCTGAGATTGTAGCTTTAATAGGTAGCGGCTTCTTTAAGTGGTTAAGAAGTATTGGTGATAACAAAAACAACTTAAAAGTAGCTATAGGAATGGACTCAAGATTATCTGGCAGTATCTTAAAGGCTGCTCTAATTGATGCTTTAATTAAAGAAGGCGTAATAGTATTTGATTGTGGGATGACCACAACACCATCAATGTTTATGACAACGATATTAGAAGATTATAAGTGTGATGGAGCAATCATGATCACAGCAAGTCACCTTCCATATTATTACAATGGTCTTAAGTTTTTTACTTCAATCGGTGGATGTGAGAAAGAGGACATTAATAGGATAATAGATTTTTCTATGAATGATGAAAGCTCATCAAAAAATTTAAGTGGTGAGGTCAAAAGGTTTAGTTTAGTTGATGACTACTCAAAAGTACTTGTTGATAAAGTAAGAGAAGCTGTAGGGTCAGAAAAACCATTAGAAGGAGCTAAAATTATAGTTGATGCAGGAAATGGAGCAGGAGGCTTTTTTGCAACCAAGGTATTAAAGAATCTTGGAGCTGATATAGAAGGAAGTCAGTTCTTAAATCCTGACGGTAACTTTCCAAATCATATACCTAATCCAGAAAATAAAGAAGCTATGGAGTCTATAAGAAATGCGGTGTTAAAGTGTAAAGCAGATCTTGGGATAATTTTTGATACAGATGTGGATAGAGCTGCTATAGTATCAAAATCTGGGGAAGAAATAAATAAAAATGCTCTTATAGCCTTAATATCCTCAATAATAATTAATGAAAAAAATGGGGCAACCATAGTTACTGATTCCATAACCTCAACAGGGTTAAGTGAGTTTATAACTAATCTAGGTGGAATTCATCGTAGATTTAAACGTGGATATAAAAATGTTATAAATGAAGCTAAAAGGTTAAATGCTGAAGGAATTGAATGTCCTTTAGCGATCGAAACATCAGGTCATGCAGCTTTAAAGGAAAATTACTTTTTGGATGATGGTGCTTACCTTATAGTAAAAATCCTTATAGAAATGTCTAAACTTAAAAAAGAAGGAAAAGACATTGATTATTTAATAAAGGACTTAAAGCATCCTAAAGAAAGCAGAGAAATTAGAATAAAAATAGCTGACGAAGACTTTAAAGCTTATGGTCAATCAGTGATTGATAATTTAAAAGAATTTTCACATAAAGTTGAAGGCTGGAATATTGAGCCTCAAAATTATGAGGGAATAAAAATAAATTGTACTAAAGAAGAAGGTTGGTTTTTATTAAGATTATCCTTGCATGAACCTCTTCTTGCCTTAAATATTGAAAGTGATATTGAGGGTGGAGTGGAAGATATTTTAAAAACTCTTAACTCTTTCCTTAGTAATTATAATGGTTTAAATACGAAATTATAAGAGATTAGATTTAAGCACACTTCTAACTGTAATTTGCAGACTTTTATTGAATCGAATAAAAATAATAGTTGTCATGCTTTCAGTTATTATGGTGTTGAACTATCGTTAAAGAACTTCAATTTTGATATATTTTATCTAAGTTGAAGTTTTTTACTTTTTAAGGTATTATTTCAATGGATGCTATTTATATCTAGGAAGCGTAAAAACGATATAGATGTGATACGACACGCATAAAAATTAGGTATATGAATATAAGCAATAAAGAAAGGATGAAATATTATGCAATATGTTGTTTTGCAAGTTGTACTAAAAGAAAAGTTTATTGGGACAGGCTCAGGGAATTTGACAGAATTAGAAAAAGTGATAAACACACAAGCCGAAAAAGGTTATAGATTACATACAATCACCACTACTTCTGCAGGTTGCAAAGGTTTAATGGGTGGAGATAGGATTCAAGCTACACTAGTTTTTGAAAAATTGTAATCAATCAGAGAATTTAATTAATAATTATGTTTAAATATAAATAATAGGTTTGGCTAAATGTGTTTTGCCGCCGACATAAAACCCACGAAGATCTTAAATTTAGATTTTAGTGGGTCTTTTGTTTTATTATGAAGAAAGAGTGTAAAAACTAAATTAAGTTTATATTCTATTTAAATTCATGAGGTATACTTAAAGTAGGACGGTGATAGATTTGAATAAAATTTTAGTTATAGATGATGATGGTTATATCAGAGAGCTTATTTGTACAGTATTAAAAAATGAAGGTTTTTCTGTATCTGAGGCAGTAAATGGAAGAGATGCATTACAAAAACTTGGCGAGGACAAGGTTGATCTTTGTGTACTTGATATTATGATGCCACAAATGGATGGCTATGAATTTTGCAAACAAGTACGTAAATATTATGAAGATATGCCAATTTTAATGCTTACTGCAAAAAGCGAACTTTCCCAAAAAGTAAAGGGGTTTGAGCTTGGGGCGGATGATTATTTAACTAAACCCTTCGAGATAGATGAATTGCTTGTTCGAATTAAAGCACTATTGAGGCGGTATAAAGTGTCTACTTCACAGACTATTAATATTGGTAATTTAGTTATGGATAAAAGTAGCTATACTGTGATTAACAATGATGAAAAATGTGATATACCAATGAAGGAATTTGAACTTTTATTCATGCTTGGAAGTTATCTTGGAAAAACACTTTCACGGAATAGGCTCATTGAAGAGATTTGGGGGCTTGATTTTGAAGGAAACGAGAGAACACTTGATGTTCATATAAATCGTCTGAGAGAGAGATTTCCATGTGAGGTTTACAAGTTCAAAATAACTACTATTAGGGGACTTGGGTACAGATTGGAGGAAGAGAGTTGAGAGGAAACTGGTCTTTTATTTCACTAATACTGATTTTTCTTACAACATTATTCGGTCTTATCAGTGGGCATTATATTTATATGTTTATTTTCGGTCAATCACAAAATATCCCTTCATACATAATCATTATTGTTCAAAGTTTAACTTCTGCTTTGATATACTTTCTGATCTGGAGAGGATGGTACTATTTACATAAACATTTCGCTAATAAACATAAAAAATTTGATCTTTCACATTTTCCAATATTAAGTGGAGCCATTGAAGCTATGAACAAGATGTCTTCTGGTGATTTCAATGTACTTGTGAAAACAAATGAATTGGATCCTTTTAATGAGGTAGCTGACAAGGTAAACAGAATGGCAAAGGAGCTTGGATCTTTGGAAAAACTACGTCAGGATTTCATATCAGATGTATCCCATGAAATACAGTCACCATTAACCTCTATCTCAGGGTTTGCGTCTCTTTTAAAAAAGGGAAACTTAAGTGAAGAAAAGGTATCACACTATGCCAATATAATAGAAACAGAAAGCAAACGATTATCAAAACTAAGCGAAAATCTATTGAGATTATCTAGATTGGAATCGGATGATAATAATTTAAATTTAAAAAAGTATCAAATTAATAATCAAATTGAAAGTATCCTACTCATGCTAGAACCACAGTGGTCGGCGAAAAATATAACACTTGATGTTTTACTTGAGGAAGTCACTATATGGGGAGATGAGGATTTATTAAGTCAGGTATTTATAAACTTGCTTAATAATGCTATTAAATTCACACCAGAAAACGGAAATATAGGTGTTAAATTATCAAGTGATGAAAACGGAATTGAATGTAGGATCTCTGATACAGGTATAGGGATTTCACCGCAAGATCAGCTACGAGTTTTTGAGAGGTTTTACAAAGTAGACAAATCCCGTGATCGTTCTTTGGGTGGCAATGGGCTTGGGCTTTCAATAGTAAAGAAAATTATTGATCTACATGGTGGGAAGATATCTCTTGTAAGTGAGATTGGAAAAGGCACGGAATTAACTATTTTCTTACCCAAATAGAAGCTATAGAATTCTTTTATGAAGATTTAATTTATATTCGTTCGAAAATTAGTATGTATAAATTAATAGGTGAGTTACTAAAGTATCTAAATTAAGATAATACAAACTGAATTTAATATGTTATTTTACTTTGATATGACTTACTAAAGATCCAAAATGTCATTTTATATATGTTTTATTGTTCGGATTTATCCTTCAAAGTATTTTATTGAGTTTTTGAAGACTTTATTTAATTTACAATAAAATGTTCATGAAGAACAGCTCTTGAGAAAGAGTGATTTTTACAGCAACTAGATGAGATATGGAATTTAATATATAAAAAATCGTTTTTGTAAGAGAGCGACTGGAACTGGTTACTTTTCTATAAAAAAAATTCTAGTATATATGGAACGAGTATATGAATTAGAACAATCATTGAATGAAGGTGATTAAATACTTATATTACCAATTAAAAATGATAAAAAATAGGCATGTTAAGCTTTAAAAGTGTAAACATAAAAAGAAATAGTTAATAAATTATTAACGAAATAGAGTTATTGATGAATTTTAGGCAAATTACAAATTGAATTAAATAAAAAGAACGAAAGTTCTTGTATTTAACATATTATGTAGTATATTTTGAAAAATAGAAGAGTGTCTTGTCGATACTTTCTTTGTGTACTATGATAGATTTAGACATATATTATTAGATAATAATGATATTATAGTTTGTAACAAGCTTGTGTAAAATTGAAAAATAAAATTTTATTTGTAAATACTTGATTAACAGTTAATTGTAATATTTGTGTCAGAATGCTATATGACGAAAGATTTAGATGGAACTGAACATTGGTATAGCAATTTAAAGTACTATAATAATAAGGGGGATAGTACTCCTTGGTCAGTTGATATAGTTGAGTATGTTAACAATAGGTTAGTAAATTCTTGGGGGTACTAATTTGACAGATAGGGAAAAAATCAAAAAGTTGTCTAAGACTGTAGCTAGAATATCTTCACTTATTGCTAGTGCAACAGTATTGGGACTATATGGATTAGATAAATATACTTTTTTTATAATTGTTCTAATAGCAATTTCCAACAATTATGAGGATGTAGAAAAGTTTTTCTTGCTATTTAACAAGAAAAGAGAGTAAATGATAAAAATGCTACTAAGGGAACTTATAGTTTTCCTATGTAGCATTTTTTACTTTAAAGATTAATTATAAAATGAAATTAAAACAAGTAAAATTTTATAATAAGTTCAATTGTTAAACAAAAACATATATAGGAGGAATGGTGTAGATACTTGTAATTATTTAATTAGTTAGAAATCGAATAACTAGGACTACATGTTAGTATGAATAATAAAAAAATATAAATCATGTGAAGAGACTTTCAAGTTGCTTCATCTATATCCCACACTTTAATATCTGCTTTGTTAGCCCTAGGTTATAACCACAGTCTGAATTTAACAGATTGTGGTTTTTCTTTTTGTTTACATTGCGTTTAAATTCCATTTAAGTTCAGTTTAAATTGAAGCCATATACTATGTTTATAGAAGGCAAACAGTATTTAAAAACAATATTAATGTTAAGGGCGGATTTTATTACTCGCAAAATGAAAGGAGTTTTTTTATATGGAAAACATAGAAAATATAGATCAAAAATCACTGTACTATCTTGAAAAGGCACCTGTTACAAAAGCAATAATACACATGGTTCTTCCTATGATGCTAAGTAGTATAGCTTCAGTTGTCTATAATATCATCGATGCTTTTTTTGTAGGTAAGCTTAATAATACTGCGATGATGGCGTCAGTAATGCTTGCATTGCCATTTACCTTAGTATTAATGGCACTTGGACAAATGTTTGGAGTAGGTTCGGGAACATATATATCAAGACTTTTAGGTGAGGGCAACATAGAGAGTAGCAAAAAGGTTAGTTCTATTAACTTTTGGTCTTCAATGATTATGGGAATTATTTTTACGTTGATATGCTTGCCTATACTATCTTATATTTTGCCGCTTTTAGGAGCAAGTGGTGAAACGCTACAATATACAAGAAATTTTGTAATGATACTTGTTATTGGTGCTCCAATCACTATTACTAATATGGCGCTTGAATCATCTGTACGTGCTGAGGGAGCATCAACTGTTTCTATGACGGGTACTATAGCAGGTATTGTAGTTAATATAATACTTAACCCAGTTTTCATTTTTGTTCTTAATATGAATGTTATGGGATCAGCACTAGCCTCAGTTTGCGGTAATATAGTTTCCGCTCTATATTTTATATATTATCTACAAAAGAAGAGTACTGTTCAGAATTTATCGTTTAAGTATTTTAAGCCAAGTAAAGAGATTTATAGTAACATCTTTAAGGTTGGAGTTTCAGCTTTACTACTTAGTGGATTTTTTGTGGTTATAAGTGTGCTTTTCAATAATTACTCTATGATTTATGGAGACACTGTTGTGGCTGGATTTGGAATTGCACAAAGAATTGTTCAAATTGTAGACTGCATTGGGATGGGCTTTGCAATGGGAGTTGTACCACTAATTGCCTTTGCTTATTCTGCGAATAATCAAAAGCGACTCATGGAAGTTATTAAAAAGACCATATTGTATATGCTGGTTTTAACATTAACTCTAGGAGCAGTTCTATTTGCACTCAGATTACAGATAATTGCTTTCTTTAGTGTTGATCCTAAGGTTATCGCTATTGGTCAAATAACTTTAATAGCTCAACTATCCTCAACTGTTTTTGCTGCCTTATGTGAATTTTTCACTGGAATATTCCAAGCCCAAGGAAATGGTGTGCAATCAAATGTTATGGCTGCTGTGAGAGGTGTTTTATTTGTTCCTATTTTGATTGTTGGAAACATGCTATTTGCAGTTAATGGTGTTATTTGGACTATGACAGCTACAGAAGGAATATCATGTGTGATTGGAATTATCCTATGGCTAGGGGTTAGACAGAAAGGCTTAATGAAAATGTCTATGAATGAACAAACAAGTTAAAAACTTTAGAACGTGATATTAGAATAGATACATTTAATGATTAATAAATTTAGTGATGTATTTCAAAGGATACGCTTAGTCTTTACCATAAAAAAACCTAGACAGTGATATGTCTAGGGTTTTTTACTAATTAAATTAATTCCTTAAACTCGTGAAATTTAACGAGCACAGTATCCAAGTCACTACTTACCTTAGAAAAGTTGCTTCTAGCTTGGTGTATATTATTTGACCTATTCTTCAATTTCTCTAGTTCATTATTTGCTTCCGCCGTCAAAGAATATATCTTATTTAATGTATCGTTCATGCTTAAAACCAAATCTTTTGTACTTACAGAAAGTTTTTTTACTTCATCTGCAACTATTGAAAAGCCTTTACCAGCCTCACCAGCTCTTGCTGCCTCTATAGATGCATTAAGTGCTAGTAAATTAGTTCTAGATGCCACATCATTTATTTGAGATGAGATATTTTGTATAAATTTTGTATGGGTTAAAAGCTCTTCAAAAGATGAAACGAAACTATTTACTTCATCTCCTCTATTAGCTACACTTTCTGAATAATCTATATTTTCTTTCATTGACTTTAGTAAATCAGATATATCTTGAATATGTTCTTTCACCTTTATATTTCTATTATCAGCCATAGTGCTATTCTCCTCCTTAAAGTTTGTTTATTAAATCATCTGAAAATTTATTAATAATGACTAGACTGTATTTATCGTAGTGATTTAATATTTTTACAAATTTATCATGCTCATTTCCATGAAGTATTTCATGTATTTTAAAAACTTCTTTTCCTAGTGTTGTCAGAGAATAATAAATATCTTTTTTATTATTCTCCAGGCGATTTCCTTTTATCAAATCTTTTTTAAAGTTTGCTTGTAATATTATAGATATGGAATGAGCTAAAAATCTTAAAGATAACAATATCGCAAACAATAAGTCAATTTTGTTCAATAAAAATATCAGAATAATACAAGAACCTATAAAGATAAAGTAGTAATATTAAGTTGAAATTCATAGAATTCTGCTTTGAAGGATTATATATGATGTACCACTTCGTAATAAAATATAAATTCTAATATGAAGTGGTACATCTATACATACAGTACTAATAAATATTAAAAGATATAGCTATAAAGATACTACATATCCTGTTGGAGTTGAGATTTGAAAATCAGATTTAATTCTAGAATATGTACGGTTCTGCAGACACCTTCATATATATTTTAACAACTAGAAAGTATAAATTTTTAGGAGGTATTTATGTTTAATAGAAAAGTGATTAATATCTTTTTATTTCTTGTAGTACTTATCTCAACTTCGTTAATCATACCAAAAACAGTTTTTGCAGCTTCAACTATCCAAAGCTATGCTATGCCTTCAATTTATAAAGCATCCAGTGCTTTTTCAGTAAAAGCTGATAATACAAATATTCCTGTAATATCTTACGTGAGCCAATATGATTATTCAGAATTTTCTTTTTCGGGAACAGTAAATATTGAAGTTACTGCAAGCGAGAATATCAACTCTTATTCCATCAGTCCAATGGCTAAAAACATAACAGGAACTGTAAGTGGAAATAAACTTACCTTTACTCTTTCAACTTCAACTTATGTAATCGTTAAAATAAATGATATGAAAAAGCTTGTAATAGCAGCAGATCCACTAGAAACTAATATTCCTGCATCTTCGGGAGCTGGAATCTAC
Source organism: Clostridium yunnanense (assembly GCF_016595795.1). Lineage (GTDB taxonomy): Bacteria > Bacillota > Clostridia > Clostridiales > Clostridiaceae > Clostridium_AR > Clostridium_AR yunnanense. Next base: position 80,736 of record NZ_JAENHN010000010.1, read on the forward strand.
AATGTTACTAGTTCAAAATACAATGCAGATAAAACAGGTACGTCTATGGCAACAAAAGCTATACAAGGTGCAATTGATGATGCACATAATGCTGGAGGAGGTACTGTATATGTTCCAGCAGGAGTCTACAAATGTGGAAATTTAACTTTAAAAAGTAATGTTACTTTTTATCTAGCAGGGGGATCGGTAATAGTAGGTACAGGAAACGGTGCAGATTATATTACTGACTTTAATAAAAGCTCACTTAGTAAGGATGGAACTTATTTTATCCGTACTACAGAAGGCTCTCACGATATAACCATAAGGGGCAGAGGAACTATCGATGGAAAAGGTATCGATATGAGAGTAAATTCGAATTTTTTAAATAACCTTTTAGTTCCATTGGCAACTACTAATTTTACTTTTGATGGTATAATAATGAGAGATGGGGGCTTCTGGGCATTTATGCCTGTTCGTTCTAAAAATGTTATGATTAAAAACTACAAGGCATTCCAAAGCTTTGACTATCTTGAAGCTGACTGCTTTGATGCAAATGAATGTCAGAATGTTACTGTTTCTCATGCAATAGGATTATCTGATGATGACACCTTTTCAACTAAGACTTGGATGCAGACTGGTATGTCAAGTGGATGGCCTGGAACTGTACAAAATTTAGATACAGTGACCTTTGATGATTGCTTAGCATGGTCTAAATGCGTAGCCTTCAAGATAGGCATGGGTACTTATCAGTTGCAGAAAAATGTAAACTTTAAAAATTCCTATGTTTATCAATGTTCTAGAGCCTTAGTTGTGGACCATAGCTATGGTACTCCAGCAGTTCAGGATGTTACTTTTGACAATATAGATGTAGAAAGATGTGATATGACACAATTTGGTAATCACTGGTTTAGTGTTGGAACTAGTACTTCAGGTCCTGTAAATAACGTAACCTTTAAGAATTGTAATATTCGTAGTACTGGAGGAAAAAACTCTTATATATCAGGCCATGACAGCACAGGAACTATTGATGGTGTGACTTTCTCAAATGTTAGAGTTTTAGGTAAAGTTGCAACAAGCCTAAGTGATCTGAATGCTACCCAAGGCAGTAATGTAAGTAATATTAGATTTTCAAATTCAAGTACCACCATATTAAGCGATAATTTTGAAGATGGAGATACTTCAGGCTGGACTTCTAATTCAGGAAGTTGGAGTGTAGCAACTGATGGTAGCAATGTTTTGAATCAAAATGCTACAGCAACTTCTTTTATTACTAGAGGAACTGCATGGACAAATTATGCATATCAAGCAGAGGCGAAGCTTCCTATTACAAATGCAAATGCAGGGATACTATTTAGAGTTCAGGATTCAAATAACTATTATATGTATAGAATCAACGGATCTACCAATAGTTTGGAGTTGTATAAATGTGTAGCTGGGACTTTGACTCAAGTGTCTAGTACCCCCTTTACAGTTTCTTCAAATCAGTGGTATATAATTAAAGCTGTAGTAAACGGAAATAATATAAAAGGATATGTTAATGGAAGGCTATTAACAGATTGGACTAATCCAAATACTGAATTAACCTCTGGAAAGATAGGATTTAGAACAACTTCTGCTAATGTAGCTTTTGATGATGTTTTGGTAACTCAATAAAAAAGAAAGAATAAATAAATCCTTCTTCTACAGCTATAGATTACTATAAGTCCAGAGATTCAATAGAATTATGAGGGGTTAAAGGATATGCTGTTGGAGAACATAAGGATCGCAATAGAGATTGTATGGTAATAAGATAGAATAAACAAGCGGCGATATTGATAAATATCACCACTTGTTTATTTAGCTTAAAAAAGACTATTCTCCGTCTTCTCCACCAGGGCCATCGCGTCTAGGGCGAGCAGATTCTGGAAGTGGTTCAACATTTTTATATTTGCTAGAAAATTCACTTTGTTCATTAACGCTAAAAGAACCATTCTGGTGCTTTGAACCAGAGAAAGTGTTCTCTAGGTTTACATTGGAATTATCTGTTTTATTGGTCTTATTGTTCTTGTTGGATTTATTAGCCATAATATAATCACCACCTTCTAAATTATTTTGTACAGATAATAAGTTTTTATGATAGAAGTTTCCTTGCAATTATTGACATTAGTTCAAAAGGTACTAAAGTATGAGATAAGATTAGGTTGAAAGTTTACTATCTTATAGTAAAAATACACCTAAATGTAATAAATAAGATTAATATTTTAACTATAATATATAGTATAATATTTGATGGAATAATAATTAAAAATGATAGTAAACGGAGAACATAAAAAGATGACTAAGGAATTGGAGAAACACTACAATAAATTTTGTGAAGATAAAAGATTAACAAGGAGACATGGACAGGTTGAATATATAACGTCTATGAAGTATATTCATGATTATTTAGAAGATAAAAAAGATGCAAAAATTTTAGATGTGGGAGCTGGAACTGGTAGATATTCTGTACAGCTTGCAAATGAAGGCTATGACGTAACTGCAGTTGAGCTTGTAAAACATAATTTAGGTGTTTTAAAGTCAAAGGGAAGCACAGTAAAAGCATATCAAGGGACAGCGTTGAACTTGTCAAGATTTTCAGAGAATACTTTCGATATGACATTGGTTTTTGGACCTATGTATCATTTATATAAATTTGAAGATAAAGTAAAGGCATTGCAAGAAGCAAAAAGAGTAACAAAAGTTGGGGGAATCATCTTAGTAGCTTACTGTATGAATGAATATAGTGTAATAACATATGGGTTTAAGGAAAATAATGTACGTGAATCTATAGAAAATGGAAAGCTTAGTGAAGACTTTCATGTTATCTCAGAACCAGAGGATTTATATGATTATGTAAGAATTGAAGACATTGATAAAATAAATGAGGCAGTAGGAGTTCAAAGGGTAAAGTTAATTGCAGCTGATGGTCCAGCTAACTATATGAGACCAACTCTTAATGCTATGGATGAAGAAACTTTTAAGATTTTTATTAAATATCATCTTACAACCTGTGAAAGACCAGATTTATTGGGAGCAAGTGCACATACTCTAGATATTTTGATGAAAGAATAAGTCTAATTATATAAGAGGGGGATATCTATGGGAGGAAAGAATTTTATTAGTTTTATAAAAAAGCTTTGCGGTGTACTAGTAGTAATCTTAATAATTAGTGGATCTTCAACAGCTTATGCAAGAGCCGGAGGCGGTGGAGGTTCATCTGGAGGAGGCGGAGGAGGTACTGGAGGTTCGCATTCATCCAGTAGAAATTCAACAGGCAGCAGGAACCCAATATCCGCTATATTAAGCTTTGGAGCTTTTGCTATAATGGCTTCAGCAGGAACTATAATTTTAAGAGCCCAAATTGGCAAAAAGAAGGTTAAAAGTATTTCGGTTATAAAGGATCTATCTAAAAGTGATGATAACTGGAATTATAAAAATATAAAAAGAGAGATAGAAGAAACTTTTTATAAAGTACAAACTGCTTGGATGGAAAGAGATCAGGATTTAGCGAAAGAGTATATGAGCGAAGAGTTATATACTAAGCATAGAACTCAGACTGAATGGATGAAGATAAAGAAACAAAAAAATATTCTTAAAGGAATTACTTTATTAGGTGCAAGTCCTATAGGAGTTGAAGACCATGAAGGAATAGATAAAGACATCATATGGGTTCATATTAAAGCTAAGTCGCAAGATTATATAATAGATGAAGAAACTAATGAAGTAATAGAAGGTAAAGCCCGTAGATATGTTCAGTTTGAAGAATATTGGAAGTTCATAAGAAAAGAACAAAGATGGGTTTTGGATGAAATCAGACAAATCGATGAAATAAGTGATTTGAATTTCTTTACAATCGATGTTAATAATAAAGATCAATAAGATTTATAGAATGAAAGGTATATAAAGATGAACCACTTCAATCCGAAATCTATTTTCAAAACTCCTCTGGGTTCTGAGAGGAGAATTTGAAAATATAAATTCAATTATGAAGTGGTTCATCTATAAAAACCGTAATGGATTTCCCCATTACGGTTTTGTTAATAAGCTCTATTAAAAGGCTATTTAGCAGTTATTCTTACGACTAGTTTAGCAAGAACATTTTTATCATTGCTATCTGCGACATCCCACATTTCTTTAAGTAATCTTTCTTCTGGATTTCTAGGGTCAACATTATTAGCTAAAAAAGTACCTACTTTTTCAGCAACATTAGTTATTGCGTTATCAGACATGCCAACATTCTCACCTAATTCAACGGCATTGGCTAAAGTGTTTTTCCATTCAGTCCAGTCCTTTAAGATTGCCATGTTATCACTCCTAACTTTTTATATGTATCTTTCCATAATATTTTAATTATATGTAGGAAATAAGTGTGGATTATAATGGGTTCATTGCAATACACAGACAGCTGGAGCTTATCAGACAATATATTTTAAAGTTAGCAGAATGGATTCAAGAGCTATATTAAAGCATTGGAGGTTAAGAGAAGAAAAAAATTAAAAAAATAACCGTCTGAAGATATCTTACAGACGGTTATTAGAGTTTGCAAATTATTTACCGCTATCTCCGTAGTTTGATAATACTCTAGCGCTAGGATCGTTAACGGCACAACCTTCCCATTCTTTGTTTGGCATCCAGAAATCTTCAATCATTTCTGCTTGACCAGGATAGTATTTTTCAAACATTTCTCTGTATAATAATGATTCTTTTGTGAATGGTTTAGCATGATACTTATATTTTTCGCATAGTTTTTCGAATTCTTTATCAGTATAATATGCTTCTGCATATTCCTTTAAATAATCTACCATTGAATGTCCTACAGCATCACTAAAAGCTGCTTTTTCACGATATAAGATGTTGTTTGGAAGATAATCGCCTTCAAAGGCATGTCTCAAAAGGTATTTACCCATGTTGTAGGTATTTAATTTCTTTTCAGGATCAATAGCCATAACATACTTTACAAAATCTAAATCTCCAAATGGAACTCTTGCTTCTAAAGAGTTTGAGGCAATACAACGGTCTGCACGGAGCACGTCATACATAAATAGTTCTCTAATTCTTTTTTGAGACTCTTTTTGGAATTCGGCTGCATTTGGAGCAAAATCAGTGTATTTATATCCAAATAATTCGTCGGAAATTTCACCAGTTAAAAGAACTCTAACATCAGAAATCTCATGAATCTTCTTGCAGATTAGATACATTCCAATACTTGCTCTTATTGTAGTAATATCATATGTTCCAAGAAGTTTAATAACGTACTCGAAGGATTCAAGAACTTCTTCCTTTGTCATATAAACTACAGTATGATCACTATGAATATAATCTGCAACTTCTTGAGCATACTTTAAATCTATTGCATCTTCATTCATACCAATTGCAAAAGTTCTAATTGGTTTGTTTGGATACATCTTTTGAGCAATTGAACATACTAATGAACTATCTAAACCACCACTTAATAAGAAACCTACAGGAGCATCAGCATCCATACGTTTTTCTATAGCAGATACCAATTTATCGTGAATGTTACTGCAAATAGTTTCTAAGTCATCCTTGCAGTAGCCGCCTTCTACTTCCGCGATATCACAGTAGCATGTAAATTTACCGTCAGCATAATAATGTCCTGGTGGAAATGGCATGATTTTGTGTGTTAGACCAACTAGGTTTTTTGCTTCACTTGCAAACATTATCTTACCTGACTCAGAATATCCGTAGAATAAAGGTCTAATTCCAATTGGATCTCTTGCGGCAATGAAAGTATCTTTTTCTCCATCGTAGATAACAGCTGCATATTCTGCATCTAACATTGAAAACATATCTAGTCCATACTCTAAGTACATTGGAAGCAGTATCTCACAGTCACTATCAGAAATAAACTTATGACCTTTAGCCATTAAATCCTCTTTGAGTTTACGGAAACCGTAAATTTCACCATTGCAGATAGATGCATCTGTTTTTCTTGTGAATGGCTGCATTCCACTGAAACTTAAATCCATGATAGCAAGTCTCTGAAAACCTAGGATACCAGATGGTAGAGTAAGGATTTCAGTCATATCCGGTCCTCTAAGCTCAGTTCTTTGTAATGCCTCTGCAAATTTTTCATGTTTCATATCATTTCCTGTATAACACATAATTGTACACATATTAGTATTCCTCCCCAACTAAATATAAAATATAATTATCCAAAGATTCATTTGGATTATGATTTTTGAGTAAATAAAAAAAGCCCTTCATCCTATACAAATAGGACGAAAGACTTATACTTCCGCGGTACCACCTAAATTAGCTTAAAAAGCTCTCCTTAATCAGTACGGAATTTGAAAATAAATAAATTCGATACTGTCCACGCTGTAACGGTTTGGCTCCGTCCAAGACTACTCTTTAAAAAAATTTCGTTTGGAAGCTCCGGGATGTTCTTCATTATCAGCTTCGTATCAGTCTCTCACCACCACTGACTCGCTTTGACTACGTCTCAATAATTACTCTTCCCATCAAGGCTTTTATATAAATGTTTGAAATTTAACTTTGAATTTATTTCATTTTACTTCGTATTTTATAATGAGTCAATAGGTTTATGAAATATTTTTTAAAATAAAATTCATTTAGTAGTATAGAGAATTATATAAGAACCTTATAATATTTTGAAAATTAAGCAATTCAAGATTTATTATTTAATTCTATTATATTTCTATTGCACAGACGTGTGACTGACTTTTAGTGAAAATTCATAATCAAAGACAAATAATCTCTGAGTCAATTAATAGACCTTAAAACCATTATGCAAGCACAGTGCGCGCATAAATAAATTTATAAAAGTTTAAAGTTTATGAATATATTGACAATTAATTACTAATTATATAAATTTTATATAGTGGATATCATAAATCTATTCTGTAAAATCTACAAATCAAAGAAGAGAATACAAAGAAGTTTTTATTAAGATAATAGGTTTATAAGCAGTATTAATTAGAAAGGTGGAGTACATATGTCTGAAAATCAGAATCTATCAAGGGGTTTAAAAAATCGTCATGTTCAGTTACTTGCAATTGGAGGGGCTATAGGCACGGGACTATTCCTTGGTTCAGGGAGATCTATTCATCTTGCGGGGCCATCTATATTATTTGCATATATGATAACAGGCATAATTTGCTTTTTCATAATGCGTGCGCTTGGAGAACTATTACTTTCGAATCTAAACTATCACTCCTTTGTAGATTTTGTACATGACTATTTAGGTAAAGAAGCAGCATTTATCACAGGCTGGACATACTGGTTTTGCTGGATTTCACTTGCTATGGCTGACCTAACTGCTTCTGGGCTTTATATACAATATTGGTTTCCAAACGTACCACAATGGATTCCAAGCCTTATAGCCCTTGTAATTTTAGTAATTATGAATCTTACTGCAGTGGAGCTATTTGGAGAGATGGAGTTTTGGTTTGCATTAATCAAAGTTGTTGCAATCTTGGCGCTAATCATAATAGGGGCAGTCATGATCATAAAAGGATTTTCTACTGATGTGGGAGTATCTAGCTTTAAGAATCTTTGGAGTCATGGCGGTTGGTTCCCTAATGGTGTAAGTGGTTTTATACTGTCATTTCAAATGGTTGTATTTGCTTTTACTGGTATAGAACTAGTGGGATTAACGGCAGGAGAGACAGAAAGTCCAGAAAGAGTCATTCCTAAAGCGATTAATAATATCCCAATTAGAATTATCATTTTCTATATTGGAGCGCTTTTTATTATTATGAGTATATATCCATGGAATTCAATTAATCCAGATAAAAGTCCTTTTGTTCAAGTGTTTGCTGCAGTAGGAGTTACAGCAGCTGCAAGCATTGTAAATTTTGTTGTACTAACCTCAGCTGCGTCTGCCTGTAATAGTGGTATATTCAGTACGAGCCGAATGGTTTACTCCCTAGCTAAAGAAAAGAATGCACCTAAGTCAATGAAGAGGCTGGCTTCAAGTCAAGTACCTTCCAATGCTATACTTTTCTCAGCAACTGTTATTTTGATTTCGGTAATCTTAAACTTAATAATGCCTGAAGGAGTGTTTGTATTAATTACAAGTATATCAACCTTTTGTTTTATATTTATATGGGCAATTATAATTATATGTCATTTAAAATATCGTAAGAGTAGGTCTGAACTTGCTGTTAAGAGTAAATTTAAGATGCCTCTTTACCCAATGACTAACTATATAGTTCTTCTGTTTCTAATTTTTGTTCTAGTTGTATTAGCATTTAATAACGAAACTCGTATAGCCTTATTTGTAACACCTATATGGTTTTTGATGCTTTGGGTGATTTATAAGGTCGTTAAATAAAAGAAGTAATCAAGATAAAAAAAGTCAAAGCAATAGCTCTGACTTTAAAACTTAATTTACATATTTTCCTTGGGTGAAGGCGGAAAATATGTTCTCTTTATTTTGACTATTGTAAGTATTGCTATAGCAAAGAAGACAAGTGAAGGTGTTGCATATAATATTTTGTTTAAAGGATTTTGAAAAAGCTTATTGAGATCAAATTTTAACAACTGCAATCCAATAACATTTATTAGTTCACATATATACTCTATAATAAATATTAAAATAGTTGTGGATATGGATTGCTTTATAGGAATTTTATTTATTTTATTATATAAATAAATAGAAACAACTATAACTAAAAATGTATTTATACCTATATTAATCGGCAATAACCTTATAACAAAAGTTAATAAAGAAATTATTATAGAAGTAAGTATTACTCGAGAGTATTTTATTGGTGTTTGTGTAAGTACATATATTGCCCATATAAACAAAAGGGTTTCAGGTACACCCCTTAGAATAACTTCAAGTAAAGTTAATTTTAGCATTATTGTCCTCCTAATCCTTGGTTAATTGTTGAATAAATATCTGAAAGTTCTAGATTAACTCTTTCCTCTATATTACTTATGATTTGACTTTCTTGGCAAACAGAATCTTCTATCTGAATCGAAGGAAGAGATATAATAAATTCACTGCCCTTTCCTAGTTCGCTATTTATATTTACACTTCCATGATGAAGATTTACAAAGGATTTAACTATAGATAAACCGATACCTGTGCCTTCATTATTTCTTCTCAATGACTTGTCTACTTGTGCAAATCTCTCAAATATTTGACTTTTTTCTTCTGATGCTATTCCTATACCTGTATCTTTTACAGAGATATAAGTATTATTATCATCAGTAGTTACTGTTACAAAGATGCGTCCACCACGATCAGTGAATTTTAGAGCATTTGATAATAGATTCAAGATTATTCTCTCTATCTTTTCAATATCAAAAGCGATAATCTTCTCTTCTATTTCTGTGTCGAAGGTTATTTCAACCCCTTTACTTTCGGCATAGACTAAAATGGACATGGTTATGTCTTCTATAGCACTGACTATATTATCATTTTTCATATGAAGTGATATGTACCCAGCATCATACTTAGTTATGTCTAAAAGATTATTTATTAATCGTAATAATCTATAGCTGTTTTGCTTCATAGCTAATATATAGTTCTTTTTCTTCAAAACAATATCTTTAGTAAAATTATCATTATATAAATCAAGCATTTGCAGTGAAGAGAATATAATATTCAAAGGAGTTTTTAGTTCATGAGAGATATTTGAGAAAAACTCTGTTACTAGTTTATTATACTCTATTGTCTCATTCAATTTTTCTATATTCTTTATTACATCTTTTCTAAGTTTGTTTGCGATAACCACAGGGCGTATATCTCTCATTACTGTTAATATAGCAGGTTGCCCTTTATATACATAATATGTAGAGGTGTTTTGAACAATAACGTGATTGCCATCTTTATTTATAATAACATCTTCAAATGAGACTTTACCTTCTTTATTATTAGAAAGTGATATGTACCTTTTTTCTAAGGCCCTCTTATCTTGAGAAACTCCGAAGTCAAGAATATTTTTTCCTTGTAATTCTTCAAACTCAGAATATCCAAGGAGCTCTAAAGCATTTTCATTGGCGTATATAAAAGAATCATTAGCTTGAATAAAGATTGCATCAGGAGAATTCTCTATTAATAAGTTACTAAGAGTATCACCTTTTGATAGCATTTCCTTAATATTTTCATGCTCTTTTAATTGCTCATTTAATTGCTGTTCTAAAATTTCTCTTCTTTCCTTTTCAATTTGAACATATTGACCTAGAACCCACGCTACAACAAAAAAGCTGGAAGCAAATGTTAAATCGTTTTCGAAATAAATATTTACAAATGAATGGGGCGAAAAAATTAAATCAATTGAAAGTAATGTAAGTGAAGATATAAAGGCCATTATTAAACCGTGTTTTTTTCCTAGTTCTAAGGTTACAGTAATAACTCCAAATATTAATAAATATTTATAATCGCTATCATAAGAATTTGAAAGCATAATAAGAATTAATGAAGTTAATAAAAAAGCATATCCCTCCATAACCTGAATTTTCTTGTTCTTTTTCAGCTTCCATAACTTAAAATAAAACTGAGACCATAGTACATAGATAGCAATAAGTAATGTTATGATAAGAAAAAGTAATAAGTAGAGTTGTCTATTAAAGACCATTGAAGGTTCGTTTACACCATATTGTAAAAGCTGATTTATAATTATCATTAATATGAATCCTAAAGAACCTAATTTTATTACAGTAATAAGCTCAACCATATCCTGAGTTGTACTATTTTTATTATTAACCATATTTTCTCCTGTTTACGTAAGCTAGAGTTAATATAAACATATATATCAAAATAATTATATGAATATTATGGAAAAAAATCAATATGAGAAGTGGCTAGTTAGATTATAATAGAGATGAATTAATTGAAAAGTTATTTTAATAAATAATAGAATAAGAACCATATGTTAATGAAGTAGATTTTGTTGTAAAATTCCAAATGTGATTTTTTATGGTATATCATTTACATAATTATATCTAAGGGTGCTAGCAAAATATTAAAATTAATGGAAAGGGATAAAAAATATTGATATAATGTTTATTATTTATACTAGTTAGTAATTAGCGATTTTATATCTTTAAAATAAATTACAAAGAAAGAAATGTAGTTGTTTGTAAAAACAGGAGTAAATGCTATGATAGAAACTATATTACTGGCAGTGTTGGTAGCGAAAATAAGAGGATATAAGATAAAACCTTTGTTTACTTCATGGGATTTATACCCTACCTTTTCTTTTGTTATCCTATATTTATTATTAAATATACAAGTGTTTCTTGGAAATTATAGCTTTATAAAGTATAGTGGTATATTAGAATCTGTTTATATCTGTACTTTTTTAATCCCAATAATTAGGCACAAGTTATATACAAGTGCTTTAATAGGTTCGATAGCTATTATGATAGGTACTTTACTAAATAAGAAAGCGATTTCAGCAAATAATGGTAAAATGCCGGTTTTTCCTACACTCTCATATATAACAGGGTATGTAAATGGGGATGTATTCATAAAGGCTCAAGATATTCATATTTTAGGATCTAAATCTAGTAGATTAAAAGTATTGACAGATGTGATAGATCTAGGATACAGCATTTTAAGTATTGGAGATATATTTATAAGAATTTTTATTTTCATTATTGTTTTTAATATTATAAAAAATATTAATGAGAATAAAATTTAAGCTATAGAAGTGTAATTTATTGAATGTTTTACAAAGGAGAAGATGAATATGTTAAAAGTATCATTAATTGAGTTTTTTTTGAGGGGGATTCCAGAGGAATTTATATTTCTATTAGCTGCCTATGCTTTTACGAAGAATAAGATAAAATTAGACAAATATTTGATTTCTGTTTTAGTACAATCCTTGATTGTATACCTACTACGATTTCTTCCAATTCAAAGTGGAGTTGATTCTATATTGAATTTAATAACACTTATTGGTGTTATGGTAATTATAAATAAGTTTGAAGTTGTACAATCTATAAAAGTATCTATTATTATGATGCTTTGTGTATTTATATGTGAAGGATTAAATGTTCTTTTCCTACAACTTGTATTGAAAAAAGATTTAAATTCCTTGTTTAAAAGTCCAATTTCAAAAATAATATACTCAAGTCCTTCATTAATATTGTTTGCTACTATTGTTATAATTTATTATATTAGATTAGCAAAAAGAAAAGAGTTGAATTATATTTCTTATGGAGAAGTTAACTAAAAATATCGCTGCTAAAATTGCAGTAGAGTTAAATATAGGCAATGATAGTAAAGAAGTGATTGCATATGGGATCTTTGCTATAATGCAAATTGGTTTATCTATAATGCTTGTTATGGTCTTTGGTCTTGTATTTCACGTTGTAATAGAGGCTCTTGTAGTTTGTTTAGTTGGAAGTATACTCAGAAGATATTCAGGTGGTGCACATGCAAGTACGCCAAGTGGTTGTATAATTATAACTACTATAGTTTGTGTTGGACTAGCTGCTGTTTTCTCTTTTGTTATAGAAAAGTTTATAAATTTAAAATATATGCTTTTTTTAGGAATGGCAGTTTTCTTATGGGCGTATTATCTAGTTTATAAGTTAGCGCCAGTGGATAGTCCATCAAAACCTATAAAAATGGAAGAAAAGAAAACAAGAATGAGGAATAGTGCTATAATTGTTTTAAGCATGTACCTATTAATTGTAATTATAAATATTTTAGCGTACGTTTATTTTAAAGATAAATGTTATCTGGTATATTCTCTTTGTGTATATGGAGGTATGAGCTGGCAGGTGTTTACACTCACAAAAATCGGTCATATCACAATTAATAAGATAGATTTTTTAAAATAGAATATTAAGAGTTTTTAACAGGAGGATTATGATGAAAAGAAAACTATTTAGCATAGTTGCAGTAATTGCAACCATGGTTGCTGCTATGGTGGCTTCATCTGCATGCATGTTTTTTACTTATCAGCCAAAAGAACCAGAATGCTTAAGAGAAGAATAAAATGGAGGCTGGATTTATGGCTTTCCTATTTTTAGATTAACATAAGGTAGTGAAATTATGAACAAAAGTAAAGAGAAAAATAAGCAAATACATGATATTGTAGCTATAGTAAGATTATGTTCATTGTTATTATCAGGTATCGGAATTTTTCAATTTAGGCTTAATCATCTTAATATTGAATTTAGTGACTTTAACTATACAAACGCAATATATTTTATCATTGCTATAGTGTTTTTTTTAACACTGGTTTATTATGTTTGGACATTTGCAACATCAAGAAAGTTTTGTGGAAAGCAGTTAATTCTTATTAAATTTGTTGAAAATTATTTATTTGTATTATTGTTTGTTGCCATTGTTATCCTTACGGGAGCTCAGAAGAGTGAATTTAAGTTTTTATTTCTATTCCTTATAATAACAACTACCATAGAAGCTGGAATGAAAAAAGGTATTACAATTTCATGTGTTTCTTCAGTATTGGTATTAGCAATAGATTTAGTATTTGGACCTAAATCTGGTATAAATACATATTTTCAAAATGATTTAGTATTGGCAGGGGTTTTTATACTTACGGCTTGGCCTCTTGGGTTTTATGTGAAAACTGAAAGTGAACACATAAAAAAGCTAGAGAGCTTGGCTAATGAAGATGGGCTTACAGAAGTGTATAATCATAGGTTTTTTCATGATTCTTTAAGAGAAAAGCTACTAGTTCACGAAAGTGAGGGAGCCTCTCTTTCACTAATATTTTTAGATATAGATCATTTCAAGCATTATAATGACTTATATGGACACCAAAAAGGTGATGAGGTTCTTAAGGCTATAGGTGCGATCTTAAAGAGAAGTGTAAGGAAAGAAGATATTGTAGCAAGGTATGGTGGTGAGGAATTTGCTGTTATATTGCCATACACAGTGGAGCAGGATGCAATTAATATAGCGGAAAACATAAGAAGAAATATTGAGGAAACATATTTTGATGGAGAAGAAAATCAGCCGAAAGGTAAGCTGACTTCATCCATTGGAGTGTCAGTTTTTCCAGATAAGGCTAAAAGTGATCTTGAGCTTATAAAATCTGCTGATGACGCTCTTTATAGAGCTAAATTTTTTAATAAGAATAGAGTGGAGGTTTATTATTCTATATTAGATGAACTAAAGGAAGATATAGAGGATAAACATATTGATCTTGTTACTTCTATTAAGACTTTAATCAGTGTTATCAATGCAAAAGATAAGTATACTTATGGGCATGTTGAAAGAGTGGTCGCTTACAGTAGATTGCTTGCAGATAAGTTAGGACTTAGTGAAGAAGATAAAAAAACTCTTATATATGGAGCTTATATGCATGATATTGGAAAGATGAATATTTTGGAAGAAATATTAAACAAAAGAATGCCATTAACTAAAGAAGAGTGGGAGATATTGAAGCAGCATCCCGAAAATGGACTGGAGATAATAAAACCAGTAGAATCCTTGACAGATATTTCACCTTTAATATTACATCATCATGAAAGATATGATGGTAATGGCTATCCTGGAAGATTAAAAGGAGAAGAGATTCCTTACTTAGTTAGAATCTTAACTGTGGTAGATAGCTTTGATGCTATGACATCCAATAGACCGTATTCTAAGAGAAAAACACATAGAGAAGCTATTGAAGAGTTAAAGAACTGTAGTGGAACTCAGTTTGATCCCCATATTGCACAGGTATTTATAGACATTATTATGGCAAACGACAACAATTACAAAGCAGTATACTAATATATAATAGAGAATATAATGAATTAAATAAAAATAGTTGATTTGATATAACCTAATAGGATAGTGGTGGATATGTTAACTTTTCTGTTAAACAGCACCACGAAAGCATTGCCATGTAAAACCTAGATAAATATGTCTAGGTTTTTTCTTTAGTTTTTTATGGTATGTACGATAATCTTAGTGATATAAAATTATGGAGGAGAACAAATGAGATTTAAAACAATTAAGAAAAAACTTATTTTAACATTTATTTTAATAATATTAGTGCCTATGTGTACTACAGGTATTATTTCAAACGTAATACTTTATAATAATCTTAAAGCTTCGTATGTTAGCTCTATAGAGAAGTCAGTGACAGGTGTTAATAATGTCATAGATGAAAGTTATAATGGCTATGAAGCGGCACTATCTCAGATTACAGAGGATTCTGTAGTAAAATCAGCTCTATCAAATCCTGGTGGAGCTTTAGTGAAAAAAGAGCTTCTAGGAGTAATTAATAGCAATCCTAAAATACTAAATGTTTATGTTGCAACTGAAGATAAGGGTATGTATATATTTCCTGAAACTAAGCTTCCAGAAGGGTATGATCCAACAGGAAAGTCTTGGTATAAGGATACAATGTCAAATGATATGATACTTTGGCAAGATGCTTACAAGGACGTAGCAACAGGTAAAATTGTAGTAACAGCTACAAAAAAGGTGTTAGATGAATCAGGAAAAGCAGTAGGGGTTGCTGGAATAGATATTGATATAACTAATATAGCAGAATTGTTCAATAATACTAACATTGAAAAAACAGGTGAAATACTGTTGTTAGATAGAACAGGAATAGTGTTAGCTACTAAGAATAAAGATTTGTTAGGAAAAAACCTAAATCCTGATAGAGTAAATACAAATGCAGATACAAAGGATCAGAAAATAGAAAATGCTTTTAGCGATAAAGCTGAAATGTCTTGGATGAAACCATTATTAGCAGGTAAATCTGATTTTGTCCAAGTTAAGTTTGAAGGGGCAAATAAGTTTATTTATTACATAAGTAATGCAAAATCTGGTTGGAAGCTTGTGGGTATGATGGATACAAGTGAAGTGTACACAAAAATACTCTCTAATGTACTTATATTGGTTGGCTTCTTTGTCTTATTTATTGTAGGTGCTTTGATGGTTGGACTATGGATTTCTAGGAGCTTAACAAGTCCAATTAACCATCTAAAAGAGGCTATGAAAAAAGGTGAAGCTGGTGATTTGACTGTAGTAACAAACATAAACAGCTCTGATGAACTCGGTGAACTCGGAAGTAGATTTTCTAATATGATTAGTAGTGTTAAAAATTTAGTTACATCAGTGAAGAGCTCCGCTGATAATGTACTAAGTTTTTCAGAAGATCTTACTAAAAGAGCAGAAGAGGTTACATCTTCTTCAGAAGAAATAGCGAGAGTTATTGACGAGATTTCGAAAGGTGTTCAAGAACAAGCCTATGAAGTAGATAAAGCTTCTGAAATTACAACGGAGTTTAACAACAACTTATCTAAAATTAAAGATTATAATAATATGATAAATATAGAAAGTAAAGAGATGGAAGTTAGCAGCGAAAACACAATGGTTGCGTTTAAGGAGCTTAAAACAAAAAATGAAAGCACTATAAACGGAGTTTCTCAGATTTCTGAAAGTATCGGAGTTTTAGTTAAGGAGACTGAAGATATTGGTCAAATATTGAGTACAATACTAAATATCTCATCACAAACTAACTTACTGGCTTTAAATGCGGCTATAGAAGCTGCAAGAGCAGGGGAATCTGGAAAAGGCTTTGCTGTAGTTGCGGAAGAAGTTAGAATGCTTGCAGAGCAGTCTGGTGAATCTGCTGTAAATATAAGAAATATAATAACTAGAGTTATAGAAACTACTAAAACTGCTGCGGTGAGTATGGACAATATTAAAGCTGATGTAGAAAATCAAAATTCAGCAATGTCTATTACAGAGCAAAGCTTTGTTAGTTTAAGTGAATCAATTGAAAGTATAATAGGAAAAATTCTTTCAATGAATGAAAGTATAGAATTGATGTTAACTAACAGTAATATACTTACTTCGAATATACATAATATTTCTTTCGTATCTGAGCAGTCAGCAGCAGCTGCTGAAGAAGTTAACGCTAGCGTATCTAACCAATTAAATGATATGCAAAACGTAAAAGCGCAAGCAGATGAACTTTATAATTTGGCTCAAGCATTGGAGAAAATTATAGAAAAGTTCCAGGTCTAATTATTATATAAAGATGTACCACTTCAATCCGAAATATTTATTTGGAGTTTAAGGATTGAAGTAGTTTAGATATTTAGGCGGAATAGTTATCCTACGTTCTATAAATTTAAAATGCAATACTTGGTTCTTACCAAAAATCCGCGATAGAAATATCGTGGATTTTTACTTATAATAAAAGAAGACTTATTAAAGTTAATATTAGTTTAGAAGATAAATAGAATATTTATATAAGGAGTTATTGAATGAAATATTATTTAGCACCAATGGAAGGAATTACGGGATATATCTACAGAAATACTTATGAAAAGTTTTTTCATAATATCGATAAATACTTTACCCCTTTTATTGTTTCAAATAAAGGTGTAAGTCTTAAAACTAGAGAGTTAAGGGATGCCTTACCTGAAAATAATAAAGGAATGAACATAGTTCCTCAAATACTTACTAACGATTCAGAAGGTTTTATTAATACTACCAATAGACTACAACAGTTAGGGTATAGTGAGGTTAATCTTAATTTAGGCTGTCCATCTGGAACAGTTGTTGCTAAAAATAAAGGTGCAGGATTTCTAGCGAAAAGAGAAGAGCTGGATATGTTTTTAGATCAAATATATAAAATCGATGACATAAAGATTTCTATAAAAACTAGAATTGGAAAAAATAGTCCAGAAGAATTTTATGAGTTAATAAAAATTTACAATAAATATCCTATAGAAGAGCTAATTATTCATCCAAGAACGCAAAAAGATTTTTATGGAAATAAACCTAATCTAGAAGTATTTAAAGATGCATTATCTTTAAGCACTAATCCGGTATGCTATAATGGTGATATTTTTACTGTTAACGACTATAATAGGATAACAGAAGCTTTTCCAGAAGTGGAAACTGTAATGCTTGGAAGAGGCATACTTGCAAATCCAGGATTAATGGATTTGATAAGAAATAATAAAAATACAGATAAAAAAGTTTTGAAAGATTTTCATGATGAAATTTTTAAGCAGTACATAGAATTATTTAATGAAGATAGAAATGCAATATTTAGAATGAAAGAATTGTGGGGGTATATGAGTCACATATTCTCTGATAATAAAAAATATATAAAGAAAATCAGAAAATCAGAAAAATTAAGTGATTATAATGAAGCCGTGTTAAGTTTATTTGAAGAACAAGATATTATTGAAGGAGCTGGATTGTTTTATAATCAAGATTAAACAATATTATAAAAAGATCAAATGGAGAAAAAATGAATTTTATAGCTATAGATTTTGAAACTGCAAATGAAAAAAGAAATAGTCCATGCTCAATTGGTATTGTAGTTGTTAAAAGTGGAAAAATAGTGGAAAAGATACATCACTTAATAAAACCTAAAGAGATGAGGTTTATGCCAATTAATATAGGAATTCATGGAATAAGACCAAGTATGGTTGAAAACGAACCAGAGTTTGATGAGGTCTGGCAAAAAATAAAATATCATTTTAGTGGGGAGTTAGTGATAGCACACAATGCTTCCTTTGATATATCTGTTTTAAGAAATAGTGCAGAGCTTTATAACATAAAACTTCCAAGTTTCAACTATATATGCACAATGAAGCTTTCTAAAAACTTTTATAAAGGAATTGAAAATGCAAAATTAAATACAGTTAATGACTTTTTAGGATATGAGTTTAAGCACCATGATGCACTATATGATGCTCTTGCCTGCAGTAATATATTGCTAAACATATCGGAAGAATTAAAGTGTACGGATATTAATGAAATATCCAAATTAATAGGAGTAACTATTGGAACTGTAGACAGCGATGGGTATAGTCCTTCATCAAGTAAAACAAAAGTTTTTAAAACTTCTAATCGAACTTATCAAGCTAAGAGAGAGTATAAATTTGAAAGGTTAGATAGTGATTTGTTTAGAAATGAGCTGGTCGTATTTACTGGGAAATTAACTTCGATGTCTAGAGAAGAAGCGATGAATTTGGTTAAAAGACTTGGGGGAGCTACGGGAAGTTCAGTTACTAGAAATACAACTATTTTAGTTACTAATATGAAAAATATAAAAAACTTGCGTAGAGAGGAAATGAGTCTAAAGTTAAAAAAAGCTATAGATTTAAATGCAAAAGGTCAAAATATAAAGCTTATAGATGAAGAAGAATTTTTAATGCTAAAATGATTAATAGATTATTATACAGTATTTTTAAGTATACAGAAAAATTTAAATTAAGGATGTTACATTTTTGGGTGACCAATATATGTCAGAAAATAAATTACTGGTGATAAGTTGCCAGTATTTTTTTATATGTTTTTATGATACAATTAAATAAAGATAAAAAAATAACAATTTACATTAAAGACTTGCATAAATATAGTTATTGTTACATAATTAAAGTAGATAAACTTTTAATACAATGGTATTTAATAAAAGTTTAATTACAATTTGATTTTGGTTATTTTTGATAATGTAACACAAGTTTCAGCAGCAATATTAATGTCAATATGTTTTTGGAGGACAACAGATGAAAAAAAAGGTATTAGCTATTGGGTTATGCATACTTTTAATCATACCAATGGTTTCTTGTTCAAAAAAAGATGAAAAAGTTGATAAATATGCTACTAAAATGGATACTATTATGCATTTAACGGCTTATGGACCTAATGCTAGTAAAGCAATAGATGAAGCTTTTAAAAGAGTAGATGAGATCGAAAAGATAGCTAGTAGCTCAATAGATACTAGTGATGTAAATGAAATTAATAAAGCTGCAGGAAAAGAATATGTTAAGGTACATCCTGAAATTGTGAAGATTATAAAAACTTCAATGGAGTATTCTAAGCTTAGCAATGGAGCTTTTGATATAACAGTAAGCCCACTTATAAAACTGTGGGGGATTGGTACTGATGAAGAGAGAGTCCCTGCAGATTCTGAAATTAAAGACAAATTAGCACTTGTAGGCTATAAAAATATCAGTATCAATGAATCTGACAATAGCGTTAAGCTTATGAAAGCTGGTATGGCTATAGATCTTGGTGGTGTTGCAAAAGGATTTACAGCAGATGAGATTGTAAAGATATTTAAAAAATATGATGTGAATAGTGCCATCATAAATCTTGGTGGTAGTTCCATATATACACTTGGAGTAAAACCAGATAAAACTCAGTGGTCTGTGGCGATTCAGAACCCAAGGAAAGAAAAAAATGAAGGCAATATTGGTATAGCTAAACTAGATCAAGGCGCACTTTCTACCTCTGGAGATTATCAGAGATTTTTTATAAAGGATGGTAAGCGATATCATCATATACTAGATCCATTCACTGGATATCCTGCAGATGCGGGGGTTATGAGTGATACCATACAAATTGACAGCAGCATACCAGATTGTAATATGCTTGCAGATATCCTTACAAAGGTTACTTTTGTATGTGGCGTAGAAAAAGGAATGAAGATCATTGATAGTATAGAAGGAATCTCCTGTATGGCAGTAACTACAGATTTTAAGATATATAAGTCCTCAAAATGGGATACTAAGGTTGAAGATTTAAGTTCTGATTTTAAGTTGGCAAATTAATTAGCTTTTATATTCAAACAAAACGAAATTTTTGACTTTTTAAATACAATTAGGATGAAATGAGTGATAAATTTGTCAATCGGTAAATTTTTTGAGTTAGTGGAAATAAAAACTAAATTAGCAAGCATGATCCCATTTTCTTTAGGTTCAGCTTTTGCTATTTATAGATATAAAAGTTTTAACTTAAAGAATTTTATAATAATGTTTATTTCATTGATTTGCTTTGATATGGCAACTACGGCAATTAATAATTATATTGATCATACAAAAGCAAAGAATAGCTCTGAAGATAATAGCTTAATCGCTAAATATGGAGCAAATAAATCAAAAGTATTATTTATAATATTTATATTATTAGCAATTGCAACTATAGCAGGAATTATGCTTACTATTAATACAAATATAATAGTTTTATTAATCGGTATTATTTCCTTTATAGTAGGAATATTTTATACTTTTGGTCCTATTCCTATTTCAAGAATGCCATTAGGAGAAGTATTCTCTGGATTTTTTATGGGGTTTGTAATTATATTCTTGTCAGTGTACATTCATATTTTTGACACTAATATAATATCATTTACTTATCAAAACTATATGCTAAGTATTGGTATCAATCTAATGGAAATTGTTTGTATATTTTTGTTTTCTATACCTGCGATAGGTGGGATCGCAAACATAATGCTTGCCAATAACATTTGTGATGTAGAAGAGGATATTCAAAACAATAGATTTACTCTACCATATTACATAGGAAGACCGATGGCTTTAAAGCTTTTTAAACTATTATATTATGTTGGGTATGTAGATATAGTGCTGCTTGCGCTACTAAGAGTTATTCCATTAACTTCATTATTTATGCTTATAACATTAATTAAAGTAAATAAAAATATTAAACTGTTTGAAGATAGACCTATTAAAAATGAAAATTTTGTCGTATCAGTTAAAAATTTTTTATTGATAAATGGTTCACAAGCTATTATAATGATAATCATAGTAATGACATAAAGATAATGTGAAAAGATGTCGAAAAATGCTTGTGGAACTGCTTCCACAATGAGATATACCTAATTATAAGTACACATAAAATTCTTTTATTAATAAAGGATTTTAATATAAATTATTTAAATTAATCATCGAAACAATATAAGTTCTGAAGGACTCTAGTCTGAAAACCTTTTCCATAGGGTGAGTTAATATATATATAATTCTGGAGTTTTGATGGCTGAAAAATAAATAATACGGGGTGGTAAGTGGTGTCAAAAAAGAACATTGTAATTTTAGGAGCAGGTTATGGTGGTGTACAAGCTGCGAAACTTTTAAGTAAGAAATACAAAAAAAATAATGACGTAGAAATTACACTAATTGACAGAAATCCGATTCATACGCTAATGACTGAGCTGCACGAAGTAGCTGGGGGAAGAGTAGAGGCTGATTCTGTACAAGTTGATTTAAGAAAGATATTTTATAAGACTAAAGTTAATATTATCACTGAAGAAGTAAAAACTGTAGATGTTAACAAACAAGTTTTGACTACAGACTATAGTGAATATAAATATGATTATTTAATATTAGGTACAGGAAGTGAGCCAGCTTATTTTGGAATACCAGGAGTTCAGGAAAATGGATTCTCCCTTTGGTCATTAAATGACGCTCTTAAGATAAGACATCACATTGAAGAGATGTTTAAGCTTGCTAGTAGAGAGAGAAATGAACAAAAGAGACAGGCTATGCTTACTTTTGCTGTTGCAGGTGCTGGTTTTACCGGAATAGAGATGATTGGTGAACTTATGGAGTGGAAAAAGAAGCTTTGTAAGGAATACAATGTTGATCTAAATGATGTAAAGTTAATGGTTGTAGAAGCTTTAGGCAACATTCTTAACATATTAGATGAAAAGATGGCCTTAAAAGCTGAGCAATACATGGTTAGAAATAATGTTGAAATATTAAAGAATTCGGCTATTACAGAAGTTACACCTAATGAAGTAAATCTTAAAGACGGAAGAAAGATTTCAACAAGAACATTAATTTGGACTTGTGGTGTACAAGGAAATTCTTTTGCTAAAGAATTTGGACTAACTCTAAACAATAGAGGAAGAGTAAGTACGAATGAATTTATGCAATCACTTGATAAAGAAAATGTTTATGTTGTAGGTGATGCTGCGTTCTTAGAAGAAAATTCAAAGCCACTACCTCAAATAGTTGAAGCAGCTCTTCAAACAGCTGAAACAGTATCTCATAATATTATTGCAGATATTGAAAAATCAGAGAAAAAAGCATTCAAATCAAACTATCACGGGTTCATGGTTTCAATAGGTAGTCATTATGCAGTTGCAGATGTAGGTGGAATGAAGCTTACTGGTTTCTTAGCTACAGCAATGAAACATATGGTTAATTTACATTACTTATTCGGTGTTGGCGGATTCTATTTAATTTTTAGATACTTATTCCATGAATTCTTTGATATTAAGGAAAGACGTTCTATGATAGGAGGACATGCATCAGCTAAATCTCCATCATTCTGGCTAATTCCTTTAAGATTATATATAGGTTCAATGTGGGTACTAGAAGCATTGAAGAAGTTAATTGGTGAACAAACTTGGGCAAATGCTTCAGGCTTTGGTAAAATAACTTCTGGACTTGGATCAGACAGCTGGTTTAAAGCTGGAAACATTAAATTACCTTTTGACTGGTTATTAGATGGTACTGCTAGTGCTTCTGCTACAACAGAAGGGGCAACTACTCAAGTTACACCTATATTAAGCAGTATGCCAGGATTCTTTAAAGCAATTATGAAAATCATGATACCAAATGCAGATGTAGCTATCTGGTTCCAAAGAATTGTTGTTTGTACAGAGCTTGCAATAGGTTTATGCCTTCTTGCTGGATTATTTACTTGGCTTGCAAGTGCAGCTTCAGCATTCTTAACTGTTAACTTTGTATTATCAGCGATGGCTGGATACGATATACTTTGGTTCTTCTTTGGTGCTATAGCTCTTATGGCTGGTGCAGGAAAATCAGTAGGTCTTGATTACTTTGTAATGCCATGGCTTGGTAAACATTTAGGAAACTTCTGGCTTGGAAAACAAAAGCCAATATATAAAAATGAAACTTCAGTATATAACAATGGAACCTCAGCTAAACTTTAAAAAGGTTATGAAAAGAGGTAATAATGAAAAAATGGGATGTAATCATAATAGTTGCACTAATTATAATCTCATTCATTCCTGAAGGTGTAATGCTTATTACAAATATAAATAAGCATGACAGTTTATATGTAGAGGTATATTCTCAGGGGAAGTTATTTAAAAAACTTCCTCTGAAGAAAGATACTGAAAAGGTAACCTTTACTGTAAAGAATGAAATAGGGGAGAATATTGTTGAAATAAATAACGGACAAGTAAAGGTCATTGATGCAGATTGTTATGATAAAATATGTGTAAAGGCTCATGCTATCAGCAAACCTGGCGAATCATTGATATGTTTACCCCATAAGGTAGTTGTGAGAGTAATAGGTGAAGGAAAACAGGAGACGGATGAACAATCCTTTTGAGGTGATTAAATGAGAAAAACTCGAAAGATGGTATTTTTATCATTGCTTGTATCTCAGGCTCTGGTACTTCATATAGTTGAATCTATGATACCAATACCCTTTATAACTCCAGGAGCAAAACTTGGCTTAGCTAATATTGTGACTGTTGTATCACTGTATTCATTTGGTGAAATAGAAACTCTCCTAGTTATTATAGTTAGATTACTGCTTGCATCAATGTTTGGAGGGAGTATATCTAGTCTATTATATAGCATCGCTGGAGCATTATTTAGCTTTATTATAATGGTATTAATAAAAAGAATAGGTAAAGATAATGTAACTTTAATAGGTGTTAGTGCTGCAGGGTCGGTTTTCCATAACATTGGTCAAATTACTATGGCTGCATTGATAGTTCAAAATGTTAATGTAAGTTTATATCTTCCCGTTTTAACAATAGCAGGAATAGGTACAGGCTTTTTTGTTGGGTTAACTTCTAGATATACTTTAAACCATCTAAATAGGCTAAACGCAACTAATAAACTATTTGACGATAAAGGGTGATTGCATGGATAAATTTTGGAGTGAATATCCAGTTGTGAATAATGATTTAGAAGAAGTCATTAAAATAATAAAAAAGAATATTAAGTGTAAAGAAAAGCTTGTTGAAAATGCGATTTTAGAACTAGTAAATTCAGGTGGTAAGTTACTTAGACCAGCATTTTTGATTATTGCTGCAAGATTTGGTGAGTTTAAGGAAGATGAGATTTATCCTCTGGCAGCTGTACTTGAGATGTTACATATGGCGACTTTAGTTCATGATGACATAGTAGATGACTCCAAGCTTAGAAGGGGGACTGAAACGGTTCAATCTAAGTATGGTAAAGATTATGCAGTATATATAGGAGACTTTTTATTCTGTAGATGTTTTAAGATTTTATCTGAGCATTCAACTTTAAGAAATATTAAAGCAGACTCAAATGTAATGGCTAGAATCTGTATGGGAGAAATAGAACAATTCTCTTCAAAATATAACAAACAGGTATCGGTAAAGAGATACTTAAAAAGAATATCTTCAAAAACTGCAGAACTATTTTCATTAAGTTTTTATAGTGGTGCTACTGCAAGTGGATGTGATGAAAGATTAGCTAGAAAACTATCTAATATAGGACATAATATAGGTATGGCATTTCAAATAATTGATGATATTTTAGATTATACTGGTACTGAAGAAGTAGTTGGAAAGTCAATAGGTACTGATATAAAACAAGGCCTTTATACTTTACCGCTAATATATGTACTAGAGAAAAAAAATCCTGATTTATCTTTAATTCTTGATAAGGAAATTCTTGAAGATAAAGATATTAAGGAGATTGCCGATATAGTGAAGAACTTTGGAGGAATTGAAAAATCTAGGGCGTTAGCTGAGAGATATACTAGTAAAGCTTTTAAGTTAATTAATACTCTACCAGAAGGCGAAAATAAAAATATCTTATTAAAAACAACAGAAAAGTTATTAGTAAGATTTTATTAAATAAAGATTATAAATGATTGATTAATTAGATATCAATTTAATTTTTAACAAATAATTATTGCTTATAAATATAAGGATAAAATTTGATGTGTTAACGTCTCTTTATCTATTATATTATAATAAATTTAAAAACAATTTAAGGGGGATTTTTTTATGAAAATCAAAGCAATACTACTATCAACTGTTATGGCAGCAGCACTATTAGCTGGATGTGGTTCTAAGGAAGCTACAACAACTAAGACAACTGAACCTGCAAAAACTACTACTGACGCAGTAGCATCAGCATCAGTAACTGACAAAGCAGACGTTTTCGCTAAAACATTAGGAAAAGATGGAAAGTGGATCATCGCTGCTACTAAGGACATAACAACTGACAAGGAATTAGTATTAGAAGGCGAATTCAAGAATGGTAAGAAGGATGCTGCAGGTAAAGAAACTTTACAAAGAAAGATAGCTCTTTACACTCAAGATGAGAACCGTAAGGTAACAGCTAGATTTACTTTAACAGCACCAAAATTAACTATAAAGAGCCCAGTTGCTAGTATCCAACACGGAACATTCAAGGGTGATGTATATGTTGAAACTGCTGATTTCCAATTAGTTGATGCTACAGTTGATGGAAACATCTACTTCAAAGACGATGCTGCTAAAGCTGGATTCAAGATGGATGCTACTTCAAAAGTAACTGGTAAGCAAGAAGTAAAGAAGTAATTTTATAATCCTAAATTATTAAAAATTGCTAACTTATAATGGAAAAACGGTTAATCGATTGATTAGCTGTTTTTTCATATTTATAGACAAATCTTATGAAGAATTTTTTTCAAGAGGTTGTTCTATAGATGCACCACTTCATATTGAAGCCTATTATTTTTAAATTCTCTCACCAAAACCCGTGAGAGTTTTTAAAGTAGATTTCGGATTGAACTGGTACATCTAACCTTAAATTGTTGAGTAATGAGAAATTCGTCATTGATAGAATTAAATAAAAGGAGTGTTACAACATGAGTGACTTATCATATAAAAAAGAAAATAGTGCTTTATTAATAATAGATATGCAAAATGCTTTTATTGAAAAAGAAGGATCATTATCAAAAATGGGACTTGATACGTCAAGGACATCAATTGCAATCGAACCTATTAAGAAACTAAAGTCAGAATTTAAAGCGCAAGGCCTACCGGTTATATACATACAGCATTCACATCGTAAAGATGGAGCAGATGCAGGATTGATAGCTAAGGTATTCCCGCCAATTATGGATCTAGGTCATTGTATTGAAGGAACTTGGGATGGTGAAATCATTAATGAATTAAAACCAGAGGAAGATGACTATATTGTTAAAAAGCATCGTTTCAGTGGATTTTACAACACTCAACTTGATGATGTATTGCGCAGCTTAGGCATAAATACACTAGTGGTTACAGGAATAGCAACAAATGTATGTGTTGAGTCAACAGTTAGAGATGCCTTTTACCGTGATTACAATGTAGTTGTTCCAAGAGAGGCAACTGCCTCATATACAGTGGAACAAGAACAAGGATCCTTTGGAAACTTTGAATTTGCTTTTGCAAGAGTTATGCCTGTAGAATCAGTTATAAATGAATTGAAAAAATAGTAAATAAAGCCCACAAAGATTTAAGAGTTAGATTTTTGTGGGTTTTTGTTTCTTAGCTTAAAATAATGTTTTTGGCATCCAGTTATATATACTTGTATATCATTGACTTAAAAAATATATCATGCTACTATTAAGTGATAATCATTATGAAATGATATCTGTTGTTGATAAGGAGCTAATATGATAAAACATAATATAAGAATTATAGATATAGTTGATGAAGCAAAATATACAAAGACATATTATTTTGAGAAACCAGAAGATTTCACATGGGAAGAAGGTGCTCATACACACATTGCACACGTCGGATTTGATGCTGGTGATAAACCAAATAAAGATTTAGTACGGCATATGTCTATAATGACATTACCGAAAGAGAATAAAGTTGGTATTACTACAAGGTTTTCTAGCATACCTTCAGAATTTAAAGATAAGCTATCTAATCTAGCTATAGGTGATGAGGTTGTATTATTTAAAGTAGGTTCATTAATGACTTTAAAGCGTAATGGTAGGCCGTTGATTTTATTATCTATGGGCGTTGGCATTGCTGCGATGAGACCAATTATTCTTGCTTTTAAAGAGGATGGTTCTAATATTCCTTACGTGATTAATATTAATGTAGATTCGTCAGGGGACTTTATATATAAAGATGAGCTTGATAATCTTGTTGACGAAAGTTATAAAAATTATTGGATAAGCGATAGACAAGGGTTTTATAAAAAGCTCGATCAATTACTTCAGATAGAAAAGCCTGTTTTTTATATAGTTGGAAGCTATGAATTTGTAAAATCCAATATAAGAATGCTTATATCTAATAACGTTAATGGAGAAGATATAAGTATAGATAAAAAAGAATGGTCCTTAAGTGAATTCTTAGATAATAGTAAAGTATAGAAAATATATTATATAAGATAGTGAATTGTATCGATACAATTCACTTTTTTGATTTTATGTGGTATTTTATTATAAATGCATCATTTCAATACGGAAACTATTTTCAAATTCTCCTCTGTATTATGAGAGGAGAATTTGAAAATATAGATTTTACGATGAAGTGATACATTCATAAATATTAGATATCGGAAAAGAGGAGGTATTAAAAATGAGCGACAAATTTGTTTATGCACCAGGTCCTACCAGTGTGAGAGAAAATGTAAGGCTAGAGAGGGCTAGGCTTACCACTAATCCAGATGTTGATGAGGAGTTTGTAGAGTTTTATAAGGAAAACTGTAATAAGATTGGTAAAATAATAAAAACTGAAAATCCAGTTTACATACTTAGTGGAGAAGGGATTTTAGGATTGGAAGCAGCTTGTGCTTCTTTGACTGAACCTGGAGATAGAGTGCTTGTATTAGATAACGGAATCTATGGAGGAGGCTTTAAAGACTTTGTTGAAATGTACGGAGGAGAAGGCGTACTTTTCTCAGATGATTACAGTAGGGCTATAGATGTAAGAAAGCTAGAGGAATTCCTAGAGAAAGATCATAACTTTAAGTACGCAACAATAGTTCATTGTGATACTCCTACAGGTGTTTTAAATGATTTGTCAAATATATGCCCGTTACTAAGTGAGTATGGAATATTAACTGTGGTTGATTCTGTTTCAGCAATGGCTGGAGAAGCGCTAAGAGTAGATGAATGGAAAGTTGATATAGCTTTAGGTGGATCCCAAAAGGCATTTTCAGCCCCTGCAGGTTTGACAATGGTAAGTGTCAGTGAAAAAGCTAAAGCAGTAATGAAGAATAGAAAAACTCCTATTATAGGCTTTTATTGTAATTTAACTATTTGGGAAAATTATTATGAAAATAAGTGGTTTCCATATACGATGCCTATAAGTGATATCATGGGTTTAAGTAAAGCTGCAGACAATATCTTAGATGAAGGTGTTCAAGAGGTACTTGATAGACATGAAAAGATTGCTGATGCAACAAGAGAAGCTATAAAAGAATATGGGCTTGAGTTATTTTTAGCGGATGGATATTCTAACACAGTTACAGCTGTAAAAGTGCCAGAAAATATAGGTGCACTACAGCTTAAAGAGCATATGCTAAAAAAATATAATACTTTAATAATAACATCACTTAAACCATATGATAATGAAATTTTAAGAATAGGACATATGGGAGAAAATGCTCGTGAAGACAAGATTATTTACGCGTTGAATGTAATAGATAAAGGACTAAAAGATTTAGGATTTAATAGCGAAAAGAGTTTAGTTGGGTTGTTCAATAAATACTTAGATAGATAGTATTAAATAATTAGGTGCTGTTAAAGTACAGTGTTAAGGTTAATTGGTTAGCTATCGTAAATTATTACAAAAAGGCAATTTTATAAAAATAAGCAAAGGCGGGGCGAGGAATGGAAGTAAATAGAGGAAAAATTAGATTTAAAACAAAGGATATGGTGATAACATCGCTACTAACTGCACTAGTATTTGTAGCTACAGCATTCATTAATGTTAGATTACCATTTCTGTCTAATGGTGGATTAGTTCACTTAGGAACTGTAATGCTATTTATTACAGCAATTGTATTTGGAAAGCAAAAAGGAGCTATTGCAGGGGCTGTTGGCATGGCGATTTTTGATTTATCGTCAGGATGGGCATTATGGGCACCATTTACTTTTGTAGTAAGAGGAGTAATGGGGTATATGGTTGGAACTATTGCTTGGAGCAAAAATAAATCCGGTGATAGCTTTATGTTAAATATAGTTGCAATGATATTATCTGGTATTTGGATGTTATTCGGATATTATGTTACTGAAGGATTCCTTTATGGTAATTGGATTACGCCAGTAGGATCTATACCTGGAAATGTAGCACAAATTGTTATCGGAGTAGCATTAGGATTACCTATGGCGAAAGTTCTTAAGAGATATGCTAAGTATATATAAAGATGCACCAATTTCACCTAAAAGACATTTTTACAATTTTCTCAGCCTCTGTTGAGAGCATTTAAGAATAGTCTTAGCTTTAGAGTTATTCAACCCTAGGAATAAACCCTTTATGATAAGTATGACTATTTATTATAAAGGGTTTATTTATATAAAAAGACCTTTAGATTGTATTTATCATCAACTGTGGCAAGAAGAACGTTTTTTACTTTAGTTTGATAAGAATTTTCTAAACTAGAAACTAGCCATTGTTCATCTTTATGTATTTGTGCAAGTTCCTTATAATCAACTTTTCCATCTTTGATAATAGTTCTAGGCATACTAAAAGGAGCTGTTTCCATTTGATAATGAAGAGGTGTAATAGGCTCATATTTTGGATCTAGAAAAACGGAAAACTTGCCGTTAGCTTCCCAAATAGCTAATGCTACTTTCTTCACATCGTCAACTTTTGATTCTCTTAACTCTTCTAGTAAAACGTCAATAGAAATCCTAGCCTTTTTTAAGCTTTCATAAAAAATCTCACCATCTTTAACAACTATGATTGGGTGACTATTAATAAGTTTTCGTATATAGGGAGATTTAAGCATGCCAAATATACCAGAAAGGTAAAGTAAAACTAATACAATTGTTGTAATCATAGAACCTTCAAGCCCAAGATGTTCATCAGATAATGGATGGGCAATGATGTTTCCGATTACTAGTGCAATAACAAAATCGAGAAGCCTTAGCTGTGAGATAGTACGCTGACCTAAGGATCTCGCAACAACCAATAAAAATAAAAAAGCAATAATTGCACGTAACATCCATTCAATAGCAGTAAGCGATTCTTGGCTGTGTAAAAAATCCATCTATAAACCCTCCTTTACGATAAGTGTTTAAAGCTCAAATATACTTCAATTATTTTAACCAATAACAGGTGAAAAAATTACGAAACTTAATTTATTATTATAAAGTAATAGACATAGCCTATATAAACAAATATTCCAAATAAATTACATAAAAATACTGAACTATATATCCATTAAGCAAAATCATAATATAAAAGTATAAATAAAAAGGAGTGTAATAGGAATAGCTTAACAGCAGTCCTAAATACACTCCTTTAAAACAAATAGGATTTTCAAAGTACGATACTAATTTTTATATTACCACCTATTGTCATATGATTCAGGTTGATCTAACAATAAGTCTTCATAGGTACAAAAGCCGCTATCTAATGCATTTCTTCTTAATACTAAATATAACTCAGCATCTGTAGCATTTTGATAAGGAAGCACAAAGATTATACCTATTCCAAAAGCTATAGCGCCTAAGAGATACCAGCCGATAAAGGATAAGTCTAATACGAACATATCAAATTTATGACCTCTAGTCATTTCGTTACTTAAAGCAATTGCCTTTTTAACTCCGATATTAGGGTTATCGGCAAGTATATATGGAACCATGCTATAAGCATAGGATTTTATTATACCAGGAATTATTAACAACAAAGTCCACAAGAAGATAAAGATTTTTGATACTAACATTGTTTTTACTATACCACCATAGTTATATCCATTAAATCCAAAACCGAAGCATCCCTTGTTATCTTTATATTGAGCTGATTTAACAAAATATCTTCTTCCTCCTACTTCAAGAGAATATCCAAGGAATACACGAAGAGCAATTACTCCTAAGAGTGCTATAAGTCCAAACATTAAAAATGCAAAAAGGAAGTGAAACGGAAAGACATTAGTGATGCTTGAATGAAAATCATTCGGTGCATTATTTGAAAAACCATTATTTATACCTGAGTAGAAATCATTTCTTGAGTTTCTTGAATGTGAGCTGCTTCCACTCCAACTAGGGCTCCCCCCAGCTAATGCTATTACTATACTAACACCAAGCGCACTTAAGTATATTTTTCTCAACACTGCCTTAGCTCTGTCCTTTAATTCTTTTCTAGTCCACATGATACCCTCCAAATAATATTATTAATATAATCATTTATAGAAATTTGTAAAATTTATTTAAAACTTACTATGAGTATATTATATGGTATTGAATAACTTATAACAAGGTTAATAATCACACATATATCGATATTTGTTAGTCATTTTTGTAGTATATGTTGATAGAAGCTTTTTATTTCATCGAATTGCTTGTTTTTTCGTGTAGTTATGAGGTAATAACAATTTCAAATATATTCAAGTCTTATAAATGAGATTTCATTAAAGCAAGATATGGAGTATTAAGGTAATATATTGATGAATGTGATTGTTAAAATAATAACAAATTGTTCTTTATGACCATAATTTGTTTTTAAAGTTTATAATATTTTAATGATTTGAGGATGATGTTATCATTTACACATGGCAAACGATTACAGAAATTTAATATATAAGTGAAGGGCAGGTAAAAGAGATGAATTATTTTGAAGAAAGTTTAAAATTACATGAGAAGAAGATAGGAAAGATAGAGGTAGTATCAAAAGTAGAAATTGAAACAAGAGAAGATTTAAGCTTGGCATATACTCCTGGAGTTGCAGAACCTTGCAGAAAGATTTATGAGAACGAAGAAAACGTGTACAAGTATACAGCGAAAGGGAATTTAGTTGCTGTGGTTACGGATGGTACAGCTGTGTTAGGTCTTGGAGATATAGGACCTAAGGCTGGACTACCGGTTATGGAAGGTAAAGCAATTTTATTTAAAGCTTTTGCAGATGTCGATGCTTTTCCGATATGTTTAGACACAAAGAATGTTGATGAGATTGTAAAAACAGTAAAGCTTATAGCGCCAGGATTTGGAGGAATAAATCTTGAAGATATAGGTGCTCCAAGATGCTTTGAAGTGGAAGAAAGATTAAAGAAAGAATTAGACATACCTGTATTCCATGACGATCAGCATGGAACTGCAATAGTTGTTCTTGCAGGAATAATAAATGCCTTGAAGGTTGTTGATAAAAAGATAGAGGACATAAAGGTTGTTGTAAACGGAGCAGGTGCTGCAGGTACTGCTATAGCAAAACTTTTACTTTCTTCAGGGGTAAAAAATCTAATTGCTTGTGATAAGGTTGGTATTTTATATAAAGGAATAGAAAACGTAGATGATGCTAAAAAGGAACTTGCAAAGGTAACTAATCCTGATAATATTCAAGGAAGCTTAGCTGATGCACTAGTAGGAGCAGATGTATTCGTAGGAGTTTCTGCACCAGGCATAGTAACTCAAGATATGGTAAGAAGTATGAATAAAGATTCCATATTGTTTGCAATGGCAAATCCAACTCCAGAAATAATGCCAGAGGATGCAAAGACTGCAGGGGCTAGGGTTATAGGTACAGGAAGGTCAGATTTCCCTAACCAAGTAAATAATGTGCTTGCTTTTCCAGGAATATTTAGAGGGGCTTTAGATGTTAGGGCAAAGGAAATCAATGAAGAGATGAAGATAGCTGCTGCTTATGCTATAGCTTCTATGATAAAGGATGAAGATTTAAATGAAGACTATGTAATCCCAAATGCTTTGGATAGAACAGTTGCCTCTAATGTGGCTGAAGCCATAAAGAAGGCAGCGAGAGAAAGTGGAGTAGCACGGGTTTAGGATAATAATTCTCCAGCTAAGATTCTTTAAAAATACTAAACAATACAAAAAATAAACGGAGGTATAAAAATGCAAATTCCAATTAAAAAGACACTTGATAAAATACCGGGCGGTATGATGGTAGTTCCATTATTTCTAGGTGTATTAGTAAATACATTCTTTCCGCAATTCTTGAAAATTGGTGGATTCACAACTGCACTTTTCGGTCCAGCGGCATCATCAACAATACTAGCTTGCTTTATGTTTTTGATTGGTTCTCAAATCAACTTTAAGTTAGCACCAAAAGCTTTGAAAAAAGGCGCGTTGCTGATAACAGGAAAGTTCATAGTAGGAGCAGGAATAGGAATATTCGTTGGAAAGGTTTTTGGAACTGCCGGTGTATTAGGTTTATCACCACTAGCAATTCTTGCAGCATTAACAAACTGTAATGGAGGATTATATGCGTCACTTGCATCTCAATATGGTGATGAAACTGATGTAGGCGCATATGCTTTATTATCCTTAAAGGATGGTCCTTTCTTTACCTTAGTAGCACTAGGAGCATCAGGACTTGCACAAATTCCTTTCAAAGCACTTTTAGCAGTGTTAATACCAATAGCAATAGGAATGATCTTAGGAAATATAGATACTGAAATGAGAAAATTCCTTGGAAGCAGTAAATTATTATTAATTCCATTCTTCTCCTTCCCTTTAGGTGCAGGAATGAATCTTGAAACTATTGTGAAAGCAGGAGGCCCTGGAATAATATTAGGTTTAGTAGCAGCATTTACTGGAATCGGTGCTTATGTACTTTTAAAACTATTTAAAGAGGAGCCTATAATTGGACTTGCAACAGGATCAACTGCAGGAAATGCAGTTGCAACTCCAGCGGCTGTTGCCGCCGCAGATCCAACTCTAGCTGCAATAGCAACTGTAGCTACAGCTCAAGTTGCAGCAGCATGTGTAGTTTCAGCTATAGTTTGTCCGTTTGTTGTATCGTATGTATTTAAGGTTCTTGGTAATAAAAAGATGAAAAAGGTAGGCAGTGAAGTCGCCACAGGATAACGAAGAATTCTACGGTTAAAAAAACAAAGAATCCAGTTGAAATTAAGGTGTCCCTTTACC
The DNA here is from genome assembly GCF_016595795.1 of Clostridium yunnanense. Classification (GTDB taxonomy): domain Bacteria; phylum Bacillota; class Clostridia; order Clostridiales; family Clostridiaceae; genus Clostridium_AR; species Clostridium_AR yunnanense. The sequence goes on from NZ_JAENHN010000010.1 coordinate 115,483, forward strand.
CTAGATACTCCCTAAAAACACCTTAATTTCAACAGTAAAAATAAAAATTCACAATAAATAAAAGTATATACCCACAAATATATAATATAGAGAAATAGAAAAATTTTAAGGTTAGATAGAATAAACTTTATGCAAACATGGATTATAGATGAACCACTTCGTAATAAAATTTATTATTCTTAAATTATCTCACTAAAACACGTGAGAGTTTTAAAGATAGATTTCAGATCGAAGTGGTTAATCTGAGTTCCTAACTCAACTATTAATTTATACAGGCCCCAAAATTACCAGGAGCCGCAAATTTCGAACAAGTATAACTTAAGTTTCGATATAGGAATCCTATATAGGGTTCCAACTTCAACTATTAAGTTATGCATGCCGCAAAAATCCTCAGTAGCCACGATTTTCGAACATGCATAACTTAAGTTTTCGTAATGGAACCCTATAATAACACACAGAAAAGTGGAAGACAGTAATTAGAGAAATAGTATATAATGGGATCAAGGTAAATGGTCCTATTATAAAGCTTTTACCTATATAAATGTTCTTTCATACGGATGTACCACTTCATATTAAAACTTATTATTTTTAAATTATCTCACCAGAAGTAGTGAGAGTTTTAAAAATAGGTTTCGGATTGAAGTGGTACATCTATACTTCTGTGTTTTAACTTTGTATAAAGAATGAAATTCTACATAAGTTTAGAAGTAAATATTCATTGTAGAATTATATAAGGATGAATAACTTTAAAATTATAATACGAACTCAACTAAATAGTTGTCTGTTTTGTTATAAAAGGTGATAAATATGAAAAAAACAATAAAGCTACAAACGAAAATTACCCTATTGGTTATTACAGTGGTATCTATTTCTATATCCATAATCATTTTTTTTGTGGCTTCTTGGATGACTGGAAATATTGAAAGCAAGGCCAGAACTAATATTATGAATGTGGCAGAGATGGTAGCTCACTCTACTGAAATAATAGATTCCTTGAAGGTTAAAGATCCAAATAGAAAGATTGGATCATATGTAAATACTCAGCTAAAAAACTTAGATCAAATCGAGTATATTATTGTTGCTGATATGGATGGTATTAGATATTCACATCCTAGTGCTGATATGATAGGAAAGAAGTTTGTAGGTGGTGATGAATATAGAGTGGCACATATGGGGGAGACCTATATCTCTGAAGCTACTGGAACTCTTGGAAAAGCCTTAAGAGCTTTTGCTCCTATATATGATCCGGTAACTAATGAGGAAATAGGCTTTGTTTCAGTAGGAACGCTAACACATAGCATTGAAGCAGCTAAACATACGGCGATTTTGTATATAATGCTTATTACACTTGGAGGGCTTACAGCAGGTGTGATAGGAGCATTTTTACTTGCTAATAGTATAAAGAAAACCTTACTTGGGCTTGAACCTGAAGAAATATCAAGATTATATAATGAAAAGATGGGGATTCTTGATGCAATTCATGAAGGATTAGTAGCTGTGGATCAGATAGGAAGGATCACCCTTATAAATGATTCAGCTTTAAATATATTGCATTTTGAGAATAAGCTTAGTAGAGATGAGCTCATAGGAAGAAATATTGAGGAAGTTATTCCTAATACTAGATTAATTAATGTATTGGAAAAAGGTGAAGCTGAATTTGAAGATGAGCAGAGGATAAACAATACTGTAATAATGACAAATAGAATTCCTATAATTGATAAAGGAAAAACAGTAGGAGTTATAGCAAGTTTTAGAGATAAAACCGAGGTGACTAAAATGGCCGAAGAGCTCACTGGCGTAAAAAGGATGGCGTGGTCCTTGAGAGCTCAAAACCATGAGTTCATGAACAGGCTTCATACTATTTCTGGACTAATACAGCTGGAGGAGTATGAGGAAGCATTGCAATTTATATCAGATATAGCGAAATTAAGAAGTAATATAAGTAATATTTTAACTGAAAATATAAAGAATACTTCGCTATCAGCGTTATTGCTTTCAAAATATAATAAAGCTGAGGAGTGTAGAGTTAAGCTTAAAATAGATGAGGCTTCTAAGCTTACAAGACTTCCACAACACATGACTTCAGAAGAAATGGTATCTATAATAGGAAACCTTATTGAGAATTCCTTAGATGAAGTGAAGAATGATGGTACTGGTTTAATATATGTAAAAATAGTAGAACAGGAAGAGCTATTAAGTATAGGAATCAAAGATAACGGTGGAGGAATTCCAGAAGAGTATAAGGACAGAATCTATGAACAAGGCTTTTCAACCAAAGATGGTCAGCGAGGACATGGTATGTACATTGTAAAGAAGATAATTGAACAGTATAACGGTATAATAAGTTTTTATATAGATGATGGTACTGCTTGGAATATAACTATACCGATGGTAAGGGAGATAAATTCGAAGTTCTTAAAAAGGGTAGAAGGATTCAATTTATATAAAGCTGTTTCTAATCTTGGGGATGCGAAAAAGTTTATATCCCTAAAGAAGCCAGATTTAATACTGCTTGATGTATATCTGCCTAAGGAAAACGGAATGGATTTTTTAAAGTGGATAAGAAGTGAAGAAATAGATATTGATGTTATTTTAATAACCGCAGATAAGTCTATTGAGAGAATACAAGATGCCTTTAGATATGGAGTTGTTGATTATCTTATAAAACCCTTTGGATTTGACAGATTTAAGGAAGCTTTATTTCAATTTAAGAATAGATATTACAAATTCAAAAAAAGTTCTGAGATCGAGCAAACGGACTTAGATAAGTTAATATCCAGTCAAAATTTATCTCAAAGTGAAGAGGAGTTCGCAAAAGGTCTCAATAAATATACCTATAGAGCCATATGGGAGGAAATAGAGAAACGTAGTTATGAAGATGTTACAGCAGAAGATTTGGCGGAAAAACTTGGGATCGCAAGGGTAACAGTTAGAAGATATGTAGAGTATATGGAGAAAGAGGGCAAGGTTGAGAAGCTTATAGAATATGGAAAGGTTGGAAGACCACAGTATAAATATCGAAAAATTTAAACAGTAATCTTAGGTGTATTATATAAATTACTTTGCTAAATTAGGATCTGGAAACTTAGTTTATCAGTGGTATATACTGGGGCCAATTTAAATTGGTTATATTGTAAATTGAAAAATGGTATGTTATACTAACATCAACTATCTCAACCCCTAACACGCGTATAAAGGAAAAAATATGAATACAGAGGCGTTACAATATTTCATCAAAGTTTACGAGAAGAAAAGTGTTTCTTTGGCGGCCAAAGATCTATTTATTACTCCTCAAGGGCTAAGTAAAACTATAAAACAGCTTGAAATGGATTTAGAAGCAGAGCTGTTTTGTAGAGGATCACGTGGTATGGAAGCTACAGAGTGCGGTGAGTTATTATATGCCAGGGCAAAACATATCTGTTATTTGATGGAAGATATAAAGAAAGAAATAAGTATTATAAATGGAAGAAAAAATATTTTATTGACTGTTGTTGTTACATATGCAACAACATCTGCAGTTCCTCCTGATATGTTATTTGGGTTTTCAAATGTTTATCCTAGTATAAAGATGAAATTAAGAGAATATCCAGATGAGTATCCTATTGATAAGCTATTTCAAGAGCAAGTGGATGTTGGATTGGTTCTTGGACATGAAGATATTGAAAACTGTGAGTATGAGCTAGTTGTTCCAGGTGAAGTTGTTGTTGTGGTTTCTAAAAATCATCCTCTAGCTGCTAAAGATGAAATATCAATAATAGAATTGGAGAATGAGCCTTTAGTGATAAAATCTATGGAATTTGGTAAACAACATAGTTTAGTTGATAAATGTTTAGAATACGGATTTGCCCCTTATGTTAAGCACGAAATGGGCAATATTCTTGCTGCCCATATATTGTGTGAAACTAACGGATATGTAACAGTTTCGGTGGACTTTATTGAAGATGCAGTAAAAAATGATAAGTTAAAGGTTATAAGATTAAGAGAGAAGATACCTCAGAATATATATATGGTTACTAGAAAAAGGGACATACAGTCTAAGACAGTAACATTGTTTCGTAGCTATGTAAGGCAATACAGTAAGGATAGAAACAAGTCGTTTTGATGTGCAAGCATGCCATCAAGGCGGCTTTTTTACTGTATAGTAAAGTGTAAAATGTTCAATTAAGAAGGTCACTTCAGCGGCTTTTCTACTATAGATAGAAGGATGATAAACTAAAAGTTAACATACCGAACTTTTCGTTGATTGAGGTTGTTACCACAATATGCTAAATTAAGTCTTGTAGGGGTGATAAGCTTTACAAAGGCAGTATTTGTAAAGGATCACATGAGATTAGTAAAAAAATATGGGGGGGAAGAAAACGCGTGATTAAGTTAATGGGAGGAAAAATTCTTTTGCATCATTAATCTTATAATTAGGGGGAATAAAAGGTATGGAAAGTAAGAAAAAGAGTAAGAAAAAGTCACGTATAATAATTAGATCGGTGCTGATATTTTTACTTGTGGTTGTGGTTGGTGTGAACATAGCATTAAATCATTTCTCAGAAGTTATTACAGCATATTTTACTAAAATGGATGTTACAAGTAAGCAGGCTGTAACAGCAAGAGAGCAGTCTAAAAAGCTTGTTGAACAGATCACAGATGAAGGTATTGTCCTTCTTCAAAATAAGGACAACACTCTTCCTATAAAGACAGACGCTGCAAAGAAAACTAAGATAAATGTATTTGGATGGAGCTTTACGAATCCTATCTATGGGGGAACTGGATCAGGGTCTACAGATACATCTACAGCTGTTAATCCAAAAGCAGGACTTGAGGCTGCTGGCTTTGAAGTTAATGACAAACTATACAATGACTATGTAGCATTAAATATGCAAAGACCAATAGTAGGTATGGATGGACAAGATTGGACTATTCCAGAACCTGAGACTTCATTCTATACAGCAGATAGAATGAAGCAAGCTAAAGATTACGCTGACACTGCAGTAATATTTATTGCACGTTCAGGTGGTGAAGGTGCAGATCTTCCAGTAAGCATGGATGGTCCAGATACCTTTAATCCAAAGGGAAGCCAACAAGGACCTACAGGTCAAAAGTTTGGTAACAGGGATGATCTTGATGCAAATAAGCATTATTTAGAGCTTAGCAACAGAGAAAAAGGTATGGTAGAAGCTGTTACAAAGAACTTCGATAAGGTAATTCTTGTTGTAAACAGTAGTAATACTTTTGAACTTAGCTGGGTTAAGGATTTTAGTCAAATTAAGAGTGTGCTAACAATCGGTGGACCAGGACAAAATGGATTTAACTCCTTAGGTAAAGTTTTTGCAGGTAAGGTTAATCCATCTGGTAGAACTGTAGATATATATGCTAAGGATCTTTTAGATACACCTTCAATGAAGAACTTTGGAAACTTCGATTATGTAGTTAAAAATGCTGACGGCTCATACTCTCAAGCAGTAGATTCGCAAAAGGTTAGATTAAATTATGTGAACTACGCTGAAGGGGTTTATGTAGGATACCGTTACTATGAAACTGCAGCAGCAGAAGGTACAATAAATTATGGTGAAAAAGTACAATATCCATTTGGTTATGGATTAAGTTATACAAGCTTTAAGCAAGAAATGGTACCAGGAAGTTTAGCTTGGGATGATAAGAATATCTCTGTAAAAGTTAAGGTAACAAATACTGGAGCAGTAGCTGGAAAGGATGTTGTTGAGTTATATTACTCTGCACCTTATACTGGAAAGCTTGAAAAATCTTCAATCGTTCTTGGCGCATTTGCAAAAACTGGTGAAATAAAGGCAGGAGAATCACAGGAAGTTACTCTTTCCTTTAAAGTTGAAGATATGGCATCTTATGATACAAACAAGGCATATACTTCAAAAGGCGGATATGTGCTTGAGCAAGGCGAATACAAGCTTATGCTTATGAACAACTCTCATGAAAAGATAGCTGATATAGGTTCAAAGAATCTTTCTCAAGTAATATATGATTCTACAGCTCGTTCTACTGATAAGCAAACTGCTGTAAATCAATTTGATAGCTATGTTACTGGAGAAGGTAGTGTAAAAACTTATCTATCAAGAGCAAACAAATTTGCAAACTTTAATGACATAGATAAGAATGAGAAGTTCACGATTAAGACTGCTGATGGGAAGGCTACAGTAGATGTAAAGGGAAAATTAGTTGATACTAGTTTTGTACAGCTTGTAAACGACAAGAGATATACTGTACCAGCTGATACTAAGACTTCAGCACCTACTACAGGAGCAAAGAATGGTAAGAAGTTAAAGGATTATACTGGTATTGATTATAACGATAAGAGCTGGGATGCTTTGCTTGATCAATTATCTGTAGATGATATGGTTAACTTAATAGTACACGGTGGATATAAAACAGTGGAACTTACCTCAGTTGGTAAGCCTGCTACAGTTGATTATGATGGACCTTCTGCTATTAGTTCGTTCATATCTAAGGTAAAGGTTTCGGGCATATCCTTCCCTGCAGAAGTAGTAGTTGCATCTACTTGGAATGTTAATCTTGCAGAAGCTATGGGACAATGCATAGGAGCTGAAGCAAATGCTTATGGGGTTACTGGTTGGTATGCACCTGCCATGAACATCCACCGTACAGCTTTTGGTGGAAGAAACTTTGAATATTACTCTGAAGATGGACTTGTTTCTGGTAAGATGGCAGCTTCTGTTACAAAGGGATATCAAAGTAAGGGCGGATATGTTTACATGAAGCATTTTGCTCTAAATGATCAAGAAACAAATCGTACTGTTGGAATTTTGACATGGTCAAATGAACAAGCAATTCGTGAAATTTACCTAAAACCTTTTGAACTTGCAGTTAAAGAAGGTGGCGCTAAAGCAGTTATGTCTTCCTTCAACAGCATAGGAAATACTTGGGCTGGAGCAAACACAGGTTTAATAAAACAAGTACTTCGTAATGAATGGGACTTCAAAGGTATGATAGATACTGACTTCTATATGAATGGCGGCGGCATAAGCGCATATCCATACATGGTATTTGAACTTGGTATCCGCGCTGGTAATGATACTTACCTTACAGGGGTAGCACCTGTGGGAGTACCTTCTGTTAATACAAAGAGCAATGATACTTTATGGGCATTAAGAGATGCTTCTCATAACATGTTATACACTGTTGCTAACAGCGGTGCTATAAAGAACGGATTAAGTACTGACAAGCCAATGTGGGTTAAAATAACAATTGGGGTTGATGTAGTAGTTGTATTAGCTATATTAGCAGGATTAGTAGTTAGCTTTCGTAAGAGTAGAAAGAAAGAAGAAGTCGCAGTTTAGAAGTAGTACATCTACAAATCTTTGATATGAAAGGAACTCAGAAAGTCAGGCTGCCTTGAGACAGTCTTGGCTAAGGATTATCACTTCTATCTGAAATCTATATTTAAAACTTCACCCAGTTCTGATATGAAAAGTTGAAAATGTAGATTTCAGTATGAAGTGGTTTATCTATCTGGATAGGTGAAGATATGAAATATGCAGAAATAATAAGTCGTATGACTTTAGAAGAAAAGGCATCATTAACATCCGGTAAGGATTTTTGGCAATCCATGGATATTGGGCGTTTAGGTATAGGTAGCATGTTTCTAGCTGATGGTCCTCATGGTATTAGAAAACAGGCAGCAGCTGCTGATCACTTGGGGCTTAATCCAAGTATCCCAGCTACTTGCTTTCCAACGGCAGCTACGGTTGCAAATAGTTGGAATGAAGCTTTGGGAGAGGAGATTGGAGAATTTCTTGGAAAAGAAGCTGTTGCGCAAAAGGTAAATGTACTGTTGGGGCCAGGGGTTAATATGAAGAGAAACCCTTTGTGTGGAAGAAACTTTGAATACTTCAGTGAGGATCCATATCTTGCCGGTAAGATAGCAGCGGGCTATATAAGAGGTATTCAAGCGCAAGGAATTTCGGCATGTGTTAAACATTTTTGTGTAAATAATCAGGAAGAAAGACGTATGGCAATCGATACAGTAGTTGATGAGAGAACTCTTAGAGAAATCTACTTAACAGCTTTCGAAATTGCGGTGAAGGAAGGTAGGACCAAGTCTATAATGTCCTCCTATAACAGACTAAATGGTAGCTACACAAATGAAAATATTCATATTATGCAGGATATACTTCGAGGAGAATGGGGCTTTAACGGCGTTGTAGTTACAGACTGGGGAGGAAGCAATGATCGTGTAGCAGGGTTGATTGCTGGAAACGAACTTGAAATGCCGACAACAGCAGGGGAGACTAATGAAGAAATAATCGAGGCTGTTAAAAGTGGAAGACTCAAAGAAGAAGTTTTAGATCAATGTGTTGACAGATTACTTGAGCTTACTTTTACAACTGAAGAGGTATATAAAAAATCTCAAAAAGAGTTTAGTAAAGAGAAACATCACAAGATGGCACAAAGAGTGGCAGAAGAATCAATAGTGATGCTTAAGAATGAAGAAAACATATTGCCAATAAAAAAAGGTACAAAGCTTGCAGTAATAGGGGACTTTGCAGAAAAGCCAAGATATCAAGGGGCAGGCTCCTCTATAGTAAATCCAACTATTTTGCATAATGCGTTAGATTGTTTCAAAGAAGCTGAATTTAATAGTATAGGGTATGAACCTGGTTTTGAGCGCTATGGAAAAAAGAATAAGAAAAAAATAGAGAAGGCATGTGAACTTGCTAAAAAAGCAGATGTCATCCTTTTATATATTGGACTAGATGAGGCTACTGAAGCTGAAGGTCTTGATAGACAAAATATGAAGATACCAGAAAATCAAGTAGAGTTGTTAAATGCATTGTATGAGGTTAATCAAAATATCGTGGTAGTATTGTCCTGTGGTTCTGCAGTAGAGATGCCATGGATTAAAAAAGTAAAAGGATTGCTCCATGGGTACTTAGGTGGTCAAGCTGGGTCAAGAGCTATGCTTAGAGTATTGGCAGGTGATGTAAATCCATCAGGTAAGTTAGCAGAGACATATCCAGTTCACTATGAAGATACTTCTTCCTTTAACAATTTCCCAGGAAAGGAAGTAAGCGTTGAATATAGAGAAAGTATTTATATTGGATATCGTTACTATGATACTGCAAACATTGAGGTTCTTTTTCCATTCGGATATGGATTAAGTTATACAACCTTTGAGTATTTAGACATAAAGGTTAGCGAAGATAAGGTTACTTTTAAGATTAAAAACTCTGGTAGTGTAGCGGGAGCGGAAGTTGCACAGCTATATGTAGGTTGTAGCTCTAATGAGATTTTTAGACCTAAGAAAGAGTTGAAAGGCTTTGCAAAGGTGTTTATAAATCCTGGTGAAACTAAAACTGTGACCATAGCTTTTGATGATAAAACCTTCCGATATTTTAATGTGAAAACAAATAAATGGGAGATAGAACAATCAGATTATAAGATTATGATTGGTGCATCAAGCAGTGATATAAGGCTGATAGATAGTGTTTTTATTGAGGGCACCGATGCTCCTAATCCATATAACAAAGAGCTACTTCCATCCTACTATTCAAGTAAGGTAAGCAAGGTTAATGTGGAGGAGTTTGAGAAGCTACTTGGTCATAAGGTTCCTGCTTCAAAATGGGACAAAACGAAACCTCTTGGATATAACGATACTATTGCTCAATGTCAGTATGCAAAGGGATGGTTTGCAAGATTTGCATTTTACATGATTAGCTTTGCATATTGGTTCTTAAGAAAAATAGGAAAAAGAATGACTGCTAATGTAATAATGATGTCCATATACCATATGCCATTTAGAGGAATAGCAAGGATGACAGGCGGAGTTGCAAACATGCCAATGGTCGATGGAATTTTGATGATAGCGAATGGTCACTTCTTTAAAGGCTTAAGTCATTTATTAAGAGAAAGAAATAAGCTAGTAAAGAAAAATAAAAGTAATGAAGCAATAGCAGAAGTTGTGAAGGAGAGTTAAGATGAGCAACGAAAAGTTAAAGAATAAAAGTATGTTTGCGCCTATTATAGATTTATGGACAAAATATAAGACAAAACATCCTGGTACAGCACAGTTTTTAGTGTTTTTTATGTTAAGTAATGGAATAACAGTTTTGCAAATGGTTTTGATGCCTTTATTTAAAGAGATACTTGGATGGACTACATTGGCAGATACAAACTTTCAAATACTACAAGTTGGTCATAATTTTGATGGAAGTGCTTACTATGTATTTAATTATGCAGCTGGTTCAATTTCCTCAGGAGGAGGGGGAGGATTAGCATACTTCCTTGCAGTTCAGATAACAATGGCTATTGCACAGATTATCAACTTCTTTGCTCAAAGGAATATAACCTTTAAATCTAAAAGTAACATATGGAAGTCTGCTTTTTGGTATGTAGTAGCTTATATTGTAATATCTATAGGTGCAGCTGCACTTCAAGGACTTTACAAAGCTCCTATATATAATTTGTTGATGAATACATTTGGAATGGGATCAGTTGGTGAGACTATAGCAGACTTTATAACAATGATTATAAACTGTGCAATTTCCTTCTGGGTATTCTTTCCGATATTCAAGATAATATTTAAAGATAATACTGAAGAGAAAGTTGCGGGTGCAAGGTAGTAATAACATAATAATATTTAAAGCTTATATTAAAGCGATCCCCTTTGCTTGATTAGAGATAGATTTAGTTATGAGATATTCATTGCAACCCAATAAGATTTAAGCAGTATTTATCAAGTAAACAAATATGAAAAACAGTTTCAGGTGTAACTTGGAGCTGTTTTTCGTAAATAATATGATGAAATTCATTAGGAGAATTACAAAGTACACTGACCTTATTTACTTTAAGTGTTAATACTTGATGATGTTGGTGTTTTAAATTATAATGGTTCTAAATGGTATAATTTACTTTAAAAAGCCTCTTTGGTAGGAAACTTTTTAAAGTAAATTCAATCTTCAAGATATAAGATCTGTCATAAAATATTTAGTCTGTCAGGATGCAACATAACTTTTTATATCAAAGCTTATGAGTATCATTTTCTGATATTGAGTACAATTAAGATCTTTAAGGCTATTTATAGATAACAACGCATTAGACAACAAATAGATTTCAAAATTGAGTTAGATGTTTCGGCGGTAGTTGTTTTTTTGTCTGCTGTAAATATCAAAAGAGGAATAGAAGATGAAGTATAGAGAATTAATTAAAAAAATGACTTTAGAAGAGAAAGCGTCTTTAATGTCAGGAAAAGATTTTTGGCAGACTCAAGAGATAGAACGTCTTGGAATCAATAGTATGTTTCTTGCTGACGGACCTCATGGTATAAGAAAACAAGCAGTGGCTGCAGATCATCTCGGACTTAATGTTGGGATTCCGGCTACATGTTTTCCTACAGCTGCAACAGTAGCAAATAGTTGGAATGAAGAGCTTGGTGAGAGAGTAGGGGAATATCTAGGTGAAGAAGCAATCTCCCAAAAGGTTAATGTGCTTCTAGGACCAGGTGTTAATATGAAGAGAAATCCTCTGTGTGGAAGAAACTTTCAATATTATAGTGAAGACCCATACCTAGCTGGAAAGATGGCTGCAGGATATATAAGAGGAATTCAATCTCACGGAATATCAGCATGCGTAAAGCATTTTTGTGCTAACAATCAAGAAGAAAGACGTATGGCTATAGATACTATAGTTGATGAGAGAACCTTAAGAGAAATCTATTTGACTGCATTTGAGATAGCTGTTAAAGAAGGAAGAACTAGGGCCATAATGTCTTCCTACAATATGATCAATGGCACTTATACCAATGAAAATATGCATTTGATGAGAGATATTCTAAGAGGTGAGTGGAATTACAAGGGGTGTGTTATTACTGATTGGGGTGGAAGCAACGATCGTATAGCAGGATTACTTGCTGGAAATGAATTAGAGATGCCAACAACAGCGGGAGAGACCAATGAAGAAATTATTAAGGCTATAAAGAGTGGAAAAATTAAAGAAGAAGTGCTAGATGAATGTGTTGATAGACTACTTGAACTTATATTTACTACTGAAGAAGTTTACAAGAGACCCCATATAGAATTTGATGTGGATAAACATCATAGAGTAGCACAAAAGGTTGCAGAAGAGTCTATAGTTCTGCTTAAAAATGAAGAAAATATACTTCCTCTTAAATACGGTAAAAAGGTTGCTGTGATTGGTGATTTTGCAAAGAATGCTCGTTATCAAGGAGCTGGCTCTTCTATAGTAAACCCAACCATACTAGATCACACAATGGATTGTTTCAATGAATCAGGAATAATCAGTATTGGATATGAACCTGGTTTTGAACGTTATGGTAAGAAAGATAAGAAAAAAATAGAGAAGGCATGCGAGCTTGCAAGAAAAGCAGATGTTATTCTTTTATATATAGGATTAGACGAAGTTACTGAAGCTGATGGTTTGGATAGACAAAGTATGAGCATTCCTGAGAATCAAATAGAACTTTTGAATGCATTATATACAGTTAATTCAAATATTATAGCAATTTTGTCCTGTGGCTCTGCGGTGGAAATGCCTTGGATAAGTAAGTTAAAGGCTGTGCTTCATGGATACCTTGGTGGGCAGGCAGGATCTAGGGCTATACTTAGAATATTATCAGGTGATGTTAATCCATCTGGAAAACTAGCAGAAACTTATCCAATTCGTTATGAGGATACACCATCGTTTCATAACTTTCCAGGTAAAGAGGTTAGCGTAGAGTATAGGGAAGGAATATATATTGGTTATCGTTATTATGATACGGCTAGTGTTGACGTGCTATTTCCTTTTGGATATGGATTAAGCTATACAACCTTCGAGTATTCAGATATTCATGTTAGTAGATATGGAGCGACTTTTAAATTAAAGAATTCGGGCAATGTTGCTGGTATGGAGATTGCCCAATTATACATAGGATGTAAATCTAAAGAGATCTTTAGACCAAAGAAAGAATTGAAGGGATTTACAAAAATATTCATAAATGCTGGAGAAACAAAGACTGTAACTATACCTTTTGATGATAAAACTTTTCGTTATTTTAATGTTAAGACTAATAAGTGGGAAGTTGAAGAGTCAGAGTATGAAATAATGATAGGCGCATCTAGTGATGATATTAGAGTGAAGGATACTATTTTTATTGAAGGTACAGGAGCACCGCTTCCATATGATAAAGCTGCTCTTCAATCGTATTATTCAGGAAAAACCAATAATGTCACTGTAGAAGAGTTTGAAAGATTAATTGGACGAAAGGTGCCTGTTTCAAAATGGGATAGATCAAAACCATTAGGATATAACGATACTATTGCTCAGTGTCAGTATGCAAAGGGTATATTTGCAAGATTTTCATATTATATGATTGTTTTTGCATACTGGTTCTTAAGGAAGATCGGTAAAAGAAGTACAGCTAATATTATTATGATGTCTATATATCATATGCCTTTTAGAGGAATAGCTAGAGTAACAGGCGGTGTAGTTAATATGCCTATGTTAGATGGTATACTTATGATGGTAAATGGGAATTTCTTTAAGGGTTTGGTACATTTATTAAAAGAAAGAAATAAGAAGCTAAAGTCACCAAAAAATAAATAAGCAATGTACTTAAACATTGTGTTAAAATCTATATAGACAAGCGTGAAGTATTTTAATAAGTAGTGAAAATAACAAAAGTTAATTATAAAAATTAGTAGAGGTAGTGTGAGTATGAAATTATTATCAGTAGCAATTCCTTGCTATAATTCACAAGAATATATGAGAAACTGCATAGAGTCACTATTGCCTGGAGGAGAAAAGGTTGAATTGCTTATCGTAAATGATGGTTCGTCAGATAAGACTGCAGAAATTGCAGATGAGTATGCTGCAAAGTATCCGACTATCGTAAAAGCAATACATCAACCAAATGGTGGGCATGGAGAAGCAGTGAATGCAGGCATTAGAAATGCATCTGGATTATATTTTAAAGTTGTAGATAGTGATGATTGGGTAAATGCTGAAGCATATAAAAAAATATTAAAGTCATTGGATGATCTCACTGACAATGAAACTATAATTGATATGCTTATAAGCAATTTTGTTTATGAGAAAGAGGGCGCAAAAAAGAAGAAAGTCATGAAGTATGAAAATGTACTTCCAGAGGAGAAAGTTTTCACTTGGGATGATATAAGGAACTTTAGAAAAGGACAATACATACTGATGCATTCTGTTATCTATAGAACACAACTCTTAAGAGATTGTGGATTAGAACTACCAAAGCATACTTTCTATGTGGATAATTTATTTGTATATGTACCACTAGAGCATGTTAATAAAATATATTATATCGATGTTGATTTTTATAGATATTTTATAGGCAGAGGAGATCAGTCTGTTAACGAAAGTGTAATGATCAAGAGAATTGATCAACAGATAAAAGTAAACAAGCTTATGATAGAGCAGGTGCAGTTAGATAATATAAGAAATCTAAAGCTTAAAAAGTATATGTTTAATTACTTAGAAATAGTTACTGTAGTGTCCACCATACTTTTAATACGCTCAGGTACAAGAGAGAACCTAGAGAAGAAGAGAGAGTTATGGAGATATATCAAGGAAACAGATATTGAGCTTTATAATAATCTCAGATACGGTTTTATGGGAGGTATAATGAACCTTCCAGGTAAATTAGGACGTAGTATTGCTGTTGGCGCATATAAAATATCTCAAAGAATTGTTGGCTTTAATTAAAGAGTTCCTATGTGGAAAATTAATTTATGCTTGCTCGAAAATCACGTATTAAGAGTATTGGACTCGTATAACTTGATAGTTTATCTAGGAACTATATGGTAGTATATACTTATGTTAGAAAAGTTTAATTGAACAATAATGGCATAAAGTAAATAATAATAAAATATCTTTTCATGATCAAATAGAGACAACTCTAAAATTGTTTTCTAAAGCTTAGCCTGATTGTCAGCGGAGACTTTAAAAATATAAGAGTTTTCTTAAGGATAAGATCGTGGAAAGATATTTTTGTGATATAGATAAAGTAAAATAATTTAAATAAAGGAAGTATATAAGTTATAATTAAGCATATAAGGTTTTTAATTTCAATGCAGTGCTTCAACTCACCTAGTAAATAAATGAAGTGTTTAGGAGAATGAATTTTATGAATAAAAAATATGACTTTTTAATTGTAGGAGCAGGATTGTATGGTTCTATTTTTGCTCATGAAGCCAAAAAGGCTGGTAAGACATGCTTGATTATTGATAAGCGTAATCATGTTGGTGGAAATATATACACAGAAAAAATTGAAGATATAAATGTACATAAATATGGAGCTCATATATTCCATACTAACAATAAGGAAGTATGGAATTACGTAAACCAGTTTGCTGAGTTTAATAGATATACTAATAGTCCAGTGGCTAATTATCATGGAGAAATCTATAATCTGCCTTTTAATATGAATACCTTCAATAAGATGTGGGGAGTTATAACTCCAGCTGAGGCGAAAAAGAAAATAGAGGAACAGCAAAGTGCTAATTATATTGAAAATCCACAAAATCTAGAAGAGCAGGCTATCAATTTAGTTGGAGTGGATATATATGAAAAACTTATCAAAGGATATACAGAGAAGCAATGGGGACGTCCTTGCAATGAATTGCCAGCTTTTATTATTCGCAGACTTCCAGTGAGATTTACCTATGATAACAACTACTTCAATGCAGATTTTCAGGGGATACCAGTAGGCGGATATACTTCTATGATTGAAAGAATGCTAGAGGGAACAGAGGTAAAGCTTAATGTTAATTATCTTAAGGACAAAGAACAATGGGATATGGTAGCAGATAGGGTAGTTTACACAGGACCAATAGATTCATATTTTGATTATAAATTCGGTGTTTTAGAGTATAGAAGTGTAAGCTTTGAAACAGAAGTTTTAGATATGGAGAACTTTCAAGGGAATGCAGTAGTAAACTATACTGACAGAGAAACTCCATATACACGTATCATAGAACATAAACATTTTGAGTTTGGAAATCAACCTAAAACTGTTGTGAGCCGCGAGTATAGTGTGGAATGGGAATTAGGTGATGAGCCTTATTATCCTGTAAATGATGAGAAAAATAGCGCGCTGTATGAAAAATATAGAGAGGCAGCAGAAGCTGAAAGCAAGGTTATCTTCGGCGGTCGTTTAGGTGAGTATAAATATTATGATATGGATAAAGTTATAGAGGTGGCATTACAAAAAGTTAAGGAAGTTTTGGGAAAATAAGTAGCATATATTTAAGAAACTGCTGCAATTAGTTTATTCTAATTGCAGCAGTTTCTTTGTGTAAGCTTATTTTATTCTTTTATTAAGTTAATAGTTGAAAATCGTGGGTCTATCTTTTTAGAAATATTAGTTTTGTATTCTAGATTATAATCGTAATTAATTTTGAATAAACAAGAGTATAAAATATCTAAAATCAAATGAATAGAGTCATTACTTGAATACGTTGCAATCTTTGAATAAAGTTTTTCTCTTGTAGATATAGAAAAAGCACAATCACCAAAGGATCTTAAGGTGTTTTCACCAATACTTGTAAGTACAATTATAGGTGTATTTTTATTTTTTAGCGTTTCTGCGATTTTTAAAACCTCTTCGTTTTCTCCTGAATAAGAGATTAATATAGCACAATTTTTAGATGAGGAATTTGAAGCTACAACCATCTGCTCGCCGGGTAAATTCATGATTTCAACATGACGATTTATTCTAAGCATTTTATGTTTAAAATCATAAGCCATAAGTAGTGAATTACTACTGCCATATACATTAATCATTTGAGCTTTATTTAGTAGATCTACCGCCTTCTTTAACTCATCATTCTTTAAAAGAGAAAGCGTATCTTCGATACTATTAGCTGCTAGATGTGCAACCTTTGAAGCAACATTTATAAAAGAATCATGAGCTTCAAATGGAAAGTTTGGATCAACATCAGAAAAATGATTGTTTAAGTATTGAAGTTCTTCAATATACTTTTCTTTAAGTTCATTCCATCCACTGAAACCAAGTTTTTGAGATAGACGAACTACTGTTGATGGGGAAGTATAAGTTGCAGTTGCCAAGTCTTTAGTAGATAGATTTTCAATATTTTCTTTTTCATTAAGAATATAATTAGCAAGAATTTCTTCTGATTTTGATAGAGAATCTATAGATTCAAGTTTATTTGAAATTAGCATAAGTACATTCCTCTTTTCAAAATATGTAAGTATATAAAGATGAACCACTTCAATCCGAAATCTATTTTTAAAACTCTCACGGGTTTTGGTGAGAGAATTTAAAAATGATAAGTTTTATTACGAAGTGGTACATAAATAGGAATAGAATTTCATCATTTTATATAAAATACCTAAGAAAAATGAAATCGCATTCTAATATATAATCAAAATGTTTAAATTATAATGTTTCTTATATATGATTATATCATAAGAGAAAAATTTATCTAAAGCTGTACCAGTTGTAAAGCAAAATGTTGAATATATCAATTGGTATACCTATTATTAAGGATTAACTGAAAATGTACAAACATAGTTGGAATAAAGAGAGGAGACAATCAATATGGGATTTAGAAAAGGTTTTCTATGGGGAGGAGCTACAGCTGCTAACCAATTTGAAGGTGGATACTTAGAGGATGGTAAGGGGTTAAGTACTGCTGATGTAATGACTAATGGAAGTCACACTTCAGCTAGAAGAATAACTTATACTATGCCAGATGGAACAAAGAAATCTCAGCCGGTTTTTCCTTTTGAATCAATTCCTGATGGTGCAGTGCTAGAATGTCATGAAGGAGAGTACTATCCAAGCCATCAGGCTATAGATTTCTATCATCATTATAAAGAGGATATAGCATTATTTGCTGATATGGGCTTTAACTGCTTTAGATTATCTATAAACTGGGCAAGAATTTTTCCAAATGGAGATGAAGTTACACCAAACGAAAAAGGTCTAGAGTTTTATGATAATGTTTTTGATGAATTGTTAAAGTACGGTATTGAACCAGTGGTTACTATATCTCACTATGAGACTCCACTTGGTCTTACAAATAAGTATGGTGGATGGCTTGACCGAAAAGTTATAGATTTCTATGTTAGATATTGTGAAACTATCTTTAATAGATATAAGAATAAAGTTAAGTATTGGATGACTTTTAATGAAATAAATATAATGGATCATATGCCTACTTTTGCAGGCGGAGTTATAAAGAATGATGCACAATCAAGAGCACAAGCTGTTTATCATCAATTCTTAGCGAGTGCAAAGGTAGTACTATTAGGACATGAAATCAATCCAGAATTCCAGATAGGTATGATGACTGCTTATGGTTCTACTTATGCTCTTACTTGTAATCCAGAGGATGAAGTGAAATTAATGAAGAATGATCAACAGAGACATTTCTTCTCAGATGTACAATGTAGAGGATTTTATCCAGAGTATAAGTTGAAAGAATATGAAAGACTAGGGGTTAAACTTCATAAGGAAGTTGGAGATGATGAGTTACTAAGAAAAGGCACAGTAGATTATATAGGCTTCTCTTACTATTCTAGCTCAGTAGTTAGTTCTGACAAAAATAAAAGTGTAACAGATGGAAATATGTCTACTTCAGTTTTAAATCCTTATCTAAAGGCAACAGATTGGGGCTGGCAGATTGACCCTGTAGGTTTAAGACTTGCCTTGAATAGATTACAAGAGAGATATAACTTACCATTATTTATAGTTGAAAATGGTATGGGGGCAATAGATAAGGTAGAAGAAGATGGAGCAATTCATGATAACTACCGTATTGATTATTTAGCTAGGCATATAGAAGCTATGAAACAAGCAGTAGAAGAAGATGGGGTTGACTTAATGGGATATACTCCATGGGGATGCATAGATCTTGTTTCAGCAGGTACTGGTGAGATGAGAAAACGTTATGGATTCATATATATAGATAAGAATGATAATGGTGAAGGTCCACTTACTAGAAGTAGAAAAGATTCATTCTATTGGTATAAAAAAGTAATTGGTTCAAACGGAGAAGATTTAAGCTTCTAGAATTATATGATGAGTGGTATCAAGTGATATCACTCTTTTTTCTTTTTTAGAAAATATCAAGTTTTAGCACAATTTATTGTGTACAATAAAGACAACTGGAAATGAAAGAGGGGAAACTTAAATGGGATATAAATTAATTGCTTGTGATATGGATGAAACCTTATTAAATGATGATCATGTAATCTGTCAAAGAAATATTGATTTTATAAAGAGAGCAAAAGAGGAATATGGAGTGAAGTTTGTTCCAGCTACAGGGAGAGGATATAACTCTATTCAGAGGGACTTAAAGATATTAGATCTTTATGATGAGCCAGGTGAATATGTGCTTTCCTTTAATGGGGGAGCTTTAACTGAAAACAAAGGAAATAAATTGCTTCAATTTAAAGGCCTAAACTTTAACAAGATGAAGGAAATCTTTGAGTACGGTTTGACCAAGGATGTCTGCATACATGTATATACAAAGGATAAGCTGTATATCTATAATTTATCAGAGAGCGAGAAAATAAGAGTTGAACGTCAAAAGTTTGAATGCACTATCATGGAAGAGAATACAGTAGACTTTTTGGAAAACGAATTAATTGCTAAGATCTTATATCAAAATATTGATGTGCCATACTTGATGTCCTTAGAACCAGAGATGCAGGAAATAGTAAAGGGCTCATGTTCAGTTAGCTACTCCTCAAATAGATATATGGAATTCAATTCTTTAGGAGTGGACAAGGGTCAAGGCTTAGTGGATTTAGCAAGAATACTAAACATAGATATAGAGGACACTATTGCAGTAGGAGATAACTATAATGATATGGCCATGCTAAATATGGCTGGTTTATCTGTTGCTGCAGGCAATGCTGTTGAAGATGTGAAAAAGGCTTGTGACTACACTACAAAGGCTGATAATAACGAAGGTGTTGTTGCAGAATTAATAGAAAAGTTTATTTTTAAGACAAGTTCATTATAAAGATTAAGGTCGTGCATTAGGAGAGCAAATCTCTTTATAATGCACGGCTTTTTTATATTGACAAATATAAATTGAAATTTAAGTGTTTATACTTTGAGCATGTACGGGTTTAAGGCTAAAGCTATATGGAAGTAGTAAACACATAATTTACTAAGTTTGTTTACTGAGTTGAACTATAATATAAGAATTGTAGCAAAAGTATACAAAATTAATGAATAGTACAAATACACTATGAAAACGTTATGATACAATTTTTCTGTAGTGAGAAACAAAATAAAGATTATAAGTGACTAATATTTCAATAATTTAAGGATGAAGTTCAGCACAGTAAGGCAGTAATACCAACAATACTTAAAAAGGAGGTGCCTTAAGAAATTTATAAAAGTCAAAAAATCTTAGAATATAGATAGGGGGATATAGGGTTTGAGAAGAAAAGTGTATAGCAAATTTATGAAGGTATTATCAATTATGATGGCTCTTCTTTGTGTATTGACTACAAATCCAAGTTTAGCAAAAGCAGCCTCAATTATTCAGGATGAAGAAGTAGCTTACCATGGACTTAAAGGTGACTACTATAAATGCAGTTCTACAACTGCAGCAGATTTTTCAGCTTTGGTATCTACACATATAGATGAGAATATAAATTTTTATAGTTCTTTCACAGATATACTTAAAGCACGCACAGGCCAAACTGAAGGTTGTGCAGTAAGATGGACAGGCAAAATACTACCTAAATATAGTGAAGATTATACTTTTTATATGATAGGTGATAATGGCTTTAGGTTATGGGTAGATGGAAAATTAATAATTGACCACTGGGTAAATGACTGGGAAGTTCCTCAAACTAGTAGTAAGATAAGTCTTAAGGCAGGAGTTCAGTATGATTTTAAGTTAGAGTATTTCCAGGCAACAGGTGGAGCAGACTTAAAGCTTCAATGGTCAAGTGCAAGCCAGCCAAAGCAAGTTGTACCAGTAGAATGTTTTTATCAGCCTAATGGTAGTAATGTGCCTATAGTAACCTCTTCTGTAGAACCAGTTACAGGAACTTGCCAGCAATATGCGCACCCAAATCTACCTAGTACTGTAAATGTAAATTATAGTGATGGTACAAAGAAGCAACTTCCTGTAGCTTGGGATTTTAGTGATACATCGTTGTTCTCAAAGGTTGGGACTGTAGTAGTTACTGGAACCGTATCAGGAACAACAGCAGAAGCTTCAGCTACTGTAAAGGTTACTGCATATGAGAAGTGGGAAAAGCAACAGGCGCCTTTAATGACAAAGTGGGCAGCAGAGGTAACCCCTGATAACGCTCTTCCAGAGTATCCAAGAATGCAGATGCAGAGAGCTGATTGGCAGAATCTAAATGGCTTATGGCAATTCCAGGAGGGAACTGCAAGCGATTCAGTTCCAGTTGGAAAGGATTTAACAAGGAAAATACTTGTTCCATATCCTATGGAATCAGCCTTATCAGGAATAATGACTCATTATGATTATTCATGGTATAGAAGATTATTCACATTACCTCAAAATTGGAATGGCAAAAAAATAATCATAAACTTTGGTGCCGTGGATTGGCAATCAGAGGTGTTTGTAAATGGTACAAGTGTAGGAATTCATAAGGGTGGTTATGATCCATTTAGTTATGATATTACTCCATATCTAAAGGGAACAGGAGAACAAGAGTTAATTGTAAAGGTATATGATCCAACAGATGCATTAGGAGAACCAAGAGGAAAGCAAACCTTGCATCAAGGTGGAATCATGTACACATCAACTAGTGGAATTTGGCAGACTGCATGGCTTGAACCAGTTGCAGCAGCTTCAAATATAGAGAATTTAAAGATAGAACCAGATGTAGACGGAGGTAAGTTAAAGCTTACGGTAAATACAGCAGGAGCAGCTGAAGGAACTGTGGTTACAGCTACAGCTTATGATGGAACAACTGTGGCAGGAAAGGTTGAGGGAAGCGCAAATACTGCTTTGTATATTCCAATTCCAAATGCTAAGTTATGGTCTCCAGATAATCCTTTCTTATACGATCTTAAAGTTGATCTAAAGAAAGACTCTACAGTTATAGATACAGTAAAGAGCTACTTTGGAATGCGTAAGATAGCTGTTAATCAGGTAAATGGAGTTAATAAAATATTCTTAAATAATAAAGATACGTTTATGATGGGACCTTTGGATCAAGGTTTCTGGCCTGATGGACTTTACACAGCTCCAACAGATGCAGCTTTAAAGTTTGATATAGAACAGGAAAAAGCTTTAGGATTTAATATGGTGAGAAAACACATAAAGGTAGAACCAGCTCGTTGGTACTACTGGGCTGATAAGCTAGGAATCCTAGTTTGGCAGGATATGCCTTCTGCTGATTCTTATATGAGTAATCCTCCTCCAGTAGATAAGCCACAATATGAATTAGAACTACAACGTATGGTACAGACTCACTGGAATAGCCCATCTATTATCATGTGGTGTGTATTTAATGAGGAGCAAGGTCAATATGAACCAGCTCGTATTGTAAGTATAGTAGCAAATCTTGATAAGTCAAGACTTATAAACCAAGGAAGTGGAGGACCATATGCTAATGCAGGAGATATTTATGATGTTCATAGTTATCCACCTCCAGCGTGTCCTAGCAGTACAACCCAAGTTAATGTTTGTGGGGAATATGGAGGTATAGGCTTTAAGATTCCTCAGCATCAATGGAATGAAGCTCTATCAGCAAGTTATATTATGGTAAATAACTCTGATGAATTGACTAATCTATATGACGTATATGCTAATAACTTACTATCCTACAAGACCAATAATGGCTTAAGTGCAGCAGTGTATACTGAGATAACTGATGTAGAAAATGAAGTGAACGGTTTAATGACTTATGACAGACAGATGAAATGCGACGTAAATAAGATTAAGGCTTCCAATGAAAAGGTTGTTAATAAACTTTCTTATTATAATGAAGTATTACCTACTTCAAAATCACAAAAGCAGACTTGGAAGTATACTACAACTAATTCAGCAACAGATTGGTATTCTTCAAACTTTAATGATTCTCAATGGACTTCAGCTCAAGGAGGATTTGGTACAACAATCACTCCTGGAATATCAATTGGAACTAATTGGAGTACATCAGATATATGGATGCGGAAGAGTTTTAATCCTGGAAATCTTACAACTGAAGACATCAATAGCTTATGCTTTAATCTTTTCCATGATGAAGATTGCGAGATTTATATAAATGGAATTTTGGCAGGAAAAGCAACAGGTTACTCTACAGATTACGTATTACTAGATATGAATGATGTTGCTAAGAAAGCAATAAAAATTAATGCAGACAATGTTATTGCAGTACACTGCCATCAGATAACAGCAGGACAAGGAATAGATGTAGGAATAGGAAAGAGAGTGCTTACAGATAAGCCTATAACCAGCACAGCCTTTAAGGACAGTTTTGATAATGGCACTGCAAGTCAGTGGAATATCTTTGGAGGAAATTGGTCTGTAGCAGATGGAAAATATATAGTTCAAGCAAATGGCGGTGGAAAAGCCATAGCACAAAATACAAACTTCTATGACTTCACCTATGAGACAGATATAACACTAGGGACTATTCAACCTAACAACAATGCAGGGGTATTGTTTAGAATAAGTAATCCAGGAGTAGGAGCTGATAGCTATAAAGGCTACTATGCTGGACTTGGAAAGAATGGAGATGTTACTGGAGTAGTACTAGGTAAATCAAACGGTTCTTGGACCTTTTTAGATACTAAACCAATGACTATTGAAGCAGGAAAGAGCTATCATATGAAGGTAGTTGCAATTGGATCAAGTATAAAAGTTTATGTAGATAATATGGATACTCCTATAATAGATAAAATTGATGCAAGCTACATTTCTGGAGCTATAGGCTTAAGAACTTGGTATGTTGATGCTAAGTATGATAATGTTTCTGCAGCCACTTATGTTCCAAAGCACACGGAGGCAGCTTTAAGTGATTTAAAGGTTAATGGAAGCACAATAGCTGGCTTTAATGAAAACACAACTAATTATAGTGTAGAACTGCCTGCTGGAACTAAGGTAGTACCAGAAATAAATCCAGTGGTAAAGGATACAGATAAAGCAGTGGCTGTAGTAACAAAACCAGAAGCATTACCAGGTACAGCTAAGGTGGTAGTAACAGCAGAAGATGGTGTGACAACTAAAGACTATACTATTAACTTTACAGTAGAAATTCCAAAGGATACAGATGCATACTTGAAGAATATAAGCATAGATGGAAAGGTTTTAGAAGGCTTTGATCCGAGTAAAAAAGCATATACCATTACATTACCTTCTGGAACAACAAAAATTCCTGTGGTTTCTGCAGAGGCAGCAAAGGCTATAGAGACAGTGAAGATAACTCAAGCAGGTACTGTAAATGGAACTGCTACTATAAAAGTAACAGCAGAAGATGGGGTTACTACTAACGTTTATAGTGTTAAGTTTGTAGCTGCTTCTAAAAATGATGCTACCTTAACTAAAATAACTGTTGATGGTAAGGCAATTACTGAGTTTAAAGGTGATTTGATTACTGTGGTAAGCATACCATATACAACTAAAGAGCCTGTTATAACGGCTACTTCAACTGATGCTAATGCAAAAATAAATATAAAACAAGCTGGTTGTTTGAATTCTTTTGCAGCAATTCATGTAACTTCTGCTGACGGAAGAAACCATAGAATCTATACCTTGTATTTTAAGATCTTACCAAACACAGATGCAGCTCTAAGCAGAATATGTGTGGGAGATAAAGAAATAGATAATTTCAAGCCAGAGGTTTTGGATTACACTTATAAAGTACCTTTTGGAACAAATAGAGTACCGTTGGTTTCTGCAAAGGTTAATGATCATAGAGGTATAAACGGTGCAGAGCTTATGATAAAGCAAGCTTGCAAAGTAGGAGAGAAGGCTGTAATAACTGTGACAGCAGCAGATGGAAAGACTATAAAGAAATACACTGTTACCTTTGTTGCAGGGCAGTAACCTGAGTTAAGTTAAAGGCTACTAATAATTTTAAACGACATAAAGACTTCTAAATAATTTATAGAGATTAATAAAGATAATTGGGAGTATAGATATTTTTGTTGAATAAACATATCTATACTCTTTTTTGCTATATAGCAAGTTATAAAAATTTTTACTAGTTTCACCACTTTTTTTATAACAATAGTTGTTGTTTAAGTGGTTTAAGAAATTAGAGTATTGAGCTATAATAAATAGGATTATACTATTGATTTGAACATAAGAGGTTTATACAACAAAATATTTAAGGAGAAAACATTTGATGCTTAAGAAATACTCAGCTTTAATAAGAAATATATTATTGATTTTACTGGGAAATACAATATATGCTTTGGCAGTGACTATGTTTATACTTCCTACTGAGTTGATTACAGGTGGGACAACTGGTTTGGCGCTGTTGTTTTATCATCAGCTCAATGTGCCTATTACCATATTTGTTTCTATATTTAATATAAGTATGTTCGTATTAGGGGCGTTGGTTCTCGGAAAGAAATTTGCATTTACTACCCTTATTAGCACTTTCTATTATCCTTTTATCTTAGGGATTTTGCAGACTATTCCTGAACTAAAAAATATGACTTCAGATCATCTGTTAGCAACAATTTATGCAGGAATAATGATTGGGTTTAGCATAGGAATAGTTATAAAAGCAGGTGCATCTACAGGAGGAATGGACATACCTCCGCTTGTGTTAAATAAAAAGCTTGGGTTGCCAGTGTCAGTGGTTATGTATGCATTAGATTTTACTATACTTATGTCTCAAATGCTTTTTGCAAATAAAGAGCAGGTTCTATATGGTATTTTATTAGTATTAATTTATACTGTAGTGCTTGATAAGGTCTTATTACTTGGACAGTCTAGAACTCAGGTGAAGATTATAAGTGATAAGTATGAGGAAATAAATCAGATGATAATTAAATATCTAGATAGAGGATCAACTTTAATTCATGCGGAGACCGGATATTTTCACAATGATAACTTGGTAGTTCTTACTGTTATATCAAATCGAGAACTATCAAAATTGAATGAGATGGTTTTATCCATAGATCCAAAAGCTTTTATGATCATTAATAGGGTTAATGAGGTAAAAGGCCGTGGATTTAGCATGGAGAAGTACTATGTATAAGCATGTTATGCAGAAATGTCATATTTTCGGAATAAAGAGACTTTAACAATAATTAAATTTGGTAAAATAAAAATCATGTGTGAAGTTACTAATTCTTCATACATGATTATATATATATATAATTGCATCTTATTCTTTTATTTTTCCTGCAATACTTCTAATATCTCTACGTTATAATTTTCTCCAGGAGCATTAACTTCAACTACATCTCCAGCTTTCTTACCAGATAAAGCTTTTCCTAAGTCAGATTCGATGCTTATCATCATGTTATCAGGATCTAAATCCATTGTAGTTACTAAGGTTACAACAGTTTCGAAATCATCTTCTACGAATTTAACTTTAGCTTTACTATTAAGACCTAATACTGATTTATCTATGGTTTCATCATCTACAATAATGGCTGTTGAAATCATGGTCATTAGGTATTGAATTCTATTGTCATTTTCTCTATAGTTAGCACAAGCTTCCTTGTACTCTGCATTTTCAGATCTATCACCATGTGCAGCTGCTTCTAGTTTTTCTCTTGCAATCTCAGCTCTTTTTGTAGTCAGTCTATATTCTAATTCTTCTTGTAATTTCCTCATATTTTCCGCTGTTAATGTGTTATTCATAAAATAGGTTACCCTCCCACGAAATTAGTATATTAATATTATATAGCATTTCATAAAAAACAAAAGATGTTTAAAATCACATTAAATTAAATTACTTGTTTTTCATCAATTGAATCTGGAATATTATCTATACTTTCTACAATATGTAGATCTTCTGTTATATCAAATTTATGGTCAAAATTAAAAATATAGGCACAAATTAGCCATATAATCCAACAATTTATTCCGAAAAATAAATAACCACAATAACCTAGTATAGGCATCTCTGAAAAAATATGTACTTTATCTAAATAAGGAACTGTATACTTCCAGAAGTTTGGGTTTGTAGGCATATCTTGATGGAAATATCCACTTCCATAATTCCATAGCTCCCAGAAGAATCCGTTTAATAAAGTTGCTAAACCTATTAAAGCTACCGGTGACCAGTTACCATCATTTATAGGTGTTAAAGGTGTCCATAAACCGAGCAGTTCCATTGCGGCTGATAATAATGGAACTAAAGCAACCCATAACACCCAAAATAATATATAAGGATAATAACCCATACCAAATGCTAGAACTATTCCTAGCAAATAATATGTAATTATAAACTTCCTAGATACGCTTATCTTAGGACCAAAGCTATATCTATTTCGAATAGATGGAAAAGTTTTTAAAAGCAGATACCATTCAAAAATAGCTGGTAATACTGTTGTATAGGATAATGAGAACCAAAATATATTTCCGAAGTTAGAGAAAATGGAATCATTAGGATAATACCAGTTTTCAATAACGAAGAAATTAAGATATTCAAAGGCAAACCAACTAAGGCAAGAGACAACTGCCAACAGCTGCATAGTGCCAGGTTTTTTTGAAATCAAGGATACACCACTATTCCTCTTATAAACTAAACCATCTAATATCAATATAAATGACCACCATAAAGGTACAAAGGCATATGCAGACAAAGGAGCAAAAAATTTTATTCTAGTCCACATAAGGAACCAACTACTGCATAGAACAGGTATACTCCACCAAAACCATAAAGGGTATTTAAATTTCTTATTAACGGAAGCTTTTACAAGGGGTTTCTTAAAACCAAAAAACTTAGGAAATATAAGAAAGCTAAAGATAAATAATGTTAAAAGCACCCCAGCTGTGAAATAAATTACGCTAAATCCAGGTGCTTCTACGACCTTTTGAGCTGGAAACAGACCATATCCAGGTGGTAGTCCGCCCCATCTAAGAAGACTTCCTATTAAAGGCAGTATAAAAATTACTGCTGATGTAATGATTAAAAAAGCTTTTTCATAAGATTTTTTCATATGTCTAACTCCAATCGCTAAAAAATTATTGCATGGTAATATTCGACATATATTTACATAATCCTCTAATTTATGAATATTTTTATTTAATAAATTTATAGAAAATATATATTTATTAGAAATAGGTTTGTTGAGAGGTTGATAAGCCTTTATTTTTTTATAGTGTTATAAATCAACCTTTCGGTTGATTACAGATAGATGGTCTAGAGCGTAATATTTATATCAGAGGTGAGAGTGATGGAAAAAATATTAGAAGTAAAAGATTTGAAAAAATATTATAAAGAAAATAAAGCTGTAGATGGATTAAGTTTTGATTTATACAAAGGAGAAATATTAGGTTTCTTAGGACCCAATGGTGCTGGGAAAAGTACTACAATAAGTATTTTATCAACTATACTAAGACACGATGAAGGAGAAATTAAGTTCTTTGGGACTGATATAAATAAAAATAAAAAAATGATTAAATCTAGCCTAGGCATAGTACCTCAAGAGCTTGCTATATTTGAAGAGATATCAGCATTTAGAAATGTTGAGTTCTTCACTTCCTTATACGGATTAAAGGGAAAGGAATTAAAAGCAGCAGTATTAGAGGCTCTTAGGATGGTTGGATTAGAAGATAAAAAGGATAGTAAACCAGTGACTTTCTCTGGAGGAATGAAGCGAAGACTTAATATAGCTTGTGCTATCGCTCATAAGCCTAATATACTTATATTAGATGAACCTACTGTAGGAATAGACCCTCAATCAAGAAATCATATACTTGAGTCAATCAAAAGGTTGAGAGACAAAGGGACAACTATAATATATACAACTCATTATATGGAAGAGGTAGAAGAGATTGCAGATAGAGTAATCATAATGGATAGCGGTACTAAGATAGCTGAAGGAACCATAGGCGAACTTATGGAAAGCTATAAAAATACAAGATTATATAAGATTTCAATAGAAGCTATTAATAAGGATGGCATTAAAGCAGATTTCTTATATGAGATAGAAGGCATCCAAAAGGTTGAGGTCAGTGATAGATTTTTAAGTATTACAACCATTAAGGAGATAGAAAACTTAGATAAGATAATTTTAAGACTAATTGATAAAGGAATAAAGATAAATCACATAACAAGTGAAGAGGGAAATTTAGAGATGGTATTCTTAAAGCTAACAGGAAAAAAATTAAGGGATTAGTAGAGGTGAAGGAAAATGATTTTAGGGCAGCTTATAAAACAAGACTTTAAAAATCTTATCACAACACCTGTGATTGTAACGGTATGTGTTTTTTATCCATGGGCGCTGGTAGGTTTATTTGGTTTCATACTCTCAAGTTTTTACGGGGGAAGGGGAGTAAGTTCTTATGATTATTATGGTGTAACCATGATGCTTTATTTGGTGATAACCTCCATAACTATAACACCCAATACCTTTATGGAGAAGAAGCTTAGAAGGGGAAATATGAGGATAGCTTATGCACCAGTTTCAAAGGTAGCTATATACATGTCTAAGATAATTTCTTCTTATCTATTTATGGGGATCAGTTTTTCTATAAACATGATCTTAATGCAGTACTTTAATTTTGTTAACTTTGGAAGAAATAACTTTATATATATTCTTATATTATTTGGAGCTTTTTTATTATTTACAGTTACTATAGGAGGAGCAGTTTGCGTAATCTTAAAGACTGAAGAACTTACTAATATGATACTTTCTAATATAGCTAGTATATTTGCATTGCTATCAGGGATATTCTTCCCAGTGGATAGTTTGGGGAAGGTAGTAAGTAATATATCTAATGTATCTCCATTAAAGTGGATTTTAAATGTATCCTTTAGTGTGATATATGATAACAATTTTCAAAATTATAATATGATTGTGCTTGTACTGATATTGTTATCGATTATAAGTTTATTTATCATGCATTTTAACTATAAGCCTGAAGATTATATATAAAGGAGAAAAAAGATGTTAAAGCTAATTAAAGGGATTTTATATAGGATGGTAACTAGCAAGGCTTATTTAATAACGCCTTTAGTAATAACTCCAATAGTCATAGCAGCTGCGATTTATTTTTCTAGCAGCATGATTACAAAAGCCAATATAGGAGTGGTTGGAGCTGATAATATAAATTTAAAGTCTAATGAAATAAATATGATAAGGCTTAAAGAGGATGTACCACTTTCGGATCTAGTAAAGAATAAGTATGATGCAGTCTTAACCTTTAATAATGGCAAGGTTGCAGTAGATACTATAAAGGATAACAATTTTAAAGAGAAACTAGAAAAGCTATTAAATGGAGAACAAGTGGTTATCAAAGAAGGTGAAAAAAGAGGGGTAGCAGCTAATATAGTAGGGTTTTTAACTATGTTTGTGCTTGCACTTGGAGTAATGCTCTATAAGTTTTTCTTTAATGATAAGAAAGGCATATCAAACAGAGTTATTAGCTCTAATATAACCTATGAGCAGTATGTAGCAAGTCATTTTGCCTCGGTTTTTGTGATGATATTTATACCTACGCTAACAGTAACTATATTAGCGAAGTTATTACTAAATCTAGATACAGCAGTAACAGCTATAGAGTTAGCTTTCATAGTATTTATCTTATCACTGCTTGCTGCAGCCTATGGTTTGCTGATATCCTCTATTGTTAAAGATGAGGAAAGTGCTAGCATGTTAGGTATTATGCTTAATATAACAACTACACTTATTGCAGGAAGCTTTTTCACAATATCTAATAATAGTTTAATAAGCGCTATTGGAAAGCTGTTTCCCCAAAGGCATATATTAAATTTCACCATGTCCTTAGAGAATGGAAAAGGATTAAATTATATCAGTTTATCAAATGTGTTAATAGTATCTTTGATGATGATTTGCCTATCTTTTTTGATCACTAGATTCAAGATGAGAAGATATAATTAAAGGATTCGTATATCGAAACTTAAGTTATACATGTTCGATAATCACGGCTTCTAGTGATTATCGTGCACGCATAGCTTAATAGTTGAGTTAGGAATTAAGAGATTCCGGTATTGCATATGGTATAATAAATATAACAAAATTATACGGCCTCTAGTGATTATCGGGCACGTATAAATTAATAGTTGAGTTAGGAACTCTAGAAGTGATTAAAGGTGATTATAGTGAAAAGTATTCTTTATACAAGATTAATAAGGCCCAAAAGTACTAGTTTAGTTAATAGAAGTAAGAGTATACAGAATAAAGTTAATTCTATTTCAGAATGTAAGTTAGCAGTTATAAAAGGTGGAGCAGCTGTTGGTAAAAGTACGCTTATTTCTAATTATGTAAAAGATAAAGAAAATCATATGTGGCTTTCTTTGGATGAAAATAGTAATGATTTATCATACTTATGGACTTATGTACTATATGGGTTAAGTGATAAGCTTGAAGACTTAAAACTATATATAGATATGATAAATCCATTAGTAAATAGGGAGGATATATTCGAATTAATATCGTCTTTGATCAATGAGCTTTTGGGCAGAGAAGAACTATTTATCGTACTAGATGACTTTCATTATGTAGAAGATAAGTTTCTTTTAGAAACTATAGAATACTTTATAGCTAATTCATCAGATAATATACACTTTGTGTTAATCTCCAGATATGATATACCGCTTTACCTAGGAAATATTCTTATGAAGGGTGGAATTGTTGATATTAACTCAGAAGATTTTTATCTTACCTTCGAAGAAAGTAAGGAATTTATCAGAAATAGCAGCAAGGTTCAGATTAGTGATGAGCTTATAAAAGAAATATACTCAAGCTCAGAAGGATGGATAGGTGCAATTAAGCTTTTCCTAACTGTATCAAATAGTAATAAAACTATAAAGAATGTACCTAAAAATAACAAGTTATTTATAGAATACATGAATAATGAAATCATGAAAAGTCTATCTCAAGAAGAAAAAGATTTTCTTATTAAAACATCTCCTATAAGCTATGTTAATCCTAGTATTTATAGCAGTATAGCAGGAAAAGATGGTTTTGATATCATAGAGAAATTAATAGAAAAGAACATGCTTATAGTTTCTATAGATGAAGAAAAAAGGATATACAGATATCACAATGTTTTGAGGCAGCATTTACTAGAGCTGTTTGATAAATATGAAGCTAATATTAAAAGTGAAACCATTGATAGACTTACTAAATCCTTAATACAAGATGAAAACTATGATGAGGCACTGAATATTTTTATTAACTGGGGCAGGTATGATGATGGATTAAGGCTTATAGAGAAGAATGTACAACATCTTGTCTCTACTAAACTACTAAATGAATTTCCTCTAGAGTACTATAGTAAGAGTATGGATCTAACTCTTATAGCTATATTTTTTAATTATCTAAATTTAGATTATGAAAGATGTAATATTATAGCAAGTTCCATAAAAGAGGTTTCTAATAATGAATTTTTAAATTCTATTAGGTTATTTACCGTTATATTGGATAATTCTGCAACAGATAATTTCTATTTTGAATTATCTAGAGAAATTGATGAAAACTTAAATATACTCACAAAGACTATTTATTATATATTAGCTTCATGGATACTAGGCTTTTGGGGAGAATGCTCAAGAGCTTTTGATATGTTGCAACTGATAGAGGAAGCTAATAAGCAGCTACAAAACAGTTATGTTGAATTGATGTGTAAATATAATAGAATTTCTCTTTTGGAAGAAATGGGTAGGCTACATGAAAGTGAAGCTGGATATAAAGAATTAAACAGCTTAATCAATAGTAAAAATAATAAAGCTTGTTTTAAGATTTTCAAAACTGTGGGACTGCCAGGGGTATATATAAAACAGCTTAAGTATAAAGAAGCAGAAAAACTTTTAGTAGAGGCTAAGGATTTGCTTAACGATTTGGATGGAAGAGATGCTTTTAGTTCATTAAAGATTGGTATCGAGTATAATTTAGCTGAGGTAAAATACATTAAAGGAAATATTCACGAATGTGAGGAGCTATTAAGTGACATAAGTAAGTACGAAAAGGGAAGTTATGTATATATTCAAATGATGGCATTAAGGATAAGACTATTATCAAACGAAGGAAAGATAAAAAAACATGAGTATGATGAATTTATTGATACTTATGAATATATGTATAAGAACTCCAGTTATAAAGGGATTATTGGTATAACTTACGGAGTGGCGCTTTTCCATTTAGGAAAATATGAAAAAAGTTTAGAAGTATTTAAGGATGTAGCATTTTTAAGTAGAAAAAATAGAGCTGGATACTCACTAGTCTACTCTTTACTCTGGAAGGCAATAGTTTTAGATAAGCTTCAGACTAGTGGAAATAGGGAGCTTATAAATATTTTAAGGGAAGCAGTATTCTATTGTAGAGAAGAAGAGATTTTATTTCCTTATTATATAAATAAAAAGCTCTTAAATAAAATATTTAAGAAATTTAACGAACAACTGGTAGAGGATAAGGATAATAGGACATTTCTTAAAAAGCTAGAGAGTATAGTAGAGTGGGCAAGCGAAAATACTCTAATATTAAGTTCAAGAGAAATAGAAGTTCTTAGAGCTCTAATAGAGGGGTTAAGCAATAAAGAAATAGGAGAAAAACTATTTATATCTGTATCCACCGTAAAAACTCATATAATAAATATATATTCAAAGCTTGGAGTTAAGAATAGAGTAGAAGCAGTGAATGAAGGAGTTAAGATACTTCAATAAAAAAATAAGAATGTGTGGTCTGTAAGATTCTTAGATACGTTTAGAAAAGACAGATGAGCAAAAAAGGTTGCTGAAGAAAATCGCTTCAGTGACCTTTTTATTTATTAGCAAAATAAGTATTTAATTATAAATATCGATATAAAACAATATATTAGTATTGAGAATATAATTAACCATAAAATGAGAGGGGATAATTAATGACCATTTCATTCGCTGAATTTTTAAAGCAAATAGTGAATAATCCAGCACTATTGATAACGGCGATCTTGACTCTAGGGGTAGTTTTAGTAAATGGATGGACTGATGCACCAAATGCTATCGCTACCTGTATATCTACTCGTGCAATAAGTCCTCATCCTGCAATTATTATGGCAGCCATATTTAATTTTTTCGGTGTTTTTGTAATGACTTTAGTAAATGCTAATGTAGCGCAAACAATATATAACATGGTGGACTTTCATGGAAACACACATGAAGCATTGGTAGCTTTGTGTGCAGCTCTATTTGCAATTGTGGTATGGTCTACAGCAGCTTGGTACTTCGGAATTCCTACTAGTGAAAGTCATGCATTAATAGCTGGAATATCAGGAGCTGCAATTGCACTTCAAGGTAATCTTAGTGGGATTAATGGTTCTGAATGGGTGAAGGTAATATATGGACTTATACTTTCTACTGCACTAGGATTTATCATGGGCTGGCTTTTGGTAAAGTCTGTAGCAATTGTATTTCGTAATTCTAACAGAAAAAATACTAGCGATTTTTTTCAAGGAGCGCAAGTTTTTGGGGGAGCGGCTATGGCTTTTATGCATGGCGCTCAAGATGGTCAAAAGTTTATGGGGGTATTCATGCTAGGAATATTTTTAGCTAATGGACAAGGGTCTGTAGAAAACTTTGTTATACCAATATGGCTTATGATGTTATGTTCCTTAGTTATGGCTTTAGGCACTTCCATTGGAGGATATAAAATAATTAAGGCTGTAGGCATGAAGATGGTTAAATTAGAAAAATATCAAGGCTTTTCAGCAGATTTAGCAGCGGCAGGATGTCTTCTTATTTCTTCACTAACTGGAATACCAGTAAGCACAACTCATACTAAAACTACTTCTATAATGGGAGTTGGAGCAGCAAAGAGGCTTAGTGCTGTAAACTGGCTAATGGTTCAAGAAATGGTTTGGACATGGATTTTAACATTTCCAGGTTGCGGAGTTATAGGGTTTATAATGGCAAAGTTATTCATTTGGATCTTTTAATTAGACAGATACTAATTTTATTCTAACTAGCATTGAAAATTTTCTTGGTTTAAGTAGCGGTTAACTACTATATGTAAAGTACTTATAAAATGACTGGAGAGAATAAATGTAAGGGCATTTCCAAATTAATTGACTATTATTGGTAAAAACAATATAATAATCTTATAATTACATATTAAACTCTTGCATGTAATTGTTGGATAGTAACTGACTTGATCAAGCTAGACCTTCGTTAATAAGAAGTAGGATGAGACCTATCTTTTTATTAATAGAGGTCTTTTTTACTGTAAAGTAAATCAGTTAGAGATATGAATATTGTAAAGATATAGATGAACCACTTCATAATTGAATTTATATTTTCAAATTCTCCTCTCAGAACCCAGAGGAGTTTTGAAAATAGATTTCGGATTGAAATGGTTCATCTTTAATAAGATAAATTTAATTTGATAAGTATCTATAAATACAATGGGGGGAGAAATTAATGAAATATACTAATAAGATAATAGATATGATAGGAGACATTCCGATAAAAATATTTATTGAAAGCATTAAAACCTCATGTTACTACTTAAATCCAAAGCTAAGCTTGATATTTGTTATTAAAGGTGAAGTTCTTATAAAGCAAGAAGATAAAGAATATAAACTAACAGAAGAGGATGTTATCTTAATTAATCCAAACATAATGTACAGCATAGATAGTTCAAGCACTAATCAAATCTACATCTTAGAAATAGATTGTAAATATTTTGGTAATTTATATAATAACTTTACCGACTTGAGATTTGAATTAAACTCCTTAAATATTAATGAAGCCAATATAGAAGAATATAAAAATATTAAAAGTGTAATGATAAAGCTGCTAGAGGTATGCATAAATAAAGAAAATGGATATCTACTGATTGCAAAACAACTGATAATGGAACTTATAGTGTTATTAATCAACAAATTTACTGTGGATGAAATTGAGAGTACGCTTTCTATAAATCATGATAATGAAAGGGTAAACAGTATCATAAAGTTTGTACTTACTCATTACAAGGAAAAAATAAGTTTACAAGATATTTCACAATATATGCATTTAAATTCTCAATACATATCTAGATATTTTTCAAAGCAGATGGGGATTCCTTTAAACGCTTTTATTAGTAATTTACGATTAGAAGAGTCTATAAAGGACTTGATATTATCTGATAAAAAAATTACTTTTATTGCGTTAGAAAATGGATTTCCAAATTTAAAATCTTACTTTAAAGCCTTTAAAGAAATATATGGTATGACTCCTTCAAAATATAGAAATATTTACTTAAATGAAATAAGAGAAAGTTCACTAGAATTAGATTTTTCTAAATTTAAGTTAGAGAAAATACCTAATTATGAGAATGATAAACTCAGGTTATTGCCTGAAAAAAAGCAAAGCTATGTAATTGATTTAAATTCTTCAGTGGAGGTTTTTGATAAGAGTTGGAAAAGGATTTTAGCTTTTGGTAGGGCTGTAGAAGGTATGAGGGAAGAACTAAGAAATCAATTGAGATTGGTTCAAAAAGATATAGGATTTGAATACGTGAGGTTTCATGGAATACTTTCTGATGAGATGCGTGTTTATAGTGAAGACGATCAGGGCAATTCGGAGTATAACTTTACTTATGTTGATGAACTTATAGATTTTTTATTGGAGATAAAGCTTAAACCATTCATAGAACTTGGATATATGCCTGATCAACTTGCTGCTGAAAAAAAATATATATTTGCATGGAAGGCCAATATTAGTTTTCCTAAGAGTATGAGAAGGTGGAATAAGTTTATAAGAAGTTTTGTAAAACATCTTATAGAAAGATATGGTACTAATGAAGTTGAAAAGTGGTATTTTCAAATTTGTGACCAATGGAATTACTTCAATACTGAGGATCAGAATTATTTTGAGTTCTTTAAAGAAACCTATGGTAGTGTGAAACAGGTTGAAGCGAAGCTAAGGGTTGGAGGGACATTTGACTTGCAGCTTTTAGATAAGTATGTTTGCTATTTAAAAGATGAGAAGGTAGCATTAGATTTTATTGCTGTAAGAACTTATTCACTAGTACCAAATGGAAAGTCAGATTCGCTTGAACTTATCAATAGGTTTGGAAAGGTGTCAGATAATGAACTGATACTTCAGAATTCAATAGATTATTGTTCATATGCTGATGAAAGCTTCATTAGTGAACAAATAGATAAGTTTATTGATATAATAGACAAGCATAAATTAGATATAAAAGAGTTTTTTGTTACTGAATGGAATACTACTCCAAGTCAAAAAGATTTATTACATGATACATGCTTCAAGGCTTCATTTTTCGTGAAAAATATTGTTGATAACTTTAATAAAGTTAATGGTATAGCATACTGGTCCTTTAGTGATATATTTGAAGAAACTAAAGCAAGTAACAATATCTTTCATGGAGGACTCGGTTTTATAACCAATAATGGAATAAAAAAGCCAATTTATTATGCCTATCAATTTATGAATAGATTAGGAAATAATATATTAAGAAAAGAAAGTGATTTCATAGCTACTAAAAATACCAATAATTCTATTCAGATTTTAGCATTTAACTATTGTCATTTTATTGATGATAGAAAGCAGTGTCATTCAAAAGATATTACTTTAAAAGACAGGTATCATGTTTTTAATGAAAAAAGTAAAAATATAAGCTTTATTTTAAAAGGATTATCTGGAGAAGTAGTAGTGAAGATGTATAGAATTAACAAAGAAAACGGGTCGGCTTATGATGAATGGCTTAGAATTGGTGCGCCGAAGTTCATGGATTTAGATGAACTTAATTATATTAAAAACAGATCAATATTTGAATATAGAATGAAAAACAGTGATATAAATGGTGATTTTATAATAAATGAAAAGTTGGAACCCCATGAAGTTATGTTAATTGAGATTGTACCTATTAAACATAATCATTAGAAAAAGTTAAAGTTAGAGTGTTGATAAAAGGAGTGTTACCTGTCGGGTTTTAGCCATATAAAGTTGGAATGGTAGATACACAAAAAACTCATTGAAGAAAGTCTCTTCAGTGAGTTTTTTTATTCCATTTTTTGACTTATATATAGTGGAAATAATTAAGTTTTTTTAGTATATGGAAAATAGAACAAAAAGTAATAATAAAACAATATATAAAAATCCACAAATGGAAAGCTTTACAATTGGTTAAAATATATAATTAGTTTGCTGGGTAATTAAGGGGGTATAACTTTAAATTTAAATAGGAGATATATATGTTTGATACTGATGTCAGAGACAAAGAAGATAATTTAAATAAGTCAAGATTACAGGAAAAAGCTTCAGTTAGAAGCTTTCTAAAAATAATTATGATATTAATTTGTGTAAGTACGTTTTTATATTCTGCTTATAGATTATATGTTATTGGACATGAATACAGCACTGCGACAAATGAATATAAAAAGCTACAAAAATATGTTGAAAAAATTCCAAGTGATAAAAGTAAATCAAATTTTTCTTCTGAAATAAATATAAACTTTAAAGAACTTAAAGCAATTAATAACGATGTTATTGGGTGGATTTACTTTGAGAATATAGACATTAACTATCCTATTGTTAAAGGCACTGATAACACATTCTATTTGAACCACACTTTTAAAAAAGAGGTGAATAAATCTGGAAGCATTTTCATGGATTACACAAATGATGAGCAATTCAAAGATTTTTATACAATTTTATATGGACATAATCTCAAGAATTCATCTATGTTCAGTGCGTTGATGAAATATAAAGAAAAAGATTTTTATGTGTCCAACCATTGTTTTTGGATTTATACTCCGAGTGGTAAGTTAAAGTGCGAGATTTTTTCATGCTATATAACGAGCAGTACTAGTAAAAGTTATAACAAAAATTTTGAATCAAAGGAACAGTATGGCAGTTTCTTGAGAGATATAACTAATAATTCTATTTATGATACTGGAGTTACGGTAACAGCAGAGGACTCAATTGTGAGTCTATCAACCTGTACAAATTCAGATAAAGAAAGTCGAATAATTGTACATGCTAAGGTTATAAAACAATAGAATTAAGAAATTAAATAAGTACTTTATGATCATTTATATAGATTCTAAAGTAAAAAAGGGTGAAAAACCTATGAAATTAGGGGGTAGAAATGGGAAAGATATTTAGACGAAGTGGAAAAATTATGTTGGCACTTATTTTAGCTGGTGTCATGGTATTTTCTCCAAGTAGAAGTGCTCTTGCTGCAGATGGTCAAGCACAAACAGCATCATATCGTACTGTAAATGAAGTATTTGACTGGGGGACAGCAACTACAAAGGTTATAGTTGACTTAGGTAAGAAAGTTGATCAAAACTCCGTTGCTTTGGATACTTTTAAAGTACATGTAGTGAGGACTGAAAATAGGGCAAATACTATGATTTTAGGGGATAAGGAAGGAGATCGTAAGATTACTAAGGTCTATGTTGCTAACAAAGATGGTAATGCTGCAACTAGTGGGAATTATGTAGTTATTGAGATGGAAGTTGGACCTGATGTATCATTAGCTTCCCCAATAAACTATGATTTAACTACTAATCTTAATGGATGGGTTAAATGTGACTATACAATCACTCAGCAAAAAGATATCACATCAAACTCAGGAACAATTTCAGGGTTAGTTGTAAATACTTATACTGGGGACATTAAGCCTATTGTAGATGAATTTAAAACCGGACAAGCAACCTATGATAATATCACACTGCATTATGCAAGTTATGCACCTGCAAAAGATGCAAATAAACATCCATTAGTTATATGGTTACACGGAATGGGAGAAGGGGGCACAGATGGACTCCTCCCTATCACAGGAAATAAAGCAGACAATTTTGCTTCAAAAGAAATGCAAGCTTATTTTGGAGGAGCATATGTATTAGCACCTCAAGCTCCAACCTTTTGGATGGATGGATTTAATGGATTTGGTGATGGAACTTCAAAATATGAAAATGCACTTATGTCATTAATTAAAGACTATGTTGCAAGTAATAAAGATATTGATACAAGCAGAATTTATATCGGTGGAGACTCTAATGGTGGATATATGACAATGGTTATGGCTAGAGACTATACTGATTATTTTGCAGCAGCATTTCCAACTTGCGAAGCTTTAAAGGATACTTTAATAAAAGACTCAGATATAGAGAAGATGAAGAACCTCCCAATATGGTTTACTGCAGCTAAAACAGATACAACAGTTCCAGTAAACGATTATGTGGTTCCAACTTATAACCGTTTAGTAAAGGCGGGAGCAAAGAATACACATCTATCACTATTTGATAAGGTAGTTGATACTACAGGCTTATATAAAAAAGCAGACGGATCACCATATGAGTACATGGGACATTGGTCATGGATTTATGTGTATAATAACCAATGTACAGATACAATTAACGGCAAGAATACAACAATAATGGAATGGTTGGCTAGTCAAGCTAAAGTTAAGTCTACTAGTTATTCAACAGTTACTGAAGTACAGGACTGGGGACCAGCAATCACAAAAGTAATCATTAACTTAGGTCAAAAGGTAGATCAAGGATTAATAGCTACAGATACTTTTAAAGTACATGTAGTAAGAACTGAAAATAGACCCAATACTCCAATATTAGGAGCTGCAGAAG
This sequence comes from Clostridium yunnanense, assembly GCF_016595795.1. Taxonomy (GTDB): domain Bacteria; phylum Bacillota; class Clostridia; order Clostridiales; family Clostridiaceae; genus Clostridium_AR; species Clostridium_AR yunnanense. Next base: position 156,195 of record NZ_JAENHN010000010.1, read on the forward strand.
GAGATCGTAAGGTTGTAAGAGCTTATGTTTCTGACAAAGATGGCAATGCAGTGCCAAGTGGAAACTATGCTGCTCTCGAAATGGAGATAGGTCCAGATTTGGCATTAGGTTCACCAATGAACTATAGCTTAACATCAGGTTTAAATGGATGGATTACCTCTAATTATACAATTACAGAGCAAAGAGATATAATCACTAGCGATCAAGTAATCAGAGGATTAGTAGGAAATGTATATGCTGGAGGAACTAGCGGACTTCTAGACAAGTTTGCGACTTCCCAAGCAACTTATGATAATGTTACTCTTCACTATGCAAGTTTTGCACCTGCAAAGGATAGCAAAAAGCATCCATTAGTTATATGGTTACATGGTGGTGGAGAAGGTGGAAGTGATGGACTTCTACCTATAGCAGGAAATAAGGCAGTAAACTTTGCTTCAACTGATATTCAAGCTTATTTTAATGGAGCATATGTTTTAGCACCTCAAGCTCCAACATATTGGATGGATGGCTTAAATGGAAAGGCTGATGGAACTTCAAAGTATGAAGCAGCTCTTATGTCGCTAATAAAAGAGTATGTAGGAAACAATAAGGATATTGATACAAGTAGAATATACATCGGAGGAGATTCTAACGGTGGTTATATGACACTACTTATGGCAAGAGATTATACTGATTACTTCGCAGCAGCATTCCCAACTTGTGAAGGTTTAAAGGATACCTTAATATCTGACTCGGATATACAAAAACTAAAAAATCTACCAATATGGTTTACAGCAGCTAAGACTGATACTGTTCTTCCTCCATCTATATATGCAGTTCCAACTTACGATAGATTAGTAAAGGCTGGAGCAAAGGATGTTCACTTCACATACTTTGATAAAGTCCTAGATACTACAGGTTTATATAAGAAGGCTGATGGAACGCCATATGAATATAGTGGACATTGGTCTTGGATATATGTATATAATAACCAATGTGTAGATACAATTAAAGGCAAGAGTACAACAATAATGGAATGGTTAGCTTCTAAAACGATAAGCAAAACTGTACCAGTAACTCCAACTCAACCAACAAATACGATACCAAATCAGACTTCAACTACACCAAATACGACTACTCCTTCAACATCACAAACATCTACTACAGCAATTAGTACAACTTCACCACAAACTGGTGATACTGCACCAATAGTACCATTAGCAATGTTGATGGTAGCTTCTGTAGCAGGTGGAGCTATAGTATTAAGAAGAAAAGATGTAAAGCAACAATAGAATATAGTTAACAGAAAAAGGGTTAAGTTCTAGAGTTCTTAGGATTTAATCCTTTTTTATAGCACCTAAAAAATTAATCTTTGTCACCTAAATAGAATTGGACAATATAATTGTATTATAGTCAAAAATAAATGTTATGCGATGTATAACTTAATTTTAGAATTTTTGCTTTCAAAGTCTTCTCCAAGAATTTTGGTAGACTTTGAAAATGGTTTGCGTGCTGAAGTTGTACATCTTTAATAAGGGGATAAAAATGAAAAATTCTACTTTAAAGAAAACTGCAATAGGCATATGTTTTGCTTTTGCTATTATGCTTCCTAGTATACCTGTAAAAGCACAAACTGTATCTCAAGAATCAAAGTTGATTCCATTAAAAGCTAGCAATATTTACGACGAAGTCATAGCTTTTTATGATGCAGATTATATAACAAAGGCAAGTATATTAGTAGATGAACAGGATAAAGTGCCGCAAACTCAAGAGGAAAAGCTAAACCAAGAGTTGAAGGCAAATACTTGGGTTCCTACTATGAAGAAGGAGTATGCACCTATTTCATGTTATATTGATCTAGGAACTGAGTTTAAAATAACAGCAATATCTTACTATGACACCTATGGGATTTCTTCTCTTGATTTTTCTAGTGGGACTCCTTTTCACTGGCAAAAGATAGCCACAAGACAAACAGATAGTTATTTAAATTGGTCAAAAATAGATTTAAAGGATTCCGATGTAGTGAGTCGGTATCTTCAAATAAAATGTGATGACTGTAATTCAGGTATATCAGAGATTGCAATTTACGGATATCAGGTAGGTGCAGACCCTGTAGTTAAAGAAGATAACTCTAACAATAAGCCTAACTTTAATATTACGGCTGATAAATTTATAGGTATAAATGCGTTTATAGACGATCCGTTAAATGTTATGAAGGTAGCAGGAACTGTACGAGAATACCATAATTTTGGCTGGAGCGGCAACGATGGTAGTAAGCTTCAGATAAGTCCTAGCGCAGCAGGCGGAGGATGGAATTTTGATGAATATTATAGGAAGTTAAATGATGCAGGTGTAGACGTTTTTCCTTGTATACAGGGAAATGCTGATTATATCCTGGGAGATAATACAAAATATGAATCTTCAAATAATAAACCTATAAAAAAAGGAGCAGATGCAACTTTACCGGCTTCTTATTACGATCATGCCTCTGTTATGTATCAGTATGCAGCTAGATATGGGCATACAGCCGTAGACCAAAGTACGTTAAAATTAGCTGAAAATCAGGAAAAGAAGACTGGTTTAGGCTTAATAAATTATTACGAAAATGCAAACGAGCCTAATATGGACTGGGAAGGCAGAGATAGTTATTTCTCTCCATACGAGTTTGCGGCAATGTGTAGTGCAGACTACGATGGACATGAAGGAACACTGGGGAAAGATGCAGGAGTAAAAAATGCTGATAAAAGTGCAAAGCTAGTAATGGGCGGTCTTGCAGGAAGTTCTAACTTTATAAACTATGTTAATCTTATGAAATCGTGGTTTGAGAACAATAGAAGCGATAAAAAGTTTGCTGCTGACGTATTAAACTTTCATGAATATTTTGGTAATGTGAATCCAGAGAAGGCTGATATGAAAGGTAAATTATCTAATATAGTAAAGTGGAGAAATAACAATTTACCAGATAAAGAGCTTTGGCTAACAGAGTTTGGCTGGGATACTAATAGTACTTCTACAATAGCAGCACCTTCAAAGGAAGCACAAGCTAACTGGCTTGTAAGAGGTTACTTGGCAGCTATGGCAGCTGGAATAGATAGAACCACTATGTATATGTTAAGAGATGCAAATCCTTATGGGTATGGAAACTATGGTTCCTCAGGTTTAGTTGGGGAAAAGGGAAGCTGGGAACCAAAGACTTCTTGGTATTATGTTTATACTATGAAGGATACCCTAAAAGGAATGGTGTTTGATAAAGTTATAACTGAAGCACCTAATTTATATATTTATAAATTTGTAGATCCTAATAACTCATCTAAGGAGTGTTACGCTGTATGGTCTCCAACAGCAGATGGAAGCAAAATTGAGGACTATAAGTTGAATATAGGAAATAAATCAAAAGCTAGCCTAGTTACTATGGATGATAATTATAGTGATGGATTAAGATCGCAGTTAAATATAAAAGATTCTACTGTAACACTAGAGGTAACTGAAAGACCATCCTTCGTATTAGTTACAGATGGTGCTGTAGCTCCAGTAGAGCCCACTTCTACAAGGATTGATATGGCTCCTTCAAGCGTATTTAGTGAAAATAACGAGGTCTTAGAACAATATAAGCATTTGGTAGATGAACAGCAAAAGCTTCCTATCGGATATGCAGGATTATTAAAAAATCAGCTAACTACAAAAGCTGAAGCTTTGTGGCCTTTAAGTAGATTTCCTTTAACAGGGTATATAGATTTAGGAAAAACTTATAAGATAACTCATGTGGGATTTTATGATTCCACTGGTCAAGGACTTATGAAGCTTACGGGAGGAACTCCAGATAGCTGGAATAAAGAGTCTTTTTTAGATTATGATTTTTATAATTATAATAGCTGGCAAGTAAGAGATGTAGATATAACTACAAGATATATAAAGCTTGATAAGTTTGATAACTCAGAGTGTTATGAGTTAGCATTTTACGGTTACCCGATAGAGCAACAGCAAGATAATAATAAAAATTTAATTAAGTTGGGTACAAATAATGTGTATGGAAACAAGAATGTAGTAAGTAGCTTTAAAGCTCTATTTGATGAGCAATCCTTGGTTCCAACTAATTCAACTTTATCTTTGGAAAATTCCTTCAAATCAAATTGGATTGAATTATGGAATTTGCCTATAATCTATGATGGATATATAGATTTAGGAGGATTTTACGATGTCTCAAATATAGCCTTTTATGATTCAAATGGTGTAGGAAAGTTAACCTTCTACTCCGGAGAGCCGGGGAAGTGGAATAAGGTATTAGAAGATGGGTTAGATAGATATAATGAGTGGGTAAATAAAGGGTTAAGCGGTGTAAAAACAAGGTATGTAAAAATAGAAAAAGAAAACAATGCAGGAATGGGAGAAATAGCATTTTACGGCACTGCCATTGGGGATGGTGGTGTAAGTGAGAATTTTATAAAAGGGATATATGAAATAAGAGAAGATAAAGATAGTAAAATAAAAATTGAGGATTCTATGATAAATACTGAGCAGCCTCTTTTAACTAGCTTTAAAACCCTATTTGATGAAGCGGATAAAGTCCCAGTTTATAGCGATATGTTATTGGAAGATGAGTTATCATCAGGTTGGAAGCCCGTGGATAATTTTCAGGGAAATATGAAGGCTACAATCAATTTAGGAGGTAAGTATAAGATTACTCATATAGGTTTCTATGATACAAATGGTATTGGCTCACTCAAGGTTTACTCAGGCAGTGAAAACAATTGGAGTCTAGCCTTTGAAGATGGTTTAGATAGTTATAATACCTGGAAGATAAAAGATGTAAATCTAGAAACACAGTATATAAATCTAGAAAAGCTAGATAATGCAGGTATTGGAGAGATAGCGATCTATGGCTACAAGATAGAAAATTAAATTTATATAAAGATGAACCACTTTGATATAGAGTCTATTTTTAGAACTATCACGGATTCTAGTGAGAGAATTTAAAAATACAAACTTTACTACGAAGTGGTTTATCTGTTCATCTGTATAGGAACCAAGTATATGTTTCTATAGGACTTACGACACCAAAAGCATCACATTTGCAATTACATAGAGATTTGCTATAGGAACAATACCATGTCAAAAGACATTTGCTTTTAAAATCGCCATAAATTTTGTATTTGAACTGATAAGGCTACATTTAGTTATTCATTTTACGGAAACAATCATGAAATAGTATTGACTTAGAGTTAACTGTAAGGGGTATACTTTTAGTATAAAAAGTTAAAAACTAGTAAAGATTCATGCACTAATTAGGAGGAAAAGAATATGGATAATTTTAAATTTAATGCTTATACTGAAATGCTATTTGGTAAAGGACAGATTTCTAACCTTCCAGAAGTATTAAAAAGACATGGAAAAAATGTATTGATTGCCTATGGCGGAGGCAGCATAAAGAGAAATGGAATATACGATAATATTCAACAATTACTAAAGGATTTTAATATAGTAGAACTTAGTGGTATCGAACCGAATCCAAGAATTGAAACTGTGAGACGTGGAGTAGAGCTTTGTAAAGAACATAATGTTGATGTTATATTGGCTGTTGGTGGCGGAAGCACTATAGATTGCGCTAAGGTTGTAGGAGCAGCTTATTACTATGATGGAGATGCTTGGGATATAGTTACTGACCCTACTAAAATAGATAAGGTTATACCTATAGTTACTATATTAACACTAGCAGCAACTGGATCAGAAATGAATAAGAATGCAGTTATATCAAAAATGGATACAAACGAAAAGCTTGGTACAGCATCTTGGAATATGATACCTAAAACATCGATTCTAGATCCTGAATACTTATATACTTTACCAGCTATCCAAACAGCAGCAGGTTGTGCAGACATAATGTCTCATATTATTGAGAATTACTTTAAGAAAACTACAGATGCTTTTGTTCAGGATAAATTTGCAGAAGGTTTACTTCAAGCGTGTATAAAATATTGTCCTATAGCATTAAAAGATCCACAAAACTACGAAGCTCGTGCTAACATGATGTGGGCTAGTTCAATGGCCCTTAACGGTCTTACTGGAAGCGGAAAGGCAGGAGCATGGACTTGTCATCCAATAGAGCATGAACTAAGTGCATACTATGATATAACACATGGAGTAGGTCTTGCTATACTAACTCCAAGATGGATGAGATATATATTAAGTGAAGAAACAATTGATAAATTTGTTGATTATGCAATAAATGTATGGGGGTTAGAACCTAAGGGAGATAAATTTGCACTTGCAAATGAAGCAATAGATGCTACAGAAGATTTCTTTAAAGCTTGTGGTATCCCAATGACTTTAAGTGAACTTGGAATAGACAAAACAAACTTTGAGGCAATGGCAAAATCAGCTGTGGAGCATGGTGGTCTAGCATATGCTTATGTTGCTTTAAATGAAGAGGATGTATATAAGATTTTAGAGATGTGTATTTAAAGAAGTGTATGAAAGGTTCTATTGTTAATCGGAAATAGAGCTTTAATTTTTTCATTTAATATAAGATTGGATAATTTAAATTGTTTTGGTGTAATTGTATATGTAAAGGACATGAATAATATTAAATTTTATCTACAGAAGTTTTTATGAAAACAAAACCACTTGTAAAAGTACCCACGATTATTTATCGTGGGTACTTTGAGTTTAATTTTGTAAAACTAATTCATTACTGTCACAGTACACCTTGCAACCTTTGTAGGATCTTGAACAGAGGTTACAGTTATGGTTGCGGTACCTAATCCTACTGCGTGAAGATTACCATTTGAATCTACAGTTACTACTGCAGAATTACTAGTTGTCCATTTTACTGACTTATCAGTAGCATTGGTCGGATTTATAGTAGCTATTAATGTTATATCAGCACTGTTTAATTTAAGAGAAACTGTAGTTTTATCAAGAGTTATACTAGTAACTCCATATATAACAGTTAAGTCTTTTGTAGCAGTAAAGCCTCCATCAGTAGTTTTAGCAGTGATGGTTACAGTACCTGTAGCTACAGGAGTAACTACACCAGTGGAGCTTACCTTAGCGATAGCTTCGTTGCTACTAGACCAGGTAACGGTCTTAATAGTAGCAGTTGAAGGAGCGATGGTAGTTCCTAGAGTTAAGGGGCTTCCCATCTTAACAACTGTTGAACCGGAAGTTACTGTGACTCCAGTTGCTGGGACAGGCACGATCACTGTACATCTTGCTACCTTAGTTGGATCTTGTACAGAAGTAGCAGTTATAGTAACGGAACCGTAGGCTACAGCGTGGACAGTTCCATTTGAATCAACAGTAGCTATGCTAGAATTACTGCTAGTCCAAGTTAGAGACTTATCAGTGGCATTGCTTGGATTAACTGTTGGAACTAAAGTTAGATCACTTTCACCTAATCTAACATAAGCCGATGCTTTATCTAAGGTTATACCAGTAACACCATATATAACTGTCAGATCTTTAGTACCAGTAAAACCGCCATCAGTAGTTTTAGCAGTGATGGTTACAGTACCTGTAGCTACAGGAGTAACTACACCAGTAATACTTACCTTAGCGATAGCTTCGTTGCTACTAGACCAGGTAACGGTCTTAATAGTAGCAGTTGAAGGAGCGATGGTAGTTCCTAGAGTTAAGGTGCTTCCCATCTTAACAACTGTTGAACCGGAAGTTACTGTGACTCCAGTTGCTGGGACAGGCACGATCACTGTACATCTTGCTACCTTAGTTGGATCTTGTACAGAAGTAGCAGTTATAGTAACGGAACCGTAGGCTACAGCGTGGACAGTTCCATTTGAATCAACGGTAGCTATGCTAGAATTACTGCTAGTCCAAGTTAGAGACTTATCAGTGGCATTGCTTGGATTTACAGTAGGAACTAAGGTTAAGTCACTATCGCCTAATCTAAGGTAAGTTGAAGTTTTATCGAGAGTTATACCAGTAACTCCATATATAACTGTTAGATCTTTAGTACCAGTAAATCCACCATCAGTAGTTTTAGCAGTTATGGTTACTGTACCAGGAGCTACAGGAGTAACCAAACCAGTTGTACTAACTTTAGCTATAGCTTCGTTGCTGCTAGACCAAGTTACGGTCTTAATAGTAGCAGTTGTAGGAGCTATTGTAGTTCCTAAAGTTAAGGTGCTTCCCATCTTAACAACTGTAGAACTGGAAGTTACTGTGACTCCAGTAACTGGGACAGGCACGATCACTGTACATCTTGCCACCTTAGTTGGATCTTGTACAGAAGTAGCAGTTATAGTAACGGAACCGTAGGCTACAGCGTGGACAGTTCCATTTGAATCGACAGTAGCTATATTAGGGTTGCTACTTGTCCAAGTTAATGACTTGTCAGTAGCATTGCTTGGGTTTACAGTTGGAACTAAAGTTAGATCACTTTCACCTAATCTAACATAAGCTGAAGTTTTATCTAAGGTTATACCAGTAACACCATATATAACTGTCAGATCTTTAGTACCAGTAAAACCGCCATCAGTAGTTTTAGCAGTGATGGTTACAGTACCTGTAGCTATAGGAGTAACTACGCCAGTGGAGCTTACCTTAGCGATAGCTTCGTTGCTGCTGGACCAAGTAACGGTCTTAATAGTAGCAGTTGAAGGAGCTATAGTAGTACCTAAAGTTAAAGTGCTTCCCATCTTAACAACTGTAGAACTGGAAGTTACTGTGACTCCAGTAACTGGGACAGGCACGATCACTGTACATCTTGCTACCTTAGTTGGATCTTGTACAGAAGTAGCAGTTATAGTAACGGAACCGTAGGCTACAGCGTGGACAGTTCCATTTGAATCAACAGTAGCTATGCTAGAATTACTGCTAGTCCAAGTTAGAGACTTATCAGTGGCATTGCTTGGATTAACTGTTGGAACTAAAGTTAGATCGCTTTCACCTAATCTAACATAAGCCGATGCTTTATCTAAGGTTATACCAGTAACACCATATATAACTGTCAGATCTTTAGTACCAGTAAAACCGCCATCAGTAGTTTTAGCAGTGATGGTTACAGTACCTGTAGCTACAGGAGTAACTACACCAGTGGAGCTTACCTTAGCGATAGCTTCGTTGCTGCTAGACCAGGTAACGGTCTTAATAGTAGCGGTTGAAGGAGCGATGGTAGTTCCTAGAGTTAAGGTGCTTCCTATCTTAACAACTGTTGAAGTAGAGGTTACAGTAACTCCAGTTACTGGTACAGGTACAGTAACTGTGAACCTTCCAACTTTAGTTGGATCTTGAACTGAGGTTGATGATATAACAGCAGAACCATAACTTACTGCATGAACTTTACCAGTAGAATCTACTGTTGCTACTATAGGATTACTACTTGTCCAAGTGAGTGATTTATCAGTAGCTCCAGTTGGGATAATATTAGCCGTTAATGTGATATCGTCACCGCCTAATCTAACATAAGGTGAAGCAGAAGTTAGAGTAATACTTGATACTCCTTGTATAACTTTAATGTTACAAGTAGCTGTATAGTTGCCGTCGGATGTTTTAGCTGTAATTATAGCTGTTCCACCTCCAACAGCCTTTACTATTCCGCCTAAAACTGTTGCAACTGAAGGGTTACTTGTAGACCAAATAACTGTCTTATTGCTAGCGTTTATAGGAAGAATTGTGGCTGTTAATGTGCTTGAAGCACCAGCTGCCAATGTTAAATCAGTATTTGATAGAGCTACAGAAGTAACACTAACTGGCGTGAAGTAGGTGAAGGATAAATCTAATCTTATATCTCCAGTTATACTGCTTCTGTTATAATCAACCTTTGAGTAAGAATAAGAAGTGATGTTTGAGATTCCTTTAATTGCAGTAGCAATATCTGTTGCAATTGTAGAACCACTTATATATCTTACTCTAATCTTGGTTTGATTATTTTTAATTGCTTCTTGAATCTTAGCATTTAACTCAGTAGAATTACTTACGGTATATTCAGGAGCTAATAAATTAAGTTCTAAGGCAGCAATTAAACCTTGATATACAGAGGAATTAGAAGAATCGCTTGTCAATTTTGCATTTAAGGTATTTGCAAAATCAGTATTAGCTGTTGGATAAGCTTTCACCCAAGAGTGATTTAGCTTTATTTGAGCATCTGTTAAGTTGTAATAGTCATAGGTTACTCTACCGGCTACATCAGGTAATGGGTCGTCCCATGTTGAGTCAAAGTGATACCAGGCTCCATCAAGGTAAACTAGATTCCAGGCATGTGCTTGTCCGCCGGCCGTTCCTTCTACTATTTTTGTTTGAATGCCAGCCTGGTTTAACATCTTATAAGATAATAATGCATATCCTTGACATACTGTTTTGTATGGGTATGCAACAGCATCATAATCTGAATGCTTTACAAGAGTAGTATCATAAGCGACATTCTTTTCAATCCAATCATGAATAGCTCGTTCTTTTTCGAAATCATTCATACCAGCCGTTATTATTTGTGCTAGTACTTCATTAACCTTGGTACTGACAAAGCTATCCTGAGCTGCAGTATTCCAATAGTTAAAAGTAAAATTTATAGTTGCTACTCCGCCGCTAACAGTATATGAGTAGGAATATCCTTTACTGGTATAATGCAAATAGTCATCAGCATTATATATACTGTTTATAGTATTGGAGATATCACTACTTAGGGTTGAAGTGCTTCCGGTATAACTTATACTGTATGTAGGCTGTCTTGAGTGCATGGCAGAAGAAATTTTTGTATTTAATTCTGTGAGTGTACTAACAGAATCAATAGCACCGTACACTTTTAAAGTTAAAAAAACAATTAACAAAATAGAAAACAAAGAAAGCTTGGGTAAATTTGATTTTAGAAAAATTTTCACTTAAAAAACACCTCCTTCTATTCGACAAAATATTCATTAAAAAGATTCAACCCTACTTTATATATCGTTATTATCAGTAATTTCTGCATTGATTTAAAGCCTTATTAAAAAATATTGCAAAAAACGTTAAAAATCTATTAGTTTAGTGTAAAATCAACATTTCATTGAATAGATGCATATATGTTTGAAAGTATTTTTTAGATCAGTATATCTTTAATTAAAAAATGTATAAAAACACCGTAAAAACACAAACACTAATTTAAGATTATGAAACATTTTAATTTGAATTAGAGAAAGTATAATTTCATATGAAAAGTTTTATTAAAGAGTAAAAAAGGTTTATAAGCTGATTAAACATAAACTTTTTACAACATAGTATAGGGGGCAAAACAATGAATAGAAAATTTTCAGATGTACTACTTGGAGAACCTCTGGCTAATGAAGCTGGAAAACATGAGAAATATAATATTCCTTTTGGATTAGCAATAATGGCAAGTGATGCCATTTCATCAGTGGCATATGCGGCTCAAGAAATTCTGTTTGTTTTAATCGTACTCGGATCAGCTGCATATCAATGGCTCACATGGACCTCTTTTATGATTATAGGATTACTCATAGTACTTACAATTTCATATATTCAAATAATAAGAGCTTATCCACAAGGTGGAGGTGCTTATAAGGTTGCAAAAGAGAATATAGGAGATAAAGCAGGACTGACTGCTGGAGCTGGATTAATAATTAGTTACATACTTACAGTTGCTGTTAGTGCAAGTGCTGGAGCAGATGCTATCACCTCTGCATTTACCGCTTTGATGCCATATAAAGTAGTATTTGTTATAACTATTATAATAATATTAACTATCTTAAATTTAAGAGGAATAAGTGAATCTTCAAAAATCTTTGCTATACCGACATATATCTTTATTTTAAGTATGCTTTTTATGATAGTTTATGGATTATTTAAATACTTTATATTAAATATCCATCCAGAACCAATGTACGATATACCTACTAAGGCTACAGAGAACTTAACGTTATTTCTTATACTAAGAGCTTTTTCATCAGGATGTTCAGCATTGACTGGAGTAGAGGCAGTAAGTAATTCTGTTCCTAATTTTAAGGAACCAAGTCAAAGAAATGCTAAGACTGTTATGATACTATTGGCGGCACTAATATTTTTTATTTTTGGAGGATCGTCGATACTTGCTATATTTTATAATGCTGTGCCGATTACTAATGGACCTACTGTAATATCACAGATAGCTTCAGCTATTTTTGGCAATAGTATAATGTATTATGTAATACAATTTAGTACTGCTGTTATATTACTTATGGCGTGTAATACAGCTTATACTGGTTTTCCAATGCTCATGTATATAGTTGCAAAAGACGGATATGCACCTAGACAGTTCACTAGCAGAGGTAAGAGATTAGGATTCACCGTTGGGATTGTAGCACTATCTTTTATAGCGTGTTTGCTGGTTATTGCGTTTGGAGCTGATACTCATAGATTAATTCCTTTGTATGCAATTGGTGTGTTTATATCCTTTGTACTAGGTCAATACGGAATGGTAAATCACTGGAGAACAGAAAGAGATAAGGGATGGTTAAAACGAGCTATTATTAATGGTATAGGTACCTTAGTTGCTTTATTAACAACTATAATAATTTTAATTGAGAAGTTTAGTGAAGGAGCTTTTGTAGTTGTAATTCTAATTCCAATTATAATTTTAGGTCAATTGAGAATTAAGGCTCATTATGATAAAGTATCAGCGGGGTTAAGCATAAGCACTATAAATTTAAAAGCCATAGATATGAAAAAGAAATATACCCATATTATTGTAGTACCTATAGCTAGTTTAAATAAAGCCTCCATAAGTACACTTCAGTATGCTCAGAGCATAAGCGAGAATGTTATTGCTCTAAATGTGTCTCCAGATCAGGAGGCAATAGATAAATTGAAACACAGATGGAATGAGCTCAACACAGATATTATACTTGTTGCTAAGTACTCTCCGTATAGAGCTATACTAAATCCTTTAATTGATAATATACAATTGATAGCTGATGCTGCTGGCGAAGATGAAAAGATAACAGTAATATTACCGGAATTCATCAGTCATGAAAAGAGAGGAGAAGTTTTACATAATCATACGAGTTTAATTCTTAGAGAAACATTACTTAGAAATCATAATATAGTGGTTTCAACCTATCCATATCACTTAGAAGAATGTGGGAGGAGAGGATCAAATAGTTGAAAGTAGATGATTTGCTAAGTTAATATAGGTTCTTTATTGGCTATTACAGAATAACATTGCTAATAAGAAAGTAGCAGATTTAAATTATATAAATAAAAATAACTTGCTTTATAAATTAAACTGTGATATTCTTAATGAGTACTTAAATTAATAGTAAATAATGCAACAAAATATATTTCAATTAGTACCTAGTAATAGAGTATGATGATATCGAGATTTTATTAGTTAGTTATTACAACAAATTTAAGAATAATAAAATTTCGGAGGTATATGATATGAACGGTAAAGTTAAATGGTTTAACGGAGAAAAAGGATTTGGATTTATTACAGGAGAAGATGGAAAGGATGTATTCGTACATTTTTCTCAAATAAAGACAGATGGATATAAGACATTAGAAGAAAACCAAGAAGTTTCTTTTGATGTAGCTAAGGGACCTAAAGGACCTCAAGCAGAAAATGTTACTATTCTTTAATTAGTAGATTTTTTACCCCTTAAATAGGTATTCTATTTAAGGGGTTTTTAGTTATTTATAAAGAGTTACTATGTCGAAACTTAATTTATACTTGTTCGAAAATCTCTGTTTCTTGGGATTTTCGGGCATGTATAAATTAATAGTTGAGCTAGTAACTCTATAAAGAGTTACTACTTCGATTCCGAAACTATTTTTAATACTATACAATATTTTAAGGTGCTAAATTGACAAGTACCCATAAGGAGAAAAATGTTTTTTGAAGATTTAAGGATTATTGATCCTATTTTAAAGGCTATAGAGAATGAAGGATACACTACTGCTACGCCTATACAGGAGAAAGCAATTCCAGTTATTTTAGAAGGAAAGGATTTACAGGGGTTTGCACAGACAGGTACAGGTAAAACGGCTGCATTTGCTGTACCAATGTTGCAGCTTCTATATAAAAAGAAAGAAACTGAAAGAAAAAACATAAATATTAAAGCTTTAGTGTTGGCGCCAACAAGAGAATTAGCTATTCAGATTGAAGAAAGTTTTTCAGCCTATGGAAAGTATACAGGAATAAAAAATACTGCAATTTTTGGTGGAGTTTCACAAAAAGCTCAGGTAGAGAGATTAAAGGCAGGCATAGATATTTTGGTTGCAACGCCTGGAAGATTGTTGGATTTAGTACAACAGAAGTATATAAATCTACAGCATATCGAGTTTTTAGTTCTTGATGAGGCTGATAGAATGCTTGATATGGGACTTGGATATGATGTGAAAAGAATTATATCAAAACTTCCTAAGAAAAGACAGACAATGTTGTTTTCTGCAACTATGCCAAAGGAAATTTCAAAGCTGATAGCATCTATTCTTTTAAATCCCGTGAAGGTAGAAGTGACACCTGTTTCATCTACTATTGATACTATTAGGCAGTCAGTATATTTAGTAGAAAAGAGAAATAAGAAACATCTGCTTACTCATCTATTAAAGGATAAATCAATTGAATCTGTCCTTGTTTTTTCTAGAACTAAGCATAATGCAAATAAGATAACTAGTGATCTTATTAAATCCGGAATACAGGCTCAGGCTATTCATGGTAATAAGTCACAAAACTCAAGACAGCTTGCATTAAGCAATTTTAAAGAAAAGAAAATAAGAGTTTTAGTTGCAACTGATATAGCTGCAAGAGGTATTGATGTTGAAAAATTATCTCATGTAATAAATTTTGATTTACCTGAAGTACCAGAAACTTACGTGCATAGAATTGGACGTACTGGAAGAGCAGGAGAAGAAGGTATGGCAATTTCTTTCTGTGATGAGGAAGAAAAAGATTTGCTTAAACATATTGAAAAAACTATATCAAAATCAATAACAGTTATTAAAGAGCATCCATATACAGGTAGCAGCTTAGAGTTAAGTATTACAAGTTCCGACATATCAAAGAATAAAGATGCGGGCAAAAGTAGAAATGCAAGAAAAAGTAATACTAATAGAAAAGATAATACAAATAGAAAAGATAATACCAATGCGAAAGATAGCAGAAGTAATTATTTTAGAAAGAGTAAGAGCAAGGCTTAATGCTTTATATTTAATTTATAGTTAGGGTATGTTTAAGAGTATTGTTGAAATTAAGTGGTTACCCATCCGATCATTTAACTGCGTCTATAATTATAAATATCAATTTGGAAATTACTTTATTCTATAAATAAGAAAATCTCTTTACATTATTATTTCCAAAATGTATAATTGATTTGTGTTTTTTAAATAATAAATATAAGATATCAAAACTTAATAAACGCGTAGATAAAGAAGAGTAAATAGATTATTAATTCAAAGAGATCTAGGGACGGTGTAATCCTAGAAATTAAAGCTATTGAAGGAAGCTTTGGAGCGATAGATAGAAAGTTTATAAACGTAGTATATTTATGGGGTTATTCCCTTAAAGATAAATAAGTGGATTAAGCAATTAATCAATTTAGGTGGTAACGCGGAAGATAGCCTTTCGTCCTAAGTATTTTAGGACGAAGGGCTTTTATTATATAAAAATAAAGTTATGGTTAATTAATATATTGAATTTAAATTGCTCATAAAGTAGATGTTTGAAATAAGCATTATTTTCAATAATAATATTAAATACGCCATAGTTAAAAAGGAGATATGTTAAATGAGTTTTGAAAAATTAGCAGAGAAAATATTCCCGAAGGTTGAACATTCAATAGAATATTATATGGAAAAGTACCCAAAGAGGAATCTTGAAGAAGGTGCAAAGGTTGTAAGATATGCGCCAAGTCCAACTGGTTTCCAACATATAGGTGGAGTATTTGCTGCGTTAATCAATGAAAGATTAGCAAGTCAAAGTAAAGGTGTATTTTATTTAAGAATTGAAGATACTGATCAAAAGAGAGAAGTTCCAGGTGCAATAGATGATACTATAGCAACTATGCATCACTTTGGTTTAGATTTCAATGAAGGTATGACAGGACAAGAAACTTCTAAAGGTGAATACGGTCCATATAGACAAAGTCAAAGAGCTGAAATATATAATACTTTTGCAAAAGATTTACTAATAAAAGGACTCGCTTATCCAGATTTCTGTACTCCAGAAGAGTTAGCAGAACTTAGAGAACAACAAATAGCTAATAAAATAACTCCAGGTTACTATGGTGAGTATGCAAAGTTTAGAAATATTACTGAAGAAGAAGCTTTAGAGAGAATTGAAAGAGGAGAGCAATATATAATAAGACTTAAATCTCCAGGAAACCCGGAAAATAGAGTTGATTTTCATGATTTAATAAAGGGAGATATATCATTCCCTGAAAACAATCAAGATGTTGTACTTATAAAGGGAGATGGACTTCCAACTTATCACTTTGCTCATGCTATTGATGATTTCTTAATGAGAACTACAGATGTTATAAGAGGAGAAGAATGGTTATCTTCACTTCCTATACATGTTCAATTATTTGAAGTGTTAGGTTTTGAAGCACCTAGATATGCTCATATTCCTACAATAATGAAGCAAGATGGTGGATCTAAGAGAAAGCTTTCAAAGAGAAAAGATGCAGAAGCAGCTGTCTCTTATTATAAAGAAGTGGGATATCCAACAGTTACAGTTATAGAATACTTACTTAATATCGTTAACTCGACTTTTGAAGAATGGAGAGCTGAAAATCCAACAGCTGATTATCATGAGTTTGAGGTTCAATTAGAAAAGATGAGTAAGAGTGGCGCATTATTTGATTTAGTTAAATTAAATGACGTATCAAAAGATCGTATAGCTGCAATGAAGGCTGATGATGTTTATGCAAATTATATTGCTTGGGCTAAAGAATATGATAATAAAATGTATGATTTAGTTACATCAAATGAAGCTATGGCAAAGGAAATATTTAATATAGACAAAGAAGGTCCAAAGCCAAGAAAAGACTATGCTAAATGGGATGAAGTACAAGATAAGATATTCTACTTTTTCGATGAATTATTTGATAAAGAAACAGTAGAGCAAATAGAACTTCCAAAGGGCCTTGCAATTGAAGCTGCAAAGGAAATAATAAACACTTACAAAGATGAGTTTAATTTCAATGCTGGTAGTCAAGAAGCTTGGTTTGAAGACTTAAAGGAAATAGGAATAAGACTTGGATACTGTGCTAATAGAAAAGAATTTAAAGCAAACCCAGATCAATTCAAAGGTATGATTTCTGACGTTGCAGGTGCTGTTAGAAGTGCATTAGCGCACAGAAATAATACACCAGATCTTTACACTATAATGCAAATCATGGGTGAAGAAAAGGTAAGAAGCAGATTTGAAAAGTTTTTAAGTATATAAGATATAAAAACAGCTAAGGCTTAGTAGCCTTAGCTGTTTTTTATTTTTTAGGAATTTATAACTCAATTATATTTGTGGATAAATATGAATAGCAACTTAAAGCATAATGTGATCTAAAGAATAAAAAATAAGAATTTGTCGCCTGCCAGAATTTCTTCACTACGTTCAGAAAAGGCATATGTGCAAAAAAGCCCACTTCAGTGAGCTTTTTCATTTGAAGCATTAAACTAATTTAAATGATGATTTTAGAGAAACGATTCTGTTAAATACTAGTTTATCAGTTGTAGTATACTTTGTATCAACATTAAAGAAGCCGTTTCTAACCATTTGGAATTTATCTTGAGGCTTAGCTGCTTTAAAGGCAGTTGGTTCAATAAAGCCTTGTAATACTTCCATAGAGTTTGGATTTATTTGTTCTAGGAAGTGCTTTCCTTCATTTTCTTCTTCATCATCTAATATTAATGGTTCATATAATCTGAATTCAGCAGGAATACAAGTTTTGGCATCTACCCAATGGATAGTTCCTTTTACTTTTCTTCCAGTAAAGCCAGAACCACTCTTAGTTTCTACATCATAAGTACAATGAATCTCGATTACTTCACCATTTTCATCTTTGATTATTTCATTACATTTAACGAAGTATGCACCTTTTAGTCTAACTTCATTTCCTGGGAATAATCTAAAGTATTTCTTTGGTGGATTCTCCATAAAATCTTCTTTTTCAATATATAATTCTCTAGAAAATGGAACAAGTCTAGTACCTTGAGATTCATCCTTAGCATTGTTTTCTATTTCAAGCATTTCTGTTTGATCTTCAGGGTAGTTAGTAATTACAAGCTTAAGAGGATTTAACACAGCCATTGCAAGTGGAGCTTTAAGCTGTAAATCTTCTCTTATAAAGTAATCTAACATTTGAGATTCAACTAAAGAATTAGCTTTAGATACTCCAATAGCACTGCAGAAGTTTCTTAGTGCTTCAGGAGTACATCCTTTTCTTCTTAAACCTGATATAGTTGGCATTCTAGGGTCATCCCAGCCGTCAACTACTTTTTCATCAACTAATTGCTTAAGTTTTCTCTTACTCATAACTGTGTTAGTCATGTTTAGTCTTGCAAACTCTATTTGTCTTGGAGCACAGTCCATCTCACATTCACTTACAACCCAATCATAAAGTGGTCTATGATCTTCAAACTCTAGAGTACAGATAGAGTGAGTTACATGTTCAATAGCATCTTCTAATGGATGAGCGAAGTCATACATAGGATAGATGCACCACTTATCACCAGTATTATGATGAGTAGAATGAGATATTCTATATATGATAGGATCTCTCATATTTATATTTGGAGAAGACATGTCTATCTTAGCTCTAAGAACCTTTTCACCGTCAGCAAATTCACCGTTTTTCATTCTATCAAATAAATCTAAGTTTTCTTCAACAGATCTATTTCTGTAAGGACTTTCTTTACCTGGTTCAGTTAAAGTTCCTCTATACTCTCTAGCTTGTTCAGGAGTTAAATCACAAACATAAGCTTTGCCTTTTTTTATTAGAAGAACAGCTCTATTATACATTTCATCGAAGTAATTAGATGCAAAGTAAAGCTCATCCCAGTTTCCTCCAAGCCATTTTACATCCTCTTTTATTGATTCAACATATTCAGTATCTTCTTTAACTGGATTTGTATCATCAAATCTTAAGTGAGTTTTTCCTTTGAATTCACTTGCAAGTCCAAAGTTTAAAAGTATTGACTTAGCATGTCCTATATGTAGATAACCGTTTGGTTCTGGTGGAAAACGAGTTATTATCTCGTCGTGTTTACCACTATCTAGATCTTCTATTATTATGTTTCTTATAAAATTAGAAGAATTAACTTCATTTGACATAGTTTCACATCTCCTATAAGCGTATTTAAATTGAGAAAAGGGCTGTATGTCTATAGTGAATCCTTTTCTTCATTATTAACTAATTTTTATAATAATTATAATTTTAATCTAATATAAAGGAAAAATAAAGATAAATTATTTAGTGAAGGAAAAGGAGGAAAATTAAAATATGTATTCGATTATTAAGTAGTAGTTATATTGATAGATTATTAAAAAAATACTGAAAAAGTAGGATATTTTTATGATACTATTGCTTTTGCTACATATTTATGAGATGAACAGACGATAAAAAAGATGAAAAGGTAAACAGTAACTCTTGACAGGTAGTACCATTTTGAGTCATATTATGATAGTTAAGTGTAAAGTTGGAATGATACTATACATATTTTCATAAGTTAATTCGGGGGGATAACGGATGTTTAAAAAGTTTGCAGATATTTTGATAGGTGAACCTTTGGCTAATGAACAAGGTGCTAGCGAAAAGTATAACATTCCTTTTGGACTAGCAATTATGGCTAGTGATGCAATATCATCTGTTGCATATGCTGCTCAGGAAATTCTTTTTGTTTTGATAGTTTTAGGTGCAACAGCTTATCAATGGCTGACATGGACTTCTTTTATGATTATAGGATTGCTGTTGATACTAACAATCTCATATATTCAGATCATTAGAGCATATCCACAAGGTGGAGGAGCTTATAAGGTAGCTAATGAGAATATAGGAGTTAAAGCGGGACTATCTGCAGGTGCTGGCCTTATAATTAGCTACATACTTACCGTTGCAGTAAGTGCTAGTGCAGGTGCTGATGCTATTATTTCTGCATTCAGCGGTTTAGCAGAGTATAAGGTTATTTTCGTTATAACTATAATAATAATTTTGACTATATTAAATTTAAGAGGAATAAGTGAATCATCAAAGATTTTCGCTATACCAACTTATATTTTTATATTTAGTATGATGTTTATGATTCTTTATGGATTGTTTAAGTATTTTGTACTAAAGATACATCCAGAACCTATGTATGCTGTTCCAACGAAGGCAACAGAAAGTTTATCTATATTCCTTATTTTACGAGCTTTTTCTTCTGGTTGCTCTGCATTAACTGGAGTAGAGGCAGTGAGCAATTCCGTTCCTAATTTTCAGGAACCTAGCCAAAAGAGTGCAAAGACAGTTATGCTTTTATTAGCAGCACTGATATTTTTCATATTTGGCGGTACTTCAGTACTTGCTATATTTTACAATGCTGTACCAATTACAAATGGACCTACAGTTGTTTCACAAATTGCATATGCTATATTTAATAATGGAATAATGTATTATGTAATTCAGTTTAGTACTGCTGTAATCTTACTTATGGCATGTAATACTGCTTATACAGGATTTCCAATGCTGATGTACATAGTTGGAAAAGATGGTTTTGCTCCTAGACAGTTTACTATTAGAGGAAAGCGACTTAGTTTCTCCTATGGAATTATCGCTTTATCAGTTGTTGCTTGCATTTTAGTTATTATATTCAAGGCGGATACACATAGATTGATTCCGTTATACGCTATTGGAGTTTTTATATCCTTTACTTTAGGTCAATTTGGTATGGTAAATCATTGGAGAAAAGAAAGAGAAGAAGGTTGGTTAAAGAGTGCTGTTATTAACGGAATTGGTGCTTTAGTTACTTTACTGACAACAATAATAATTTTGGTTGAAAAATTTAGTGAAGGTGCTTTTATAGTTGCAATCTTGATTCCAATTATAATACTAATTCAGTTAAGAATTAAAGCACACTATGATAGAATAGCTTGCCGTTTAAGCATCAGTCAGCTAAATCTAAAAAAAGTAAACCTTAAAATAAAATACAAACATACTGTAATAGTTCCTATTGCAAGCTTAAATAAAGCAACAATTGGTGCATTACAGTACGCTCAGAGCATAAGTGATAGTGTTATTGCTATTAATATATCAACTGACAAGGAAGCTCAGGAAAAGTTGAAAAATAGGTGGAGCGAATTAGATACAGATATACAACTGGTTACAAAGTACTCTCCATTTAGAGCTGTGGTTACTCCTTTGTTGAAGAATATAGAAAGAATCGCCGATGGAGCAGCGCAAGGAGAGAAGATAACAGTAATTGTACCTCAATTTGTTACCCATGAACGTTTTGGAGAGATTCTGCATAACCACACAAGTTTCTTTATTAGAGAAACTCTGCTTAGAAATGATGATATCATTGTATCTACTTATCCTTATCATTTAGAGGATGAAGAAGAGGCTGTTTGTGAATTGGACAAGTAAATTATAATGATTAATTTTATGAACGTGCTATATTAGTTTAGCTAACTAATATAGCACGTTTTTCTGAAGTAAAGGAGAATATAAAATTAAAATTAATTTAATTATTTAAAACACTAATATATAATTATTGGTATTATTAAGTTTTGTACAAAAGAAGATTAATTTATTACGTTTAGTTTATGAAGTTAATTGAAAGGAGTATAAGTTATGAGCACTGCATTTTTAAGAGATGGAAAAGAAATTAGTATTAGAGAGGCTATAAAAGAGGATGCAAAAACTATTATAGATTTTTATAATATTGTAGGAGGAGAAACAGCTTTTCTTTCTTTTGGAAAAAATGAATTTATAAGAGAATTGAAAGACTACGAGAATTATCTTGAAGGTGTTCATAAAGAAGAGAACTCTATCATATTTTTAGCTACCATTGAGGATAAAATTGTAGGCATAGCATCAATTAACTCTAACCAAAAAGCAAGAACTAAGCACGTAGGAATTTTAGGAATAGTTGTAGCCAAAGAGTTTTGCGGCTTAGGATTAGGTAATAAAATGATAGAGTATCTTATACAGTGGGCAAAAGCAAATAAAATAACTAAAAAAATATCCCTTGTAACTAGAGAAGATAATATAAAGGCAATAAAGTTATATAAAAAATTTGGATTTGAAGTAGAAGGTGTACTAAAAGCTGATAACTATATAAATGGAGTTTATTACAATACACTTATGATGAGCTTGATGATGTAAAAGAAATTATAGTATATAACTTAATACAATTAGCATTGCACCAATGTATCATGCAATGCTAATTATGGTTTGCAAAGCTCAGTAATTAATGCTGCAGAACAGATGTATTAATGAAATTATTTAAACACAAGGATTTTACTAAGTTATGATCTGTTTCTGATAGAGTGTATACCTACAATAAATATATCAACCATTATAGATAAACTATCATCTATATTAAACGGCATTGCAAAGCTACCAGTTTGTTCCAATGAAGCAAAACCATGAAGCATACTTCTTAGCCCTCTCACAATATGAATTTGATCTTCCTTTTCTAAATCATATGAATTTAGAACTAATAAGAGTAGATGTACAATCTTGTCTGCTGTAATTTTAAACTTATCATTTTCAGTATTAGGAGCAAATATTATTGCATTATATAGTCCAGGATTTTGTCTTACAAAAGAAACATACGCTGCTGATAAACTACGGATAGCATCGTCTTTTGATTTACCAATAGTAGCTCTAACTAGTAATTCATATAACTTTTCCATACCGTATATGGCTAAATTAACTTTAAGTTCGCTCATTCCACTAATATGATTATATAAAGAAGGTGACTTCACATTTAATCTTTTTGATAACTCAATCATTGTTACTTCATCAATTCCTTCAGTGTTGGCTATATCAGCAGCTGTTTTTAGAATAGTAATTAAATCAAGATTTACTCTAGGTGACATTTTTTATACTCCTTAAACATTATTTGTATAAAGCTATTTTAGCATCCGATATGGCCTTTTTCATAGCATTTACAGGGTTTTTAAGCATCGCTCCATGACCGGCAGCTAATAAATTGGGTTCATACTGTAGTAGCTTCTCTGCGCTTTGTATAGCAAGCTCTTTATTCCATGTGGCTAGACTAGGAAAGGGAAAGGTAGGTACTAGCTTACCAGCTACTGCTATACCACCTCTAAGCTGAAAGGCATCACCTACAATAAGTGAATTACTCCTCCTATCTAAGAAGGCCATCATCCCGGGAGTATGACCAGGAACATAAATTGAGGTTAACGATTCTATAGTATCTCCATCTTCAAGTAATACATCTGCGCTCATAATTCTTTTTTTAGGAACCCCACCTTTAATTGGGCTTTGAGGTTCATTAGGATTAAGAGTTAAATCTCCTAATAAAATTTTATTTTCTCTCTTTGATATATATATCTTAGTATTGGGTAAGGTTTGCTTAAGCTTTTCTAATGAACCTATATGATCACTATGAGCGTGAGTTAAAACTATTCGATCAAGAGGTTTACCTATTTTATCTGCAGTTTTTAATATTCCCTTTAAGCTAATTGGAATTCCAGCATCTATCAATGTAAGGCTAGATTTTTCCTCTATAAGATATACATTTACAGGAAAAATATGAGGAAAAAAAGTCAACTGATAAATCATACCTATCTGAGTTAGTTTCATATAAATCACCTCTAAACTAATTATATTAATATAATAACTAATTACATTAGTTATGTGAAAGATTTTTATATAATTTATAAAAAATAATTATAGTTAAATTTAAGCATAAACATAGGATATTGTAACTGGCTCACTTTATTAACAGAGAGAGGAAGCAATCATGAAGTTGTTAGCATAATCTATTACTATAAATTAAAATTATAATGATTAAATTGGTAAAAAATAAAGATGTTGTAAATTGTAATTTTTGCAATATTGATATATAATAAAGCAACAATATTATTAAATTTTAATTAATTTAATAAGCTAGGAGTAAGTAAAATGGAGGCATAAGTATGAGTAAACTTGATTTTTCAGATTTAGAACGTGAAATTAAAGATACGGTTAAAAATGCATTGGATTCCATAGATATAGATATAAATAATCTTAAACAAGATTTTAATAATAAAGCAGAAGATACTATAAATGAAGTAAAAGAAACTATGAAGAACAAAACTAAAAAGGTTAATGAGAAGATTAAGGATAAGATGCAAAATCAATACAGGAACGTCAACGATTTAGTAATAAAAGATCAAAAAGAAATACAAAAGTATGTTGATAAAAAACCAGTGGGACGTGTATCTGGAGTAGTTTACATGTCTTTAGGGATTACTGGTAGTGTGGTGTTTGGTATTCAAACGGTGGTATACGCAGCATTTATTTCGGTTTTAGGAAAGTTCTTAATAGCAAATCTTGTTGGACTTGGAGTGTTAGCATCATTTTTTATAATAAGTATGGGAATGACCTTCAAAGGTATAAGCTTGAGGAAAAGAGTGAGACGTTTTAGAAAATATATAAGTTGTCTTGGTAATAGTGGCTATTGTAATATTGAAAAATTGGCTAAAGCTATTGGAGAGAAAGAAAAGTTCGTTGTAAAAGATTTGAGAAAAATGATTGAACTTGGTATGTTTACTCAAGGGCATCTTGATGATAATAACACATTGCTCATGATAAGTAATGAGGTTTATGATAATTATCTAGATGCACAGGCGGCTTATAAGAAGCGTAAGGAAGATGAACTTAGAAATGAGAAAAAAGAACAAGAAGAAGAAAAAATAAATGACATTGAAGACGAACAGCTAAAGAGTACACTTGAAATTGGCAATAATTATATTGAACAGATAAAGAAGTTAAATGATTCTATACATGTAGAGATAATTTCTGCTAAACTGGATAGGCTTCAGAATATTGTGAGGCAAATACTTAACTTTGTAGAGAATAATCCTAAGAAGTTGTCAGCAGTTAGTAAGTTTATAAGACACTATCTGCCAATGACGTATAAATTGATCAGTACTTATAAAGAGTTAAATGATCAAGCTGTTCAGGGAGAAAATATAAAAAAGTCTAAAGTGGAGATTGAAAATACAATTGATACTGTTAATCATGCTTTTGAGAAGCTTCTGGATGATTTGTTTGCAGACGTTGCTTTAGATATTTCTACTGACATCTCTGTACTACAAACACTTTTTACACAAGAGGGATTAACGAAAAATGATTTCAAGAAATAGTATAGTGAATTATTAGGAGGAACTAAGAGTGAATGATGAACTTAAAGAAAATATCAATATTACACCAAGTTTAACTTTTGACCCTTTTGAAGAAAATGTAACTACACCTAAGGTTCAAGAACAAAAAAAGCAGACGGATTTGCTAGATGAAAGTTATCTTACAGACGAAGAGAAGAAAATGGTCAATGACTTTGTAGAGAAGATTGATATAACAAATTCTAACTCTATACTTCAATATGGAGTAGGAGCTCAAAAGAAAATTGCAGATTTTTCTGAAACAGCCTTAAATAATATCAAGATGAAAGAACTAGGCGAGATAGGGGGAATGCTCACTAGCGTAGTAGGTGAACTAAAGAGTTTTGAAGATGAAGAGGATAAAAAGGGTTTTTTAGGCTTCTTTAAGAAAACTTCAGAGAAGATAACCAGGGTGAGAGCAAAGTATGAGAAAGTAGAAGCAAACATAAATAAGATTTGTAATCAACTTGAAAGTCATCAGATTCAACTATTAAAGGATATTGCTATGCTTGATAAAATGTATGAGATAAATAAGGTGTACTTTAAAGAGCTGTCAATGTATATATTTGCAGGGAAAAAGAAGCTTGAGAAACTGGAAAAGGAAGAACTTCCTTTGCTGGTAGATAGAGCAACAAAGTCAGGACTTCCAGAGGATGCTCAAGCAACTAATGATTTTGTATCTCTTTGTAATCGCTTTGAAAAGAAGATTCATGATCTGGAATTAACTAGAATGATATCACTTCAGATGGCTCCACAGATTCGTCTAGTTCAAAATAATGATTCTTTAATGTCAGAAAAGATACAGTCTACAATAGTGAACACAATACCACTTTGGAAAAGTCAAATCGTTTTAGCTTTAGGGGTTGCACATTCTACTAATGCTGCTAGAGTACAAAATGAAGTTACTAATATGACTAATGAACTACTTAGGAAAAACGCAGAGACTCTTAAGATGTCAACTATAGAGACAGCTAAAGAATCAGAAAGAGGTATTGTAGATATAGAGACACTTCGTGCTACAAACGAATCTCTGATTTCAACTCTAGATGAAGTGCTTCGAATACAAACAGAAGGTCGTCAAAAGCGTAAGGAAGCAGAAGTGGAATTGCAAAGTATTGAAGAACAGCTAAAGAATAAACTTTTAAATCTTAGAAATTAATATATTACTAAGCAGAATTAAATAATCAAATTTGATTTTTATATCTTAAACTGGTATCATTTCGATGATGTCAGTTTTTTTATGCTTTGGAAAGTGTAGAATTTTTGAAATATACTATAAGTATAATATGGAAGGATGTAAAAATGAATAATTTAAAAGCAGATTGCCATATTCATAGTTCAGTTTCTCCAGACTCAAACACTCCTCTGAGAGAAATATGCGAAAGTGCCTGTGAAAATGGTATACAAACTATAATAGTAACTAATCATTTGGAGTATTATATAGATGAAGATGGTAAGAATGGAAGCATGGATATATCTTATGTTGAAAACAGTTTAGAAGAGATAGAGAAGTGCAGAGTAGAATTTCAAGAACGTCTAGAAATATTATTTGGAATGGAAATGGGACAAATGCATTATTGGACTAAAGACGTTAAAAAGAATATTAAGGGTTACAAATTTGATTATTTACTCGGATCAATCCATAAGTTAGGTAATTTAGATTTGAAAAATGGAGACTATTCAGAAGAAAACAGAGAAAAGCAAAATGAAAAATACTTAAATTCATTATACGAAATGGTTGTAAGCTGCGATTTTGATTGTGTTGGTCACTTTGATTTAGTAAAAAGATATGGTGCAAATCACAATGTAGAGATAAAGCTTATGAAACAGCATGAAGAAAAAGTTAGGGATATTCTTAAAGAAGTGATTAAAAGGGGGAAGGGAATAGAGATTAATACTTCTGGTATGAGACAGTTATGTAAAGAATCAATGCCTTCTTTTGATATTTTAAAGCTTTATAAGGAACTTGGTGGAACTATAATTACATTAGGTTCAGATGCGCATAGAAGTGAAGATGTAGGTGCCGGATTTGATGAAATTATTATAGGGTTAAAAGAGATTGGTATAAATCAATTAGCAGTATATAGAGAAAGAAGACCATATTTTTACGATATATAACTATAAACTTATAAAATTTGGAGGATAGTTTATGAAAGAAAAAATACTAATAGAAGTTTGCTGTGGTTCAGTTGATGATGCTATAGAAGCAGAAAGAGGTGGAGCTGATAGAATAGAGCTTAATTCTAATGTAATGTATGGAGGACTTACTCCTTCTGCTGGAGCTATACTTGAAGCTAAAGAAAGACTTAGCATACCTGTGGTAGTTATGATAAGGCCTAGAGAAGGTGGATTTTGCTATACTGACGAAGAGTTTAGAGTTATGGAAAAGGATGTTAAGGTAGCTTTACAGTGCGGAGCTGATGGCATAGTTTTCGGTATATTGAAGGAAGATGGAAGAATAGATGTTGAAAGATGCAAACGAATTATTGAATTAGCAGGAGATAAAGAGGTTATTTTTCATAGAGCCATCGATGTTGTACCTGATGTCTTTGAGGCACTAGATATACTTATGGATTTAGGGGTTAAAAGAGTACTTACAAAGGCACAAGAGAACACTATTGAAGATGGATATGAGCTACTTATGAAGATGATTGAGCACTGTGGTGACAGGTTGGAAATCCTCCCTGGTGGCATAAAGCTTCATAATGTAGAAGAGTATGCACCAAAGCTTGGCTGTGATCAGATACATATTGCTTCATTTATCGAACAAATCGATCCATCGGTAAAACAAAAGTCACACGTATTTTTCGGAAATGCTTCTAAGAATGCAGAAGATAAATATAGTCTAATTAGCTACGATTTTATTAAGAAGATAAGAGAAGTTGTTGATAGAATTTAATATATAATTTTTTTTTTAAAAGGTCGCTTCAGCGGCCTTTTTTGCTGTAAAAAGCTTGAAATTCTGTTGCTGGATACAAATGGTGATTTGAAGTGATTGGTGTAATCTAAGGCTCAAGTAACAGAACTTGTGAATTGTGAGGATCCTTTATGATTTAATATCTATATAAACAATGAACTTATTGATATGGAACAATGTACAGTTAATAGTTTTAGAAGAGCTTTAAATATGAAGAATAAATTTTTCTATATATCAAAATCATATTGATATAAATTCTAATTATAATTGCTTAATTAGCATTGTCAATAAAACATATAAGGTCGTTAAGAATTCCGCAGTAAGTATTAAAAATTAGAATATGGATTGGTTTTTGCTTTTGTATTTTTAATAAAGAGCTGGAATGCTAAAACCATTGTTGTTATAAGAGTAATATATTTATTACTTTATGTTTCTTGGAATATATGGTAAATATATAATAGGACAAGTTTGAAGTTAATATATTAATCTATGAATTTATTCAAAAGAGATTTAAAAGGGTTTGAGAAATATTAGGGAGAATTTAAAATGAAAACTTCAACAAAAAATAAGCAATCTCAAGAAACGATAAGCAATATGGTCAAGAGGGCATTCAAAGGAGTGGAGGCTTTAGAAGTTATAGAGCTAAAAGAAGGATTCTTCAACGTGGCTTATATGGTTATTTTATCTGATGGAAGACAAGTTGTACTAAAAATTGCACCACCAAAAGATGCATTGATAATGACTCATGAAAAAAACATAATGCAAACAGAAGTAGAGGTTATGAGACTCATTAAAAACAAAACTGATATACCAATAGCTGAAGTACTTTATTATGATAATAGCCATGAACTTTGTGAAACAGACTATTTTTTTATGTCTAGACTTGATGGAGAAAGTCTAAATTCAGTTCAAGAAAAGCTTAGTGAAGAAAAAATAAGAAATGTAAGATATAAAACAGCTGTACTGAATTTAAAAATCAATAGTATAACTGGCAATAAGTTTGGATATTATGGTCAGTTGGACAAGCAAGGGGTTAAATGGACTCACGTGTTTTATGATATGATTAAGGATACTATTAATGATGCAAAAGCATTGAATATTGATATTGGAGTAGAGAGTGAAGTAATAGAACAGCTATTTCTAAGAGATATAAAAGCTTTTGAAGAAGTAAAAGTACCCAAACTAGTACATTGGGATTTATGGGCCGGTAATATCTTTATTGATGATGGGCAAATAACTGGATTGATTGACTTTGAAAGATGTCTTTGGGGCGATGAATTAATGGAAGTTGGTTTTAGAACTCATAATCAAAATAGAGAATTTTTTAGCGGCTATGGTATTGAAACACTAACAAATAATCAAAAACTTAGAATTAGGTGGTATGACTTATATTTATTCTTGATACAAGTGTTAGAATGTGATTATAGAAACTATGAGGATTATGGATGTTATGATTGGGCTAAGGAGAATATTTGCAAAATAGTTCAATTACTCAAGGAAAATAATAATATGAACTAAAAACTACAATTATAAATTAAGCTTTCTTATAGGAACCATATAAACACACAGTACAAAAGTTAAAAATCATTGATATTAACATAATATAGTTAGAAATTAATGGATCCTTGAAAAATAACCTTTTCAAGAATCCATTAATTATTTTCCAAATAACATCTTCAGAGATACTATAAGCATAAAAAGTGCAAAGCCTTTTCTTAACATATCAGGGGAGATAGCTTGAGCTATTTTACCACCAAATATACCACCAATAAGTACAGTAATGCATATGATTATTCCTGCTTTAATATCAACATTCCCTTTCTTATAATATTCTAAAAAAGCTAATAGACCTACTGGAGGAAGTAGTACAGCTAGTGAAGTTCCTTGTGCTTTTAATTGAGTAAAATTACATATGTAAATAAGAGCAGGGACTATTATTACACCTCCACCAATTCCAAAGAGTCCACTTAATATGCCGGCTAAAAGGCCAATTAAAACAAATAATATTAGATTAAACATCACTATTACCTCGTTTATAAAAATTAATAGTTTTATTATTCCACAAAAAAGTTTTAATATTAAAGAAGACAATTATTAATAATTAATTAGGAGTGATGCTAGATGATAGTTAAAAATGTTACTTTTTATATTAAGTCACAATATGTAAAAGAATTTATTGAAGCTACGTTAAAAAACCAAAAATGTTCATTAAAAGAAGAAGGTATTAAATCATTTAATTTCTTACAAGATTGCGACGATGCTAGTAAGTTTTTACTTCATGAAGTATATGAATCTGAGAATGATATGCAAAAACATTTAGAAACAGAGCATTTTAAAGAATGGATAAATACTGTAGAAGAATATTTTTTAAGTCCAAGAGAGAAATGTGTATATCTCCCTGTGAGTAAATAAACCTAATTTATGTTTGAGTATTGAAGGTGAAACGGGGTATTACTTTTCCTATAATTTAACGAGTTTTGCAGAGAATCTATGTAATTTAACTTTAATAGCCTCACCGAAGAGTTTAACTCTGAGTGAAGCTATTTTTTTACTATATACTTAACCTTAGCAGTATAATTTTTATTCTTTGGTCTGTTTACTACATAAGGAGTAGTTCAGCTCCCTTAAGCGAGTTTTTAGTTATAAAGAATTTTTTAAAGGAGTGGAGTATAGCTGCTCCTTACTTACTGAAAATGTTTTTGCAAACTCAATCCAGCTATTATCTGCTTCTGAGATAAATTCAGACTTAGGAAAATTAGGTGATATAAAGAAATTTTCTTTAGCCTCGTGTTTATTGCTTAAAATATCTTTACTTATTCCAATGAAAGCATTATATACCTCTCTTTTTATATCGCTGTTTAGAGGAATTATATCTTTAGTGGATTTCATAAATTCACCAGCGCCTATGCCTACTCCAAATCGCCATATAAGACCTGTCTTAAGACAGAAGTTTTCAATCAAGGCAATTGCATTTTTAGTTTGAATTCCTTCGAAGAAACCACAGTTAACGATAGCGTATATTTTTGTTTCTTTAGTACTATTTTTAGCAAATGGGTGTAGGGCTTCTAAAAACTCGATTACTGAGGAAGGCAATGTATCAACATATAAAGGAAAAGCAATCACAATAGCATCTGAGGTTGCAACCTCCTCATAAACCAATTGGCCATTTAAGGAGAAGTGCTTTATTTCGTTTATAGTATCTGAAGTGATTTTACATAATTCATCTATAAAGGTCATAGATGCACTATTTTTTCCTCTTGGGCTTCCATTTATGAAACATATTTTTGCCATTATATTTCTCCTCCCATTTTCTTAATATGATTTAATACCATAAGAACTGATTCCTCAATCTGTTTCTGTTGTGTGCATATTTGAGTTTCAGCTGTTTCAGCTTGAAAGTTTATAGCATTCGCTTGATTTAAGCTATTAAAATCCTGTTCTTCTTTTCTTGTAATGTCATCACCATAACCTATAAAAAATAGATCTGGATATCTTTCATAGCGTGATGCATGATGCATTTCTCCGTTTACTTCTTTAAAGAAAGGAAGTATTTTGCAAATGCTTCTATCAAATACCTTTTTTATCTTTGAACTATAACCGCCATATTTTACTTCATTAAGTATAATATAAAGATCACTATTTACATCAGCTTTAGTTATATCTCTGGTTATATCATCAAATATACATAAACCAGGTGTCTTTACCCAACAATTGAAGCAACCTATACATTTGATCATTTCAACCTCACTGACATTATAATGTTTATAATCATAGTTGTTTTCTTTTAAAGCTTTTAATAAAGTTTCTTCTAAGTTTTTTCCTAATGTGGTTTGATTCGAACTATCACTTACCATTAAAATTTTCATAAACATCCTCCTAATACATGTAAGTTTACACTGTAAACTTCATGCGATAATTATACAACTTTAAAGTTTACAGTGTCAACATGGGTGGTTAAAGTTTTTGAAAAATTTATAACTGAGTTTTTAAGCTTATCTATTATACTGGCAGTAAAAGCTAGTGCTGTATATATAAAACAAAACTACTAATAATAATTTGTTCAGAACATAAATTCACATTTCGAAGTAAATAGTATGGTATCTCACCTTAAGTGCAAAAGCATAATCAGATATTTTGGTAATACTGATTATATTTTTTTACAAAAGAAAATAACGTTAACATTAATGATTTTCATAAAAAAATAATGAGTTATATATGAATCATATTGATAAAATATTAACTTTTAAAACTTATAGATAATGATTATCATTTTTGATATAATAACTGTACTTAAACGGTATAGTTTGTAACTATGTTCATAAAAGGAGAGCGAAGATGAGCAATAAATTTAAAAACTTTAAATATTCTTCTAATATTAAGAGATCGATTTTAATTTCCTGTTCTATATTAGCCGCTACTTCAACTTTATATATGACTGAAGTAAAGGCGGAACAAATAATTCCTAAAAAAAGTGTAGCAATAGCTCAAGATATCTCATGGATGAAGCCTAATACTAGCGTTGTAGGCTCATCTATAACCATAGATTTAGCTCAGCATTTTAATATGCTTAACAGTGGTAACTTGGTGATATCTGCTATATCTAGTGACAATAAAATTATTAATCCAACTGTTTCAAGTAATATTTTGACACTTGATATAAAAGCTATAGGTGTTGCCATAATTACTGTCACAGCATCGGATAGTAAAACTACCTTAGTGGATAAATTTGAAGTTAAGGCAAATAAATTAGGTGACATAAACAGTGATGGACTAATAAACACCGCAGATGCTTTACTTATATATAAAGTTACTAGCGGTAAGGTTACCCCTACAGATGAAGATATAAAACGTATGGATCTTAATGAGGATGGTAAAGTTACAAATGCAGATGCAGACATAATAATGAATACCTATGTTGGTAAGCCCAATGCTGGAATATTTGCTAATTCAACAATAGAAGTAAGAAATATTAATGATGCGCCTGTAGCGTCACAAGTTTATCTAGAAGGTAATGCGATTTCTGGACAAACCTTGACTGGAAAGTATAGCTTTATCGATGTGGATAATGATACTGAAGGTTCAACAGTATTTAAGTGGTATAGAGGAGCTAAAGCAGATGGATCGGATAAAGTATTGATAAACGGAGCTAATTCAAATCAATATACTTTAACTGATGAAGATGGTGATAAGTACATATTCTTTGAGGTGGATCCAGTAGCTGCAAGTGGCAATATGAATGGAAAGGCAGTTGTAAGCTTACCAAGTGGAAAAGTAATAGTGCCTGATGTTACTGCACCTTCTTTAAACATAAGTAAGTTCAATTTTGTAGATAATGAAAGCCCTAAGGAAGATACTTTATCAGGATTAGCTGGTGCTGTTTCTGAAGGTAATGCGATCATAAAAGCATATCTATGTATTGATGCAAATAGCGATAACAAGGTAGATGAAACAGAACTTCCAACTCCAATAGTTCTAGGCAATAGTTCTCAAGACGGGTCTGTGGCTGCCAAGAACATCGGTGATTTAGCACCAGGTAAGTATAAATATGTTATAACAGCTACAGATGCTTTTGGAAATGAGTCTTCTAAGAATCAAGCAGCAGTTATTAATGTGGCTGTAAGAGAGTTGAAACTAAATGTTGCAAATAGAAATCCATTAGAGGAAAACAATATAAATGATGCCATCGTAACTCTAAAATTGACTGGAGATTCCTTTAGAAATACTATAACAACTTCTGACTTATTGTTAAATAATCTACCAACAGGGGCTAGTGTTAAGAATGTTTCCTTCGTAGATAAAAGTACTGTAAATATAACTTTAGCTTTTGATGGAACAGATTTCGATAGCGGAATTACTAACTTTAATATTGAAGTGAAGGCTAGTGGATTAGATAGCAGTAAAAATATTTCTACTAAGAACTTAACTATAAATAATTCAAATGATGCACCGATTGCTTCTAATGTTTCTATAGTTGGAGATGCAAAGGTTGGAAAATTGATAACAGGAAGCTATAGCTTTAAGGATGATGAAAATGATGTTGAAGGAGTTTCGATATACAAATGGTACAGAGCATCACAAGCAGACGGTTCTGACAAGGTTGCTATAGATGGTGCTACATCTAAACAATATCAGATCAAACCAGAGGATGATTCTAAGTATCTATTCTTTGAAGTGGCTCCAGTGGCTGTTAGTGGAGAAACTACAGGAAAAGTTGTATTAAGTGCTGCAAGTGATAAGGTAGTAACACCTGATACTACAGCTCCTATATTAGATGTAAATAAATTTAACTTTATAGATAACCAAAGTCCATCAGAAGATATGATAGTTGGTTTACTTGGCTCAGTAGGAGAAGGCGGAGCAACTATTAAAGCTTATCCATGGGTCGATACCAATAATGATGGAAAGGTTTCAGCAGATGAGCTACAAAGTGCTATAGTTCTAGGGGTTAGTGGAATGGATGGTTCTGTACTAGCTAAAAGTATAGGAGATTTAGCACCAGATAAATATAGTTATGTTATAACTGCAACTGATATAGCTGGAAATGAATCTGCTAAAAATGAAAACTCAGTATTAAAATTCGCTATAAGAGATTTGAATGTTAAGCTTTCAAATGTTAGTGAGTTAACTGAAGATAATATAAATGGAGCAGTTTTAACCTTAGAATTAAAAGGCGATTCCTTTAAGAATACAATAACTAAGACAGATTTAAACTTAAATAATGCTCCAGCAGGAGTTGGTATAAAATCAGTTTCCTTAAATGGTGAGAACAATTTAAGTGTAGTTTTAGAGTACAACGGAACAGATTTTGATACTGATATAAATAACTTTGTTTTAGAAGTAAATTCTACTGCTTTAGAAAGTGGGCAAACTATATCAGCTCAAGCCATAACTATAAAGCGTTCAAACGATGCTCCAACAGCAGGTGAAGTTAAGATAACTGGAACTGCTAAGCTTGGAGAAACACTATCAGGTGAATATATCTATAGTGATGATGAAAATGATGTAGAAGGAACTTCAACTTATAAATGGTATAGAGCAACAAAGGCAGATGGTTCTGATAAAGTACTTATAAGTGGTGCAGAAGCAAAACAATATACTTTAGTAGCTGAAGATGGAGAAAAGTATATATTCTTTGAAGTTACACCTATAGCAACTAGTGGAAAGGTTTCTGGAAACGTAGAGGTTAGTGCTGCAAGTTCAAAGGTAATAGTACCTGATCTTATAGCACCGACATTAGATATAAGTAAATTTAGCTTTGTAAATAACGATGCACTAACAGAAGATACAATTGGAGCATTAGCAGGGGCTGTTTCAGAAGAAGGAGCAACTATAAAGGCTTATTTATGGAATGATACAAATGGAGATAGCAAGGTCGACATTGATGAACTTCAAAGCCCAATCATCTTAGGAGTAAGTGGACAAGATGGTTCAGTGTTAGCTAAAAACATAGGAGATTTAGCAGACGGAAAGTATAAATATGTTATAACAGCTACAGATGCTGCTGGAAACGAATCAGCTAAAAATGAAGCTGCTGTAATGGATATTTCTACAAAAGCTTTTATAGCTAATTTCTTCGATGTCAGCGAATTAAGAGAAGACAATATAAATGGAGCAACCTTAGAAATGAAGCTTCAAGGAGATGCTTACAAGGATACTATTTCTCCTATGGACTTTACTCTAAACAATGCCCCAGCAGGTGTTGAAGTTGCTATGGTTTTACCTATGGATGAACATTCTGTTTTCCTAGTTTTAGGAGCTGATGGAAATGATTTTGATGTAGATTACAATAACTTTAGTATCACATTAAATAGTAGTGGAACTGTAAGTGGTGAGGAAGCTACTACAAAAACAATGAATATAAAATCGGTAGTTGAAGGCTTAGCACTTGAGGTAGCAGGGATTAACTTTGGGCCTGGAGATTTAGTAGATACTACTAAGACAGCACTTCCGATTGGCGGTTTTAAGTATGTTATTGGTGGGGCTGGTCAGTATACAAGACCAAATAAAAATGATTCTGCAGCAGCTTACACTAATATACTTCAAAGTACTACTAACATACCAGTAACTAGCGGACAACACCTTTATGTGGTTGGAATTGATGGCAATAATAGAGTAATTTCATGGTCAGATATAACAGTGACTGAAGCTATCATCAAACAAAGAGCTCAAACTGCAGGGGTATTTATCTCTGAGTATTTACAAGGTCCAAACAATAGGTTGGCTATTCAGTTATACAATAATACAGGAACACAACTTGGTTCACCTAGTGGATATTCCTTAGAAGTGCATCAGTGGAATCCTGTAACAAAGGCTAAACGAGTATTAAATATGCCTATCGATGGTGCTCAGCCAAACATGGTATTTATAATATTGGAGTCAAACTTTTATGACTTCTTCGATATAACTTCGGCTTGGTATTATAATGATGAAATGTATTTTGGGGGATTAGTAAACAATGCATTGGTACTAAAGAAAAATGGACAGATAGTCGATGTACTTGGTGATCCTAACTTTGTTGGAAGTAAGCCTATAGTTGCAGATGGAAATGTAGTGGTTAGAAAGAAGGGTATAATTGGAGGATATAACGTTTATTACTCAAAGGAATGGGATATTTATAACCAAAGCACACAAAATATATATCAATACATGGGTGTACATTCTATTCAGTAGATTGATACTTATAAGAGAACTTAGGAGGATATAAAAATATGAACTATAGATTTAAGCATTTAAAAAAGGCTATAGGAATTTCATTAGTGCTAGTGCTTGCAATTGGTATAGTACCTTTTTTAGGAAGTAAGGCTTACGGTTTGCAAGGATTAATAAGTAATATAACTAATATGCAAAATAAGTTTATGGTAACCATAGGCAATGTGCAAGGGGCAGTGGGGGACACTGTTGAAGTGCCTGTTAGTATAAGCAATCCAGGAGGCGGAATAGCCTCTTATGGAATGCAGATTAATTTTGATCCAGCAGTACTTGAAATTACCGATATAACAAGTAAGCAAGGAGATGTTTCAAGCTTTTGGTCAAATTTTGATAACACTGTAGGTTATTTAAGATCCGCTTGGGTAGATACAACTGGCGGAGATAAGGTTATAAACACTGCAACAGAATTATTTTCTATAAAACTTAAGATTAAGAGCAACAATTTAGGAGATAAGGCTCTAACAATAGATACTTCATCACCTAACAACTTAATATTTACAAATTCAGATGGAGGTTCCTTAGGAACTAATTTCACTGAAGGTAAAGTAACAGTAGTAAAGGGTGATGCGCAGTTAGTATCAGAAGCAAAAAGTGCTTTAGAACTTGGATATGCTTATGGTGATAGTGCTGTTAGTGTAAAGAAGGATTTAACACTTAAAACTTCAAATGACAATGGGGTATTAGTTTCATGGGTTTCCAGCAAGCCTGAGATTATAAATGCTCAAGGAAAAGTTCTAAGACCTAGCTATGCTGCTGGTGATGCTTCAGTTACACTTACAGCTACAATTGTTAAAAACAATACTACAGAAACAAAAGAATTTAATGTAAAAGTAGTGAAAAATGATCCATCAACTAATGCTGTATTAAAAGCTTTAAACATAAGCAATGGCGCTTTAAGTCCAGTATTTAATTCAAATACATTAAAGTACACTGTAGATGTAGCTAAGGATGTAGCAAGTATTACTGTGACTCCTACACTTGCAGATAGTTTATCAACTTTAACAGTTAATGGTAAGACATCTCAAGAGCCTATTGCATTAAATATTGGTACAAATAATATTAAGGTTGTAGTAACTGCTCAAGATGGGGTTACCAAGAAGCAATACGAGCTTGTGATTAACAGATCAGATATTAAAACTGAAGAAATAAAGGCAGATGTAGAGACTGGAAGTATAGCAAATGGATCGGCTGTTTCGCAAACTATAATCAATAGATCCACTACTTCTGATGGAGTTGTAAAGGATAAGGTTACTTTAACTCAAGATAGTGCAAAAGAAGCAGTAAAGAAGGCTGTTGACAATGGTTTTGATAATGTACGTATATCAATTCCAGATGCTAAAGACACAGTTTCTGAAGTTTATGTTGGTACTCCAAAAGAAGCTATATCAGAGATTGCAAAGGGCAAGCTTAACTTTGAAGTATATACAGAAAATGCAAGAATATTAGTTCCAAACAGTTCTTTAACTAACTTTACAGACGACCTATACTTTAGAGTTGTTCCTATAAAGCAGGCTGAGGAAATAAAGTCAGTACAAGATAGAGTACAAGCTGCATCAGAGATCAAAGCTTTTGCAAAAAGTTCTTCAGTAGAAGTTATAGGAAGACCAATGACTATAGAAACTAATATGGAAAACCGTACAGTAACACTTGTTCTTCCATTACCAGATTCTATATCAAAGGATGAAAAGAATCTTGCTGTTTATGTAGAACATCATGATGGAACAAAGGAGTTAGTAAAGGGAACAATAGTTACCTACAAAGGCAACAAACTAGGACTTCAATTTACTGTCAATAAATTTAGTACATTTACTCTAGTACGTGGTGAAGGATTAGCACAGGTTACAAACGATAATCTACCTAAGACTGGTGGAGTAGCTACAAGAGACTATATGGTAGTAGGCTTATTCATTATATTAGCAGGAGGAGTTATGATAGTTGCTAATAGAAGAAAAGGGATAAAAAGATAAGCTTAAAATTAATCGGTTAATCATCCAACACTGTAATAAGCTTACGTAAAGAAATAAAAATATAAGAATTTTAAAAATAAGGCCTCTATAAATTTTGAAGTATTAAGATTTATAGAGGCCTTTTATTTTTATTTGATTAGATACTGATTTAGTAAATATGAGTAATCCATTAATTATCTAAGAAGACTACATAAAAACACTTAAATTTAATAATATTTTGATAACTTTCTTTGTAACCATTTAATTTTAAAAATACTTTTAGGCACAGAAAATTATTATCTTAATAAACACATATATTGTTTTCTCAATATAGGGGAATAAGATTAGTAAAATAATAATATATTTCATGTTTTTCTTTGACTTGTAATATCTAGAAATGTAAAATTGAACTAATGAGTATAAAGTCACAGAATTGTATGATATTTAACTATATAGAAACATCTTCAGAAAGGTTGTGAAAGTGTGTCCCATATTTCAAATAAAAACGCTTACAAGATGTTGGAGGAGAGAATCAATAGATTTCCACAAGGAGCACCTCCATCTAAAACTTTATATAAGATACTAAGTATGCTTTTTACAGAGAAAGAGGCAGAGCTTGTAGCTATGTTACCTATAAAGCCCTTTACTTTAAAGACTGCAAGTAATATCTGGAAGTTAAGTGAAGTTGAGACTCAAAAAATTCTTGAAAAACTAGCATCTAGAGCAATAATAATGGATATTGATTTTGATGGTAAAAAGGAATATTGTCTTCCACCACCTATGATAGGCTTTTTTGAGTTTTCCCTTATGAGAACAAGAGATGATATAGACCAGAAAACTTTATCTGAGCTTTATTATCAATATCTTAATGTAGAAGAAGATTTTATTAAGGACTTATTCTTAGGCACAGAAACAAGATTTGGAAAGGTTTTTGTTCAAGAAGGAGTTCTTTCAAGACAGAATGAACTTGAGATAATGGATTATGACAGAGCTAGTAATGTAATTAAAGAAGCTAAACATATTGCAGTAAGTATGTGTTTTTGTAGACATAAGATGCAGCATTTAGGAGAAAATTGTGATGCACCTATGGAGACCTGTATAACCCTTGGTAATACAGCCCACACCTTGAGTAAGAATGGATATGCTAGAACCATAGATGCCTCAGAAGGTTTGGATATATTGAACATGGCCTATGAACATAACCTGGTGCAGTGTGGTGAAAATGTTAGAAATGGTTCGGTGTTTATGTGTAACTGCTGTGGCTGTTGCTGTGAAGGAATGCTTGCAGTTAAGAAGTTTGGTTACATGGCACCTATTCAAACCACAGCATTTCTACCTCAGGTAACTGATGAAAGTTGTGTAGGTTGTGGTAAGTGTTCAAAGGTATGTCCTATAGAAGCTATAAAAGTTGATCCTATAACTAAAAAAGCAAGAGTTGATGAAGGAATGTGCCTTGGCTGCGGAGTATGTGTTAGAAACTGTCCTAAAAAGAGTATATACCTTAAACATAGAGGAAAAGAGATAATAACTCCAGCCAATACTACCCATAGAATCGTTCTTCAGGCTATTGAAAAGGGGCAACTAACGGAACTTCTTTTTGATAATAAAGCATTATTTAGTCATAGAGCTATGGCAGCAGTTTTTTCATCTATTCTAAAACTTCCGCCACTTAAAAGAGCTATGGCGAGCAAACAGATGAAATCAGTTTATTTAGATAAACTTCTAAGGGATAAAAAATAGATATAGGTTTTGAAGGATAGTATGCATAGTCTAATTTGCAAATATGAAATTTATGTGAGTATTAAAGATGGAGGGGTAAGTGATGGCAAAGGTCTATTTTAAAGCAGTAGATTCTTATTCTAAGACAGAAGAGATAAGTAGTGCTGCTAGAGAACTTTTAACTACAATTATAAAGAATGAGAACATTACTTTAGAAAAATTTATTCCGCTAAAGGTGCACTTTGGAGAAAAGGGAAATAATACTTTTATCCAATCTAAAAATTATTCTGGAGTGATAGATTACTTAAAAGAAAAACATATTGAGAGTGCTTTCATTGAAACAAACGTATTATATAGAGGGGAAAGAACTACTAGAGAAAAACACATAAACTTAGCCAAAGAGCATGGGTTTATAGAGCTTCCAGTAATAATTGCCGATGGAGAACATGGTGAAGATTATGAAGAAGTTGAAATAAATAAAAAGAATTTTAGTAAGTGCAAGGTTG
Source organism: Clostridium yunnanense (assembly GCF_016595795.1). Taxonomy (GTDB): domain Bacteria; phylum Bacillota; class Clostridia; order Clostridiales; family Clostridiaceae; genus Clostridium_AR; species Clostridium_AR yunnanense. Next base: position 197,262 of record NZ_JAENHN010000010.1, read on the forward strand.
GTAAAGAAATTGCAGATAAAAAACAACTGATCATAATGAGTCATTTTAAAGGGCACGCACTTGCTGGTTTTGGAGGAGCTATAAAACAACTAGGAATGGGATGCGCTGCAAGAGGGGGAAAACTTGCTCAACACGCAAATTCTATACCTAAGATTAGTTCTTTAAAGTGCAAATCCTGCAAAGCTTGTGCAAAAAGGTGTCCAGAAAGTGCCATAACTGTGGATAAAAAAGCAAAAATAGATAAGGATAAGTGTGTTGGTTGTGCTTCTTGTATGGCAATATGTCCATATGGTGCTATATCAAATAGCTGGGTTGCATCCATATCTAAATCTTTTAATGAAAGACTTTCAGAATACGCTTATGCTGCAGCTAAAGATAAAACTAATATTTATATAACCTTTGCTTTTAATATAACTAAGAACTGTGATTGTGAAGGGCATAGTATGAAACCAATCGTAAAGGATGTGGGAGTTTTTGCTTCAACTGACCCAGTAGCTATAGATAAAGCCTGTCTTGACGTTATCGATAGAAACAATGGAAAAACCGTATTTAGAAGAGGAAGATATACGCTCGATTATGCTGAAAAGATAGGACTTGGAAGTCAAGTCTATGAGCTTATGGAAGTAAAGTAACTACAAAATAAGTGGAATTTTAATATAATATTTGCTTATAAGATTGAAAATTAATATAAAAGGACTGAGAGCTTATGAAAAAATAAAAAAGCTTTCAGTCCTTTTAATATTATTTTGAAGGTGCAAGTTTATAAATAAAATTTTTACTTTTTTTACTTTGATGCTGGAAAACTGGTATTAGCCTAGAAGAAATAAAAGCAATTATAGGAACGGTTAGAATAACTGCTAAGCTTCCTGTTAGCCCTTGAATTATTTCCACATTGACCATGTCCATATTTATTAGCTGATTGTAGCTTACATTATAGAAGTAAATTATGATAATCATGTTTAGGGAAGCACCGGCAAAGGCTAATATAAGTGTATTTGCCATAGTACCCATCATATCACGACCTACATTCATTCCTGAAGTAAACAACTCTTTTTTATTAATCTTATTATTTGATGAATACACTTCTTGTACAGAAGAAGCTATAGAAATACTTAAGTCCATAACTGCACCTAAGGAGGATATTAAGATTGAAGCTAGTAAAAGTCCTTCAACCTTAAGATTAAATTTTGCAGAAATCATATTTAGGGTTTCTACATCTTGTGTACTATAACCAGTTAGATGAGCTAGTTTTCCGACAATTAAGGCAATTATAGCGGCAATAGATACCCCAAGGATTGTACCGAATATGGCTGATAAGGTCTTAGCACTATAGCCATTAAGCAGAAGTAAAGTTACACAGGTTACTAGGACTATAATTAATACTGATGAAAGCACTGGAGAGTAACCTCTATAAAGCATAGGAATGAATAAGAATATTATAGAAATGAAAGTGAAAGCTAGTCCGATAACTGACTTTACACCTTTTCTTCCTCCAATAACACATAATAAAGCGAAAAATATTATAACAAATAAATATTGCAACGGAGCTCTATAGTAGTTATAAACAATAACTTGATACTCTGAACCAGCAGTATCAATTTCAGTAATTACTTTCATACCTTTTTTAACATATACACTATGAGTGTCACTAAGGTAGTTGGTTATTTCTTTAACTTCTCCTTTATGTTCTCCAGACAGTATCTTTACACTTATCTCTTGGCTTCCGAGAAATATATTAGAACTATCTTCCAAGGGATTTATTGATTCACTTTTTATCTTTACAACCTGAGCTTTCTCATATTTTACATAAGATTTATCATTTTGTTTGTTATAACCTAATGGATGATTATTATTGAACATATAAAGAAACGAAGCAAATAATATGAAGAATATAGACCAGATTATAACCTTGCTGGCTTTTAAGTCTTTAAACACTGTATTACCTCCTCTAATTTAAATTATTCACTTATAAATATCTAAGAAGAATTTGAAAGCTGATTCTGAACTTACAGCTTTCAAAGTAAAGTGTTAAAATTAATTGCTTATTCATCAAATGCCGTAATGAACGTACTCTCCTGCATAACCAATTAATTTTAGCAATAATCCTAAATTTAAATATAAAGTATATAAAACTCTGAAAAAAGCACTATTGTAAAGATAAGGTTAAAGTGATGTTAAGAATTTCAATAGGGATACAAAATAACAAGAAATTTACAAAAGTTAATTGGTAGTTAACTATAGCTAAATAGAAAGTTAACATAGGAGGACTATACTTCCATATGGTGGTAAAAGATATTTTAAGGAGGTATTTATTTAGTGCGTAGAAAATTAGTATCCTCAATTTTAGCGGCAGTTATGGTGGTTACAACTGTTATTAGTAATGTAAGTACAGTGCTTGCTGCAGAAAATGCTACAAATAACACAACAAGTACTGAAAGTGGTGCTACTGACAATATTAGAGAGATAGCACTTTCTCCAGGACGTGACTCATCAGAATTAAATTTTACATGGTATTCAGTGAAAAACTCAGGTGATGCCGAGATCCAAATTGCAAAGAAAGCTGATTATGATGGACAAGTATTTCCGGCTGATAAGGCAAAAACCTTCAAAGGAACTAAGAATAATGGAAATGATGGTCTTACTTCTAATAAGGTAGTGGCAACTGGAATAGTAAAGTCTACAGAATATGTTTATCGTGTAGGGGATGGTACAAATTGGAGTCAAGCTTACCAATATACAGCACAAAATTCAAGTTCATATAATTTCATATTAGCCGGTGATCCACAAATAGGGGCAAGTGGTAATATTGATAGCGATAAAGCTGGATGGGTATCTACAGTAAACAAGGCTACAGCAGCTTTCCCTAATTCAAGCTTTTTATTATCTGTAGGAGATCAGGTTAATAATGGTGGCGAAGTAAAAGGAACAAGTAATGAAGCAGAATACTTAGCTTATTTTGCACCAGATCAGTTTAAGGGGCTACCAATAGCTGCTATAGCTGGAAATCACGAAACCTATGGAGCAGGACATAACACACATTTTAATGTACCAAATGAATCAACTTATGGAACAGTTTCAAGTGCCCCAACCTCAGGTGGAGATTATTATTTTACTTATGGGAACACTTTATTTATGATGATTAATAGTAATGACGTGAACTCTGCAGATCATGAAGCTTTCATGAGAGATGCAATAGCTAAGAATCCAAACGCAACTTGGAAGGTAGCTTCTTTACATCACTCAATATACAGCTCAGCAGACCATGTAACTGATGATGATATAATTTCTAGAAGAAATACTTTGCCGCAGATTTTCACGAGTTTAGGAATTGATGTGGTTTTAGATGGTCATGATCACTGTTATACAAGAACTTATCAGATGGTAGGTAACCAACCTGCAAACCAAGTAAATGATAAGAAGGTTTCAATAACAAACCCATCTGGTACAACTTATCAGGATGAAACAGTTATTAAACCAACAGGCGTTGCTTATATCACAACAAACTCAGCATCTGGAAGTAAGTACTATGAGATGAAGCAAGCCAATACTCAAAGCTATTATGAAGCAGTAAAGCAACAACTTCACGTACCTACCTTTTCTAATGTTGAAATAAGTGATAACAGTATCACGATCACAACTTATAGAACTGATAATATGGAAAAGACTGATAGATATACAATAGCAAAGAGTGAGATTAAAGATGAGCCAACATCAAATATAACAGATATAACTTTTGCACCAGGTTCAGATCCTAGTGAGCTTAACTTTACTTGGTATTCAGATGTAAACTCAAGAGATACTGAAGTACAGGTTGCTAAGAAGTCTGACTATAGAAGTGGAGTTTTCCCCGTAGCTAAAGCTAAGACCTTTATTGGTAAGAAGGCACAAGGAAATAACAATGCTATTTCTAATAAAGCTGCTGTAAAAGGATTATCTCTTGGGACTGAGTATGTTTATAGAGTAGGAAATGGGGTAACTTGGAGTGATACCTACAACTTTACAACTCAAAATCCAACAGATTATAATTTCTTACTTGCTGGAGATCCACAAATAGGAGCAAGTGGGGATATAAACAAGGACAAGAACGGATGGATTGATACTTTAAACAAAGCAACCTCAGCCTTTAAAAATTCAAGTTTTTTACTTTCTTTAGGGGATCAAGTGAATAACGGCAAGGAGGTTACTGGTGGAAATAATGAGCCTGAGTACTCAGCATATTTTGCTCCAGAACAATTTAGAAACTTACCGATAGTAGCGTTTGCAGGTAATCATGAGACCTCTGGAAAAGGACATAATACTCATTTTAATGTTCCAAATGAATCTTCAACTTATGGAATAGTTACTACAAAGCCTGACACAGGTGCAGACTACTATTTCACCTATGGAAATACATTATTCATGGTACTAAATAGTAATGATACTAATACTGCTGATCATAAGGCTTTCATGCAGGAGGCTATAGCTAAGAACCCAAGTGCTACTTGGAAGGTAGTAGCTCTACACCATTCTATATATAGCTCTGCAAATCATGAGACTGATGCAGATATAATAGCAAGAAGAAATACTATGCCTCAGGTTTATACTGAACTCGGAATAGACGTGGTTTTAGATGGTCATGATCACTGTTATACAAGAACTTATCAGATGGTAAACAATGAAGCTAAAGCACAGGATAAGGATGAGAAGAAGACAGTAAACAATCCTTCAGGTGCGGCATATCAAGATGAAAAGGTAACTGATCCTACAGGAGTTCTTTATATAACTGCTAACTCAGCTTCTGGAAGTAAGTACTACGAATTTAAAGAACCAAATAACAGCAATTATTATGAAGCGGTTAAACAACAATTCCATGTTCCAACTTTCGCAAATGTAGCTGTAAATACAAACAGTATTACAATAACTACTTATAGAACCGATAATATGGAGATAACTGATAAATACACAATAGAAAAGACAAGCACAAAGGTTTCACAAGTTGTTAATGGCGATGCAAGCGAGGTTGTGGATGCATTAAATAAGACTAGTGAAGGTTCTAATATTACAGTAGATGTAAGTGGAAGCAAAACAGTTGATAAGACTATATTTGACTCTATAAAGGGAAAAGATAAAACTGTTAATTTTGTACAAGATGGTCTTCAATGGTCATTTAATGGTAAGGATATTACAAGTGTCACAAAGAATATAGATATGAATGTTAATATAGCAAGCGTAAATAATTCATCCTCATCAAATAAAGCTGCAATTGCTGCTAAGGTTGGCAACGCAGGTGCTACAGTTGTATCCTTTGCAAACAATGGACAACTCCCTGGAAAAGCAACTGTAAAAGTTAAATTAGATACACAGTGGCTTTTAGATCCAACTAATGGGAAGAAAAAGCTATACGTATATTATTATAATGAAACAGCTAAGAAGTTAGAAAACATAGCAAGTGGATTAAGTGCAAGTAACGGATATGTACAGTTTGATATAACTCATAACAGTGACTATATAATCTCTGATAAGGATATATCAGAACCAGTAGCAATGAGCATAAGTGATGCAAGAGCAAAGGCTTCTGGAAGTGCTGTTTTAACAGGCATAGTTACTAATGTTGTAGGCAGCAACGTATTTATCCAGGACGATAATGCTGCTTTATGCCTAAACAATACACCAAAGGCTGATCTAAAGAGAGGCGATAAGATAACTGTGATAGGGGATCTATCAAACTATCATGGGCTTATTGAAATAACTCCTAAGGATTTACCAAGTGTTTCAGTAGTAAGCAGGAACAATACTGTTACGCCTAAAGTACTTACAATAAGTCAGGCAAACGATTCTGTTCAGTCACAGCTAGTAAGATTAAAAGGTGTTACTTTGAAAGATATAAATACTTCAGCATCATCAACTATAGAAGACAGTACTGGAAGTATTGTAATATATAAGATGCCAGAATTAAAGGACTTCAAGGTTGGTGATAAGATAGATGTGCTAGCATCTGTAATAAAATACGAAACTACTTTAGAGCTTTCAGTTTCAAGTGCTAGCGATATTACAAAGCAAGGTCAGACTGAAGCAAATGACGTAGTAGCAAAGATCGATGCATTACCTGACACATTAACTTTAGCAGATGCACAAAAGGTTAGTGATGCAAGAAGTGCATACAATGCACTAAATGATGATACAAAGAACCTAGTAACAAACTTAGCTAAGCTAACTTCAGCAGAAAATACAATAGCAAAGCTTCAAACAGATAAGACAGCTTCAGATGCAGTAATAGGAAAGATTAATTCTATACCAACAAGCCTAACTCTTGCAGATGTACAAAAGGTTAGTGATGCAAGAAGTGGATATAATGAATTAAGTGATGATCAAAAGAAGCTAGTTACTAACTGGGCTAAGCTAACTTCAGCAGAAGAGACAATAGCAAAACTTCAAACAGATAAGACAGCTTCAGATGCAGTAGTAGGAAAAATTAATGCTATACCAACAAACTTAACTGTTGCTGATGCACAAAAGGTTACCGATGCAAGAAAAGCATATGATGTTCTAAGTGATGACCAAAAGAAGTTAGTAACTAACTTGTCAGCTTTAACCTCTGCGGAAGACAAGCTTAAAGCTTTGCAAAACACAGCACCAAACTCAGGAAATAACAACAATAATACAAATACTAACACTAATACTGGTTCTTCTAACACAAACAATTCATCAACTAGTACAAGTGGTTCAAGTAATCAAACTATAAGCACAATACCAAAAACAGGAGCAATAATAGGTACTGGAGTATTACTTGTAATAGGAGTAGTGCTAATAGGAGTTGGTATATTCTTTATAAGAAAAAATAAAAATGAACAAGTGGTAGAATAATAAAGGTAGTAGAATCATAAAAAAGAGTTGTCTTTAATAGTTTTCACTGTTAAAGGCAACTCTTTATATATATTTACATATTGTACATTTTGCTGAAATTAAAGTTTTTAACCAACTTCAACACAGGGATTTAATAGAATCCTAATTTATATTAGTTCTTACATTCTTTTAATAACTTGGTTATGTTATTTATTCTTCTTCTGCCAAATAAGTATGTTTTCTTATCATTCCATAGAATGCCACTTTGCCCCCAACTTATAGATTTTACTGTATTATTAGTCTCATCCGTAAACACTAATCCATCTACCGCATCTTTAGGTCTAGATATACTTTTAATTAATACTAACGAATTGAAATAATCAACAACTTTTTTTATATCACTTTTATCTGTAATTACTTTATGGTCCAATTCAGAATCACCAGTAAGGAAAACCTCGATTTTAGTAACCTTATCCGAATCTATATTAAATCTAAATGTGATTAAATAGCCTATTAAAGTTATACAAATAAGAACAATTAAACTTATAAAAAGTTTTTTTCTCATAAAAACCTCCTTTATTAATTTGGTTATTTGGATTGATATCCTCCTTGAATAGATCCATCTTTAAAATCATTTGTTGTCCTTTCAAAGTTGATTTTATATTACTGATTTTACCTTTTTTTGATCTTTTAGTAAACTGATTTTCAACAGCAATAATTTTGTCTAAAAACACTATAATAAATATTTTATTTTACTTTTATAAGATAATATAGAATTATTAATGGACAAGCATATCATAAATAAGTGAGGTTTTTTTATATTAACAAAATAGATTTATTCAAAGAAGAAAAACTCCTAGAGATTTAGGAGTCTAATTTACTGTTCACTAAAAGATTATATTTAGACTAGATAGCTCTTAAACTAGTTGAACCAGTAGTAAGATCACTTAAGAAACTATAGATTATAAAAATAGTGCGATTAGGAATTCTAAAATACTAGTTGCTTTTTCTAACTATATTTTTAAAACCAATGAAAGTTGCATAGAAGTATCCGCCATATATAACAATAAGTACTAGGATTATCATCAGAGAAGCATTCCCCATGAAGCCTTTGTTATAAGTATTAAATACTTTATTAGTTACGCTTATGCCAACTATTGAATGTATAATTGCCAGTGTTAAAGGTACCATAAAATAGATTAGGTTCTGCACTAGTATTGATTTATTTATCATTTTCTCAGTGACACCTATTTTCTTAAGAGCGTTATATCTACCAATACTGTCACTTGCCTCGGACAACTGCTGTAATGCCAGTACTGCAGCACTGGATATTAAAAATACTATGCCTAAATATATACCCAGAAATACAACCATTGCTGATGAGCCATAAACCAAGGAATGTAGCTGCTCTAGGGTGTTCCCGAATACTAGGATAGAAGAACCGTTGAAGGTCCTGTTTTCCGAAAGGTTAGTGAATAGGTTTGAAAACTTCTCTTCTGATTTTGTATAATTATTGCTATTGAACATTACATTAAATCTTGAGGATTCTACCTTTAAATCTCCCTTAAAGTTATCAGGAATTATGAAGTACAGGAATTGTAAATCAGTTCTTGTGCTAGCTATGTTCTCTTTAATTGGGGCTTTATTTTTTATGATATAAGTTTTATCCTGAATACATACAGAGTTTTCATTTTTAATAAACTTATTGAAAGCACCACTGAAATCCTCGTAGTTGGATACAACTAAAATTTCATTATCCTTTAAGTCCATAGGGGACTTATCTAGAAGCTTAATTATTGAATTGTATTCAGATATTTTTATTGCTGCTATGGCATGATCTGAATAGGAAGTCTTGAGCTCTTTTTCTTCTTTTTTAGTTAAATATTTGCTTAGTAATTCGCTTAGATAAACATTAAGCTTGTATTGAGTAAAAAAAGAATGCTTCTCATTAGCATCAAACTTAAAGTTCTTTTTATCTAAAAGGTCCTTAATATCAGTAATTTTTTGGCCATTATTATCAACATAAAGCTGTGCAGAACCATGAAAAGAAGTATTTCCTTTTAACATTTTATCAAAACTACCCTTATAGCCAAACATGGTAAATAAAAGTGTGATAGTTAAAAAAAGCATGAGACATATGGTAGTCATGGATAAAAAGTTAGTAGTTATTTTATTATTAATCTGTCTCAATACAAATATATTTAAGTTTTTAAGATATATCTTCTTATTCTTTTGTATAATTTGAATTAAGAAGTTTGAGAGACTAAAAAAGAATAATAGAGTTCCTACAATCCCCAAAATAATTGAAATAATAAAGAGAAAATCATCAGGTGATAAGCCTACCTTTAATACAAGAGTGTAAGCTACAATAAGTGATGCTATGGAAAGAAGAAATATAATCATTGAAATTATAGGGCTATTAATCTTTATTTCTTCATTTTTCTTTGCTGCATTTAGCATATCTATGAGCTTATATTTAGAAATAGTAACTTGATTAAATATCATTACTAGAAGAAATATTATTCCGAAGTATAATGCAGATTTAACTATTGCACTTATTGATATAATAAACCTATAGTTATTCATATTTACTACTAAAAGCTTAGCTATAATAATCGATAGGCCTTGGGAAACAATAATGCCAAGGAGAGTTCCAACAACTAGAGATAACAAGCCAATAAGAAAAGTCTCCAAAATTAAAATGCTAGAAATTTTTCGCTTTGACATACCTAAAGTCATGTATATACCTAGTTCTTTTTTACGTTTTTTTATAAGAAAGTTATTAGCGTAAACTATAAGTCCGCCTAGAATAAAGGATACAAATACGGAGGTTCCAGCTATAAGCTTATTTAAGGTTACCATATACTCTGCAGTGCTCTTACTTATTTCAAGCAATGACTTTTGAGCTTCAATAGAATTAAAGCTATAAAATATACATACTGCAAAGGTTAGAGTAAGAAAATATATAGAGTAATCCTTGAAGCTTCTCTTTACATTGTTTATTGCTATTTTAGAAAACATCACTAGCATCTCCTCCAAGTAAGGTTACAACTTCAATTATTTTATTAAAGAATTCCTTTCTTGTATCATTTCCACGAACCAGTTCATTAAAAATCTTGCCATCCTTAATAAATAAGATCCTATGAGCATAGCTAGCTGTAAATGCATCGTGAGTAACCATTAGTATAGTAGCTTGAAATTCTTTGTTTAGCTTTTCAAAGGAGTCCAAAAGAAGTCTTGAGGATTTAGAGTCTAAAGCTCCAGTGGGCTCATCAGCTAGGATGAGTGAAGGCTCTGTAACCAGTGCTCTAGCAGAAGCCACCCTTTGTTTTTGCCCTCCGGACATTTGAAAAGGGTATTTAGCCAGCACATCTAATATCTCCAACTTTTCTGCCACTTTTTTAATAAGTGCATCTATTTCAGAGGTTTTTCTCTTTTGTATTGTTAGAGCTAAAGCTATATTTTCATAGGCCGTAAGAGTATCTAGAAGATTGAAATCCTGAAAGATGAATCCTAACTCATCACGCCTGAAGTTTTCTAAGGCTTTAGATTTAAGTGTGGTAATATCCTTATTATTTATAATAATGTTACCTGTTGTAACATTATCAATAGTTGAAATACAATTTAATAGGGTGGTCTTTCCGCTGCCTGAGGGTCCCATTATACCCACGAAATCTCCTTTATTCACATCAAAGCTTATATTGTCTATGGCTTTTGTTATGTTGCCTTTATTACCATAGTATTTTTCGAACTTTTCTACCTTTAATATATTTTTCATTACTTTCCTCCATAATTTTTCTTCCCTGAAGGGGGTTATTAACCTGAGCAACTTACCGGAACTTTAATTTTTTACCTCAAATTCAACTATTTTTTCAATGATATGATTACCAGCATTATAGATTGTAGCACCATACTGACCTTCTTCAAGACCTTCTGGAACTGAAAGCTTAGCGGTAAAATATCCAGCCTTGCTTATTTCTATATTTTCTTCTACTTTAAATCTATTTTGTGTTGATACTTTACCTTTGTACCAAACCACTGTTGCATTCTTAATAGCTAGTTTTTTACCCTTTGCAGAAAGATAAACTGTATCTTTGGATGTAAAAGTGTTAGTGGATTCAGTGGGTCTTCCTTTGTCATCTACACTTTTAGTTAGTGTAATGTCTACAATTTTAGGACCGTTGAAGTATTTATAAGCAGCACCTCCTCCGATTAGTATTAAAATCACTATTATTACTGGTATTAATAATTTTTTCATAACCAATTCCTCCAAACCTTAATTAATATTTTCTCTATGTGTATTATTCTACTAGCACTTCCCTTGGATACATATTAGTTTATATTTCATTAAGGTTACATTTTTGAAAGGTTTGAAATTATTGTACTTTAACAAATAAAAAATAATGGATTATCAGCTATCATAATCCACAATAGCCATTAATCCATTATTAACATACATTTAATTAATTAAATTAACCCTGCCTAAGGGGAAGATAATACTAACCTTTGTACCTTCACCAATTTTTGAGGTTAAGCTAAGGCCTAAGCCTAGTTGTTCACAAAGTTTTTTGCACAAATAAAGCCCTATGCCAGTAGACTTACTAAGCTTTCTTCCATTATCTCCGGTAAAGCCCTTTTCAAAAACTCTATTAATATCTTTATCTATGATACCTATGCCGTTATCTTCCACAGTAAGGACTATATTGTCTTCATTTAGAACAGTATAAACTTTTACCTTGGGTTTGTTTTCACTACTATATTTAATAGAATTTCCTATGATTTGATTTAAGATGAATTCAAGCCACTTGGCATCACAGTATATAGTACCTTCTACTCCTTCTATGTCCACTGAAATTCTTTTGTTTATAAAGTCTCTGGAATTCTTCTTTATAGTACTTCTTACTATAGTACCTAAAGATAGTGGCTTTATTATATAATCTTTGCCTACATTATTACTTCTTGAATAATAAAGTACTTGTTCAATGTAATCCTCAATTTTCATTAATTCGTAATCAATACTCTTAGTTACTGAATTTTGATTATTTTCTAGTATTAATCTTGTGGAGGAAATAGGAGTCTTTATTTCATGAACCCAGGTTTCTATATATTCTCTATATTCACTTTGCATATCTCTATATCTTTTTACATTTTCATGCATACTTTTGTTGGTATCCTTTAATATATTATATAAAACCTTACCTTCAATAAAATTTGGCTCTTCAATGATTTCAGAAAGGAGATACTTTCTATCCAAGTTATCCATAGTACTAGTTACTTCCTCATAAAACCTTTTTGATTTGATAAATTCTACAATAATAAAAGAAAAAATGGGCAGAAACCATATGGAGAGTGTTAGGACAATTACACTGGTACTAATGTTAATGAGCAACATTATGGAGCAGATGATAATGGATAATATAAAGTTAATTAAAAGAAATAAAAGTCTGTCTTTTAAATAATCGATTAAACTCATGGCAGTATGTATCCAAGTCCACGTCTAGTTTCTATGGTCTCGCTCATTCCTACTTCCTCTAATTTCTTTCTTAGTCTTGTGACATTAACAGATAAATTATTATCATCTACAAAGATATCTGAGTTCCACATAAAATCCATCAGCTCATCTCTAGATACTATTTTACCCTTGTTCTTAATCATGCAGGAAAGTATCTTAAGCTCGTTTCTTGTTAGTTCCACTGTATTGCCTTTGTAAGTAATTGAACTATTTGATAAATTAAGCTTTAAATCGTAGTAATACATGGTGTCCTGAGGAGAGGAGCCACTTGATCTTCTTAAGATAGAGGAAATCCGTGCTAAAAGAATTTGAGTATTATAAGGTTTTGTGATAAAGTCATCAGCACCTAAATTCATACTCATAAGTTCATCCATCTCGCTGTCTCTGCTTGTAACCACTATAATTGGCATATTTGACTTTTTTCTTATTTCTCTGCATATGTGATAGCCATCAAATATAGGCAGATTTATATCTAAAAGTAATAAATCTGGATCTTCTTTTAGTATGTAATCCACAATGTTTTCAAAATTTGAAGGAGCAAGAACTTCGTATCCATACCTTGTTAAAAAGACTTTTAGTTCCTCCCTTATGGTTTCAGTATCTTCAACAATAATTATATTTGACATAGATTCACTTCCTTTGTAAAAACCTATCAGATTAATGATATTATAATTTATTATAAGTATTACTGCAAAAAATAAATCTAAATTTTCGAAAAGGAGGCATGAATGAAAATTTAATAATTGAAGGTTTACAGAATTAAGTTAAGGAACTAAATTATCTTGGAAATGCTCCATTATTTATATCAATGCATGTACCGTTTATATACTCTGGGCTATCTGTTGCCAGCCAATATATTGTTTTTGCTACTTCTTCTGGTTTAGCGAATCGATCTAAATAAACGCTGCTTTTTATATCTTTTTTTCTTTGTTCAGGTATTTGTGTCATCATATCTGTTTCTACAGGCCCTGGGGCTACAGCATTTATTATAATTCCTTTACTTCCTAATAGCTTGGCAAAACTTTTAGTGGCATTAATTAATCCAGCTTTTGATACTCCATACCATATGTCCGGATGTCCAATTTGCCCTGCAATTGACGAGGTGTTTATAATCCTCCCATTACCAGAAGCAATCATTGATTTTGAAACATGTTTTATAAATTCGATAGGTGCATAAAGATTTATGTTCATAATTTTTTTGATTTCTTCTTCTGAATAAATATCATAAGGAATAGAACTCATTATTCCAGCATTATTAACCAATATATCTATATGACCAAGCTCACTAACTAACTTATCTATACCATTTACATAAGATAAATCATACTCTATCTTTACAACATTCTCATTATCATTAAATTCAAAGTTAGCATAATCCCTTGCAACAGTTATAATTTTATAATTATCTTTAAGAAATAGTCTAGTACACTCTAATCCAATTCCTTTATTACCGCCAGTTATTAATACAGTTTTCCTCATTGCATTCACTTCTTTCTTATTAATTCTTTTAATTACATATTATTATATAATAAACTTTCATAAACATTGTTGAATAAAAAATACAATTATTATTGATTCTAATAGTAAGATTTAATTTAAGTAAAAGTTTTGAAGCATTATATAATCTATGATCTTAAGTGTGTAAAAATATTACCAGGCTAAATAATTATAAAAAATGAATATAAACAAATAAAAGTTCAATAATACTAAACATAGAGCATATAATGAATATTGCCAGAGTTAAAATGACATGTTGAAATTAGGTGTTGACAGTACATTGTATAATTGATAATATATGTATAATTTAATAAATAAAGGCCTTGAAGAGGAAGAGTAGTTATATAACTGAAATAAAGAGAGGGAATGTTGGTGGAAATTTCCCATGATGTGTATGATAAAGGTAGCCTCTGAGCTGTAAACCGAAATCTATGAGAGAGTAGGCTTTAACGGAGATCCCGCTGTTAAAAGGGAAGTAGTATCGGCAATATAAAGAGCCCGCACTATAATGAGAGTGTACATCAGTACAAACTTAGGTGGTACCACGGAGATTATCCTTCGTCCTATATTTTTAGGACGAAGGTTTTTTTATTTTAATTAAAACAAGGTATTTCCATTTTGTTCACAATAACGGCTAGTCGTTTTGATTTTATAAACTTTATAAATTATTTATCAATGTATGATGCAGAAAATAGTGCACGATTTTCTCTCATCGTAAACTAACTTTTATATAGGAGGAATCAATATGTTAAGTAAAAAATATAACCCATTAGAGATTGAAAATAAATGGCAGCAGTATTGGCAAGATAATGAGATATATAAATATGATTTTAATAGTGATAAAGAAACTTTTTCAATAGATACACCACCGCCTACTATAAGCGGAAGCCTTCATATAGGTCATATATTTTCTTATACTCAGGCTGAAATTATAGCAAGATTTCAAAGAATGCAGGGGAAAAATGTATTTTACCCTTTTGGCTTCGATGACAATGGGCTGCCTACAGAAAGACTTGTAGAGAAAGAAGAAGGTATAAGAGCTTCGTCCATGCCGAGAAGTGAGTTTATTGAAAGGTGTTTAAAAACCACTAAAAAATATGAGGAGGAATTTAAAGATCTTTGGACATCAATGGGTTTTAGCGTAGATTGGAGTCTTCAATATGAGACTATCAATAAAAGAATACAAAAAATATCACAGAAGGCCTTCATAGATATGGCTAAAGCAGGAAAGGCATATATAAAGCAATCACCGGTTTTGTGGTGTACTACTTGTCAAACCTCCATAGCCCAAGCAGAACTTGAAACAACAGAGAAGGAAAGCACCTTTAATTATATTCCATTTCTCGTTAATGGGGAGGAGCTCATAGTTGCAACCACTAGGCCAGAACTTTTATATGGATGCATATGCTTATTTATAAATCCAGAAGATGAAAGATATAAAAGATATATAGGTAAAACCGCTATAGTACCACTTTATAACTTTGAGATACCAATTTATTCAGATGAAAAGGTAAGCTTAGAAAAGGGAACAGGTTTAGTTATGTGTGCAACCTTTGGAGATACTACTGACTTAGAATGGTATGAAAAGCATAAATTGAGTTATAAAAGGGTAATTGAGGCTAATGGTAAAATATCTAGTGAAGTTCCTTATATAGGAGGCTTAAAGGTAGCTAACGCTAGAGAAAAGATAATAGAGCTTCTTAGAGAAAATAACCTTTTAATAAAAAGCGAAGCTATTACCCATAAGGTTTCAGTTCATGAGAGATGTGGAAAGCCAATAGAGATAATACCTTCAAAACAGTGGTATATTGATATATTGAGTGAAAAAGAAAAATATCTAAAAGCTGCGGACAGCATAAATTGGTACCCTGCTTCAATGAAGACTAAGTATATAAACTGGGTTGAAAACTTGAAATGGGACTGGTGTATTTCGAGGCAGCGGTATTATGGAGTTCCATTTCCGCTATGGTATTGCAATAAATGCGGAAAGGCTATTTTCTCAAAGGAAGAGAAGCTCCCAATGAATCCTATGGAATCAAAACCGTCTTCTGCTTGTTCCTGTGGATGTAATGAATTCACCGCTGAAACAGCTGTATTGGATACCTGGGCTACATCTTCATTAACTCCAATGATAAATTCAGATTGGAAGGGTGATAGAAATTTAACCAAGAAGCTTATGCCAATGGGAATGAGAACTCAGGCACATGAAATTATTAGAACCTGGGCCTTTTATACCATAGTTAGAAGTCTGTTTCATACAGGAGAGCTTCCTTGGAAGGATATAATGATATGTGGGTTTGTTTTAGCTAAAAAAGGAGAGAAGATAAGTAAATCAAAGAACAATGGGACTTTATCACCAAAGGACCTTATTGATAGACATTCAGCTGATGAACTTAGGTATTGGTCTGCTGGTGCAAGGCTTGGGACAGATACTATGTTCTCTGAAGAGGAACTTAAGCAGTCTAAAAGATTTGTAACAAAGCTGTGGAATGCAGCAAGTTTTTGTATCATGCAGCTTCAAGATTTCGATGGAGAAAGACCAGAGAAGCTGCTACCGATTGATAGTTGGATTATAGAAAAAGCTAAAAAGACAGAAGAAGACATGAAAGATTACCTAAATCAATATGAGATAGGTCTAGCTAAAAAGGAGATAGATGAATTTTTCTGGAGTGATTTTTGTGATAATTATCTAGAGATAATAAAGGACAGATTATATAAGCCTGAAGTACACGGAAGTAATGAGAGGAAATCAGCTCAATATGCATTATATAAAAGTCTTTTAGAAATATTGAAGCTTTATTCCATATATGTTCCACACATTACTGAAGAGATTTATCAAGAATATTTTAGAGCCTTTGAAAAAAGTATATCTATTCACAGTTTAGAATGGGGACTCGATGTAGATATAGAAAAAGAGAATTTGCTCGAGTTTGGAGAGCTTATTGAGGGTATTGTTTCAGAAGTAAGAAGATATAAATCTGAGAGAAATCTTTCTTTGAAGGAAAGCTTGAGTACTTTAAGAATTAGTATCTCAAAAGAATTTGATAGTCAGTTTGAGAAAACCTTGAAGGATTTAAAAGCATGTACTTGGGCAGAGAATATTGAATTGCATTTTGATGAAAAGTTTAGTGTAGAGATAATAAAATAGGAGTTTATTAAAAAAAGTCATTGAAGTGCTTAAGTCTAGCTAAGTTAAAAATTTAATAATTTTCTATACAGTAAAAAAAGCGTAAGCTAGATGGTATATGGCTTACGCTCCTTGGTCTATTATATCTATTTGGATTATACTTAGGGGTTACAAAATTATGGAGGCACCACTTCGTAATGAAATTTATTATTTTTAAATTCTCTCACCTGAAGCCGTGAGAGTTTAAAAAATAGATTTAGGCTTGAAGTGGCACATCTCTATATATGACAGAATTATTGTATTAAATCAAGGGTTTACCAGCCAACTCTAACTACAAGTCCTTTAGGATCATTTACATCTAGATATGCTGCTAGGCTATCATCGAAGCAGAAACCGTAAGCAAGTCCATTGATGCTGTGATCATGCCAGAACTTAGAATAGTAATTTGAAGGTGCAGCCTTGTATAAATAGCTTGGATTGTTCCAGTTAGCAGGATCATCAACTATATGTCTATTAAGAGCAGCGCATAATTGATATTCAACTGTTTTCTCATCGTCAGTTCCTGTTACTAGGTTCCCAGCTCCAGCAAGTATATCGTAAGTTGATGGCTTACCATGGATGTATATATTAGAAGGACCACCATTTTTACTGAATACAAAGTCATTACCTATTACACGTCCAGTAAAGGTACCGCTCCAACAAGTGAAAGTAAGGTTTTTAGTAGCATAAGTACTCCAAACCTGATTTACATAACTATCATAATAGTTTGCATAAGCTCCACCTGATTTGAAGTTATTGCCTCTGTAAGGAGGTAATATTCTATAAGGAGCTTGAAGAGTTGCTGATTCTTTAAAAGCAGCTGGTACTTCGTTTGAATATTTTGTGAATAAACCTGAACGAGTCTCAGTTTCTAACTCTCCAACAGTTCTATCAAAGCTTCCTGATTTGTTGATAAGTCTATGTTGTATTGGGAAGCCAAATCCATCAACTCTAGTAGTGTTTCCGTGATATCCATTACCGTCTAGAGTGAATTCAACAAAATCAAAGTAAATATTTCTGTTTGGATCAGATGAATTGTTTACATCTGGCCAAGTATATCCATTGTCAAAAGTTCTAATATAACAAGGGCTTCCAACACTTAGATACATTCTAGCTGCATAAAGTTTTGGTAGGTTAACCCATTGCTTTTGGCTTACAGTATAGAATACATTTGCATAGTTGACATTGTTTTTTGTAAGGTGTCCAGATGCATCATTTAATGTACTTGTAAGTGGAATTACATTTCCATTTAAGTCAACATAGCATACTTTGCCTGTAAGAGGATCAGTTCCGAAAATAGCCCAGTATATATTGCTATCTGAATAGGCACCATTTGTACCATTAAGTATTCTGAAGGTCATAGCGCCATTTCCTGTTGGAGCAGGTACTGAAGAGGCAGCAACAGAATAGATTGAGTTAGATACTGTACCTGGAGCTGTTATCTTAACAGAAGTCATCTTATCGTTACAATCTGCACCAACGTAAGAGGTATCAGTTGTAAAAGTCCATTTTGTACCTGTAAAATTATCATCTTGATAGATTTCAACAGTCCAACCAGAAGGGACCTTTAAAGAAGAAGCCCAATCGTTAGGAATTCCAGCAGCATTAAGCTGAGTCATTGTGTATGAACCTGCACCAAGAGTTACAGCTGTTCCACCGTAATTAGCATCTTGGTAAAAGGTTACGCCTGTTGCTGCTTTTACACTAGAGATAGGCAACAAGGTTCCCATAAAGACAGCCACAAGGATAAAGTATAGGAATTTTTTCATTTTTGACATAATAATAGCCCTCCAAATTATTAATAAATTTTGATAGAAGTAGCTTTGTCGTTAACTGTAGCGCCTACATAGGAGCTATTTGCTGTAAAGGCCCATTTTGTGCCTGTAAAATTATCATTTTCATAAAGTTCAACAGTCCAACCAGATGGTACTTTTAAAGAAGAAACCCAATCATTTGGAATTCCAGCAGCACTAAGTTGAGCCATGGTGTAATTTCCTTTTGGCAATGCGATTGAAGTTCCGCCATAGTTAGCATCTTGATAGAAAGTAGCATTGTTAACAGTTACTGTTTGATAGATTTTACCCATGCTTGTAAGATTATCATTGCTATCATATAAAGATGAGTATTTTGTTACTGGATCAGTAGGACATTTATCCATGAACCAAGCGTATCTTTCAACGAAAGGAAGACTCTCTAGCATTGCTACTACGCTCTGCATATAAGAATCTGCAGCTTGCTGAGAAACTGGAGCACTAGTCTTTATACCCCATGCATTTATATCTACTGTACCTAGTTCTGTAATCCAAATTGGCTTCTTATATTTGTTATATACATTAGTTATCTTAGTCTTTATATCATTTATTGAATTAGGGTTTGTGAAGTCAGGATAGAAGTGAAGTGCTATAAAGTCAACTCTGTAACCTTTGCTGTTAGCTTGAGTCATAAAGTTGTCAAGCCAGCCATTATCAGGAGTAGTTGGAGCAGGGCTTCCAAGACGTAAACCTGTATTCATAAGTTGAGGCCAGTAACCTATTGCCTCATCAACAGACATAGCTGCTTGACCTGCTAAGTCAGGCTCATTGAAGGCTAAAAGATTTTTAAACTTTCCTGAAGCTTTACCCTGAGTTAGGGCTGTAATATTTGAGGAAGTTACATAATCTCTTCCCCAAACCATAGGTACATACTCCATGTTTGTAGAGGTTGTAGCACTGTAGTTAGTTGACCAGTTGTAGAACCAGCCTACATTAAGATTGCTAAGTTTAGTAAGATTGTTATTACAGTAGTAGTTAGAAGCAACTCCTTTTTTTGATACACTTCCAACTGCTAATGCCTTTTCAGGTTTGAAAACACCGAAAAGACCTACTTGGCCTATAAGGACTAAGGACGCAAGTGAAAGAAGCAATGATTTCTTTTTAAATACTTTAGTGATCATTTTTATAATCCTCCTATTATATATTTTAAAATCTATTTAAAGTTTTAATAGATTACAGTGGTAGAAGTTAAAGAGTTTATAAAGAAAATTATTAGAGAGTTTAGATAGTTTAGGGAGTTTCAGATATATATAATCTATGAAAAAGAAATTATATTGAAATATTTAAAGATATATATAGATATTCTAGTTCTATAAATTTAAACAATACTAGAATTAATTTTAACTATTAACGGTATACTACTTGATTCATAGATTTTATATGGGAATGGTACATGCGTATATGAGTTTAAATGTGAGGAAATTAGACTTAATAATCATTTATTAGAGTTTCCAAGTAAATGAGATTAAGTGTAAGAAACAAATATAAGATTATAAAGTTATTTATGAAATGCACATAAGTGAATAATGTATCGTTTTATAGAAAATATTATAACATAAAATTTAGAAAGTTCCATAGAATTTGGGTAAAATTTATAAAAAAGTTATTATGAAATAGACCATAAAATAAGTGTATTTATTAAAAAAACGAGCATCATAAATACTATGAATATTATTTAAGGAGTTGAAAAAATGAGTAAAGTATTATATATAAAAGCAAACTGCAAACCAGAAGGAGTATCAAGAACTTTTAAAATCTCAGATAGTTTTATTGAAGAGTATAAAAAACTTAATCCCAATGATGAGATAATAACCTTGGACTTATATAAAGAAGACATTAATTTCTTATCAGGAGAGGATCTTGGATCAGTATTCGGACCTAAAACTGAAGAGAGTAGGAAACATCCTGTATTGAAATATGCATATCAATTTGCTGAAGCAGATAAGTATGTAGTTGCAGCACCTATGTGGAACTTAGGCAGTCCTTCAATTCTAAAAGCATACATAGATTATGTAAGTGTTACAGGAATAACTTTTAAGTATACAGAGCAAGGACCTGTTGGCCTTCTTCAAGGTAAAAAAGCAATTCATGTTGTGGCCAGAGGAGGAGCTTATTCTGAAGGTCCAGCTGCAGATTTTGAAATGGGAGATAGATATCTAAGAACAATCTTTGGTTTCTTTGGAATAACAGATTTTACTACCATAGCTGCAGAAATGTTAGATGTGGTTGGTCAAGATGTAGATGCTATTTTAGATGGAGCAATAAACAAGGCAAAGGATTTAGTAAAAGACTTTTAATGAAAGTTGAGCTATCTTATCTGTTTAAGCTAAAATAAGGATTTTATTAAGCTATTATAAGTATATAAAAAAGAAGCTGTATAACTAAAGAATTGGTGAACAGCTTCTTTTAGATTATTAGTTAATTTTTTATATCACTCTTATTAAAACTTATTACAGTTGCACCCATATCATCTGGAGTATCTGCACTTTCTAGAATGGAGTATCTAACTCCATCACCAGGATAGGTCTTGGCTATTTTAGGGGAATAAGTAGGTTGACCTTGCTCAAAATTGTTTTTATCAGCATATGTATCATAATTTATATTCTTGATGATTTGTCCATCAGTTTCGTACTCTGCAAACTTATTTACTAAGATGCTACCGTCCTTCCCTAATGTTCCTTTTATTATACGTACATAGCCTTCTTTATGATTGTTAAACGAATCAAGAAATTTGTCCAACATTGATATATTATATACTTCAAGTTTATCACTATTATCTTTTGAAACCATTATTACACTACCATTTTTTAGAGATTGCTCAAAATTTCTAGCCTCCTCAATATTAGGTTTCTTTAAATCAGTTGGTTCTTTAAATGATTTTTCTAAATCTTTACTGCTATTTTCACTAGATTTGTTTAAATCATTATTTTCTTGAGTTGAAGAAGTCTTAGTAGATGTTACTGTTTTATTATTTATACTTTTGTTGTTTTCCATAGTGTTAGAGCATCCGCTAAACGATGTAATTGTCACTACAACTATGACTAAAATTATATATCTTTTCATGACTGTGCCTCCTTAATTAAAGATAAAATATTATAGTGTATAAATTGGTTTTTTGCATAGATAGACAATGAGATAAACTATAAAATGCTTATATGTTAAATTTTACATTTTATAACACTGGTTTACAACTTTTTTAGGGTGAAAATATAAGTTTTAAGTCATTTATTTAGTAGGAGATAAATAAATATAGATAACTGTGTTGATACAGTTATGGTTTTTAATATTTGAACAGTATGTTTAAGTTTTTATATAATTATAATGAGAAATAATAGGTTTAATATTTTAAATAACTATATAAATTATGCTAGTTTTAAAACTATTGCTAAAATTAATTGCAACACAATACTTTAATAGCGCAAAAAATTGAAGAAGATATAGGGAGGATATACATATGAGTTTTCCTAAGAATTTTTTATGGGGTGGCGCTGTAGCTGCTCACCAATTAGAAGGTGGATGGAATAAAGGCGGAAAGGGGCCAAGTGTTGCTGATGTTATGACTGCAGGGGCACATGGAGTTCCAAGAGTTATTACTGATGGAGTAATTCCAGGAAATAATTATCCAAATCATGAGGCTATAGATTTTTACACTCATTATAAAGAAGATATTGCTTTGTTTGGAGAGATGGGTTTCAAATGTTTTAGAACCTCAATTGCATGGTCTAGAATATTTCCTAATGGAGATGAATTAGAACCAAATGAAGAAGGCTTAAAATTCTATGATGACATGTTTGATGAATTGATAAAAAATAATATAGAGCCAGTAATAACTTTATCACATTTTGAAATGCCTTATGGCTTAGCTAAGAAGTACGGTGGCTGGAGAAGCAGAGAAGTTATTGACTGCTTTGTAAGATATGCAAAGACAGTGTTTACAAGATATCAACATAAAGTAAAGTATTGGATGACCTTTAATGAGATTAATAATCAAAAAAATGTTGATGTTGATATATTCGCTTGGACTTGTTCAGGAGTTAGGTTCAATGAAGGTGAAAATAGAGAAGAAGTAATGTACCAAGCAGTTCACCACGAATTAGTTGCAAGTGCATTAGCTATAAAAGCAGGTCATGAAATAAATCCTGAATTAAAGATAGGTTGTATGATTGCCTTTGTTCCGATTTATCCATTCTCCTGTCATCCTGATGATATGATATTATCAGTAGAAGCAATGCATGATAGATATCTATTTGCTGATGTTCACTGTAGAGGACATTATCCAAAATATGCGTTGAAAGAATGGCAAAGAAAAGGCTACGATATAAAGATGGAACCTGAGGATGCTAAGATATTAGAAGAAGGAACAGCAGATTACATTGGATTCAGTTATTACATGTCTAATGCTGTTAAAACTGGAGCTAACGAAGCTGCAGATGGATTATCTGGTGGTCAAAAATCAACAGTCAAAAACCCTTATGTAAAGGCTTCAGATTGGGGCTGGCAGATCGATCCAGTAGGTTTGAGGTATTCCTTAAATATGCTGTACGAGAGATATGAGTTACCATTATTCATAGTTGAAAACGGCTTTGGAGCTATAGATGTTAAGGAAGAAGACGGTACAGTAAATGATGACTATAGAATAGCATATTTAAGAGCACATATAGAAGAAATGGAAAAAGCTATAAATCTTGATGGAGTAGAATTAATGGGATATACTCCATGGGGATGTATTGACTTAGTTTCCTTCACTACAGGAGAAATGAAAAAACGTTATGGCTTCATATATGTAGATAAAGATAATGAAGGCAATGGAACTCTTGAAAGATCAAAGAAGAGATCTTTTGATTGGTATAAGAAAGTTATTGCAACTAATGGCGAGGATTTAAGCGATAATTAATATAAGAAAAGCATGGCGGCGATACAAAAAGCTGTCATGCTTTTTTATTCTTTAGAAAATTATATTTAGATAAAGTTTGATAAGTATTCGTAGACGGCTAAATATATATCAAAGAAAGAATAAAAAATAAAATTTATGTCGCCTGCAAAATTTCCTTCATAAGTATTCACAAAGGCAGATATGAGAAAAATATAATTACCAGTTGACATGAAAATACTTCTGCAGTAGAATTAAAATATACTTCGGACGAAGAATTAATTTTAGGAGATTTTAAATGAGTAATCAGTTATTTAATTTTGAAGAAATGATATTTTATTATATTGACGAATTAAAGTTTTTACTTTTTCCTGATAAATGGGGAGAAGAATTTTTAGATTACTCTAAGAATGAAATATTAGCTCTTCTATTTTTATATAAAAGCAAGGCTGGAAACATGACTGAGATTTCTGAGTATATTAACGCACCATTAAATACAACTACTGGGGTAATTAATAGACTTGAAAAGAAGGAAATGGTAGAAAGAAGAAGAGATGAGAAAGACAGAAGGATCGTCAATATATTACTGACGGATAAAGCACAAAAATTTATCGAAGAGCAAAAAAAGGTTATACAATATTACTTTGAAAAGATATATAATGCATTAAGCGTTGAAGAAAAAAGTGCTGCATTAGGTATATTCAATAAGGTTATAGCTGTTATGAAGCAAGAGAAATATTCTCAAAGCGATAAAGAGAAGCAGAGTAAAAAGGTTAAAAGAATAATTATAGAATAGCTTAGGCAACTAAGTTATTTTTTAAAATAAATACTTCGATTAAAGAACTATTCTTTTAAAGAATTATAGGAGGTATAAATATGGGAAGGATAATAATTTTTACAGGAAAAGGCGGTGTTGGCAAGACAACTACTGCCGCAGCACATGGAGTTAAAGCAGCAAGGCAAGGGATGAAGACACTGGTAGTAAGTACGGATATGGCACACAACTTGAGTGATTTATTCATGAAGGAAATAAAAGAAGAGCCAGTAGAAGTAGATAAAAACTTATATGCACTGGAGATAGACCCAAACTATGAGATGAGCAAATACTACGGAAGTATTTCAGAAGCTTTTAAGAATATGATTTCCTTTAAGAACGAAGAAAATGAAGAAGCTATGGAGGACATAGTAGTATTTCCAGGAATTGAAGAACTATTTTCGTTATTAAAGATTAAAGAACTATATGAGGAAAATATATATGATTTAATCATAGTGGATTGTGCGCCTACTGGAGAAACTCTTTCTTTACTCAAGTTTCCTGAGCTTTTTTCATGGTATATGGAAAAGTTATTCCCTATTGGAAAAGTGGCTATGAAGGTATTAAGACCAGTATCAAAAATTGCTTTTAAGTTAGATATGCCTGATGAAGCGGCGATGAACGATATAGAAAAGCTATATGTAAAGCTTGGTAAATTACAGGAGCTTTTGAAAGATAGAGAAGTTTGTAGTATTAGATTAGTTACAATCCCAGAAAAGATGGTGGTTGAAGAAAGTAAGAGAAGTTATATGTATTTAAATCTATATAATTTCAATGTTGATGGAGTCTATATCAATAGGCTTATACCAGGAGATATCGATAATAGCTTCTTCAACCAATGGATAGAACTACAAAAAAATTACCTAGAAGAACTACAATCGGTTTTTGTTAATATTCCGATTTATAAGATAAAGTGGTACGAAACAGATGTGAATGGAATAGATGCGCTAGATAGAGTTGTAAAAGATTCTTTGGAGGATGATCATATATTTGATGTTCTTAAGATAACAAATAATGAGGTTTTTCAAATCACCGAAAATGGATATAGACTTGATGTTTACTTGCCTTTTAGTAATAAGGGAGATTTTGATCTTTTTGAGTCAGGTACAGATATAATTGTGAAGCTTGGGAACTTTAAAAGAAATATTCCGATTCCTAATGTTATAAGAAAATATTCAATAGCCTCTGCAAAATTAAATAATGATATTTTAAGTATTTACTTTGAATAAATGGAGGGTAATTTTATGAATAAGGAATTTATAAAAAAGATGGTTAAAGCTGAGAGATATAGATATGAGGCAATAAAAGAGATATTGCCAGAAACAATTAGAAAAAAGGTTGAACAGTTAGAGCAGGATGCAATAAGTGTGCTAAAAGATACTGCGATGGAAATTATGAAGGAAGATGCTAATAAAGAGACAAAGAAGAATTCAACAAAGAAAGTGAACATTGAATTTTCTTAAAAGGATTGGAGGAGTATTGAATATGAGAATAATACTGTATACCGGAAAAGGCGGAGTAGGAAAAACTAGTATTGCTGCAGCCACTGCTTGCAAGATATCAAGTGAAGGAAAAAAGGTTTTAATAGTAAGTACAGATCAAGCCCATAGCCTTAGTGATTCCTTTGATATAAAACTATCCAATAATCCATTAGAGATAAATGAAAACCTATATGCCCTTGAAATAGATTCCATTATAGAAAACGAAAATTCTTGGGCAAATATAAATAATTATATTCAGAAGCTTTTAATAGCAAAGTCAGAAAAAAGTATTGAGGCAGAGGAATTATTGGTCTTTCCAGGCTTCGAAGAGCTATTATCCTTGATAAAAATAAAGGATATATATGATCAAGGAAAATATGATGTTTTAATAGTTGATTGTGCACCTACAGGTGAAACTATGTCGCTATTGAAATTTCCAGACTTACTTAAATGGTGGATGGAAAAACTTTTCCCTATAAAAAGAAAAGGTGCAAAGTTTGCAAAGCCGTTAGTTGAAGCTACGATAAAAATACCTATGCCTACAGATGACGTTTTTGATGAAATAGAAAAGTTATACTCTAAGGTTGATGAGCTTCATACTCTTATGATAAACAAAGATATAGTTAGTATAAGAATAGTTACTACACCTGAAAAAATAGTAATTAAAGAGGCGAAGAGAAGTTTTTCATATCTTCATTTATTTGATTATAATGTGGATGGAGTTATTGTTAACAGAATATTTCCTGAGGATTCACTCAAAGGTTATTTCTCAAAGTGGGGAAGTATTCAAAAGGAAAGCCTAGAGGATATATATGAAAGTTTTAAGGACATTCCAATCTTTAAATTAGAACTGATGAGTTCTGAGCTAAGAAAATATGATGTTTTAAAAGAAGTTGGCAGCAAGATATTTAGTAGAGTAGATGCTGATAAGATTCTTTTCAAAGATAAGATCTTTGATATTGAGAAACAAGATAATGGATATAGTTTTAATATAAATATGCCTTTTATAGATAAGAAAGATTTAAAGCTTTCTCAAAAGGGAGATGAGATAACAATAACTATAAAGAATGAAAGAAGAAGCTTTGTCTTGCCAACAAAACTTCAAGCTAAAGAAATAGTTGGAGCAAAGTATGATGATGGTAAATTGCAGATATTCTTTGCTTAGATGTATGATAATTTGACAGAAAAATAATGTTACCAAATACAACTCATATAGAGGCAGAAGATATAAAGTTACTATAAATTCATATTTTCTACCTCTATACTATAAGATTATCAAACTAACCAAGTCTGAAGTTATAAAAGTACTTAACTTACCTTTTAAAGGTAAAAAATCTTATAATAATGAGTTGCAAGTAAATGCTCTAGCAAAATCAGCTAATAATACTGCTAATAACTAAGAAAAAGTTAAGTAAAAGAATACAAGGAATACTTTTTAGGAGATATGCCAACCGTTTTCGTAAAGGCCTTCAAGAAATTACTATAATCGTTGAATCCACATTTCTCGCATACATCATTTACATTAGAGCCTGATGCAAGAAGCGATTTAGCAATACTGATTCTTCTTGCAGTAATATACTTATTAATTGTAGTTCCAGTAGTAGATTTAAATATTCTACATAAATAAGAACTACTTATATAGAAATGCTTTGATAAGCTTTCAATAGTGATTGGATTACAGATATTAAGATTTACATAAGTAAGTATATCTTCAACCAATTCATTATATTTGTAAGAGGTATCTTTTAAATCATCCATAGCACTATCTTGGTATAATGAATTAATCATTACTAACAACTCCATGAATGAGCTTTTCTCAATAATATCACTTCCATATGCTTCAACAGAATTGATCTTATTAACATAATACATAAATCTTTGCTGCTGATCTTTTGTCAATGACAACTTATGATTAAAGTTTTCTGGGCGGAAGGAAAAACAATAATCTAAATCAGTTATTGCAGTAGAAAGACTTCGTACAAATTCAGGATGTACAGGTATAACTATTCGTTCTAGCTTCATCTGATCGGTTTGAGATAAATAATGGCTTTCGTATTGGTTAATTACAAATAAATCTCCTGGATTTATGTCATAGAACTTATTATTTATCAAAAATTGCTTACTGCCACAGATTGAATAATATATCTCATAACAATCATGAACATGAATATCCATACTTTTCTCGTCTTTATACAGATGGGCAATTGCGAAACTTTTTGTGTTCATACATTGTAATATTGACTCTTTACACGAATTCAGCTCTTTCAAGATAGATTCACCTCTTTGTAATCTAGTAAATATTAAAACCTATATTCCAAAATATCTGATGAAAATCCATTCAAATTTCAATAATATATGTAGGATATAATCTTTAAATTATAATAGTTCTTTCATATATAGCATCTCTTGCATAAACACTTAATTTAAACGATAGTCTTAGATATTCAAAATCATATAATTGA
Organism: Clostridium yunnanense; assembly: GCF_016595795.1. Taxonomy (GTDB): domain Bacteria; phylum Bacillota; class Clostridia; order Clostridiales; family Clostridiaceae; genus Clostridium_AR; species Clostridium_AR yunnanense. Next base: position 225,697 of record NZ_JAENHN010000010.1, read on the forward strand.
TATAAGTATAAATTCGTTGTTCAATAATTGCAATATTTAATATAAAAAATAACAAGAAATTGAAAATGTTAATTGTTATACTAGAAGTATAAAGTAGAACAGAAGGTATTATGGAATAAGAGATGTTCTTGGTATCAAGGGCTATAGATTTCGTAAATAGGCATATTCCTTATACTTACGTATGTATCTTAGCTTACGTAGAAAAATAGACTCAAGAAGATATCAAAAAATAAGATTAGTATATAGATTAAAATGTGAATTGGAGGAACTTATAACATGAAGATAGCATTAATTAACGAAAATAGTCAGGCGTCAAAAAATGAGATAGTTTATACTGCCCTAAAGAAAGTTGTAGAACCTATGGGACATCAAGTTTTCAATTATGGTATGTATGGGGCAGAGGATAAGAACTCTCTTACTTATGTGCAAAATGGTATATTAACAGCCATATTACTAAATTCTGGTGCAGTAGATTATGTAATAACTGGTTGTGGTACCGGTGCAGGTGCTATGCTTGCATGTAACTCATTTCCAGGAGTTATATGTGGGTATGTAGTAGATCCTTCAGATGCATATATGTTTGCTCAAATAAATGACGGAAATGCTATATCAATGCCATTTGCAAAAGGTTTTGGATGGGGAGCAGAATTGAATCTTCAATATGTTTTTGAAAGACTTTTTGAAGGAGAGAGTGGACAAGGATACCCAAGAGATCGTGTTATACCTGAACAAAGAAATAAGAAGATATTAGATGAAGTTAAGAAGGTAACTTACAGAGACTTAGTAACGATTCTCAAAGAGCTAGATCAAGAGTTATTAAAGGGAGCTATAAGTGGAGAAAGATTCAAGGAATACTTCTTTGAAAACTGTAAGGATGAAAAGATTGCTGAATGTATTAAAGAAATATTAGATTAATATGGATGTACCACTTCATGATGAAATTTATATTTTTAAATTCTCACAACAGGATATGCATGAGATTTAAGAGTATATTTCAGAAAGGAGCGGTATATTTTTATAGTTAAATACTATTTTTGAATTCTATCATAAATAGTATTTAACTTTTTAGCAGTTGCAAATTTAGAAAAGTTCTTTAATTTAATAGCAAATAGGTATACAATAATATAAGAGTTATTGTTCACGTGAACAATGGCTTTAATTCTAGGGTGTGTAAAGTTTATTAGTGAGTTTTATGCTTGGTTTTACACCTAAGAGGATATAATTGGACGGTGGATGATAGTGACAACTGATATGACAAAAGGAAATATTTCTAAACATTTAATTACCTTTTCGATACCATTAATTCTAGGTAACTTATTTCAGCTTACTTACAATGCTGCAGACTCTATCTTTGTAGGCCGTTATGTAGGTACTAAGGCCTTAGCAGCAGTAGGAACTGCAAATCCTATTATGAATATTGTTATGTTCTTAATAATTGGTATCTGCATGGGTGCGTCAGTTTTGATGAGCGAATATTTTGGATCTGGTAATATAAAAAAACTTAAAAGAGAAGTTTCGACCACTATGATAGGTGGTTTTATATTTACATCCTGTGTAATTGCTTTTTGTGTAGTTTTTACAAAGCCGATTCTAAGATTAACAAGAACTCCTGAAGAGCTTATTCCAGATGCTTCGCTTTATTTAAGGATAATTTTCTTCGGACTTATATTCACATTTCTATATAATGTATTTGCTGCAACACTAAGAAGTATTGGAGATTCGAAAACCCCGCTAAAGTTTTTGATGATATCATCAGTTTTAAATGTACTCATGGACATACTTTTCCTAAAATACTTCAAGATGGGGGTAGAAGGAGCCGCTATTGCAACAGTTACTGCGGAGATGCTTTCAAGCATTTTTTGTATTACATATATATATTTGAAGGTGCCTTTGTTACGTTTTTCTAGAAAAGAAATGGTTTTAGATAAAACATTGCTTAGAATTACTATAAATTACAGTTGGGTAACTGCAATGCAGCAAACCTGTCTTTATGTAGGAAAAGTGTTAGTTCAGGGGGCTGTAAATCCACTTGGTGTGCAAGCTATAGCAGCATTCAATGCAGTTAATAGAGTAGATGATTTTGCTTTTATGCCACAACAGAGCATCGCTCAAGCAATGACTACGTTTTTAGCTCAAAATAGAGGTGCAAAGAAAGAAGAACGAATTAAACCAGGATTGTGGACAGGCTTGAAGTTGGAATCTATCTATTGGACTATAATTTTAGTAGTTGTCTTTTTCGGTTCAAGAAATATAATGAGGCTATTTATAAGTGGCAGTGATAGCATTGTTATTAATATGGGAATAATCTATCTTCAGATGATGGCATTCTTTTATCTACTTCCTAGCTGGACTAATGGTATACAGGGATATTTTAGAGGAATGGGTGATTTAAAGATAACATTAATGTCAACCTTCGTACAAATGATTGGACGAGTGATTTTCTCTTATATATTAGCTCCAAGATTTGGAGTTGCAGGTATAGCAGTGAGTTGTGGTCTAGGATGGATTGTAATGCTAAGCTATGAAGTGCCATTCTTTGTAAAGAGTATAAAGAAAAGCTAATCTAAACCGTATTATTTGTAAAAAGAAAAAGTCTAAATGATATTGATTTAAATTTTACCAATATCATTTAGACTTCTTTCAAATCGGTACTATTTGGTTAACCTTAAACAATCTTTACAACGGTACCTATAGGGACTAAATTTGATAACTCTAGTACATCTTTGTTATACATACGAATACAACCATTTGATACATTTTTTCCGATGGAAGCAGGATTATTAGTTCCATGAATTCCGTAATCGCCATTAGGAGCATCTAGTCCTAGCCACCTTACACCAAATGGGCCACCTGGATTGATTGCTTTATTTACTATCTTAAAAGTTCCTTTTGGAGTAGGGGTAGAGGCTTTACCAACAGCAACGGTATAAGACTTAAAAAATTTATCGGACTTAAACAAGGTTAAGGTATGAGCTCCTGTGTTAATTGTGATACTATAAATTGCTCTGTAATACTGAAAATAGTCATCTGAAAATGGATAGTCAAACATATATTACTCCATAAAAAAATTATATAGAATATAGTATTTTGATTTATAAGAATAAGTGAGTATTAATTATAAGTAAAACTTTTAATAATTCAGAGTGTTTTTTTAAAAGTATATATTCATTGTATTTATATGGCAAATAGCCCTTGGAAACACCAGTATAATTATGCTTAAGTTTTATGAGATTTTTTCGTTAATTAATATATAATAGAAATACTAGGAGTGAGTATAAAGCCTTAAGTAGATGTGAAAGTTCTTTTAATATAAAAATATATATATTATTAATTCTTATGAATATTAATTCATAAATAAGATGTATGATTTGAGATATTAATCATTAAAAAACTATTCTAATATTATGGCTTTAAATAAACCCCTATAATTCTATAAAAAATTGTAAAGGCAAATTTGTCGAAAGGCAAAGACGCAAAGCTATGGGTCTAAACGGTTATATACCGCAGGGTTGCCAGGTTGCCAGGATTCCTTTTAGGACCCTCCCGGCTTTCAATAGGAGGAGTTTATATGTCAAATTCAAAGTTTTTCTTAGCACTATTTATGGCAGTATCGTTAGTTATCCCAACTCAAGCATTAGCAGTAAATAAAAATAGTGTTAAGACACAAGTTGTTACACAAACTGCAAGTACGCAAAATTCAACATGGCTGTGGGATACACAGCAGATAGTAAGCAATTCAGATGCTATACTTAATTTTGTAGCAGCTAACAATGTTAAGAACATATATCTTCAAGTGAATTATAGCTTAAACCTTGATTCTTATAAGAACTTCATTAGAAAGGCCTCTGCAAAAAGTATAAGTGTACAAGCATTAGATGGAGCTCCAGATTGGGCATCAGATAACGGTGCATATAAGCAGCAACAGCTTTTTGATTGGTTAAACAAGTATCAAAGCTCTGCATTAATAAATGAAAAATTTAATGGTGTACACTTAGATGTTGAGCCTTATTTAAATACACAGTATAACCAAAATATGAGTGGAGTTTTAGCTAACTATCAAAGTTTATTATTAGATGCAGTTAGCAAGACTAACGCGCTAGGTATAAAGCTAGCGGTGGATGTACCATTCTGGTTTGATGGTGTAACTTACAATACTAAATATGGGACTGGCAACTTAGCAGAGTGGATAATAAAGAATGTAAAAAATGTAGTTATAATGGCTTACAGAGATACTGCAGCAGGAACAAATGGGATAATTAGCGTAGTTTCTAAGGAACTAAGCTTAGGTAAGTTATATGGTACTAAAGTTACAGTTGGAGTTGAAACTCAGAAGTCTAGTGAAGGCGATTTTATAAGCTTTTACGAAGAAGGACGAGCTTACATGAATCAAGAGTTGAATAAAGTTTATACAAGCTATAGTGGAAACTCAAGCTTTGATGGATTTGCAATTCATCATGCTATGAGTTGGATGGTTTTAAGAAAGTAACTCTATGTATTAACAGACATTCTTGAAAGAGGATGTCTGTTTCCTTTTAAAAGAATTTTATTAAATAGCCTTAAATAAGACTTGTTAGGAAGGTAAATTCTTGCTCCAATGAAGTTACGAATTTCATGGAAAATAGGCTTTTGATTAAATTATACAAATAGAAAGAAAACAAATAAGCTATGATATAATTATAAAGGATACAAACCTCAGATATCTCACTGTATTTAGGTTTGTGGAAAATTAGATATAGATAGAAAAAAGACCAGTGCATAGCATTTAACATGCACTAAACATGGACATGGAGGAACTAAAATGAACAAGGCTTTTGTATACTCAGATCAATGTGAATTTCAATCTGCAGGAGAAGGTGTGCACAGAAAAATACTAGCATACGGTGAACAGCTAATGGCTGTAGAAGTGCATTTTGAAGAAGGGGCAGTGGGTACTCTACATAGTCATCCACATACTCAGCTTTCATATGTGTTAGAGGGAGAGTTTGAGTTTGAGATTGATGGAGTTAGGAATGTTGTTAAGAAGGGGGATACATTGTACAAACTTCCTAATGTAATACATGGATGTAAATGTATTAAAAAAGGAGTATTGTTAGATATATTTACTCCATATAGAGAAGATTTTATAAATAAATAATAATAGGATATGATTATAGCTTAAAGCTTGTAAAGGGCGTCTTATATTTCATTTTTAAGAAATACTAAGACAGCCCTTCTTTATTTCTATTTATCTTATTTCTGTAAGTTTAAAGTAATCGGCAGTTAGGGTATATGGATCAGTAGTAGCAGTATTGCTTACATTCTTCCCGACTGCAACAAGTTTAAAAACTTTATTTCCAGCAGTATTAAAAGTAACATTTCCAAGATTTATTTCTGTAAATAAATTACCATTATAGTATTCGTCAAATTGATCGCCTTGTTTAACTCCATCAATATAAAGTTGTCCAATTCCTTTTGAAGAGTGTTTTTTTACTTGTATTTTGACATTATAAGTTCCAGCTTCTGCTACATTTACGATGAATTGAGCATAGTCGTTAACTGCATCAAACTTACAATATCCAAGAAGTCCATTACTTGCGCCACTATCAGCACCTGCAGCAAATGTGTCATCTGTTGAAGTCGATACTTGAAGAGATTCGCACTCATAAATTATTGAATCTGATATTTGAGTTTGAGATTGTGGATAGCGTACATCTATCCAGTTAAAGTTAGCAACCGTATTTGTGTCAGCAGTTCTTATCATGATTAGATATAAGTTATGAATTCCTGTAACTCCTGATACTGGAATATATTGGGTTGTATATGTATTCCAGCTTCCAGTGCTAATTGTTGAAGCAGTGCCTATTAAAGGACCAGTTTTGCTATCAAGTCTTACTTCTATTTTAGAATTAGAACTTTGTGTAGCATATCTTAGAGCAATGCTAGAAACTCCACTTCCGAAATTAACGTTGTTATATTCAAGCCAAGAGCCATTTTTACCGCTAACAAAGGTTCCACCGTCTGTATCTACACAAGCTCCAAGAGAGATACCATCCTTTGAATTATAATATTCAGCTTGTATTTTTGAAGTTGCTTGACTAGGAAGCACTGATATTCCAGTTGCATAGGCTATATTAGTTAGATTCATAGCTTCTAGATTAACAGCTGGTGAAGGATTCCCAAGCATATAGATACTATCAAAGGTAATACCATTAAAGCTTGAAGAAGAACTTAATCCTTTGATCATACCAGGCTTTGTACCTTTATTGCGAACATTAATATTTTTTACCTTAACATTTGTGATAGGTCCTCCGCCTTCTCCAGAGCCATTATTGATATTGAGATCGCACCAAGAAGCCACGTCACCATTAGTATTGCTAACATTTTCTATATCAATATTTTCAAAGGTTGCTGTATCGATTTTTGCTGTCCCATATTTATGATCTATTCCAATACCGGCAGAGCTGTCATAAACTACGCTGTTTTGGAAGGTTATATTAGTTTGATTTTGCCTAACTCCTTGACCTATTTTATAACCGTAACAGTATGTCCAAGCTAGGCAGTTATTGAAGGTTATATTATCATTTGGTTCGGGATTTCCATGCCAGTTGACACTTATATTTGTGAATAAATCTGGTATAGTCCAAGTTTTAGTTGAAAAGCTGTCGTCTAGAGAAATGGCAATGGCATTATCAACTTTTACATTTTGAGATTCGCATATATCAATGCCATCATCTTCACCAGTATTTAAGTGGTTAAAAATCTTAAAGTTTTTAAAGGTAAGATCGTTTGACCTTGCAGTTATTATTCCCCAAGACCCTGCATCTCTGAAGGTAATACCATCAACAGTAAAATTGCTGCAGTTTACAGGAACTAATAGATTAGTGCCTAAGTTTTTGGTGTTAGCCAAATAGTATCCGTTAGCATCTACCGTACCACGACCATATAGTTTTATGTTATCGGCATTTTCAGCGGTGTATATAAACCAAGTTACATCTCTACTTTGAGAAGTTTTATACCAGTGAGAGATATAGTCAGCTGGATCATCGGTAGCACGAAGAACAGCCCCACCCTCTAGATAAACTGCTACATTACTCTTTAATTCAAGATTTCCTATCTTATAAATTCCAGCAGGTATATATACTATACCTTTAGCACCGTTGCCCATTTTTGTTCCATAGGCACTTGCATCGTTAATAGCGTTCTGTATTGCTTGTGATGTTTTAGCACTGCCTGTGCTATCAGCATTATAAGGACTAGTCTTTACATTAAAGATACCAGTTCCTGAAGACGCAGGCTTGTCAGTCTCGATGGGATCTACAGTAATTATCAATTTCTTTAAGCTGTTTATTGTAACAATCAGATATTGAGGACTGCTTACATTAAAGGAAAGCTTACCACCACTTGTGGTTCCTGTTAATCCAAGTTTCTTCGGACTTATATTATAGGTAGATATTGTAGAAGCACCTATAGCTGTAACATCAATTGTAGAAAACGTTTGAGCCATTGAAAATTCTGCGTAGTCGTATTCGTCAGTGTATTTTACTACCGGTATATCAATTCCACCAGCTTTCAAGGAATAAGAAGATGAGGCTGAGTATATTGATGGTAGTGAATAAGATACAACAGTAGCCGCAGAGGCTTTTATAGGATTTAATAAGCCACTAATTAATATAAAAATTAATGCTAATGTAAGACTAAGAAGTTTCTTTAATTTAAACATTTGTAATCCCCCTTATAATTTAATAAGAATAAAAATGTATAACTCCTTTCTACTAAATTTAGATGGGAATATTATTGCATTTAATCGATGTATATGTTTACATTGGCTTTAATTATAAATTCTTCTTAGCGTTTATTACATGGAAAAAACTATAATGGATAGTAAAATTCTATAACTTTTACGCCATTAAGTGTCTGTTTTTACAATTGTATACAAAATAGTTGTTATATCAATCAAAAAGAACACCTAAATAAGTGATTGCTTTTAGTTAATACATGATTTTCCCAGTGCGTAAAAGAAAGTTATGCACTGGTATTTTGAATTCTATATTCTTTAGGAGTCATTCCAGTGTTTTTCTTAAAAAGTCTATTGAAATATGTGACATTCTTATAACCAACATCTATGGATATATCTACAATATTAGCTTCGGTCATACTTAAAAGTTGTTTAGCTTTGTCTATTCTAACTGAATTCAAATAATCAGAGAAGTTAGTGCCTGTCTCTTTTTTAAACAGTCTACATAAATACTGAGGGTTTAAAAAATAAAGTTTCGCAAGTTGAGATAGTTGCAAATCTCTATCGTAATAAGATTGTATATAATTCTGTATAAGCTCTATTACCCAGTTATTAGTGGATCTATAAGATGGGAGAGCAGAGGCGGATTTTCTACTAAGCTTCATACCTTGATTAATATGCTGAAGAATTGAACTACCTATTATTTCAACTATTTCTTCATATTCAGAAAGCTCAGAGATATCAATTTTCTCAGTTGTATCTAAGGACTCTATTAAATACTGTCTTTTTACACCAGTAAGATTACTTATCCTATCTATATTGCTATAGATATTAGAGGTTTGTTCCTTTAGAGTTATATTACCAAGATATACTACACATACAGGCTTATCGTTGAAATATATTGGTTTAACTATTTCAGTTATTCCAAGATAGCATTGACCTATGAAAAGGTTCTTTTTTGTTAGAGCCTTTTTTAGTGATAACTCCTTACATTTTAGGCAGAATTTAAACCCTCTAGTGGTAAGCTTAGCATATTCGCAAAATTTGCAGCTATGTATGGTATTCTTTTGTGGTATTTGTAGTGATGAATTTTGATGTATGATTCCAGACAAATCATGAATGCAGATATGGAACTTTCTATCCTTTAGCATCCACTTTAAGGTTGAATTTAATAAATTAAAATCTTTATCAGCAGCCATACTTATCCCCCCTTGAATTATTATAATTATATCACTTTTGATAATCTTTACTAGTGAAAATGTCATTTTTGTTCAATAAACTTATCAATTTTGTGTATGATGAGTTCTTCGTTTTTTTATATGATTTACTTATAGGAAACAATCTTAGGTTTCTGGTTAAGAGATTTAAATGTGTAGATTTATTGAGAAATGCGTGATCTATGGAGGAGTTTCAAATTGTATCTAGCAGAGAAAGTTAAGTTCTATCAATATTAATATAATCAGAAAACGAGTTTTGTGGAGTAGAAATTGTATATTTACATATTAAAGAAAGGATTGAAGAAAAATGAGTATTTATAGTGAAAAATATGATGTAATAGTTGCAGGAGGTGGTCCATCGGGAGTAGGAGCTGCGGTGGCTGCTGCTAGAAATGGAGCAAAAGTTCTGCTTATTGAGAAATATGGTTTTTTGGGAGGAATGGCTACTGCAGCAGCAGTGCCAGCATTTTGTCCATATACTGATGGAGAAAAGGTAATAATAAAGGGAATAGGCTTAGAAGTATTAGAAGCAATGAAGAAGGAAAGCAATTATGATTCGCCTATAAAGGATAAGAAGGAATTAATTAAAAGAATGTATGATTGGATTCCTATTGATACAGAAGCTTTGAAAAGAGTTTTAGATAATATAGTTTTAGATAGTGGAACCAATATACTTTTTCATACAGTTGCAACTGATGTGGTTTCTGAAGATGGAAATATAAAAGCAATTGTGGTTGAGAATAAAGAAGGAAAAAATGAAATTAGATGTAAATATATTATAGATTGTACAGGTGATGCTGATATAGTGGTTAAGGCTGGTGGTGAGCATGAGTATGGTGATGAAGAAGGTTTAGTACAGGCGGTAACTCTATGTTATAGAATCTCAAATATTAATATGGAAAGACTTATTGAATATTTTAAAACTAGTGGTGATACAGGAAATCTAACAAAAGCAGTTGAGAGAGCAAGGTTAAATAATGAGTTTAACTTTAAAGAGAAGCATGTAGCTGGCTTCTCAATTCAGAATGATGGGGTGGCAGGGTTAAACTTTGGCCATGTGTATGAGGTAAATCCACTTAAAGCGGAGGATATGACTAGAGCCGAGGTTGAATCAAGAAGAAATATACCAGCAATGATAGATTTTCTTAGAAAGTATGTTCCAGGTCTAGAAAATGCAGTATTAGTGTCTTCAGGTCCTATGGTTGGAGTGAGGGAGACAAGAAGAATTATTGGAGATTATAGGCTTACAGCAAGAGACTACTTTGATAGAGTTGAATATGAGGATTCTATTGCAAGATATGCTTACCCTATAGATGTACATCCATCTAAAACTAGAGATGTGATTTATAAAGATGAAAATGATCAGTACGTAACAAGCAGATACAAACCAGGAGAGAGCTATACTATACCTTATAGGACGCTTTTGCCTAAGGGGTTAAAGAATATTATTGTAGCAGGAAGACCTATTTCAGCAGATAGAGCTATGCATGGATCCTTCAGAGTTATGCCGGCTTGCTTTGCAACTGGAGAAGCAGCAGGAACAGCAGTTGCCATATGTAGCAAGGAGGGTATTGAACTAAGGGATATAGAAATAAAGAAATTACAGGAGCAATTGAAAAAACAGGGAGCATATTTAGGATAGTTTATCTAAAGATGAACCACTTTGATCCGAAATCTATTTTTAAAACTCTCACGGGTTTTGGTGAGAGAATTTAAAAATAATAAATTTTATTACGAAGTGGTTCATCTATATATAAAGATGAACCACTTTGATCCGAAATCTATTTTTAAAACGCTAGCTGGTTCTGATAAGTTTTGATACGAAGTGGGATATCAGAGTGTACTTAGGAAATATCACCTAAGTGCACTTTGTTTTTGCGTTATTTAAATGAATAGATAACCATTTTTATGATTTGTACATTTCTATACGAAAAATTAAAGAGTATAGAATTTTACTACCAATCATAGATAATTCCATTTAGTTTCTGGGTAAAGTAAGTATAATTATATTTGTAAACGGATTCAAGTTATTTAAATGAGGGGGAAAATCATGAGAAAGAAATTACTAAGAGCAATTATGTTAATGGCCGCTGTAACAGTATCTACTGGCTTATTTATTGGATGTTCTAAGGATGAAAAAAATGAGAGTAAAGGTGATGCAAAGCCAACAACTGTTGATACACTAACAGTTTGGAGTAATAATGCGGCAACAAAAAATGAGGATGAGAAAGTAGTTGAAGACTTCAATAATGGAATAGGAAAAGAAAAAGGAATAAAGATAGAGTATAAGATTTATGGATCAGATTATTCAAATGTTTTATCAGTTGCATTAGCTGGTGGACAAGGACCAAATTTATTTAAAGTACCTCAAACTAACCTTGCACAGTATGCAACAGTTGGTTACATACTGCCTCTAGAAGATCTTCCAGGGGGAAAAGACTATCTTAAGACTTATGGAGATTCACTACAAGCTGGATATAACAAAATAAAGGGAAAAACTTATACAGTTCCTCAATCAATAAGTACACTTGGAGTTGCTTATAATAAGGATTTGTTAAAGAAGAATGGATACGATGCACCTCCAAAGACTTGGGCTGAGTTAGAGGAAATGGCTAAAACAATAACTAAAAATGGAAAGGGTAAGGAATTTGGATTTGTAGAAGGTCTAAAGAGTACTGGATATGCAAGTGTTAATGGATTATGGCAATACGCAGCATCCTTAGGTCATAATGAATATGATCAAAAAGCAGGTAGTTTTGACTTTTCTTCAATGAAACCATTTGTTGAAAGATTAGCTAGCATGAAGAAACAAGGCGTATGGTTCCCTGGATCTGAAGGCTTAAATAATGATGCTGCAAGAGCACAGTTTGCTGAAGGTAATATAGGATTTAAACTTTCTGCAAGTTGGGATGCTGGTGTATGGCAAGATCAATTCCCAGCAAAGATGAATTGGGGGATTTGCAGACCAGTTGAAGATACAAGCAAAAGCTACAAAGATTACACTTATCAAACATTCTCTTTTGCTATAGGAGCAAAATCTAAAGGAAATGAAGCCAAAGCTTTAGAAGTACTAAAAGCATTTACTTCAGATGATGCTGCAACAAAGCTATATGAAGCTGGTAAAGCAATCCCTTATAAAGCAGATTTAATTAAGAATTCTAAAAATAAACCTAAGACAAAAAATTTCGATGCTTTTGCTGATTTATCTAATGCGTACCAATATCCTCTATCACCAAAGGGTGACATAAAGCTAGAAGGTGACACTATAGAAAATGTTCTTATGAAGATTATAGTAAACGGTGAAGATGCAGGAAAGGCTTTAGCAGATGTTGATAAGAGATACAACGATGCATTGAAAAAAGCTGAAGATAAAGGACTTGATATAAATCAATATATAGATAAGACAGATGTAAGCAGTAAGAAATAAGGAACTATTAGTAACGTTGGTTAACTTTACATCCGCCTGAAGATTTCTCGTATAGTAGTTTCTTTGGACGATTGTGAATTTAATAAAATACACATTACTTTGGGTCAAAGTCGCTATTTAGAGGCTAAAGACTGAATCAGTGTATCTAAAGGATCCCTCTACCTAAACTCAATTTATACTTGTTCGATAATCTCGGTTTGTAGAGGTTATCGAGCATTTATAAATTAATAGTTAAGCTAGAAACTCCATAATAAAGAAGGAGGAAATGAAATAATGAAAATGGCTACATATGCTGAAAAAGGTGGTAAATCAAAAAAAAGCTTATTCAACTTTAAAAGCAGCAGAAGTTCAGATACCTTAGCTGCATATATCATGCTAGCTCCAATGCTTATAGGTTTTTTCTTGTTTACTATATACCCAATAATATATGTTATAAGATACGCATGTTTTGATTATGATGGTTTTACTAAGGCAACTTACACTGGCCTAGAAAACTTTGTTAGATTATTTACAAGAGATAAAGCTTATTGGATCTCTGTATTAAATACTTTTGTGGTTTCACTGGGGAAAATGGCTATAGAAATCCCACTAGCGTTGATTTTAGCAGTTTTATTGAATTCTAAGACAAGAATAAACAACTTCTTTAGAACAGCACTTTTCTTACCTACAATGATCAGTACGGCTATCATAGGAATAATATTCTCAAACATTTTTAGTTCTTACAATGGGATAGTAAATCAAGTTTTAATAAATTTAGGCTTTATAAATCAAGGTGTGAATTGGTTTGGAAGCAAGTGGCTAGCTATATTTATAGTGGTTATATCTGCTGTATGGAGTCATATAGGTATGAATATGATTTTGTTTTTAATGGGACTTCAAAGTGTTCCTAAAGATATATATGAATGTGCAGATATAGATGGAGCTAATTCAGTACAAAAGTTTTTTAAGATAACAGTACCAATGCTTGGACCTGTTATGCAGACAGTATTAATGCTTGCGATAGTTGAAGGCATGAAGCTTTCTGATCTAGTACTTGTGTTGACAAATGGACAACCAGGTGGATCTACAGAAGTTGTAATGACTTATATATATAAATTCTTCTTTAGCACTGATGCAATGTCAGCAGGATTACCTCAGTATGGTTATGCTTCTGCAATGGCAGTGGTTACGGCTCTAATAATAGGTCTTATAACAATAATCTACCTGAAATTTTCAAAAAAGATGAATAATATTTATTAGGAGGAGAAGTAAAGTATGGAGAAACTAAAAAAAGTATTACCTAAATCAATAAGATATATATTCCTTTCAGTAGCGCTTGTGATAACTCTATTTCCATTAATATATTTAATATTAGCTTCTTTTAAAAGTAATTCAGAAATATTGACTTCTTCTTCTATATTTCCTAAGAAATTTATTTTTGATAACTTTAGTCAAGCATGGAAATTAGCAAACTTTAAACTTTATACGTGGAATAGTATTTATATGACTTTCTTTATCATAATAGGTTCTATAATTACTTCAACAACCTTAGCGTATGTATTAAATAGAGGAAGGTTTAGAGGAAAGAAATTTATCTATGGGATGTTTCTTTCAACAATGTTCATATCACTTGGAACTTCAAGTCTTTTCCCTCAATTACAAATTGCGAAAGCTTTTGGAATCAGCAATTCACTTTGGGGAGTAATAATCATTAGAGTATTAGGTATAAACGTTACTCAAGTTTTTGTAGCCATGAGTTTTATGAAATCTATTCCTTATGAAATAGATGAAGCTGCAAAGATTGATGGATGTGGATTCTTTAGAATCTACTGGAATATAATCTTCCCACTACTTAAACCACTTATAGCAACAATTGGACTTTTATCCTTTAGAGCAGCATGGAATGACTATATGCTACCAATGGTATTTACCCTATCAAATCCTCAAAAATCACCTTTAGTAGTAGGGATAGTCAGCCTAAAAAATACTGGAGAAGCAGCATCTTCTTGGAATATGATGCTTGCAGGTACAACTATTGCTATTGTTCCTATGATAATAGTTTATATATTCCTCAACCGTTACTTTATAGAAGGCTTAACTAGTGGTGCAGTTAAGGGTTAGAGAATTGTAAGTTGATATAAATCAAATGAAAGACTATAAAGATGTACCACTTCAATGTGAAAGTTATTTTTAAAACTACTCTTCGTTCTGAGAGGACAATTTGAAAATATAAATTTGAAAATGAAGTGGTACATCAATAAAATGGAGGCTAATAATAATGAGTCATGAAGTAGATAAAATATTATACTCTGCCAGTGTTATTAAACGTCACGAAAAGAATCCAATACTAACAGCAGAAGATGTACCTTTTGATGCTACTCTAATATTTAATGCTGGAGTAACGAAGTATCAAGGTAAGTATGTAATGGTATTTAGAAATGATTATAATTATACAAAGCAAGGACCATTTGGGTTTGAAGGTACAAATTTAGGCTTAGCCTTTAGTGATGATGGTATCAATTGGGAGGTTCAAAAGAAGCCATGCTTTTCTTTAGAAGATGAAGAAATAATAAGAGCTTATGATCCTAGGCTTACAGTAATTGATGGAAAGTGCTATATGTGTTTTGCTGTTGATACTAAGCATGGTCTAAGAGGCGGAATAGCTGTTACAGAAGACTTTGAGAAGTTTGACGTACTGCATATGACTGCGCCAGATAATAGAAATATGGCTCTTTTCCCTGAGAAGATTAATGGTAAGTACATGCGATTTGAAAGACCCTTCCCTGTATACAGCCGTGGAGGCAAAGATCGATTCGATATGTGGATATCAGAATCACCAGATCTTAAATACTGGGGAAATTCAAAGCTATTATTAGCAGTGGAAAACGTTCCTTTTGCTAATGATAAGATTGGGCCTGCGGCCCCTCCAATAAAGACAGAGAAAGGCTGGCTTACAAGTTTCCATGCGGTTGATATAGACAGTAGCAGAGGGAAGAATGGCTGGGAAGATACTTGGAAGAAGCGTTATACTTCAGGAATAATGCTTTTAGATCTGGAAGATCCGTCAAAGATTATTGGAATGAGCAAAAAGCCTTTAATAGCACCAGAGGTTCAATATGAGAAAGATGGTTTCAGAAATGATGTTATATTCCCAGGAGGGATGATACTTGAAGATAGTGGTGAAGTGAAGATATATTATGGTGCAGCTGATACTGTAGAATGTCTAGCTACAGCAGATGTGAATGATTTAATCAAACTATGTACAGAAGCAAAATAAAGTAATGAAGATGAATCAATTTTGTTTACCAAATATTTAAACCTCTTTTGAACAACCTTTAAATAGTATAATTATATATTTTAGATTGGTTCATCTTTATATAAATATCGGTTATTTTTAAAAGTATTGTTTTTATTAGAATGGTGTATTTTTATATCATTCTATTTTTTACTGTAAAGTAAAGTGTGATTTTTATGCCGGTTAAGCCTAGAAGTTTCAATGCTTTTAAGAGTTTTTTATAGTAATATAAGAATTTATGAATATAAGAACTTTAAAATTTAAAATCATAAAATTATATAAATATATAGTGATAGAAAGGATTTAAAGGTTATGACAAAAATTAAAGAAATTCATATGGATAATTATACATATTTGGATAATGTATTTTCCTTTGAAGGGGCAGTCTCTGTAGAGGAAAACAATGAATATTGTGCACCATGGAGGATTGATTTTAAGGAAAAGGAACTATTTCCTGTTCTTAAAGACAAAGTAGGTAAGTTTTGTTCGGGAGTAAGGCTGTGCTTTACAACAAATGCTCAATATATAGCATTACAGATGGCGGAAATTGATGAAGATACTTTAATTCTTGATGTATTTGTAGAGGGTGCTTTTAATCAGCAGATAAAGATATCTGATACATCACCTATTGCTCTCGAAGGTTTAAGGGAAGGAACAAAACAAATAGAAATATGGCTCACACAAAATCAAACCTTTAAACTTAAAAAGCTTTTTATTAACAAAGGAGCTAAGATATCAAAAACTTTAGATTACAGGAAAAGGTGGATTCATTATGGAAGTTCAATTAGCCAATCAAATGCAGCAACTTCACCTTCAAAGACTTGGGCTGCTATGACAGCACAAAAATTGAATCTAAACTTAACAAACCTAGGATTTTCAGGAGAGTGCGTATTCGATCCAATGGTAGGAATGAAGATGAGAGACCTTGAAGCCGATTATATAACCTTAAAGCTTGGAATAAATACTTATCCAGGGCTCCAAACTGAAAGAATGTTTGCTCCAAATGTTATTGGAATTATAAAAAGCATTAGAGAGAGACATCCTTATACACCGCTTGCTATAATATCTCCTATATATTGTGAAGCTAGGGAGATAGAGAAAGGCGCATGTGGACTAAGTTTAACTGAAATGAGAGTAAGCCTAGAACAGATAGTTAACATTTTTAAAAGTTACGGAGATAGAAATATATTCTATATTAGTGGATTGGAGATACTAAATGAAGAGAGTAAGCAACATTTACCTGATGGATTGCACCCTGATGCTGATGCACAGTATATAATGTCAGATAACTTCACAAACAAAGTTTTTTCCAGGATGGCAGGTACTTTGTAGAAATAAGATGGTTTTTGTTATAAGATTAAACTAGAGAAAGATTATTTTTTAAACTCTCACGGGTTTTGGTGAGGGAAGTTAAAAATAATAAGTTCCAATATGAGGTAGATAGATATACCAGTTTAGTAGGATAGAATTGACATTAACTTATTTTGAGGAGCTGATTAAATTGAATTTTAATTTATTAGATAAAAATAAAATTAGGACAGCATACTTTGCACTTAGCATTAAGAAAAGGTTGATAATATATTTTATCCTATCTATTTTCATTCCAACTTCTATTATTTCTTTAACGGTTTATAACAAATCAAAGAATATAATTAGTAAAAAGATAGATTTATCTATAGAAAAAAATTTAGATACAATTTCAGAGACAATGTTGCAAAAAATAGAAATAGTTGATGATATATCAACTTTGATAACTTATAACTCAAGAATATTGGACATGTTATCTTCTCCAAAAGATAAAAGTACAGTGGCTATAATAAATGAGATCAATGAATTAAATAAAATATTAGATGATTATTATCTTTTTGGATCTTCTTATGTAAGAGGAAACGAATTGTTTCCTAGAATTTATATGGTAGACAGGCAGGAGTATAATCAATATAACATATCAGATAAAGTCTATGACATAAGTAATATAAGTGATATAGATTGGTATAGATGTCTCCCTAATGAAGCTTTTACAATAGCAGGAATAGACAAAATTGATAGTGTAAATGGAAACATAAATACTATAAAATTTGCTAGAAGATTGTATAGAACAGATAATGTAGTAAATCCATATGCAGCTCTACTAACAATAGATATGAGAGCTGATTATTTTGATGATATATTAGAAAAATCTAAGATGACAGCAGGAAGTAGTGTTTTTATAATTGATGATAAAAAACAACCTATTTCTAAAGAAAACGTTTTAGTAAATGATGTTATAAAAAATAATGATATAAACTTAAGTGGAGAAGGGGATTCTTACCACTCTTATGTTGAAAATATTAATGGGACTAAGATGTTAGTGTCAGTTAAACATATAGACAAGCTTAAATGGAACATTGTATCTATTTCACCAGTTAGTGAGTTGAACTCAGAATTAACTTCCTTTAAAGAGGTTATGGGATTAGTTATACTTATATGTACAATAATTGCAGTAATAGCTGCATTAGTTTTGTCAGAAGATTTTTCAAAACCTATAGCATACATGGTGAAATCAATGTCAAATGTGAAAAAAGGAGATTTCAATGTTGATTTATCCTATAAGAGAAAAGATGAATTTGCTTTTCTTATAAGTCAATATAAGGATATGATGAGGCAGATTGAAGAGCTTATAGATAAGCTTTATGTAAGCGAACTTCGAAAGAATAAAGCCGAATTGAAGATGAAAGATGCTGAACTTAAAGCCTTACTTGCTCAAATTAATCCACACTTTTTATATAATACTTTAGATTCAATAAATTGGCTAGCCATAAAGCATAATGTTTCCGACATAAGCAGCATGGTAAAAAATTTATCGAATTTTTTCAGATATAGTCTTAATAATGGGAAAAATATAATAAGTTTTTCTGATGAAAAAATACAGGTTGAGAGTTACCTGCAGATACAGTGTGCTAAGTTTAAAAAAAGATTAGAATACTATATAGAGTTTCAGCCTGAAATCAATGACTGTTATACAGTGAAATTGATATTACAACCTCTTGTGGAGAATGCAATAATGCATGGAATAGAAGAAAGTGGAAGAGCAGGTTTTATAAGTATAGTTGGAACAGTTATAGATGGTGAAATTGAAATAAAAGTAAGCGACAATGGTTTAGGTGCAGATGTAGATAAATTAAATAAATTCTTAGAAGATAGCAGTATCAAATCTAAGTCCTTAGGAATAAGAAATGTGAACGATAGAATTAAGCATTTTTTTGGTGATGATTATGGAATTAAATATTATAAGAATAAAAACTATGGAATTACTGCTGTTTTAAGATTAAAGATAGTTAAGGATGTGGGCGATTCTAATGCTTAAGATGGTAATTGCGGATGATGAAACACTAGTACGAGAGGGTATAATAAATATTATTGATTGGAAGGAGTATAATATAGAAATTGTAGGAGAAGCCTCAGAAGGTAAGGAAGCTTATGATTTATGTACTAAATTGAAGCCTGATATATTGTTTACAGATATAAGAATGCCATTTATGGATGGGTTAGAGGTAACAAGAAAGTTAAAGAATGAAAATGAGAATATGAAAGTAATTATTTTTAGCGGAGTTCAAGATTTTGCTTATGCTAAGAGTGCAGTGGATATAAGTGCAGAGGGGTATATTTTAAAGCCACTTGAAATAGCTGAACTAAAGGATGTAGTAAATAAGGTTGTAGGGAGAATAGAATTAGAAAAAACAAATAAAAAGAAAATGCAAGAGCTTAGAGAGCAGCTTAAGGAAAATATAGTTGCAGCCAATGAGAAATTTTTGAGAAATCTTTTATTAGGAACTTTTACTAGTAGTGAAGAGATTGAAGAAAAATTAGATTATTTTAATAATCCATTTAGAAGTGATGGCGATATTATAGTATCAGCACTTACAATTGATGACTATACTCAAATAAAGCAAGTCTATGCCGAAAAGGATAGACAGTTATTAGAGTTTGCTGTAACAAATGTTATAGATGAGATTATTAACTCTAAAACTAGCGGTGTCAGTATATGTATGAATGAAAATCAATTTATTTCTATATTTAATTGGCCAGAGGAGAAACTTTGCGAAACAAGTGACATCTTTGATGAAATAACCATAAAGCTAAGAGCACTTTTAAATGTATCAGTTTCAGTTGGAATTAGCAGGAGTGTAAACAATATTCAAGACATACCTTTAGGGTTTAAAGATTGTATAAGTGCTTTACAATATAAATTCTATACAGGTAAAAACTCTATTCTAAATATAACTGATATAGATGATAGTTATATCGAAATAGAGTATATTGATTTTTATGAAATTGAGACAAAACTTATTAACGCAGTTAAAGTCGGCGATATATTAGAAACACAAGGCATAAGTAAAGATATATTTAAGAAATTAAAGTCAAATAATACCTACAAAATGGACTATATACAATGTATATGTTCCGAAATAATATTGATTTCATCTAGAACCATTTATGAATTAGGTGAAAACTTAAATAATATAATACAAGATAAAACGAAAATATTAGATGATATACAAAATATTGAAAATATATTTGTTCTGGAAGAATATATGACTGATATATTAAGAAAATTAGCTGAATATTTTTCTAAAAAACATACAAGAAAGAATGATAAGATCGTATTAGATATTAAAAGGCTTATATGTAGTCAATATATGAATGACATAAGTGTCAATAAGATATCACAGATGATATATCTATCTCCAAACTATATAAGTTTAATATTTAAAAGAGAAACAGGGGTTACTATAACTGATTATCTCACTAGTATAAGGATGGATAGAGCTAAGGAACTTTTAAAAGACACAGAATTACTAATACAACAAGTGTCAGAAATGGTTGGATATGAAGATGCATCCTATTTTAGCAAGGTATTTAAAAGAACTACTGGAATCCACCCTTTAAAATATAGGTCGTTTGTATGTAATTAGAGGCATAATATTCAAACTTAGATTTTATAAATAAATTTTAAAAGTATAAATAAGAGGTTGCTCTAGATGTATTATATATCAAGAGCAATCTTTATATTTTTTTTGTATAACAAAGCAATTTCAAGAGTTTAATAATAATAGCATAAATAACAAAAATCGACAAAAGGTACTAAAGTATGTTGAAAGTATGGTAAATGATATGTTAAAATTATAGAGATAAAGTATTTTAAAAGTAAAAGGTGAAAAATTTAACTTTTAAAGCAAAAATTAATGACAAGCTTTGATATAATTTTTTATCAAATAGCAAAAGAAATTTTGAAATTACACGAATAATTTAATAGTAGCAATACCTATAAAAGCACCGCTAAAAAAGTGATGCTTTTTATATAGCGATAATATCTATTAAAGTAAGTATAAAGTAGGCTGTCTAAAAATATATAGGTTAAGGTCTATTATATGGGAATCGATATAGTTAACTGGGTGGTAATGAAACAAAAATTATTGTTTCTATATATTACATTAATCCATTTATTGATTGGTAGTTCTAAATTAATACTTACTATGATATGATAAATTTATGAAAATTGCGAAAAAAATAATAATATGTCGAATTGGTAATTTTACGAGGAGGATGAAATCTTGGATATTTTTCTAGTCATAGGAGTTATAACAGGTCTTCTATCAATTGTAGTAGGAATGATTGTAAAGGGGGCAAACATAGCTGTATTATTAAATCCAGCGGCAGCAATAATTATTCTAGTAGGAACATCAGCAGCGGTAATGAACTCTTTTCCTAAAAAGGAATTTCTTAACATTCCTAGACTTTTTGGAAAACTTTTCAAAGGAGATGAAAAGGAAGACCCTGCAGAGATAATAAAACAGATAGTAGAGATGGCTCAAACAACTCGTAAAAATGGGTTATTAGCACTTGAAAGTACTGTGCAAGCTATGGAAAATAAATTTATGAAAAAAGGGTTGGAAATGGTTGTCGATGGTGTGGAGCCAGCTGATATAGTTGAAGCCTTAGAGATTGAAATTGATGGAACGGAAGAAAGACACAGAGCAGGAGCTTCAGTATTTACTACAGCTGGTGGTTCGGCACCTACACTAGGAGTTCTTGGAGCCGTTGTTGGTCTTATAGGAGCACTTGGTAACTTAAATGATACTGAAAAGCTAGGACATATGATAGCAGGGGCCTTTGTTGCTACACTTTATGGTATATTCTTCGGATATGTTGTTTTCCATCCATTTGCATCAAGACTTAAAAGAAAGTCTCATGAAGAAATAAGTACAATGAAGATTATACTTGAAGGTATACTAGCTATTCAGGCTGGAAAGAATCCTAAGAGTATTGAAGCTAGATTAATAGGTATGCTAGAACCTAAGGAAAGAGAAAAAGTTATTAGTGCAAATGCTGAAAAGTAAAGGAGATAAGTGATGAAAAAGAAAAAAGAACATCATGAAGAGCATGTAGATGAAACTTGGCTTATACCTTATGCGGACATGCTTACACTCCTATTGGCACTTTTTATAGTTATGTTTGCTATGAGTAAAGTAGATTCGCAAAAGCTTCAAAGGCTTAGTGCTGAGTTTAATGTTATATTTTCAGGTGGATCTTCTGTTATGTCCGAAGGTGGAACTGATACCACTGCGGTTGTCCAATCGCAAGCAGCCAATGCAGGGACTTCAACAGAGAAATCTAATACACAAAAAGAAGAAGATACTATGAATCAACTTAAACAAAGTTTAGAATCAGAAATCGAAAGTAAAGGATATGCTGAAAAGGTTAAGGTTGAGCTTAATAAAGAGGGGTTAGAAGTATCTATACAGGATGCAGTGCTCTTCAATTCAGGAGATGCACAAGTATTGCAAAATGTAAATCCACTACTTATCGAAATATCCAAAATGGTACGTGGACTAGATAATGAAATTAAGATTGTAGGACATACAGATAATGTGCCTATAACTACAAGTAAATTTAGATCAAACTGGGACTTAAGTGCAATGCGTGCAATAAATGTTATGAATTTTATGGTTAACTCAGGTGGAGTAGGTACTAATAAAATTTCTATACAAGCATATGGTGAATATAGACCTAAATATAGTAACGATACCGCTGAAGGAAGATCTAAAAACAGAAGAGTTGAAATTTTTATAATTCGTAAATATGCACAGCCTACAGATACAAGTGGTACAACAACAGAAAAAAAATAATTTACAAATCGCTGAAGTGACTTACTTCAGCGATTTTTTTGTGCATCTATCTTTCCGAATGTATACTAGGAACATTTGATAGGCAAATAGGTTGTTTTTATTTCTAATTAAGTCTATTGAAAAAATTACATGAATAAAATTTATAGGTAATCAATTTATTGAGAGGCTCAGATGTCCAAGAAAAGATGTCAAAGAGAATTAATAGAGTCTACATTGAAAAATATAGAAAACAATCAAATTAAGAAAACTAATCTTATCTGGCTGGAGGCATGTGGTTGTTCTGGAAATATCATTTCACTTTTAGATGCAAGCACACCAGACGTTTCGTATTTTATAACACAAATGGTTAACATTACGTACAATAACAGTATTATGGGAGCAGAAGGTGAAAAAGCCTTTGAAAAATTTCTAGAAACCTTGGAAACCGATTTTATACTAGTTGTTGAGGGAGCTATATCTACTAAGGATAACGGCAGCTATAATATTGTAGCTGAGTATAATGGAAAGCTTATATCAGGTTCAGAAGCAGTAATTCTTGCAGCAGGCAAAGCGAAATATATTTTAGCTGTTGGAACCTGCTCATCTTATGGAGGAATATCAGCTGCAAGTCCTAATCCTTCCTCAAGTGTAAGTTTACCTGAATTTTTAAATGAGCAGTTATATAAAGTTATAAGAATTCCAGGATGCCCTGCAAATCCAAGATGGGTGATAAGTACTGTTGCACATTTAATTTCATATGGTATACCAGAACTAGACTCTGAAAATAGACCATTATTTCTATATGAAGACACTATTCATACCTATTGTTCACGAAGATCCTTTTTTGATAAAAAGATATTTGCAACTAAACTTGGGGATAAGGAATGCATGTACCAATTGGGCTGTAGAGGTCCTATGACGAGGGCTGATTGTGCTTTGAGAAAATGGAACGATCGAATTAATTGGCCGGTAGAGGATAATACACCTTGTATTGGATGTGTAAACAAAGGTTTTCCAGATAAGATGGAGCCTTTTATAAGTTATCAAGAGGTGGTTAAGAAATGAGTGAGAAGATAGTCATAAATCCAATTACTAGGATAAGTGGGTTCATGCAGGTTGAAGTTGTTATAGAGAAAAATACGATAATAGATGCAAAAACTAATGGCTTTTTATTTAGAGGCTTTGAAGAAATGCTAAAGGGAAGATCTCCTCTGGATGCAGTTTATTTTACTGAAAGAATATGTGGGATTTGCTCAACAGCTCATGGATATGTATCTTCCGTAGCCCTTGAAAATGCATTAGGGGTTAAACCAGATGAAAATGGAAGTTTACTTAGAGATGTAATGCATGGATGTGAGTTTTTGCAGAATCATATAAGACATTTTTATCAATTTACCATACCTGACTATGTGAAAGTAGATATCAATCCTGCTAATGACAATATGAAGCAGTATAAATTACCAAAAGATATAAACTCGAAATTAAACGCACATTATATACAAGCTTTTAAATATAGTAGAGAAGCGCACAAAATGCTAGCACTTTTAGGAGGGAAGGCACCACATAACCATGGGATTTTTGTTGGTGGGGTCACATCAAATATAGATGCAACAAAGATTATTGAGCTTAAATCTATTTTGTTTGGTATAAGGGAATTTATTAATGATTCAATGATTGATGATGCTAACACTATTGCTAAATACTATCCAGAGGATTTTAAGAACGGAAAAGGATATGGAAACTTTTTAAGCTATGGTGCTTTTGATAAAGAGCTTAACAACTTAGCTCCATATGTGAAAAGTGGCGTGTATATAGATAATAAAAGGAATGAGTTTAACCCCGCAAACATAAGTGAAGATATTGTAAGTTCATATTATACCGATGCTAGTGGTGTGGCAAATGAGGATAAAGAGCTTCAACCAGATACTACTAAAAAGGAGGCTTATACGTGGGTAAAAGCTGCTAGATACAATGGTATTCCAATGGAGGTTGGGCCATTAGCAAGATTATGGATAAATGGGGAGTATTCAAGAGGAATTTCAACTTTGGATAGAATAATTGCTAGAGTTTTAGAGGCAAAACGAATTTGTGACATAATAGAAAGTCTTCTAGAACTGATTAAACCAGGAATATCAAATCAGCACAAATTAGAGATTCCACAAATAGCTGATGGAGTTGGACTCAGAGATACAACAAGAGGTGCACTAGGACATTGGTTAAAGATAGAAGATCAAAAGATCAAAAAATATAATATAATAACACCTTCAGGATGGAATATATCCCCTACTGATTCAAGAGGAAATAAAGGGGTAATTGAAAAGGCTTTGATAGGTGCTTATGTAGAAAATTCTAAAGCTCCTTCAGAAATAGGAAGGATAGTTAGGTCCTTTGATCCATGTGTTTCTTGCGCAACACATGTTATAAGCGACAGCTGTAGTGATTTTACTATGAGGTTAGTATGATCAAGATTATAGGTATAGGAAACATATTGATGTGTGATGATGGTATATCAATGAAGATAATTGACAGTATTGAAGATAAATTAATGAAGCTAGGTTTAGAATTAGAATGTATAAGAGCGGAAACAGATTTTGACTATGCTTTAGATTGCATTGATAACGGAGATACTGTGGTAATAATTGATAGTACTAACTTTGGGATAGAGGATGGCGAGCTTACTATACTTCCCTTAGATAAGGTGAAGACATACGATAATAATCAATTTTTTATGCACAATATGAGCCTTATTTCCTCCATCAATAAGGCTGAATTAGATATAGATGGACTTATTATTGGAATTGAAGTAGATAAGATATGTTTCGACTTGGAGCTATCGGAAAAGCTTAAAAGTAAATTTGAAGAGATAGCTAAGAGAGTGTACGAGATTATCTGTACAGTATAGGATTAAAATTGGTGAGAGAAGTGCATGAGGCATCCATTGCTTATGAGATATTTTTAATAATAGAGGAAAGTGTAAGAAAGTATAATTTAGAGAAAGTGAATCTAATTGTTCTTAGTATTGGGGGATATAACGGTATATTTGAAGAGTCATTAAAATTTGCATTTACTGCTATTAGTAAAGGTACAAAGTGTGAAGAGGCAGAGCTTATTATAACAAAAACAGAAGGCTTTGAGATGGTGGTTGAAAGGATAGAAGGTGAATAGAGGAACTTTGTGATTGTATAATAGAAAAAGTTTAAAACAGAAGCTTATACTGAAAATATATTTTAAGGTGATATCATGGTGAGAAAGCTTATCTTAGTAAAAGGATTAGTACAAGGGGTTGGATTTAGGCCGTTTGTATATAAAATAGCAGTAGAAAATAATCTAAAGGGATTTGTAAGAAACGGTAGTATTGGAGTAATTATTGATGTTGAAGGGGCTAATAATTCTATAGAAAACTTTATAGAAGTGCTAAGATTTAATTGTCCAAAACTTTCAAAGATAGAGGATATAAGCATACAAGATGGTGAAGTTAAGGGATATCAGGATTTTCAAATAAAGGGGAGCATTAGTGAAAATGATGGATTTACCTTTATTTCACCTGATTTAGCAATTTGTGAAGATTGCTATGAAAATATAAAGGATGAACGAAATGCTAGATATAGATATCCGTTTACAAACTGCACAAATTGCGGACCAAGATATTCAATTATAAGCAACATGCCATATTCCAGAGAAGCTACTACTATGAACAGCTTTAAACTTTGTAAATCTTGTGAAGAGGAGTATGCGGATCAGTTTAATAGAAGATTTAATTCAGAGACAAACTGTTGTTGTGAATGTGGTCCAAAGGTGGCCTTAATTGATAATTTAGGCAATAGAATAAATGTGGATAATCCTATAACAGAAGCAATTAACTTACTTAAAGATGGGAAAATACTATCAATAAAGGGTATAGGTGGTTTTAACTTAGCATGTGATGCTAGATGTGAAGCTGCAATTAAGTTACTTAGGGAAAGAAAGGTTAGAAATACTAAGCCTTTTGCCTTGATGCTGAAAGACTTAGAAACAGTAAAAAAATATTGTTATATTTCTGATAGTGAAGAAAAGATATTATTAGGAAATAAGAGACCGATCTTAATACTTAAGAAAAGAGGAGATATACTTCCAGATATTATAGCTCCAGCAATTAAGGAGTTGGGTATAATGCTTCCCTATACTCCTTTACATCATCTATTATTTCACGATGGCATAGAGGCGTTGATAATGACCAGTGCCAATCTTAATAGTGAGCCAATCATATATAAAAATGAAGATGCTATAAGTAAACTACATAATATAGTTGATTACCATCTTATTAATAATAGAGATATTTTTTTATCTGTGGATGATTCTGTAGTTAAGCTTATTAATGGCAAGGCACAATTTATTAGAAGAGGCAGAGGTTATAGTCCCACATATTTTAAACATGATGGACTTAAAGATAGCATGAGCTTAGGAGCCTATTTAAAAAACACTTTCTGTGTATCTAAGAATGGAAATATAATTTTAAGTCAATATATAGGGGACTTAAAAAATGAAGAAACAATGGATAGACAGTATAAAGCAATAAAGCATCTAAAAGATATTTATAACATAGATCCTCAAATAATAGCATATGACTTTCATCCTATTACACTTGAATTGCAATCTTTAGAGAGGTTTGAAGGGAAAATTATTGGAACTTATCATCATCATGCTCATATTGCAAGTGTTTTATTTGAAAATCATATAAATGAACCAGTGATAGGCGTGGCTTATGATGGAAGTGGCTTCGGAGATGATAACACTGTATGGGGTGGCGAGTTCTTAATAGCTAGCCAAAAGAACTTCAAAAGAGTAGGACACCTTAGAACAAAAAAGATGCCTGGAGGGGATATGGCTGTAAGAGATCCAATGAGAATGGGGATTTCCTACCTTTATGATACTTTTAAAAATAATAAAACAGAAGTATTTTCAAAAATAACTGATATTAATAATTATAATAAAATACAAACCTATAACTTTCATGACATAGATATATATACTGACATGATATCAAAGAATATAAATTCTCCGTTAACTTCAAGCATGGGCAGGTTTTTTGATGCAGTTGCGTACATGTTAGGCTTTAATAGAAAAGTAACCTTTGAAGGTGAGGCGGCAATTTATTTAGAAAATATAGCATATGGATACAGCAGGGCATATTACGAATTTGAAATAGAGCAAAAGGAAAACCAATATGTTATAAATACAAATTATATAATATATTCTGTTTTGAAAGATATTAAGAAAAAAATAAAAAAAGAAGTAATTGCTATGAAGTTCCACAATACTATAATTAAATTTACCGAAGCCATGTGCATAAAGCTCTATAATGACTATGATATAAACAAGGTCGCGCTCAGTGGAGGCGTGTTTCAAAATAGTATACTTTATGAAAGAATATACAACAATTTAGCATCAAAGGGGTTTAGGGTTTATACAAACAACAAACTACCTTGCAATGATGGAGGAATTTCTTTAGGACAAATCATTATTGCAAATGAGAAGGAGGCTTATTAGAGTATGTGTATTGCATTTCCTTTTGAGGTTATAAAGATAGATAATGATGAAGCACTAGTTCAGTATAAAGGAGTAGAGATGATGGTAAGTGTATCTCTTTTAGAGGATGTTGTTCTAGGTGACTATGTTTTAGTACATGCTGGTTGTGCTATAGAGAAATTAGACAAGGAAGAAGGAAAAAAGACCGAAGAACTATTTAACAGTATACTTAATCTTAATCTTTAGAATGAGAAATGAGGTAAGCAAAATGCAAAGGAAAATAAGGATAATGGAGATTTGCGGAACTCATACAGCATCTATACTAAGAAGTGGAATTAAGAATATATTACCTGATAATATTGAACTAGTAAGTGGCCCAGGGTGTCCAGTATGTGTAACACCTCAGGGATATATAGATAGTGCGATTGAATTAAGTGAAAGAAAAGAAATAATTATAGCTACCTTTGGCGATATGATTAATATTCCTGGTACAAGTAGAACTCTTAAATATCAGAAAGCCCTCGGATGTGATATAAGGGTTTTATATTCTCCATTGGAGGCAGTTAACATAGCAAAACAAAATCCAACGAAAGAAGTGGTGTTTTTAGGAATAGGGTTTGAGACTACGGTTCCTGTCATTGCACTTGCTATACTTAAAGCTTATGTTGAACAGGTAAAGAATTTTAGTGTTTTTGCTTCATTAAAGACCATGCCTGAAGTAATAAAGATTCTCTTAAAGGATAAGCGTACAAATATAGATGGAATTATTTATCCAGGACATGTAAGTACTATTATTGGAGAGAAGGAGTTTGAATATATAAGTGATGAGCTGCAAATACCAGGAATAATAGCAGGTTTTGAAGATAAGGACATTATGCTAGCAGTTCTATTGTTAATTGATATGATTTCAAAAAATGATTGTATATTAAAGAATATTTATAAAAGTGCTGTAAGATATGAAGGAAATGTTAAAGCTAAGGAATTAATTAATAATATATTTGAGGTTTCTGATGGCTACTGGCGTGGTTTTGGCATAATTAAAAATAGTGGATTAAAAGTAAGGTATGATTATAGAGATTTTGATGCAATTACTAAATTTGGTTTGCAAATAATAGAGCAGAAATCTTCAAAAGGGTGTATATGCGAAGACATTCTACGTGGAGTAAAGGTTCCAAAGGATTGCAAGCTTTTCGGAAAAGAATGTACACCAGATAAACCTGTAGGAGTTTGTATGGTATCTAGGGAAGGAAGCTGTGGAGTACATTTTAAATATATGATGTAACAATGATTTTGTTAAGTTATATAGATATGAAATGGAGTGAGTTTGTTTAAAATATATATTATGTAAGAAGGCGATTAAGTGGATATAATTACTTTAGATTTTGGAAGTGGGGGCACAAAAACGCATGAGCTTATAAATAATTTATTCTATAAGTATTTTGCGAACGATATACTTGATCAGCAAGGTGATTCAAGCATAATTAATAAACTAAATGGGAGGATTGCTATAACAACAGATTCTTATGTAGTTGATCCTATTTTCTTTCCAGGAGGAGATATAGGAAAATTATCTATATGCGGAACAATAAATGATTTAGCAGTTTCCGGTGCAATTCCCTTGTATATTACCGTTGGATTTATAATCGAAGAAGGAATGTCTATAAAGGATTTGGAGAGGATTGTTATTTCGATGGCTGTATATGCAAAAAGATGTGATGTTAAAATTGTAGCTGGAGATACAAAAGTTGTTGAAAGAGGTAAAGGGGATAGAATTTATATAAACACTACAGGTATAGGTATACTAGAAGATTCAATAAATATAAACTCAAGTAGGATTCAGGTTGGAGATAAGATTATAGTAAGTGGGACTTTAGGAGAGCATGGATTGGCTATACTTTGTCAGAGGCAGGAACTAAGTTTTAAAGCTAAGATAAAGAGTGACTGCAATCCTTTAGACAAAATGATACGAGCTATATTAAATTGTAGCAATAATATTAAATTCATAAGAGATATAACTAGAGGTGGTTTATCAACCATATTGAATGAAATAGAATATGGAAGAGGTATTGGTATGGTCTTATATGAAAAACTCTTGCCGATAAGAGAAGAAGTTTCATTTATCTGTGAGGTATTGGGACTTGATCCTTTATATATAGCAAATGAAGGGAAGGTTGTAGTTATTGCTTCAAATGAAGATAGTGATAAAATCCTCCAGTGCATGAGAGAGAATGAGTTTGGAAAAGATGCACAGATAATCGGGGAAGTGGTAGAAGATGAAAGAGAGCGGGTTATATTAAAAACTGAATTAGGTGGGACGAGATTATTAACAATGACCGAGAATGACCTTATACCAAGAATATGTTAAAAAATTCAATAGATTTTCACATGAAATAGGGTTAAACTTAATTTTATTAAAAGTGGCTGTGAACTAAGTAGTTAGTGGCACAGCCCTTTTTTATTACTTTACACTATAACTAATTTTCTGATTTCCAAAGTTTTGTGCATTTGGGATGGCATTAGGGTTGTTTTCATAATCAAAGAATATATCAACCCAATATTGAGATTTTTGGAAGGCTAAATCTCCTTTATCTTGTACAACAAAGGAACTTTTATTTCCATAGCCAGGAAGGTATAGTGGACTATTTGTAGTTATTATTGAACCAAATGGAAATATTGGTGCAGAATAAGCATTTGATCTATCTGATGGATGCACAGCGCAGGTAGTATATGGAGTTGGAGAAACCCCAGAAGCTGTAAGTCCTCCCAATGGAGATGTGTAAGCAGTAAAATCTTGATTAGTGTAGGTTTGTCCGGTTCCAGTACTGCTTCCAACCTCAATTATCTTCCACTTCTGAGCAGCGGTGCCATTGTCGGAGAAAATATCTACATTAGTATAATCAGCAGTACCTGCTGCATAAACATCAAGAGCTTTTTTACTATTACTATTTATAAGTTTATAGGTGCCATCGCTGTTAGCAACTATGTTCCATTTTTGAGCAGCAGTACCGTTATCATCAAATATATCAACATTAGTATAGTCAGCAGTTCCAGCAGCATAAACGTCAAGAGCCTTGTTACTGCCAGAGTTTATAAGTTTATAGGTACCATCAGAGTTAGAATAGATTGTCCACTTTTGAGCAGCAGTACCGTTATCTGAATAGATATCAACATTAGTATAGTTAGCAGAGTCACCATTATAAACGTCAAGTGCTTTACCACTATTTGCATTAATTAATTTATAGGTTTTGCCAGAAACTATAGAGGCTGCTGATGCATCAATTGGTTTTAAAATACCAACTGACAGCAATGCTACGGCAGCTAAGGCTAGAAGCTTTTTGGAAAATACATGTTTACTCATTTTTAAAACACATCCTTTAATTTTTATAGACTTGAAAAATATACGTAAAAAGAGATAAAGATAGATTTTAGTTGATTTTTTTCAATAATTAAGGGGGTTTTATAATCACTCCTTCCTGAAAAAATAGGAAAATAAATACAAAAGAAAAATGGATTAAAGAAAGGTAACTTTATGATAAAGACAAGGTGTCTTTGAGAGAAATATATTTACTATATAAATTATATCAAGTTGCATTTAGCGGGTCAATATAATATTTGTTAAGTTTTTACTTGTCATTAGCTCTATTTAGATGTTTTAGCTTGGAATATTTGATAAAATATTCTTGAGATTTATTATGATGGCAATTAATTTGAAGATATGATTGAAAGAATTGTCTAAATTATAGAATATAATTAATGTAAGATTATCAAAAGTTTGATTTCTAATGGAAAGCTGAAGAGTTTAATTGGTATTTGATAACTTTTGATAAAGGGAGAAATTACAATGAACGTATTAGTAGAATTATTTATGAGGTTTTGGTACTTATGGATTTTAATTGTTTTGGCTTTTATACTAGATCTTTTTATGCCAAGAATAAAAGGATTTCTTGGTGAAAGGTCAGTAGAATTTTATTTAGCTCAGTTGGACGTGAGTAAATATGAGGTGATTAATAATATAACTGTAAAATTAGGAGATAACAGTACACAAATAGATAGTGTTGTTGTGTCAAATTTTGGTATTTTTGTGCTACAATCTGAAAATTATAAAGGTAAGATTACTGGAGAAGAGCTAGATGAAAATTGGTGTCAAAAACTTCATGTAAAGAAAGAAAAGTTACATAATCCCATAAGAGAAAATTACAAACATATACAAGTCTTGAAAGAGGTTTTAAAAGAATTCGATAAATTAAAATACATTTCTATTGTAACTTTCACAACTAATGCTGATTTACAAGTTACATCCAATAGTGACGTTGTGTATACAATTCATCTATTGGAAACAATTAAACGATATACTGAGGAAGTAATAAGTGATGTTGATAAAAAGAAAATTCATTCTAAGCTTATGTCACTAGATATGAATAGTAATGATAATTATAGGTAGAAAATAAAACTCTAAAACCTTACAGAAGTTCTTTACGCATGATAAAAACCAATGTTACAAAAATCACTAATAGAGACGTATTAGTGATTTTTTTATTATTTAGGAATCAGTCATGAAAACAAAGTTCTCACAAAATATAATTTAAAATAGCCAATCTTTTTTATAGGAAACTAAAATTCACCTATACCTGTAAATAAGGTATAGGTGATAGGCTGGCTTGATGATTATACTGCAAAATTAATAGGGGAACCTGCAAGTACTCTTGATTTAATAAGAGGAAAATCATTTGAATTAAAAATAGGAAATAAAAAATAGTTTATTTTTAACTTAAAGATAACATCATTGGATTGTATAGTTCTTGCATAGTCTACTTTACTGTAAGAATATGAAATTACACCAGGAATATCACTTAATGCATATTCGATATCAGTAGGTAATGAAGTGCTATTTACATATCTTAGATTTACACTACTTTTTCTGTATTTTACTGCAGAGAGTAGTCTACTTTTTAATTCAAGTGAATTATGTGCGGTGTAGGCATCAGATAAATAAATTAATCCTAAATCAGAGAAAAGTTGAGCATAAAAAGCAGAGTCTTTATCATCGGAAGTAAGTTTTAGTCTTACTGATTTGGAAAAGTCAGTTTTAGAAGTAGGATATGTTTTTACCCAAGAGTGACTAACATTTATTTGTGAATCAGTAAGATTGTAATAATCATAGTTAATTGAACTCAGTACATCTGTTATTGGATCATCCAATGTAATATCAAGATGATACCATAATCCATCAAGGTTAACTAAATTCCACGTATGGGCCTCACCTCTAGAAGTACCTTCTATTATTTTGGTTGGAATACCAGCCTTATTTAACATTTTGTATGCAAGTAAAGAATAGCCTTGGCATACAGTTTTATATGGGTAAATTAGAGCATCGTAATCAGAATGATTGGTTAGTGAAGTATCATACTGGACGTTTTTTACTATCCAATCATGAATTTTTTTTTCCTTCTCATAACTGTTCATATCCGGGGTTATAATTCTTGTAAGTATTTTATTGACTTCCTTTTCTACATAAATATCTTCAGTTAATGTGTTCCAATAGCTAAAATTGAATTTTATTGTAATAATACTTCCTTTGGCAAAAGCCGTATATTTATAGCTCTTACAAGTATATTTAAGGTAATCGTCTTTATCATAAATATTATTTATTATCTTTGAAACATCAACTTTTATAGTCGAGGGATCTCCTATATAGCTTAAATTGTATGATGTAAGCCTAGAATGCATTGCAATATCAAGCTGGGTTTGTATTTCTTGTAGATTAAATGGCAAGTATGTTTTTGCAGTGGCTGTTGAAGTGTAAAAACATAAATAAAAACATAAGAATAAAATAAGCTTAATAGCATTACATTTAAAATACCTTTTCAAGAAAAAAACCTCCTTTCTTTAGTTAATAAAATTTTTTGGATTATTTTATTGAAGATACCCGTACTTTACCGGAAGTTATCATAAAAATTTTGGAAAAGTGGTATCTATATATATTAATCTTCGTATTAATATATATCGTGTTCATTCAGTTCTAATTCACTTGTAAATTTTATGGCTTAATACATAAGTTTTATTGATTGTATTAAATGAGAGGTATATAATAAATTAGTGCAAATTTACAATAAAATGGAATGTTAACTTTTTTTATCCATATAGTGATTTATGTTTAGAAAAGTGGAAAGTATTATAAGTGGTATATTTGTTTACATAGTAAGAGTTTTTTGTAGAAAAAATTGTATCAATAATTTTACATTTATACTAAACAATATAGTCTTAAAAATTAATCATTGAACATAGAATGAAATATGACTTTAGAGAGGGGGCATGAAGCAAATATTTCATTACTAAAATTTTGCTGCGATTATAAAAGGAGATGGTATTACGGAAAAAGATAATAGTAAACGCAATAAAATTTTGATAGGTAGCATAATTTCTCTTACTGTTATACTTGTAATATATTTAGGTATGACCATATATTTTAGGAATCATTTCTACTTTGGCTCAGAAATTGATAGTATTAGTGTTTCAGGGAAGACTGTAGAAGAAGTAGAGAAGCAAATGCCGTCTAAAGTTAAAGCTTATACATTGCAGTTAGAGGCGGATAATAATAAAAAGGAACAGATTACAGCAGATGAAATTGGATTAAAGTATAATTCAAATGGACAAGTAAAAAGCTTAAAAGACAAAGAAAACCCATTTGGGTGGGTAGTGGCAGTTTTTAACTCAAAAGAGTATAAAGTTTCAGAAGCAGTTTCTTTTGATAAGGAACTATTAAAAAAGAAACTAGATAGCTTATCTTTTTTTGAAAGCAGCAATATAGTTGAACCTAAAAATGCAAGTTTTAAGTATGAAAATGGAACTTATAATATTGTAAACGAGGTTAATGGTACTAAAATTAATAAGGATAAACTATATAATATTGTCTCAGATGCGATTCTTAAGGGAGACGCAAAGATAGATTTAAAGAGTACAGATTGCTATGTTAAACCTCAGTATACTGCAAGTTCGCAAAAGGTTATTGATGCTAAAAATATTCTTAATAAATATGTGGCCTCAAAAATTACGTATACTTTTGGAAAGAGCACAGAAGTTTTAGATGGATCCACAATTAGTAGTTGGATTAAGGTTGATGATAATTTAAGTGTTTCTTTAGATGAAGGTAAGGTAAAGGAGTATGTTGCGAAGCTTTCTAATACTTATGATACAGTTGGTAAAACAAGAGATTTCGTCACTACACTTGGAAGCAAAATAAAGGTTAATGGCGGAGATTATGGGTGGTCGATTAATGGTGCAAAGGAAACCCAAGCTATAATTTCGGACATTAAAGAAGGAAAATCTGAAAATAAAGAGCCTGCTTATACAATTAAAGGTATCTCAAGGGATGGTAATGATATAGGTAGCACTTATGTTGAAGTTGACATGTCAAAGCAACACTTATGGTTCTATAAGGATAGTAAGTTAGTTGTTGAAGGAGATGTAGTCACAGGTAATATAAGCCAAAATCATTCCACTAGAGTAGGAGTTTACTATATAAAATATAAAGAAAGAAATACTAGCCTAAAAGGACAAGATTATGATGTTCCAGTTAGCTATTGGATGCCTTTCGATCAAGGTATAGGAATACATGATGCAAGTTGGAGAAGTGCATTTGGAGGAAACATATTTAGAACAAATGGGTCTCATGGATGTGTGAACTCACCATTCTATCTTGCTAAAGCTGTATATGAAAATATTCAAGTAGGTACACCTGTTATTTGTTATTATTAATAATTATTTTAAATAAGATTACTAAATCTTGATTTGTTCACTCTATATTATGTCATTAATTTATGAATGTTTGAAAACCTTATAATAACAAGGTTTTCAAACAAATATAAATTAATACTCTTTAGATAAGCTTTGTAGGGAGACAAACTTAATGTTCCCTGTAATTTTAACAAGGGTTTAAATAAGCTGTATCATAGCAATATGTTATGATACAGCTTATTTAATTTATAAACATTATAAAGTTTTTAAGATAATGTTGCCTACAGTTGGAGTTGGAACCCTATAAAGGTGTACCACTTCAATTCGAAATCTATTTTTAAAACTCTCATGGGTTCTGGTGAGAGAATTTAATAATAATAAGTTTTACTATGAAGTGATTAGGCTGGTAATTATTTTATTTATGCTAATTTCAAAATCCATAGATGAAGAGTTCGTATCTAATATAGAGTATCTGCAGTTATTTGATTTACTTTGTATATAGCTGAAAATTATCTGAGCTTCATCTATAGCATCCTTATCAAAATAGGTTTGATTATTTAAGCTAGTATTACTAAAGTACTCAAATGTAGTTTTGGTTAGGTGATCAACTAGTTGATTTTTTTGGAGAAGACTAAACTTTTCATTAAAAGTTATTTTATTATCTTTAATTAAGAAGAATTTAATAGAATACTTGTCTAGATTTTCTATGAGAATTACATTTTTGTTTAAGGCCATATAGTTAATCATATTTGTTCTGTTTACGGTATGATTTATAGCTTCCATATAATCTCTATATTTTGCAGCAGTTTCAAAGTCTAATTTATTAACTGCATCAAGCATCTTATATTCTATTTCTTTAATTACACCTGTATCAGTACCTTTAAGTAAAGATATAATTTTATCTATAACTGATAAGTATCTATCTTTAGAGAAATCTTCCCTACAGATACCCATACATAATCCTAAAGAGTAATTTATACAGGTAGAAGAACTTTTAAATTTATTGCTACACAAAATTTTATAATGTTCCTTTAATCCCAGAAGAGCTCTTTCAATTTTATTAGAACTTGTATAGGGTCCAAAATACATATTTCCATCATCAATAGAGTAATTATCAGATAGAGCTATTTCCGGATACTTACTATTTAAAGTTATCTTTATGTAGGCGTAAGAGGTTGGGCTCTTCATTAATCTATTATAAATAGGTTTTATTTCTTTTATCAGTTTACATTCAAGCATAAATGCTTCAAATTCAGTGTCTGTAATAATGTACTCGAAATCCTTTAAGTTTTTCACTAGCTTAACAACTTTAGGAGAATGGGATTTCGAATTTGTAAAATAAGATGAAACTCTGCTTTTTAAGTTCTTTGATTTTCCAACATAAATTATTGTATCTAGAGAATCTTTCATAAGATATACTCCAGGACATGAGGGGAGATTTTTGACTTTTTCTTTTAAATCCACGGTATCACCTTTCAAAAATAAAATTATTTATATACAGATTATTAAGAGATGGTATAGTAAATCCAAAAATATAACACTCTTTCTAAATAATATGTACCTTAAAATGTTGATGGTACATGGTAAGATTTCAATAGAGGATAACTGCCATATCTAATGGTAGTGTTATAAATTTAGTTTATATATCTGACGAGCAATTAACAATGTTTATTTATGGAAATAAATATTGAATTAGCTATAAATCTAGGAAGTCTGAATATTAGTAGGAGGTTAAGAATGGATAAAAATATTAGTAATGCTGCAGAAATACTGCAAAATGAAGTGAATAATTCAAATAAATTAAAAGATAAATATAACTTTGGTGAAAATGTTTATATATTTGATGAGTCCATGCCAAAAGCTTATATACAAGATATATGCGATAAGATATTTAAAACTCAGGAAGCTAATCATTTTGGTGAGGAAAGATATGCGATATTTTTTAAGCCAGGTTCATATGAAATAAGCATGAAGGTTGGATTTTATACGCAGGTAGCAGGACTTGGAGAGAAACCTTATGATGTAAACGTAACAGGTGCAGTAGAGGTAAATGCTGCTTGGCGTGATGGTAACGCACTTTGTAATTTTTGGAGGACATGTGAAAATATTAGTATAACCCCAACAGATGGAGTTGCTAAGTGGGCAGTATCTCAGGCATCACCACTAAGAAGAGTATATATAAAAGGAGATTTAACCCTATATGATGGAGGATGGTCAAGTGGAGGCTTTTTAGCTGATTCATTGATAGAGGGAGAGATTATTTCAGGTACACAGCAGCAGTGGTTTTCAAGAAATAATGAGTTTAAAAGCTGGGATGGAAGTTCATATAATATGTTTTTTGTAGGGGACGTTAATCCTCCTGAAGGACAGTGGCCAGAGCATCCATTTACTAAAATTGAGTCTACCCCTATTATGAGAGAAAAGCCATTTTTAATGATAGACGATGATGGTGATTATAAGGTGTTTGTTCCTGAATTCAAAAGCGAAACTAAAGGGATTACATGGAAGGACGGAAAGGTTCTAGGTAAGAAAGTATCGCTTGAGAACTTTTATATTGCTCATCCCAATAAAAGTAGTGCAAGGGATATAAATTATGCGCTTGAGCAAGGGAAAAATATACTATTCACTCCAGGAATATATCATATAGATGAAACCATAGAGATAAAGAAGAAAGACACCATAATATTAGGTATTGGAATTGCAACTTTGCTTGCTGATAAAGGCTCGGTTACAATGTCTATTGATGATGTTGAAGGAGTAATTGTTTCTGGACTACTTTTCGATGCTGGAGTAGTAGAATCACCACTATTACTAGAGGTTGGAAAAGAAGGTGCGGCTAATAACAATTCATCAAATCCAATTGTGCTAAGTGATTTGTTCTTTAGAGTTGGGGGCGCAGATATAGGCAGGGCAGAGGTGTGTTTAAAGATAAATAGTGATTATGTAATTGGTGATCATTTTTGGGTATGGCGTGCAGATCATGGAAAAGGGGTAAGTTGGGATACCAATATCACTTCAAATGGGGTAATAGTAAACGGTAATGATGTAACCCTATATGCACTTATGGTTGAGCATTTTCATAAATATCAAACTATATGGAATGGTGAGAGAGGAAAAACCTATTTTTATCAAAGTGAAATCCCGTATGATGCACCAAATCAAGATAGGTGGATGAATGGTAAAATTAAAGGTTACGCATCCTATAAGGTTAGTGATAAGGTGAATTCACATGAAGCCTATGGTATAGGAGTATATAGTTATATAATTAATCAGGGTATTAAGCTTGATAGAGCCATTGAGGTGCCAGATAAGAAAGGCGTAAAAATTAAAAATGCTGTTACGATTTATCTAAGTGGTCATGGAGGGATTTCTAATATAATTAATGAAGACCACAAAGCTGTGAATCGTATTAATCGTATGAGCAGATGTATGGAATACTCACAAAAATAATATTTATAGGTAAAAGCAGATGTTGTAAAACTATTGAGGAAATAGTTTTACAACATCTTTTTTTACTATAGGGGAAAATATAAATTTTATAATTTTTAATAAGGGCTATTGATTTGTAGTTATATCTGTTATATATTATATATAACAGATATAACTTGTATAATAAAAGATGAAAGGAAGTGCAGAATGCTGATAAAGATAGATTTCCAAAGCGAAGTACCTATATACCTGCAATTAAAGAATCAAATTGTCCATGGTATAGCAAGTGGAGAGCTTCAGCCAGAAGAAAGTTTGCCATCCGTTCGTCAAATGGCAGAGGACATCGGTATAAATCTCCATACGGTTAATAAAGGATATAACTTATTAAAAGATGAAGGTTTTGTAACAATAGATAGACGAAAGGGAGCAGTGGTAAACGCAATTCCAATAAAGCAAAATGAAAAAGCTACAAGTTCTCTTAAGGAAGAATTAAGAAATATTATTGCACAAGCTCACTGCTTTGGAGTTTCAAAGGAAGAATTTATAAATGAATGTAAAAAATTATATTATGAATATGAGAAGTAAACCTTAAGGAGGTTTGTTTATGAATGACTTATTTATTATGAATTTAATGTCCGTTCTAGTTATAGCGTTATTGTATTTTAGCTTTTTGCTAACTCCAAAGATGACCAGAAAGGATATAATATTTGGTATTTTAATACCGCTAGATAGAGCGAAAGATAAAGAGATTGAAGCGGCTACTAAAAGCTATTATGCAAATATCACAATCTTTACTGTAGTTATGGCTGTTCTATATTTTATAGCTCAGAATATTATTTTTAGTAGTCCAGCAGTTTTAATAGTAGGGGTTTTTCTTATAATTTTTGGATATTTTTTCATATTCTTAAGAGCTAACAATAGAGTTAAAGTCTATAAAGCTGAAAATAATTTGCTAGCAAATAAAAAACAGGTTGTTTATGTAAATACAGAAATGTCTCAAAAGTTGAGAAGTACTGCGGTACTATCAGTATATTGGTTTATGATACCTGCACTGATAGCTATTTCTAATCTAATACTTCCATTGATGAAGTACGAGCAGCTCCCTTCTAAAATAGGGATCCATTGGAATATATATGGAGTAGCAGATAACTTCATAGAAAAATCTATGGGGGCAGTAGTGACCAATGGTATGGTACCACTAGTCTTAGTAGGTATATTGGCTTTTGCTAACTACTCAATTGCAATTAGTAAAAACAAGATTGATTCAGCACAGCCTATGTCTTCATCACAAAAATTATATAAATTTAAGAGATTTAATTCAATAATGTTGTTTTCGATAACTATACTACTTTCTAGTTTAATAACATTATTTAATTTGAATTCATTAAATATAATCTCGGTTGATTTAGGAAAGATCACTCCACTGCTTATAGTAGCCTTTGTGTTTGTAATTTTTGTACCAATAGTTTTGACCTTTAAACTTGGTCAAGGAGGAAGTAAATTAAAAACTCCAACAAATGAAGAGGTAGATAATACGGTTAGTAATGTAGATGATGATATATTTTGGAAACTTGGATCAATATACTATAATCCAAATGATCCTTCACTTTTCGTAGAAAAACGTTTCGGTGTTGGGTGGACATTAAATTTTGGTAATAAAATTGCCATTGTAATATCAGTAGGATTATTGATTTTGATAATAGCAATGACTATATTTCCTATAATATTTTCTTAATCAATTTTAAAGTAAGGGGTAAATATAATGGTAAGTAATAGTGTGATTATATCTTTAGTTGTAGTTATGGTTTTATGTTTTGCAGTTCCTATAGGAACACTTATTTTCTTTAAGATAAAAGAGCGTTTCTCTATAAAAACAACTTTCGTAGGAATATTAGGGTTTGTGTTATTTAGTTTAGTACTAGAACAGTTCATGCATAAGGCGGTAATATCTTCAAAGATATTGACAGTTGGTACATTAGGTTTTGGTATATATGGAGCTCTGGCTGCTGGAGTTTTTGAAGAAGTTGGACGTTTTGTAATGTTTAAGACTTTGCTCAAGAAAAATAGAGAGTGGAAAGATGGCATAGGCTATGCAATAGGACATGGAGGAATAGAAGCAATATTAATAGGTGGATTGAGCATGTTAAATTCATTAATTATAGCACTGGCTGTAAATTCAAGTACGCTAGGAGTATTACTAAAAGGTCAGAGTGCATCAGTTGTAGATACGGTAAAGAGTTCTGTAGTAAATGCAACTGCTTCTGGTGTAGCACTTGGCGGTGCTGAGAGGGTTTTTGCATTTATAATTCAAATAGCTCTTACTTTCATAGTTTTATATGGAATAAGACAAAGAAAGAATATATACTTGCTAATAGCTATTTTGCTACATGCTTTAGTTGATCTTGCACCAGCTCTATATCAGTCTAAGATTATAACTAGTGTGGCTGTTATAGAAGTATTACTATGTATATTTGCGGTAATTGGATTAGTATTTATAGTTAAAAGTAAGAAAATGTTTGAAAGTGCTAAACTCAATGACTAATGATAGAAATTAGAATATTAGAAAGACTATAAAGATGCTTAATATAATGGACGAGTTCATGTATGTAATTAAGATATATATATTTAACGCACTAAAATAAACTAAATAAAATACTAATATAAAATTATAGACCATGCAAGCGAAGGTGCAACCTCCTTTGTGCATGGTCTATAATTTTATTAAGCTTAGCAAACTTTGTTTCTACCTGTGCGTTTTGCAAGATATAAAGCATCATCAGCTGCATCTAAGATATTATTAATATTAACTACTGAATCAGGATAAGAAGCTACTCCTATAGAAACTGTTACATGAATTTGCTTGTTATCTTCAATGGTAAACAACGCTTCTTCTACATTTTTTCTGATCCGTTCTGCAATTTGGGTTGCATGTTTACAATTACAATCCAATAAGATTGCGGTGAATTCCTCTCCACCATTTCTAGAAACTATATCGAAACTTCTGCATGAACTTATCAGTATATCGCTAAACTGTTTCAAAACCAAATCACCAGATGAATGACCGTAGGTATCATTTACCTTTTTAAAAAAATCTATATCTAGCATAAGTATTGATAAGTTTTCATTTTTTTCAATAGTGTTATGGATTAGGGTATTTAGCATATTATCAAAGGACCTTACATTATTAAGCCCAGTAAGAAAATCCTTAGTAGATTCATATTTTAGCTTTCGATTAAGAGCATTGAGTTTACTTATGTAGTTCAATATGTAATATACTAAACTGCATACAATTATATTGGCGATTATATAGTTTTTCAGTACTTCTAAAAGTAAAGGAAAGTCTGAAATAAGTATTGAAAAAACTATGAAGCCGTAAAGTAAATTGAATAAAAACATTTGAATAAACTTTACCTTAAAGCTTATTTTAAATTTATATATTATGCTATAAATTAATAATAGAACAATCAAACCTAGGGAGCCTATAATAGAAGCTTCGTTTACTCCATAATAACCAATTCTAAATACAACAATCAATGTAGTAGTTATAAGGTTAGATATAAATCCTCCATAAATTGAGGATATTATCATGGCTATTATTCTCAAATCTAAATGGATTTTATCGGATATAGTAATACTATAAAAGACTAATACACATCCTGCTAAACCTGTTATTAATCCTAATAGTAGTTTATCCTTTACAGAAAGATCACATGATAAATTTATATTTTTATTTTGAAATAATTGATTTCCTAGAAAAATAAAACTTATAAGAATAGTAGCATTTACAAACAGTAAACTAATCATATAGCTCACCTCCAAACAAAATTGTTATATGAAAATTATAGCATAGCTTGGACTATTATTGGATATGTAAAAAATAATTATCAATAAATAAAAATTATCCATAAATGGAATATGATTCATAAAGTAAAAAGTTTAGTAGTATAAATCTTTTATTAGTATAAGTTATAGACGAATAAAAATTTTATTAAAACTGTGCCAATACAGTCTTAATAAAAACTAATATTAAAAGCACACTTATATTGACAGTAAGAGTTATAATAATAAAGTGATATTTGTAGCATAGCATTAGCTATTTAATACTAATTTAGAAAGGCGTAAATAGGAAATTGGCGATTGGGTAATAAATATTTATAAGTAGATTCTTATAAATAAGTATAAATATTTATTGTCTATATTTCGTACAGCAGTCTTATACGTAGGTGACAAAATGAAGTTTATCCGTAAAGATATCATTACTATGACACTGCCAATTCTTGCAGAACAATTATTTGTAATGTCTATGGGAATGGTAAACACAATGATGGCAGGTCATATAGGAAAAGAAGCCGTTTCAGCAATTGGTATGGTTGACTCAGTAAATAATATCTTCATAGCTTTCTTTTCGGCACTAGCAATTGGGGGAATGGTTGTAGTAGCTCAATTTATAGGACAGGGAAATACAAAGAAAGCAAATGCATCTATGAAACAAGCACTATACTCTGGAGTATTTATAACGTTAATAATTACACTTCTAATGTTTATATTTAAAGAACCACTAATAAAACTTCTTTTTGGATCTGTAGACTATGAAGTTATGCATTCAACCGATAAGTATTTATCTATAACACTTTTAACTTATCCCTTTATAACTATAGATTTAATTTGTAATGGTATCCTTAGAGGAGCAGGAGACACTAAAACGCCTATGAAGATAACTATCTTTATGAATATCATGAATGTGGTTTTTACTTTTACATTTATAAATGTAGTGAGATTAGGGGTTACAGGGGCTGCAATAGGTATAGCTTTAGCTAGAGTAATAGGTGGAGTACTTGTACTAAGTGTTTTACTAAGAGGATCAAAGATAATTAAGCTTACAGAAATAAAGAAATTTAAACCTGATAAAAGCTTGCTCACACCAATATTTTCTGTAGGATTACCAGCTAGTGTTGAATCTTTGGTATTTAACGGAGGCAAGTTAATAACACAAATATACATTGTTAATATGGGAACTGCAGTTATAGCTGCAAATTCTATAACCAGCTCCATTGGTGGGATGATAAATATACCTGGAAATGCTTTATGCGTTACTGCTACAGCTTTAGTTGGTCAATATATGGGAAGAGGGGATAGTAAGGAGGCTGAAAAAACTCTAGCTTATATAACTAAACTTGCAACAGTTTCATTAACTATTATGGCACTGGCAGTTTTGCCTTTTTCAAGAATACTTCCTTCACTTTATACTAGTGATCAAGAAATAGTTAATCTCAGTGCTCAGGTGTGCAGGCTGTATTCTATATTTACTCCGGTTTGGGCAATTGCGTTTGTATTACCATCTGGACTTAAAGGTGCAGGTGATGGTAAATATACAATGATTACTTCATTTATAGGAATGTGGGCTTTTAGGGTTACTATGGGATATTTGATAGGGGTTACTTTACATTTTGGACTTGCA
Source organism: Clostridium yunnanense (assembly GCF_016595795.1). GTDB lineage: Bacteria > Bacillota > Clostridia > Clostridiales > Clostridiaceae > Clostridium_AR > Clostridium_AR yunnanense. The sequence continues at coordinate 270,603 of NZ_JAENHN010000010.1, forward strand.
GGTGTATGGATGGGAATGTTCATAGACTGGGTAGTTAGGGGAATATTATATTTCATTAGATTTGTAAGAGGAAAGTGGAAGAGTCGTGTAGTAATTCAAAGAAAAGCTGAAGTAACTTCAGCATAATATATTTAAATATGATTAAGAATTTTACAGGTGACACATGCTTATTTTTTAAAGGCTATACTAACTAAGTAAGATAGTTAGATTTCTAAATTATGTTTAGACATAAAAAATGCACCTCCAAATATTAGTTTTGTCTAATATTTGGGGTGCATTTTTTATTTTCATTATATATTTAAATATCGGGAAATCAAAACTTCAGTGAAAATTGCTAACTTTCATTAAATTTTCGAACATTATCAAACTTATATTTTAATATTATGAATGCTAAAATAAAGGTTACTGCATTTGCGGCTATTATAGCAATATCTTTTATGTATATACCATAGATTAACCAAAAGAATACACCAATTGTAAAAAGAAGATACATAACGAAAGATATGCCTGCAGTATCTTTTGTTTTTATTGTCTTTACTGCTTGTGGAACAAAGGAAACGGTTGTTAAAATGGCTGCTATTATACTTATAAATTTAAAAAACATCATGCCCTCCTTCGATATATAAACTTTATTTATTGTGGTGGTTTACAAGCTAAGTTTATTATATAAGCAAGGACAATTCAACTGTTAAAGTTTGTTGTTGTATTGGTACAGTTAGTGTTTGTATTACATAAATTAATGATTAGAGTGAACCGTATATGACATTTCTAAGTCATGGTTGATGGTATGCTTGGAAGTTATGAAATATTTGTTCTATATAAAAATAAAGTTAGACTATTAGTAAGATCTAACTTTATTTTGGTCTGATGAAATTCTATTAAGTGGTAAAGGTTTGTTTTGATAGTTAATGTTTATAGCTAATTGTAGTAAACATTCCTCCAGTTGATTTTGTCATATTATTAGACATGTGATGAGCAATGTGGCAGTGGAATGGCCAGATGCCAGGATTATCAGACTTAAATAGTATATCCCATGTCTCACCAGGTGCAATATTAATCGTATTTTTTAAGAGATAATTATTATAGTTCATGCTGTTACCATCAGATGCAATAACTAAAAATTGATGGCCATGAAGATGTATTGGATGAGCATTCATGGAAATATTACCAAGTCTTATTCTAACTATACTGTTTAAACTAGTAGTCATTGATGTTGTGAAAGGAAAGGAATGTCCATTCATAGTAAAAAAGTTGAATTCATGAGCCATGGGGTCAATATCATATAGTCCAGGTCTAATTTCACCCATTTCAAGGCCCTTTAAGTGAAATTCTTGAAGCATAACAAAATAGTCATAGTCTATATTTGATTTTTGCTTAGGGTCTAAGATTATGAAACCTCCACATAGTCCCATCATTTCTTGTTTACTGTTGTTTACATGAGTATGATACATGTGTGTTCCTGGAGGATTAACTATCTTAAATCTATAATCAAAATAGCTACCAGGCTGTATTTTAGGAGTAGGCTCTATATCAGGGACTCCATCCATATTGTTAGGGACATCTAGACCATGCCAATGTATGCTGGTCGGTTCTGGAAGGTTATTATAAACTCTGATGTTAACTGTGTCACCTGGATAAACTACAATAGTAGGTCCAGGAGTACTGCCATTATATCCCCATGCATTAATAAAGAGATTAGTAATCAACTCTTGTTTAACTGGCTCAGCAATTAACTCAAAATATTTTATCCCATTTTTGACCATACAAGGCAAAGTATTTATATCTGGAGTTATAACCAAGGTAAGACATCCTTTAATATTAGTTATTCATTGTATTATATAAGAAAAGATTCACGGGTGTTACTTGAAATTTGTCTACATTACTATAAGTTTACAATGAAAACATCAAATGATATACTTACATTATTAAATAATAAATTTGATAGTACTTTATATATTTGTACGGTTTTATGAAGGTAAATACTTCAAGTGCTAGGAGGAAATAATGGGTAAAGATACATATCATCATAAAGATTTAAAAGAAGCACTTATACAAAATGGATTATTACTTCTTAATGAAGTTGGAATAAAAGAATTTTCCTTAAGAAAAGTTGCTGCAATGTGTGGAGTAAGCCACGCAGCTCCGTATAAACATTTCAAGGATAAAGATGAGTTAATAGAAGCTATAAACAATCAGGTATGGAATAGCTTTACTTTGAAGCTTAAGGATGCTATAAGTTCCAGTGAGGCTGAACCTAAGCGGCAGGTTATGGAGATTGGAAAGGCCTATGTGCAGTTTATGGTAGAAAATCCTGAATATCTAAAATTCATGTTTCTCTCTAATAATGATAAAGCTATTAAGATTGAGAACAATGAGTTTATAGGTCATGAAGGAACTGCTTTTGAAGTTTTCAAAAATGGTGCAGAAAAATATCTTGTAGAGAATGGGTTTGATAAAGAGCAGCAAATAGGAGCGATATTGGCCATGTGGAGTATGGTTCATGGTATAGCTTTATTAATTTGTAACAACAGTATACAGTACGAAGGTGATTACTTGGATTTAGTTGAGAAGATGATAGGCACAAGTTTGATTAAAAAGAGTAAATCATAGAATTTTATTATAAATAAAAATGCCAGTACTTAAAGCTTTGCTTTAGTACTGGTATTTCTTACTGTTTAGAAAATTATAAAATTTTGTGAGAGCTAACCTAGCAATATCAAGAGTTTAGAACAGCTATTTAGGGTAAACAGTAAAAAAATTTATGTCGCCTGCCAAATTTTCCTCATATTCATTCGGAAAGGCAGATGCGCAAAAAAAGCCGCTGAAGAAGTGTCGCTTCAGCAGCTTTTTTGTTTTAATCCTCTATGAACTTTGCCAATTCTTTGTTGAATTTATCTTTCTCATCTATCATTAAGCCATGACCGCTATTTTCAAAAGGTACTAGTTTAGAATGTTTGATGCCTTGATTTAATGCTACTGCAAGTGGGAAGAGGCAAACTTTATCATGTATTCCGTGGAGAATTAGAGTTGGTACTTCAATTTTCTTTATATCAGAAAACAACTCTTCGTCTCTAAAGGAAGTAGCAACTGCTGCTGTAGCTATCCCAGAAGCTTCAAGTCCAAGGTTGAAGAACCATTGTGAGAATGGTTTGGTTATGTTTTGGAAAAAGAACATTTCACCAAAGGTCTCCAGCATCTTAGGTCTATCTACATATGTTTGATCAATAAGAGTTGTTACATCTTCCTTGCTAATACCAGCAGGGAAGTCAGGCCTTCTGGTTAAGCTAGGGGCTGCTGCTCCAAATAGGGCAAGCTTACATACACCATAGCCTTTATGACGCGACATGTATTTAACAGCTATGGCACCTCCTACAGAATGTCCACCTAAAGTAAAGTTCTTTAATTTTAGAGCATTAACAACACATCTAACATCATCCGCTAATCGATCGTAGTCATAACCATCAGCAGGCTTATCTGATTTTCCGAATCCTCTTATATCAATGCCAATGCATCTATATCCAAGCTTAGGTAATTCATCAAATTGATACTCAAACAAATTATGATTTGCTGGCCATCCATGAATAAATAATACGGTTTTATCTCCTTTTGGATTAAGATCTTCTACATATATTTTTACATCATCATCTGTCCTAACGTAATATCCCAATTCAATCTCTCCATAATAGAATTATTTCATTAATAGACTATTCTAGTGAAAGGGTATTTGTACCATATAATAGAAAATATATTTAAGGCTATCTATTTTTAAATAAGAAATTTATTTTAAAGAATTTTTATTTTTGGGAACCTAAATTCTAAAGTAGATGTCTTATAGATGTGTATTAAATTAAAAAGCGCTTTTTAGATGTAGCACTTTGAACCGAAATCTTTATTTGGAGTCCAAGGATTGAAGTGGTTTATCTATATGATACAAATGCTCATTCAAAAAATAAAGAGGAGAATTGTTATGTATTTTGATGAGGTAAGTGAAGGAATGTTTGAATTAGATGACAGTCCAACAGAGTTTGAAAACAATATAATATTAGCTAAAGAAGGAGATAAAGATGCGTTTATAGGCGTTATCGAAGAATATAAGATAGATCTATATAGAATGGGAAGAACGATTTTAGACAGTGATGATGATATTGGAGACGCTATCCAAGAAACTGTGCTTAAAGCTTATAAAAGTTTAAAGAGCCTTAAAAATCTTCATAGTTTTAAGCCTTGGCTTATCAAGATAATGGTTAATGAATGTAATAACATATTGAGAAGTAAAAAGAAAATAGTTTTCCTAGATAAGATATTTCATAAGGAAGAAAGTTATGTAGATGATTATAATTTTGATAAACAACCTGTGCTAAAGGCGGTAAAGAAGCTAGAACCTAAATTTAGAGAACCAATTCTTCTATATTATTATGAAGATTTAAGTGTTAAGGAAATATCCAAGTGTCTGGATATTTCTGAAGGTACAGTTAAGTCTAGACTATCAAGGGCCAGAAATAAGCTGTTTCAGTTATTAAAGGAGGTACAGGACTAATGGAAGAAAAGTTATTTAACAGAATTATGGAAAAAGAGATGAGTAAAGAAGAAGAATTAAAAATTCCAGACTCAATTAATATAAAGTTAGGTCAAGCATATGAGATTATTAAGTCTGATAAAGTAGATAATGTAAAGAAAGGAAAAGTTAATAAAAGAAGAAATGCAATCATTGCAGCATCCTTAGCTTTTTTAGTTTTGACTACAGTTGTGGTTACCCCTGCATTGGCCGATAATATACCTCCTTTAAAGGAGCTTTCTAAATATCTTAAGAATATTTATTCCTTTAATGATAACTATGTTAGTAATGCTGACCAAATCAATATGAGTAAAAAATATGATGGTATAGAGATAACAATGCAGGGTGTGATATATGATGAATCTAGTTTGAAATTCATTTATACAGTGACAAGTGAAAAGAACCTTCAGTGGGGAGTACAACTAAGAAAAAATAGTTTGAAAGTAAATGGGAAAGATATATTGGAAAAAATTTATTCGGATAGAATTAGGACAGAAGATACTAAGATATCTAAAGATGGTGAAAAGTTGGAAAAGTATGCTGTGATAACCACATTTGATATTTCTGACCTGAAGCTTGATGATAAAGTTAGGATAGAGTGGGATATAAATGAAGTTCATACTCAAAATTATAAATTTGCAGAGGGAAACTGGGATTTTAAGCTTGAAACCTCTAAAGAACTGTCAAATAAGAATTCAAAAATATTGAATGTAAATTATGACAGAGAAATAGATGGGCATATATTCGGAATTGATAAGATAATAATTACACCAACAGAGACAAAGATAATATCAAAATATGATTCTAAATTTAATGAGGAGTATGCATCAATATCAGAAGCCTTCTTAAAAGATATTAATAATGAGGAGTTAAGAAAAAAGTTTAATAAATTAGATTTGATAGCATCTCAAGTTAATCTGTATAATATGGATATAAATGATGAGAAGGGGAATTTAATACAGCCACATGATTCGAAAATTACTGATGGAATAATGACCACCACATATACTCCTTTTAAAGAAATACCAAAAAAAATATATATAACGCCATTTAAACACAATATAAATATGCCTAAATTTAATGCTATAAGCGATGATCAATATATAGATATAAAGAATATAAAGACACCATTTGCTTATAGTCAAGGGGAGAATATGATAGTTACAATTAACTCAATGGATAGAAAGGACAGTAAGTTAATAGTAAATGCATCTTTTAGTGGAGATTTTATTGCGTCAAGGGTGTCAAATCCTTTTGAGGTTTTACCTAAAGGAATTAAATATCCTACAAATATAGATGAAATGAATAAGCTGTCTTGCATTACAGATTTAATAAAAACACAGGAAACATGGCAGTATTCGGACAAAGCCAACAATGAAAATAATACTTTTAATTATGAATTTAACCTTGCAGATAATAAAGAGTATAACTTAGTTATATCAAAGTATGAATTTATGAAAAATAAGCAAATAGTAGTAGATGTAAAATAGTAATTAAAGATATAGAAGCTGCGGAATATAAAGTTCTGCAGCTTTTCTATTTTGTGTACCAATTAATGTTGAGTATAAAGGGATATTCCTTAAATATAAGATACTTATTTTTAAAAGATAATTTTCAATTTAGATGAATACTTCGACAAAAATATGTACTGAAGAGTCAGTTTTGTTTTTGAACTATATAAATTTAAAGTGATTATATTAATGAAATTGAAAAAATCGAAAAATTAACCCTATTTTATAATTTTGGATACTTGTATAAATAAGGGAAAAACATTAAAATTTAAACAAATGAAACTATAAAAATAAATAAGCGTTACCGAAGATGTTATGTTGTATGCAGAAAAGTGCTTAAATTGTTATAAAGGAGGGGTCTATGTTAGATAAGTCACAACAATTTTGATTTGAATGATAACTTTTAACAACATCAAGTAAAGACGACATTTGTAAACAATTTTTGGATAACCCTAAATAATTATATGAATAATAGGAGGTAAATTAAAATGTTAAGAAAAAGTAAGGGATTATCAGTTGCAATTGCTACCTTGATGCTTTTGGGGACTATGGTTACTTCTACAGTAAAGACAAAAGCAGCTACTATCGGAAGTACAGGGTTCTTAAAGACTAGCGGAACAGTAATAAAAGATAATAAGGGGACAGGCTCAGTAGTAAATCTTCGTGGTACTAATCTAGGTGGATGGCTATTACAAGAAGGTTGGATGTCTCCAATTGGAGTTAAAGATGAATGGACATTACGTGAAACTTTGACAAACAGATTTGGTGAAGCTACTAAAGAAAGCCTAATTAATACTTATCAAAATGCGTGGCTAAATATAGGTGACTTAGATAACATAAAGAATATGGGGATGAATTTTGTCCGTGTTCCTATATACTACCTTGATTTGATGGACAAGTATGGTAATTGGAAGTCAGATCCATGGAGTAAGCTAGATTGGCTTGTAAATGAATGTTCTACTAGAGGAATATATGTGTTGCTTGATCTTCATGGAACTTTCGGTGGGCAAAATACTTTTGATAACTGCGGAGAAGCAAATTCAGATCCACAACTTTGGAAAAACACTCAATACCAAGATAGAACCGTAACCTTATGGCAAGGTATAGCTAACCGTTACAAGGGCAACCCAACAGTAGCTGGTTATGACCTATTAAATGAACCAGATAGAGTTGGAAGAGATCAGTTAAATGGATTCTATAATAGACTTTATCAAGCAATCCGTGCAATAGATCCAGACCACATGATATACATGGAAGGTGCATGGGATTGGAACCAACTATATGCTCCATCAGTTTATGGTTGGACAAATGTAGTTTATCAAATGCATTATTATGCTATGGCTGATAATCAACCAACAGATTGGAATGCTCAAAATGGCTTAATAGATTCAGCAATTAAAGGCATGAAAGAGCATCAAGCTTCTTGGAATGTACCAGTATATGCTGGGGAATTCTGTGTATTCGATTTTGATGATTTATGGGAAAAATTCTTCTCACAATTGAACTCAATTAATGCTTCATGGACAAACTGGACATACAAGATTACTAATGGCAGCAACCATTGGGGCTTCTACAAGTATAATACTAATCCAGTACCAGATATAAATAATGATAGTGCTGCAACTATAGCTTCTAAGTGGCAAAAATTTAACACTGCAAACTTCTTACCTAATACATCTTTCCAAAACTTAGTTAAGAAATATACAAGTGCTCCACCAGTAATTAGCCAGTACTCATATTTAACCTCAAGAGCTAATGGGAAAATAATAAGTGCTGATAACTATGGAAATAACCCATTAGTGGCTAATAGAGATACAGCAGAAGATTGGGAACAATTCAAGGTTATAGACAACGGAGATGGAACTATATCTTTCCAAGCTAAGGCTAATGGAAAATATGTTTCAGCAGATCTTAACAATGGAAACAAGCTTATAGCTAAAGCTGATACAATCCAGCAGTGGGAGAAATTTAAGAAAGTACCACAAGCAGATGGAACTATTGCGCTTCAAGCAATGGCAAACAATCTTTATGTAACTACAGATTTAAATAACGGTGGTGTATTATATGCTACTAAACCAGCAGTTGGCGGTGCATGGGAGGCATTTAATCTTACACAAAAATAAATACGATATTTGATACAAGCCAGATTCAATAGATAAATACGGAAACCAAAATTTAAAAATGGTATTTTGATTTACAAGATAGTATACAATGAATATCTAAACCAACCCTTTAGAAATTCAACTTCAAGTAAGCTATCTAGTATTCAAAATACCATTTTTATTTATAGTTTATTTAAAGACCGTGGTTAACCTAATTTAGCCAGCCATATTATTTACTGCATCAGCGGGGTCATATACTGAAATATGATCAAGTGAAGGGTTTTTATTGGTATCAGTTGGCTTAGGGAAGATAAGCATAAGCTGATAAGTTTTATTCACATTATAGATCATTATAGTTTCTGTATTTGTTTTATTGATAGTTGATGGTTTACCTAAAGTTTTTTCTACATCATTATATTTTATTTCTTTTAGATAACTTTTGAAGGATCTTACATCAAAAACTTGGTCGCCTTTATTCAAACCAAAATGAAAGCCTTTGTTATTATATAATGCATATCTAGCAGAGGTGTGTCCTGATCCAACATTATCAACTCTATCAGGATTTCCCCATTTAGTTGCTACATCTCCGAAAAGAGTGTCCTTACTTGCAAACTCACAATCAGGAACTTTACCTTGTTTAGCAAGAGCGTAAATGTTCTTTAAAAGTTCTGTGCTTTTATTTGTGGTAGTAGCCTGACCTTGTGAAGATGGCGAGTTATTTGAGCTTTGATTATTATTGTTAACTGTATTAGAAGAACCATTGTTATTGCTGTTAGAAGTATTATCATTAGAGTTAGGAACACTTACTTCTGAGTTATTAGAGCTACTGTTATTTTTTGATGTATTATCTGTTACAGTACTATTATTAGTAGCTTCATTATTTTTAGGATTTGTTAGACTTCCGCAACCAACTAACAGAGTTAAGGATAATGCTATTATTGACCATGCTATACTTTGTTTTTTAAATTTTGTAATCATAATTATTCTCCTTTTAATTTCTCCTTTGCTTACTATTGAAGTAACACCAGGTGTCCATTTGTAGCCAGTATATGAAGCTGCAATTTTAAGTAAAGTTTCTCCATATTCCTTATATGAGGTTTTAGAGAGTTTTCTTAATACGAAACTATCACAGCTTAATTCGCAGTCTTTCCTTGCTTTTGTAAAAGCTAGCCATATTATTGGATTAAACCAATAGATTACTTGCAGTGATGTCATAATCCAATTTAATATTAAATCATTCTTTTTTAGATGAGAGAGTTCGTGTAGTAGTATATATTCTAGATCTTTGGAGCCTAACTCTTTTGATAAAAAGCTAGGTATTAGTATTTGAGGTTTGATTATACCTAATATACAAGGACTAGTTATATCATTACTATATATTATTTTTACCTTACGATTTACTCTAAGCTTTTTCTTGCATTCCTTCAATATAGGATGTAGGCCTGTAGCACTATTGTTATTTCTAGAGTTTATTTTTAAGTTAAATAATATATAAGATAGTAATATATAAGAAGTTAATAAAGTCACTCCAATGAGCCAGAATATTGGAAGGTTGTATTTATAGCTAATACTCTCAAAGAGGCTATATGAATTAGGAGTATAAGCTATATCAGGCAGTGTGCTCTTCTGTGAATCTATATTATTGGATGAAGCCTCTGGCGTATTGATACTTGCTTTCCCAGGGGATATTGGTACCTTACTGATATTATTTTCTTCTATTATGGTAGAAATATTCTTACTAAGGTTATCTGTTATTGCGGCACTTGTATAATTAAATAAGCTTATATTACTGTTAATAGAGTAGGGAAGCATAAGTCTAATGATAACTATAAGCCAAATATAATAATGCCAAGATCCGCTAAATTTATTTTTGAATATTAATTTCATTAGTGATATTAAAATAACTGCAGCACTGGCCATTAAAGATAGATATACGATAGATGTGAATATTTTATTTAATAAATACATAAATCCACCTACTTATTAGTTTTTTCATCTAGAAGCTTTCTTAGTTCATGAATTTCATCTACGCTTAATTCTTCTTCTCTAATAAAATTTGATAGAAGGAGCTTGAGAGATCCACCATAAATTTTCTGTACAAAAGTTTTAGTTTCCTGACTTTTTAAATCTTTTTCAGATATTAAAGGACTATATTTATAGGTTGTAGATGTTTTATCCACATCCACAGCACCTTTTTTTACCAGTCTTGTTATTAGTGTGTGGATAGTTTTTGGACTCCATTCGCTATTATCTTTTAAAGCATCAACTATTTCTGATGAAGTACATAGCTTTTTTGACCATATTACCTCCATAACTTCCCACTCAGAATCAGATATTTTGGGTAATTTACTCATTTTTCATCCTCCTACAATTGTAATCCTAATTTCATCCTACAACTGTAGGAGAGATTTGTCAATAGTATTAAAGTCAGAGGTAAGTGAAGCAATATTCATATAAATTGTTGTTTACTTTGTTTTTTGGAAAAATTGAAATGTAGGGATTTATAAAAAATATTTAGTTTAATTAAGAGATACATATTTAGGAGTGAGTCTCTAGTGCAACTATTAATTTATACATGGGAAATCTCTATAGGATTCCTAACTCAACTATGTAAGCTATACGTGACCGATAATCCCCAGAAGCCGGAATTATCGAACAAGTATAACTTAAGTTTCGATGTAGGAATCCTTTATATATTCTTAAGGTAAATATAAGAATCTGATTATATAAAATTCCAGGAATGGGTGGTATTATTTATATAAACATAATATGTAAGTAAAAGGGCTATAAAATATTTTAATTCAAAAGGGGAGAATTATAATGAAAAACAAATCCATATTAATAATCATTTCTGTATTAACACTTTGTATATTTATTATTACTGGATGCTCTAACAGTTCAAAGAAAACAGAAGAGGCTAAGGCTTCGGAAAGTACAGCTCAAGCTACAGCAGAGAAGTTTTTGTATGAGTTTTATGAAGTGAAATCAAGTAAGGAAGCATCAGAGGAGATGCAAACTCTTGATAATATTAGTAAGGCTCATGATAAGTTCAAAACTGTAACTACACCTAAGGCTTTAGAGTCATTGATTGCAGATAGATTTTATACTAGAAGTCTTAAGTTTTGCGCTACAAATAAATGCACTGTAAAAGCTACTAAGGTAGAGTTTGAGAAAACCTTTGAGGACAAGAAGGAAGGTAAGTTTGGATTTGACTATACTGCATCGGTAGAAGTAGCTTATGATAAAGATCAGAAGGTTGAAAAAGATACAGAAAAAGGTTATATAGGACTTGTTTATGAGGATAATCAGTGGAAAGTATACTCTTATACAATAAATAATTACGCGAAGATGCTTTATAAATAGAGTAAAAGTATTTAAATAAAAGATACATGAAAATGTACAATATAAAAATAATAAACAAGCCATCCACTATTAATTTTAGCGGATGGCTTGTTATTTCTGAGCATCATTATATTATTGTGGATACACTAAGTTCTTTTCAGTTATAACTTCTAGAACTTCTTTTAAGAATTTATTTGCTAGATATTTAGCCATTGGAAGATTCATATCCAAATAGTTTCCGCAGTCTCTAGCTGATGCACCAGGAATTTCACCTTCAAAATCAGCAACAAATTGATACATTTCTTTTAGTAAACCGACAATATCTTTTGACTCATAATCACCTTCAAGTATTATATAGAAGCCAGTTCTGCAGCCCATTGGTCCAAAGTAAACAGTCTTTGATGCATAAGTCTTGTGGTTTCTTAAGAAAGTAGCACCTAAGTGTTCAAATGCATGCATTTCTGCAGTGTTCATAACAGGTTCAAGGTTTGGTCTAGTCATTCTTATATCAAAGGTTGTAAGAATTACATCTTTAAAATTATCTTTTCTTGATACATATACACCTGGAAGTAAGTCCAAGTGATTTACTGTAAAGCTTGCGATCTTCTCCATTTTAATCACTCCTATTAATTTAAAAAGTATAATAATTATAATACTTTTCTTTGATTTTATCATCAAAATCTTTGTATAGCATCAATATATTTTCTTGAGTTTTGACAAAGCTTATAGAAATTTAGGCTAAGTATCATAACGAAAAACATAGAGTTTCAATATAAAACATAAGCTTTTTTAAAGGAACTACGCACATATATTCATAGCTTTTATAGATGTATCAATTCGTAAAAAAGCTTATTATTTTTAAATTCTCTCACCAGAAGCCGTGAGAGTTTTAAAAATAGATTTCGGTTCGAAGTGGTACATCTTTAGACATAAATATGATGTATATAATAACATATTCAAAAGTATATCAAAGTATTCCAATAAGTTTAATAAATTTTATCATTTTGAGTTTATATAGTCAAGGATAGGGAGTAATGAAGATATATTAGAGAGCTTTCATTTAATACAATTTTATATTGTCTGGCCATGCTTTTTCTCTCGCTATTCTCCAAGTCTTATCGATGTATTGATGAGTGTAGGCTTGTTCAACTAAATGATACTTATAGGTGCCTTTTTTGGTTAGTTCATAACCTTCTTCTGTTTTGCGTATAAGTCCTAGGAGTATTCCAAGTCTCAATTCAAATTTGAATATTTGTTCTAAGTTGTTATTAAAGAGCTGCTTAAAGTTATCATTGTTTATTTTTAAAGTGTAGGAATTCCAAAATAACCAATAAAGTGCACGAGTTCTTTTTGTAAAATTTAAGGTGAGGGCAGTTGGAATATTATCGTTGTTTACACAGGTTATATATTCTTCTACTGAAAAGGTATTAACTTTAAATATATGGCTTAAAAGTGTAGTAGCACTTGGACCAAAACCTATAAAATTATCTCTTGTAACAGAAGAATATTTGGGTATATCTTTTTTGCCAAAAGTCCACACAGCAGTTCTGGTGCATTGAAGCTTCTCACTTACCGTTTCAAGATATTCAAGAAGTTTCTTTTTATCCCTTTTTCCTAAAGGTTTACTTTTGTTATTTGCATAGGAAAAATCAATAAAAGGATAGGTTGAAACTTGAGTCGCTCCTGACTTAAATGCAATAGTAAAATCATTTTCTAAATCTTCCTTGGTTTGTCCGTCTATGCCAAAGATTAGATCAACATCTATGGTGGTGAAGCCCGCATCCGCTATGATTTTTACTTTATCAGCACCAGAAATATATTCTCTGCCTAAAACCTTTAGGCATTTCTCTTGAAAAGATTGAATACCTATACTAACCATGTCAAAGCCAATGTTTTTTAATTTTAGAAGAGTCTCTTCATTAACATCTCTTGGGTGGAGTTCTATGCCTATATTGGAGGTTATATTAAAATTATTTCTAAGTGAATTCATTATATCGGCAAGTTCTTCGACCATAAGCGCTGGTGAACCACCACCAAAATATACACTGGTTATTTTATTTGCTTTATTTTTTATTCTCCCAGCCATGTTGATTTCTTTTATTAAAGCATCTTTATATAAAGCTGCCAGAGACTTATCATACTTTACCTTGTTGTAAGGGCAGAAGGGACATAAAGTATTGCAAAACGGGATGTGCACATATATACCTAATTCTGGTACATCCATATTAAGCTCATAGTTGGTTTTATTTGTAAAAATGAATGGCTTAAAAGATCTTGTAAAAAGCAACCTTAAGAAGTCTGTAATCATTAACTAACCCTCCTAGACGTATTTTAAGTAAGTTCTTATCATATCAAGAATTACTCTAACATTCCCTTTGCAAAGAAGAGAAAATTCAACTGCAAAAAGATATCCGCATTTATCACAAAGTCCATCAATTTCGACGCATCTGCCACAGACAAATCTCTGTTTGTTTTCAGAAACTAAACATTGATAACAAGGCCTTTCCCATTTGTTTTTAAGGTAATAATCTAAGGCTGAGTAGAGATTGAATACTGGGTAACCCCCACTTATCATGGATTTAATTGAATTAACAGCTTGTACTTTTTGATCGTTTGTAAGAGAGAGGTGTTCTGTACCTTGGTAAGGGGTATGGAAGTTAAAGGATATCGAGCTTAGGTTTGGAGTTTCTTTGACTAATTTGCATAAGGGTTCAATGTCTTTATAATTTATATTATTTACAGCCATATACACGCAGATATTAGAAGAATTTGCTTTAGAGATATTGTTTAGAATAGTATCAAAAGTATTGCCTCTTATCAAATTATGATTTTTCTTAGTTCCATCAAGGCTTAGAAATATTACGTCAGCTTCAGGAAGGTCCAAATCAATAGTACCATTAGTGACAATATTTACGACTAAAAAGCCAATTTCCTTTGCTTTTCTTATAAGATCGCGTATTGTCCTGCCTTCATAGTTCCAGGTTAAGGTTTCACCACCGCAGAAAAATAGTATTCTAATCCCCTCGTTATATAGATTGTTCATTTCCTCCAATATATCGTTGTAAGGATACATGATTTTATTTATATTATTAACAGCACAATGCTTACAACTTAGATTACAAAAATCCGTAAGAATTATGGTACCTAAGATTGGTTTCTTCATTTTGAAAAGTATAGTTTTCATTCCGAAGACACCTAGACTCATAAAAGATTTCATTTTCAAATATTTCACCTTCTTTTCATAAAATTATTGAATAAATTGATATTTTTATAAGTATCTATTTAATTAGAATCTTGTAAGAATAATTATACATATATGGATAATTAGCTCTTATGGTGTAATTTTACACTAAAAAATATAATTATTCAATCCCATTGTATTTTTTTATAAAGTGGTAAATCCATATAGATCAATATAAAGACAGAACATATGCAATATATCTGCGCTGTCTTTTGTTTTTTACTATAAAAGTATATTTAAGTTAAGAAGTAAAAAGAAATAATACCGATAAATAATAACATTAAATGTTGTTTTACAAATATTGATATGTATATCATTTAATGATATAGCTGATATTTAGAAGGATGATACTTATGGCACGAAAAGAATCTGTTGAAATAGGAGAGTTAATTGATACAGCTTTGTACATCTTATCAAGCGTGATAGAAGAAAAGCATGGTTACTTGATATGGTTAAGTGCAAATTATGGCAGTAAAAAAAGGAAAGTCTAGAGATATTGAGCCATGTCAAATAAATTTGATTTATTAAAGTACTATTCGTAACTGAATGGTGCTTTTTTAATGTATAAGAAAGTATAAAAATTTTAGGTATCTAAACCTGGATATTTCAATGGCTTTAGAAGTTTTTTATTTATATAAGAGAGATGTTTCGTTATAATATAGATATAATTAATATTAAGAATAGTTCGATAATTTAAATAGAGAAAATCTTAATAAATTAGTTGATTAAGTAAAGCTGTGTAGCTTCAAATTAAAAATGTTTACCTATATATCAGTGAGTTTATAAAGTATAGAGGGAGGAAAATTAATGGAGAATTTAGGTTTTTATAATGGTGAGTATGATTTGATTGAAAATATGAAGATACCAATGAATGATCGCGTATGCTATTTTGGCGATGGAGTATATGATGCTACATATAGCAGAAATCATAAGATATTTGCATTAGATGAACATATTGATAGATTTTATAACAGTGCAGAGCTATTGTCTATTAAAATGCCGTACACAAAGAATGAATTTAAAGATTTGCTACAAGAGATGGTTAAGAAAGTAGATTCAGGAGAACAGTTTGTATATTGGCAGGTTACAAGAGGAACTGGAATGCGTAATCATGCTTTTCTCGGGGATGAAGTGAAGGCAAATGTTTGGATACTGCTAACTCCACGTGCTATTAAGGATATGTCAAAGAAAGTAAAACTAATTACTTTAGAAGATACTAGATTTTTACACTGTAATATTAAGACTTTAAATCTATTACCAAATGTCATAGCAGCACAAAAAACTGAGGAGGCAGGCTGTGATGAAGCTATATTCCATAGAGGGGATAGAGTTACAGAATGTTCTCATAGCAATGTTTCGATAATAAAAAATGGTGTTTTTAGAACGGCACCAACAGATAACTTGATTTTGCCAGGAATAGCAAGGGCGCATATAATAAAGATGTGTGAAAGGTTCAATATACCTGTAGACGAAACTCCATTTACTTTGAAAGAGTTAATGGAAGCAGATGAAGTTATAGTCACAAGCTCAGGGCAGTTTTGCATGAGTGCTTGTGAGGTAGATGGGGTTCCGGTAGGAGGAAAGGCAGCAGAGATAGTTAAAAATCTGCAGGCAGCATTACTTGAAGAATTTTTAGAGCAAACAAAATAAGTTCTAGAATATGCTTAATTAAGCAATAGGAATTAACAATATTTTAAATGGGTTTAAATATATAAGATATAATATAGAACTAATGGAGAGCTATCTTGAATAAAGATATGGCTCTCTTTCTTTATCAATTAAATGAGTAATATTACAAGATATTGGTATATGAAATGTATGGAGACGCATATATTCAGAATAGATTCCTTTATTAGCCTTTGAATAAATAGAAGGCAAGTGTATAGAAAAGCACTTTTGAGATGATCAGCAATATGAAAATATACATACAAAATAGGAATTTAAATAATAAGAAACGAATAAACTTTTGAATAGAAAGGGGGGAATAAAATGGCAAAGAACAAGAGAGGTAAAGGTATCAAAAAAATTCTTAATTGGAGAGGAACTTGCCCTGTTTGCAAAAGAGGTGGTGTTAAGCTTCTTTGGGATAAAGTTACTGATAACGGAACTATAAAAGTTTGTAAAGTATGTGTAAATAAATAAAAGTATCATTAAGTGGATCAGCCATAGATTTAATTTAAATAAACCTATGGTTGATCAAGTAATTTTCTATTGGGACAAATTCATTAATTGTTATACATCTTAGCATAGTAATGTTTATAATCACCTGAAGTAACATTTTCTATCCATTGTCTATTATCTAAATACCACTGAATAGTCTTAATGATACCAACTTCGAAAGTAGTTTCTGGATACCAGCCTAAATCTTCTTTTATCTTATCTGGAGCTATGCCGTACCTTCTATCATGACCTTTTCTATCTTCTACATACTTTATTAAGTCTTCTGTTACAGTGTTATCAACATTATCATGGATATATGCTATGACAGTCTTAACTATTTGTATATTGGTTCTTTCATTATGGCCGCCAACATTATATACTTCACCGATTCTTCCATTTCTAATAACCATATCTATAGCTTTGCAGTGATCTTCTACATAAAGCCAATCTCTTATATTTAATCCATCACCATAAACAGGTAGATCTTTATGGTTTAAGCAGTTGTTAATAAGTAGTGGTATTAATTTTTCTGGGAAATGATATGGTCCGTAGTTATTTGAGCATCTTGTTATAGTTACAGGCATATTGTAAGTATCAGAATAAGCTTTTACCATAAAGTCAGCTCCAGCTTTGCTTGATGAATATGGGCTGTGAGGATCAAGTGGAGTTGTTTCCATAAAGTAACCTGTTTCTCCAAGTGAGCCATATACTTCATCAGTAGATACTTGATGGTATCTTACGCCTTCCTTCCATCCACTTTCTCTTTCCCAAGCATTTTTAGCGCAATTTAAAAGGTTAACTGTTCCTAAAACATTAGTCTGAGCAAAGATTTCAGGTTCCTTTATACTTCTATCAACATGAGACTCAGCAGCAAAATTAACAACATAATCTATATCGTATTTTTCGAAAAGTGTTGTAACTAAGTCCTTGTCACAAATATCTCCTTGCACAAATATATGATTAGGATTTCCCTGAACCTCTTTTAGGTTTTCAAGATTACCTGCATAAGTTAATTTATCTAAATTAATTATTGTTATGTCAGTATATTTTTTGAGCATGTAAAGAACGAAATTTGAGCCTATAAATCCAGCTCCTCCTGTTACTAAATAAGTTTTCATAATAAGTCTTCTCCTCTCAATATATCTATTTAAAAAACTATCCGGATAAAGTTTTTTCGATATTAAAATAAGTATAGTCTAAAGATATCTTGCTATGGATGTATCACTTCAACTTTAAAATATAAATTTTATTACAGACTGGTACATACATATTACTTATGACATATAAATAACCCAGCATATTTTGATACTTTAAATATGCCTGTTTTTTCAACTTTTGCTTTAACATATTTTTCAAACTCATCATATCTACCAGCTAGTATCTCATGCTGATTTCCATGACAAGAGAGTATATAATCCAATAAAGGCTTGTATTGATCTATAATTAATTTATCTTCGTAGATAAGTTTATCTATATTAGGAAAGTAGTCTATAAGTTGAGGTTCTCCGTTTTCTAAGCCGAAGATCTCCTCTAAATGCACCTCTGATAAAGATATTCTGCTGTCAAAGCTCTTTGTAAGATTTTCAATCTCTTTCATATGCTTTAATCCATAGGTACTGCAATAAAAATGACCACCTTTTTTTAGAACTCTTTTTATCTCTGAAAAAGCCTGCTTTCTATCTTTAACATAGAAAATCATGTGATTTGCAACTACTTTATCAAAGCTTTCATCTTCATAGGGTAAGTTAGTACAATCTACTATGTGAAATTTTATATTTGTATTTAAACTTTTTAGATTTTCTTTGCTATCATTTAGCATTCCATGGGAAATATCAGATAATATTATCTCTGAGTCCTCTGGAATCTTATCCTGAGATTTCTTCCAAAGCTGACCATCACCGCAACCTATCTCAAGAACCTTATCTTTCTTCGAAGTATCTATTTTATCAAATAACCAATTGAACCAGCCATATTTATTTACACTGAACTTGTCGTGAAGATTTATTCTTACCTTTAAATTTCTAGAATCCTTATATTGGGTTGATAAATCTTTCTCCATGTTTGTAACATGTATTATGTCAACTATTTTGTTCCAATCGGGATCTTCTTCCTCGATTACCTTTTTAGCCTCAATAATTGATTTTTTTATAAGCTCCAGATGTTCTATTTTACTTCTTACCATTTCAAGTTGCAGTTCTAGTGAGTCTCTTAAACTATCAATCTTTGAATCCTCTGATACAACCAAAGCTGCAATATCCTCTAAAGAAAAGCCTAAGTACTTTAAGGTTAGTATAACCTGAAGCTTTGCAAAATCTTCATCAGTATATAGCCTATATCCAGCTTCACTGAGGCTTGATGGCTTTAATAGTCCTTTGTTATCATAAAATCTTATGGTTCTTATGGTGACTCCTGCTTTTTTAGCAAATTCACCTGCTGTGTAAAAATGTTTATCTCTCATAATATTTATCACCCAACTTAATTATAAGCGGTTACCTTAGGTAAGGGTCAATAGTTTAATTTTTTACTGTAAAAAATTAAACTATTGACAATGGTTATATGGGGAAAATACAATTATTGGTAATATATAAAGTAATAAAAGAGAAAGTAGTTGTTAAAGAAGGAAACAGAAAGAGAGGTAAAGATGGAAGATAAAATATTATGTGTTCTAGCTCAATATGACGAAGAAACTCAGCAAAAACTAAAGGATATTCAACAGGTCTTACTTGAAAATGGTTTTGTAGGAAGACAAACAGCTGATGTACCCTATCACATGACCCTTGGAACATTTAAATTATCTGATGAGGAAATGCTTAGGGAAAAAGTAAAGTCAGTATCTAAGAATTTTAGAGGCTTTGATATAAGATTAAATAATATCGGATTGTTTGGACTTGATGTTTTATTTATAGCACCTTTAGTAAATTACGACCTTCTAAATTTGCAGAAGTTTTTCAGTGATGACAACGGGTGGACAGCCCATACAACACTATTAATTGATGATCATGAAGTGATTCACAAAGCATTACCGATTGTAGCAGAGAACTTTAAAAGTTTTGAGGGTAGAGTAGAGTCGATCAGTTTATATGAGTTCTGGCCAACTCGTTTAATGTTAGAAGAAAACCTATTATAAATCATATTTATGGATGTACCACTTCGTAATGAAGTTTATTATTTTTAAATTCTCTCACCAGAAGCCGTGAGAGTTTTAAAAATAGATTTCGGATCGAAGTGGTTCATCTTTAATAAAAGTGGTTTGCTTATGAAAGAAAAATGCTTATGGCTAATTTTCTTAATAGAGCACTAACAAAAAAAGCCTCACCAAAATCTAAACTAAAGATTTTAGTGAGGCTTTTAACTTAAAATCAAGCCTTCCATCTACATACAGTTTCCTCAAAAATGTCAATCAAAATAAATAGAGCAAAACCTAATAGACTCAGTATTATGATTCCTGTATACATTTCATTATAGTCAATTCTACTCCAGGCATCTAGGATATAATATCCCATACCATACTGAGTTCCGTAACCTTCGGCAAAAAATAAAATAGACAGCGCAGTTCCTATTGAAAGTCGTACGCTGGTAAGTAATTCTGGCAAAATTGCTGGTAAGGTTATATGTGTGAATATCTGAAGCTTTGAAGCGCCAAGACTTTTTAAGGGGTTGTAGGTTTCTGAGGGAATATTTAGAACTGAATCCCTAACTGCTACAATAATCTGAAATACAAGTATCAACACGATAATAAATATCTTTGATAAATCTCCTAAGCCAAATAACAGCATTACTACTGGAAGTAGCGCTGTTTTTGGTATTGGATAAGTAAAGTAAACTAGCGGATTAAGTATTTTATTCCATGCATTTGAGTAGGCCATAAGAAGACCAATTAAAATCCCTACAAATAAGGAGATGATGAGTCCATATCCAACCCTGTATAGACTGACTAAAATATGTATATAAATCTTTTCGCTTAATATGATGCTCATGTTAAGATATATATCCGTAGGCTTCGGAAGTACCCTCATATGAATTACGCTAGCAAGAAGGTACCATAGAAGGTTAAACAGCACAAAACCTTGGACAAATAGCTTGATTTTCTTTAATGCCTTCATATTTTCCATCCCTTTTTTATTATAGTTCTAAGATATGAAGATAATTTTAGATATTCTTCATTTTCTCTTAAATTATCAGTATTAAACAAAGGATTATCTATTATTTTCACTATGGTACCAGGACAGTGGGACATAATCACAATTTTTTTTCCCATATAGATAGCCTCTTCTATACTATGAGTAACAAATAAGGTAGTTGTCTTATACTGATTCCACATATCAATGAAAAGCTCTTGAGCTTCTTCTCTTGTTAAAGCATCTAATGCAGAGAAAGGTTCGTCCATTAAAAGCAAATCAGGATTCATGATAAAGGCTCTAGCAATAGCAACTCTTTGCTTTTGTCCGCCGCTCAGTTCATTGGGATATCTGTTCCTTAATGAATAAATATCTAATTTGTTTTGGATGTAATCAATTCTTTCATTAATGGAATCATCCAGGGCAATCCCTTTTATCCTAAGAGATAAAGTACAGTTTTTTTGAACGTTTTTCCAAGGAAGTAGTCCAAAGTTTTGAGGTATAAAACCGATATTATGTTTTTTCGGAGACAGATTTTCACCATTTAGTGTTACTTCACCTTGATAGTCCTTTATTATGCCGCTTAGTACATTAAGTAAAGTAGATTTACCACAACCTGAGGGGCCAATAACCGCATATATGTCTCCAGGGGTAATTTTCATACTGACAGGACCAAGAGCTGTTACTAAGTTTTCCTGAGATTTATAGCTTGCTGAAAGATTCTTTATATTGAGCATAGAATGCCTCCATAAGATTTACTTAATTCCTATATCATTCATTAAATCTTTAGGGATTAGAGTCTTTTTAACAAGACCATTTTTTGTTCCCCAATCTATTACAGACTGAACTTCAGCTTCCTTAGGCAAAGTGTTTTTTCTAAACTTAGGTAGTTTAATCTTACCTTTCATATCCTCAGGGTAACCTACTGTTTTGATAATAGTTGCTTCATATTCTGAGATTTTTGTACTGTTTATGTAATCAACAGCCTGGTTATAAGCTTTATAAAATGCTCTTATTTCAGCACCCTTACCGTCTATTGCCTTCTGTGTAAATGCTGTTACTGAAGGGTATGTAGCTAAACTGCTAGCACTACCAAGTAATATTCCTCCATCACTTAGAGCAAGTGATGCAAAAGGTTCTGGAAGAAGTGCCGCATCAACATTGTTATTTCTTAGCATCTCAAGTCTTGTAGGAATAGCAGGGACCATAGATTTTTTTGCATCCTTAGGGTCAAGAGAATTTTTTTCTAATATTTTATCAAGAGTGTATTCTATGGAAGTCTTTTCAGAGATAGCTACACTTTTGCCTTTAAGATCGCTTATTGATTTTATTCCGGATTTTTGATTTGCTATAAGCATAAAATCGCCATCAGTAATGCCTGTTATCTTTACATCAAAATCAGCATTTTGATAAAGGGAGATAGCTATTTCATCACAAATAACTCCATCTAGAGTTCCAGCTTGAAGGGCTGCATCCCTATCTTTTGAATTTTTGAACCCTTGAAAATTAACTTCAACACCTTCGTTTTTGAAGTAACCTTTTTCATTGGCAATTACAATAGGTATTACATCAACTGATGATACTGCACCAAAATTTAGAGTTTGCTTAGATGCAGAAGAGGTAGTAGTAGCTTTCTCCTTTACAGGCGAACAAGCAGTTAGCGATAACACAAGAGTAGAAGCTGTAATAATAGTTAGTATTTTTTTTAGTTTAAGCATTTGTATCCTCCCATTTTTTAAATAAAGTATTTTCTATAGAAAGTGAATCTAATATCTTTCCAACAACAAAGTTAATTAAGTCATCCATACTTTGAGGCTTATGATAAAAGCCTGGCACAGCTGGTAGAATAGTGACTCCAAGCCTTGAAAGCTTTAGCATATTTTCAAGATGTATTGCATTCAGTGGTGTTTCTCTAGGAACTATAATAAGTTTTCTATTTTCTTTTAAAGAAACATCTGCGGCTCTGCATAATAAATTTTTAGCTAAACCCATGCTGATTTCTGCTAAGGTTCCCATTGAGCAAGGAAGTATAATCATAGCATCAAATTTATAGGAACCGCTAGCAACTCCAGAAAATAGATTGTTTATATCTTCAAGCTTTAAATGTTCATATTTTTCTTTTAAATCCATTATCCATTCTTCAATATCAATTGAGGTTTCGTATTTCATAACTTTTTTACCATTGTCAGTGCATATTACATGAACAAAGATTTCTTTTTTTAATAGTTCTTCAATTAACCTTATTGCATATATACTTCCACTGGCACCTGTGATTCCAATAACTATTTTTTTCATATGTAATCTCCTTTGAATGATTTATGCTTTTTCAAAGCTCATTAGAGCATCGGAATAGTGACACATCATTTTTAATTAAGGGCATTGATGCAGCCTGATTTTTAAATTAGCGCATCGATAACTCCACATATTAAAAATGTAATGCTGATTATCTGATTTATGCCGTAAGAGGCTATTTTTACATTGGTCAAATTATGTGGTGAAACCATCTTATGTTCAGCAATAAACAAAATAGAGATGATTAAAAGTCCAATGTAATAGATAAATCCTAACTGGCTACTTAAAATTCCTACTATAACTAATAAGCCTAAGGTTATACCGTGAAAAAGAGTAGAGATATGCAGAGCATTTTTTACTCCAAATCTTGCAGGTATTGAATGGATTCCATTAGCTGTATCAAATTCATAATCCTGTGCTCCGTATATTATATCGAAGCCTGCAACCCAAAGAGTATTAGCGGCTCCCATAAAAAGAGGAAGCCAAGAGATTTTTCCTGTTATTGCAAGCCAAGCTCCAACAGGGGCAGCGGCTGAGGTTATACCTAGAACCAAGTGACAAGCCCAAGTGAAACGCTTTGTATAGGAATAAATGACCATCAAAAATAATGCTATTGGTGATAGAATTAAGCATAATGGATTTAGCATTGCTGCAGAAATAACCATTAGTAAAAAGCAGCCTATAACAAATAGTATTATTTCCTTCTTTTTCATCAAGCCTTGAGGTAACTGTCTTGTAGCTGTTCTTGGATTCTTAGCATCTATTTCAGCATCAATAACTCTATTGATAGCATTTGCTCCGGTTCTTGCACCCATAAAGGCAAGCAGTATCCAAAATATCTTGTAAGGAGAAGGAAGTCCATTACTAGCTAGTAGCATAGAAATTAGCGCAAAAGATAAAGAAAAAATTGTGTGGGAAAACATAACTAGTATTCCGTAGTCATGGATTTTTTCTATAGCTTTATTCAATATCATATTCAGCCCATCTCCTTGAAACAAGATCTTTAATATCATCTGACATTTCTATGTCGTCTGGCCATTCTCTAGTATGACCTTCACTTGGCCACTTTTTAGTAGCATCAATACCCATTCGATAACCGTAATGAGGAAGGTTAGATGCATGGTCAAGAGCATCTAGAGGACCTTCAGAAATAACTACATCTCTTTTGGCATCAATATTATTAAAGACCTTCCAAGCTACAGTAGATATATCCTGCGGTCTTACATTTTCATCAACAACAATTATCATTTTTGTATACATCATCTGACCGATACCCCATAGGGAGTTCATTATCTTCTTAGCATGTCCAGGGTAACGTTTTTTGATAGAAACAATAACACAATTATGGAAAACTCCTTCAAGTGGAAAATTAAAATCAATTATTTCAGGGTATTGCATCTTTAATAAAGGCAAGAAAATTCTTTCTGTAGCTTTACCCATGTAACAGTCTTCCATAGGTGGTTTACCTACAACAGTAGCCGGGTATACTGCCTTCTTTTTATGAGTTATGCAAGTTACATGAAATACTGGATAGTAATCAGCAAGAGAATAATATCCTGTATGATCGCCAAAAGGCCCTTCAAGCTTTAAATCTTCATTAACATCAACATAGCCTTCTATAATAAATTCAGCATCTGCTGGAACATATATATCATTGGTTATAGATTTAACAAGCTTTACCGGAGATTTTCTTAAAAAACCTGCAAACATCATCTCATCTATTGCTTTAGGAAGTGGGGCTGTAGCAGAATATGTAATAGCTGGATCACAGCCTAGAGCAACTGATACAGGCATCTTTCCACCTAGAGTTTTATATTTTTCATATATTTCACGGCCATCTTTATGTAAATGCCAGTGCATACCTGTTGAGTTTTTATCATAAACTTGAAGTCTGTACATACCTGTATTTTGGATTCCTGTTTCAGGGTCTTTTGTCATAACAAGTGGAAGTGTTATAAAGCGTCCTCCATCCCCTGGCCAGCACTTTAATATTGGAAGTGTTGATAGATCGGGATCATGTTCTATAACTTCTTGGCAAGAACCTTTAGTAGGCAGTTTTATAGGAAATACAGTTGCCATTCTCGTAAGTCTTGGAAGAGATTTTATTTTTTTCATAAGACCAAGATAATTAGACATGTCTATAAATTCTTCTATATCATTTCCAATGTCGTCTAGTTTTTCAACACCTAGAGACATACTCATTCTTTCATAAGTTCCCATAGCGTTTATAAGAACAGGGTAGTCTGATCCTTTTACATTTTCAAATAGTAGAGCAGGTCCATATTTCTTTGATACTCTATCAGTTATTTCAGTAATCTCTAGTTCTGAGTCTACTTCTGTTTTTATTCTTTTTAGCTGGCCTTTTTCGTCCAAGTGTTTAATAAAATCTTGCAAATCTTTGTAAGCCATAAGTTTTCTCCTCTTGTAAAATGTAGATTAATATATTTTAAAATATTGTAATTGGGTTAAAAAACCTTATTCGAGTTTTCAAACCTAACTTAATACCTTCCTTTATTATAAGTAGAAGAGTATGAACTGTATTAAAGGTAGATTTGAAATTTGATATTGAATTTTACCTAGGAATATCAACCCATATATTATAGTACATCAAAATAATAATACACTACAAGTTTAATTGAAAGGTTCTCTCAAAAACAAATTTCAGTTTATATACTGCGACTATTCATTGGAAGAGTAGCAAGAATTCACTTAGTTATGGAATTATGTTATTTAAAAAACAAGATACTATAGATTACGCATTATATAAATAATAAAGTATAACTGATTAGCATAGGGGAAATATTAAAGCTTAGGTAATTTACTTAAATTTTAATATTACGGAGGTTGATATGGAGCAGCTGACTTTATTTATAATCACTTGGTTATTATTATTTATTATAGTTCCCTTGGAGAGGATAAAGGAATTACGATATGTTGCAGTAGTATCTATAGTATGGATGATATTTGTTGATAACATTTCTGCATATCTAGGATACTATAGCTATGAACACATATTGATTCCTATTGGAAGGGCATCTCTTTTTCAACTTTTAGCTTTAGCTGGGCTTGGGATACTTATGATTAACTGGGTTGAGGAAAGTTCCTTATCAAAGTTAATGCCTGTATTAATAGTATCTCTGCTATTCCTAATAGTACAACAAATTTATATTCAAACAGGCGCCTTCACCTATGGAACTTTTGATATGATGCTAAGCTTTATTCATAGTACAGCAGCGTTATCCATATTTATGTGGATATCTCTTGCCGTTGTAGGGGAAGAGACGGTTTATTACAGTGATAAAAAGACGAGAAAGTCAGCAAGTAAGCAATAATATTAAAAAATGTCAAAGGTTAAGTATGAGCTAACCTTTGACATTTTTTGATGATGGTGATGGATATAATAAAGTATACTTTTCAAGAAGGATAAAAATAATGAAACCCATAATGCGGATGAATTCGAAATAAAATAGATTCCAACCATTATAAAAGTTTAAAATCTTCAAAAATGCAAATAAGCTATCTGCTATTAAATTTATAACCAAAGGGAAAATAGTATAATACCATTTGTTATGTATAGAAACGAAAGCCGAATAAATTATAGCTACACACAACTGATATGGAACACTGAATAAGATGCTATCCCGATATACATTCTGAACAAGCCCTATTAGAAAATGCTGTTTATCAAAAAGTGACTGCAAAACTGAGCAGCTCTGCAAAATTATCCAAGCTGTCATAAAAAAGGTTAATTTTCTTACTAACTTATGCTTATTCTCTTTCAGTGCAGAAAGCCATTTCTTTGAGAAAGTAAAAATAACGAAAGCGGCTGCGCCTGTAATATATAACTTCCACCAATGATGTTCATATGCACCTACCTTAAGAAACCAAATCTCCACAAGCATGAAAGCAATCGATATAAAAGCAATCCATACAGCCCTTAGAGAAAAAGCTGCTACAAAAACAGCAATACCTCCCCAAAAGAATCCATTGCAGATAAGATGACCAAGGATGTTTTCTGCAGTAGGGTCACTGAATACCCCAGGTTTATAAGCATAACTATCTAATACAAATAGTACTAAAACTTCACATAAATAACCGAGAGACGCAACAGATAAAAAGAATGATAATAGGTTAATGATGTCTTTTTTCTTTATCACAGTAAATATCAGAAATCCTATACCTATAGCAACTACACAATAATACCAGAATATTTTTGGCATAGCCCACCTCATTAGTTTAATTGAAATATTTATATACAAACAACTAACTTATTTAGTATTTAATATTTTGCAAGATTAATTATATATATTCTGTGTATAGTGGTGGGAAACTATGCTTATCTGTAGACTGCTAGTGTGAATTTAAGCAGTAGGCTGATTGTTGTAAAAGTTTTTCATATATATTTTATCTATTTACTCTGCTGAAGCTCAGCACAAGCATAGCTTATTTGTTTTTTCTAGCATTGTGAATAACAAGTGCTAGTATTTGTGTAATCATTCCAAAGGTACAAACTCCATACCATCCAAAATGAGAATAACTATAAGAACCTAGGAAGGAACCTAATGCACCTCCGAGGAAAAAGCTAACCATATAAATAGTGTTAAGTCTGTTACGAGTTTTTTCATTTAATGCATGTACTCTAGCTTGATTAGAAACATTACAGGACTGTACACCTAAGTCTAGAAGAATAATTCCTAGGATAAGTCCCCACATTTTAAAGCCTAATAAATAGAATAATCCATAAGAAATTATAACTATTATGATACATATTCCTATTGCAAATCTAGAACCTCTTTTATCTGCTATCTTCCCAACTATAGGTGCAGCAAGAGCACCACTAATGCCAACTAGACCTAACAAGCCTGCCGCTTCAGCGCCCATATTGTATTGAGAACTTTCAAGTAAAAATATAAGAGATGTCCAAAAGGCACTGAAGGCTGCAAACATCAAGGCACCATTGATGGAGGCTTCTCTTAAAATCGGTTCCGTTTTTATTAAGTGAACTAATGATTTTAATAATTTAGTATATTTAATATCAGAAACAGGTTTACATAGTGGGATTAGTTTTCTTAGTATAAGCATTAGAGAAAACATCATGATAGCTGCTATAAGGTAAACTGCTCTCCATCCTAAGTATCCTCCTAAGATACCACTAACAGTACGAGAAAGAAGTATTCCAATTAATAGGCCGCTCATTATCTTTCCAATGGTCTGCCCCCTCTTGTCAGGATTTGATAACTGAGCTGCTAAAGGAATAATAAGTTGAGGAATAATAGAAGTAAAGCCTACAGCAAAAGAAGAAATTGTAAGAACATATATATTAGTAGAGAAGAACATACTCATAAGTGAAATTATTGACAACAAAAGCATTATAACTATTAAGTTTCGTTTCTCCTTTATATCCCCTAAGGGTAATATAAATATCATTCCCACTGCATATCCTATTTGAGTGAGAGTTGCTGCATATCCTATGCTTAATTGATTCACATGAAAAGTTTTAGCTATATCAGCTAAAAGAGGTTGGATGTAATATAAATTTGCTACAGTAAGTCCACAAGCTATGGACATAATTATAATTAGTGTATTAGTTAGTACTGGACTGGCATTAATATTATCTATTGATGAACTGGTTTTTATAACAGGTTTACTTGATTGATACACTTATAAATCACTTCCTTAAGTTATAATAACTTGCAATAAATTGGTTTAGATTAAAGTGATAAAAAAACTATTATTAATATTATTTAAATTTATATACGTGTATAGATTAGATATTCAGTTATCTAATAAAATTAGTAAAAATCTTTTCTTCTAGCTCTGGTTTTTGAATTACTTCTTTTCCATTTTCAATAAGATTAATAAGCCAAGCCATATTTTTGCCTAGAACTCTCATAATTTGAGCTCCTTCCTCATCTTGTAAAGCCTCACCAGGTAATCTGCCATTAATTACATTCCAATAGTTTGAAGTAGGAATAACCATTTCGGAATGATTGATATAATTATTTAATTGATCAAAGGTTGGGATACCTCCTGCACGTCTTACTGCTACTACGGCAGCTCCAACCTTTAGTCTTAACATACTATCATTTGCTTCAGCTACACGAAAAGCTCTATCTAAAAATGACTTCATTGTACCAGCAATTGCTGAATAGTGTACTGGTGAGCCTAAAATTATTCCATCAGCAGTTTTCATCTTTTCAATCCATTCATTAACTGGATCAGTATTGATGACACATTTTCCATTCTTATTCTTTGTGCAATATCCACAAGCGATACAACCTCTGATAGTCTTATTTCCTACGTGAATTATCTCTGTTTCAATACCTTCTCTTTCTAATTCATTAGCAACTAGTTTTAAAGCGTGAAAAGTATTACCTTCTTTGTTTGGGCTTCCGTTAAACATTACAACTTTCATTTAAAATTCCTCCCCATATGTTTAATATACTGAACGTTTAGTTTATAAATATATAATATACTAAACGTTCAGTATTGTAAATAGCTTTTTATGTTTAAAATAAAAAATATATAGTATAATATACGTATAGTTTATAAAATGCATTGTATAGATTTAGATATAAGTGAGGTAATTATATATGGAAAAAAAGTTAGGACGTCCCCGTAGTGAAAAAACTAAAGAGGCAATACTTTCTGCTGCGTATCAATTATTGATTGAGAATGGGTTTGGGGCAATTACTATTGAAAAAATTGCTGAAAGAGCTGGAGTTAGTAAAGCTACTATATACAAGTGGTGGGCCAACAAAGCTGCTGTTGTTATGGATGCTTTTTTTGATGCTGCTGTTGTGAGACTTCCGGTTCCTGATACAGGATCAACTATTGAGGATATGGTAATTCAAGTAAACAATTTAGCTGATTTTTTAATGAGTAAAGAGGGGAAAGTAATCAACCAAATAATAGCAGAAGGACAATATGATAAGAATCTAGCAGAGGCTTATCGGAAAATATATTTTAAGCCACGCAGACTTGATTCGCGTTATATTTTAGAACGTGGAATAGCTAGAGGGGAAGTAAATAAGGATCTGGATATAGAATTGATTACGGATTTAATTTTTGGACCATTATTTTACAGATTGCTGATAACTGGGGACCCGGTGGATGAGGTGTTTGTAAAACAGATTATTAATTATGCTTTTCAGGGAATAAAATAAAAGCTTAATATTTATAAATGGGCTATATGTAAATAAGAAAATAATATATGAGGCTGGTGCACTAATAGATTAGTGTAGCAGCCTTTTTAAGTATTATTAAAGACTATATTGAGGTTAAGTTAGTGTGCAACCCGAGGATTAAATGAAATTTTCAAATAATTATATAGAGTATATGTTTATAAAGGGCATAACTATTGAGGGACAAACATATTATAAATTGTTAATATTTAAAAGGTATTTTATGAAGGGTAAAAAAGTATGAATAAAATTGATTTTAAAAATCTTAATATAAAAGTGCTTTTTCAAAGTAAGGTTACAGGAAATATCATTATTTTAATATCAGCAATTGTATTAATTTATTTAGTAGGAGCAATATACTTTGCTAGTCATTTCTTTTTTAATACAGAAATTAATGGAATTGACGTATCATTAAAGTCTCATAAAGAAGTGTATGCTTTAATAAAAAGTGGTGTTAAGGGTTATAGGCTGACATTAATCGAGAGGGATGGAGTAAAGGAAGAAGTTATTGGACAAGCTATAGAATTGAAGTATAATGACAAAAATAGTTATTTTGAGGTTTGTAAAGATATAAATACTTTTAAGTGGGGAATTTCATTATTTAAAAAGCAAAAGTGTTATGTAGAGGATTTATTCACTTATAACAAGGGTAATTTGGAAAATAAAATAAATCGATTAGGTTGCTTGAATAAAGAAATTATTGAACCAAAAGATGTAAGCTTCATATATACCAATGGCTCTTATGAAGCGGTAAAAGAAGTATATGGAAATAAGATTAATAAAGTAAATTTAGAAAAAGCGATAGAGAAAAGTATATTAAGAGGAGAAACAACATTGAACTTGAATGAAAGTCGTTGCTACGATAATCCAAAGTATACTTTAAATTCTGATATAACTACTAAAACTAAACAATTACTAAATAAATATATATCATCAAGAATCATTTATTTATTTGGAGATAAAAATGAGGTGTTAGATAGTGACACAATAAATAAGTGGCTTAGTGTTGATGATAAGCTTGAGGTAGTAGTAAACGAAAAAGCACTTAAAGAATATGTAAATGCATTAAGTAAAAAATACGATACTATAGGCATTTCAAGAAAGTTTAAAACCTCTGTAGGAAAGACATTAGAGGTTAGTGGCGGATTTTATGGTTGGAAGATTAATAGAGAGGCTGAAGCAAAGAAGCTATTAGACACTATAAAACTTGGAAGAGCTCTTGAAATTGAGCCTATATATTCCCAAAAGGGTGTAACTAGAGGAGAAAACGATATAGGCAACACCTATGTAGAGATTAATATAACACAGCAGCATCTTTGGTTTTATAAAAATGGAAAGCTTGTAACTCAAGGTGACGTAGTAACAGGTAATCCAAATAGAGGAAATTCTACTAGTCTTGGAATCTATATGCTTAATTATAAACAAAAAGGTTCAACTTTAAGGGGAGAAGATTACGAGTCAGATGTGACTTATTGGATGCCTTTTAACGGAAATATAGGCATACATGATGCTAGCTGGAGATATTCCTTTGGTGGAGATATATATAAGAGTAACGGAACCCATGGATGTGTTAATTGTCCCATATATTTAGCTAAAACAATATTTGAAAACATAGAACCAGGAACTCCTATAATTTGTTATGAGGAGTAATAAATTTCTTTACCATATAGAAAATATAAATAGAAAACACATAATAACACCTCATTGATTAAATAATATTATATAGCATTAGAATTATAGCATGGCTATCCTTAAGGCTTGAGGTCTGATAGGCAAAACTATGTATATTGCTATGAATATAAAAAGAGGTGTTTTTTTGATTAAGTTTGATAGAAATCCAGATATATATCACGGAAAGAATGAAAGACCTAATTTTTTTGAAGGCTGGTACTTTAAGCTTGTGCAGCCACGTACAGGTGATACATACTGCTTTATACCAGGGATATTCTTAGGTAAGGAAGGAAATTCACATAGCTTTATCCAGGTACTTAAAGGGCATGAAAAAAGTTTCAAATATATCAAATTCAATAAAAATCAATTTAAGGCTAGTTCATCAGAATTTAATTTTCAAGTAGGGAAAAGTACTTTTTCCCTTAATGGAATTAGCCTAGATATAAATCAGCAGTATGAAAGGATATTTGGAACATTATACTTTGATAATATAGTTACTTGGCCTGATAGTGCGATTAATCCAGGAAGCATGGGGTTTTACAATTATTTAAGTTTTATGCAGTGCTACAGTCAAGTTTGTGCTGTGGATGGTAATATAAGAGGAAAGCTTTCTATTAATGGGAGACTAGTTGATTTTACTGGAGGTAAATTATATATTGAAAAAAACTGGGGAAAAGCATTTCCTTATTCATATATATGGGCTCAAGGAAATTCCTTTAAAGAGGGAGATGGATCAGTTACTTGTTCCATAGCACATATACCTATGCCTTTTCCAATAAAAAGTTTTACAGGCTTTTTAATAGGAATATATGCAAAAGGCAAAGTTTATAAGTTTACAAGTATAAATAAAAGTTCCCTGTCTATTAGCTGGGAAGAAGAAAAAATTATATTAAAAACCTATAATAAAAATTATTTTCTTAAAATAGAAGCCTTTTATAAAACAGAAACTTTTATGAAATTATATGCACCTCGTGATGGAAAGATGATGCCTGTGGCCAGTGAAACTCTTCAAGGTATATTAAATGTCACTCTTTTTGACAAAAAGAGAGGAGATATGATATTTAGCGATAGATGTTCTTCCGCTGGTATTGAGTTCTCAGAAAATTATATGGATTTGATTTATAAATAAGGATGCAATTAAGTATATTAAATCTTTGCCATGGAATACTCTTGTAAAATACGATATGATGGTATTATCATGTTATGAATACTTAAGACAAGGGGCATAAGATTTTAGATGAGGATAAATAAACTTCTTAGTAATTTAGGATTTTGTTCGAGGAAAGAAGCTAATAGAATTATAGAAGAGGGCAGGATAACGGTTAATGGAGTTCAGTGTATTCCTGGGCAATGGGTTGAACTTGAGGATAGTATACTCATAGACGGGGAACCTATACCGGTTACTGAAAAAGTCTATATTGCTCTAAATAAACCAGTAGGAATAATCTGCACTGCAGCTAGAGAGGTAAAGAACAACATCATAGATTTCATGAATTATGACAAGTATATATTTCCGGTAGGAAGACTAGATAAGGAATCTCAAGGGTTGATATTAATGACCAATGATGGAGATCTTGCGAATAAGATTTTAGAGTCAGAAAATATGCATGAGAAAGAATATATAGTAACTTTGGACAGAAGCTATGATGATAAGTTTCTTAATCAAATGGCAAGTGGAGTAGATATAGGTGGAATAATAACTAGAGAATGTACTCTTAAAAGGATTAGTGAGGATACTTTTTCTATAGTGTTGACTCAAGGGCTTAATAGACAGATAAGAAGGATGAGTAGAGCTATAGGATACACAGTTATAAAGCTTATTCGTGTAAGAATACTCAATATAAATATAGATGGTATAGAAGATGGTAAATGGAGATATCTCACAGAAAATGAAATCCAAACACTAAGAGATATTATATGATCAATTTATTAAGGAGAAAACATAAGCTGATTAAGCTCTCAATCAGTTAAGTTTTCTCCTTATTTTTGAATTTAAATCTAATTTAAGTAAAATAAAATTAGTAATAGTTGAATTAAATCAACGATTGAAAAATCTAGTAGAGCTATTTGTTTGATGCTATAAATTTTTTACTATAGGAAGAAAGATTTTTTTCAGTCTTAGCTAACTGCTCGTCCACTACACTAGCATCCTCAATATGACTTATTATAGTAGAAACAGTTGTTTTTAGAACTTCATCAACAGTTCCGATTTCCTTATTCATTTGTTCTATATTTTTTCTTTGAGTTCCTATAGTGGATATAACTTCTTTGATTTCTTTTTCTACAACAGTTATTGAAGATAAGCTGTTTTCTATCTTTTCTATGGCTCTGCTTGAAGCAGCAACACCTTTAGTTATAACAGCATTTGACTTATCAGCATTGCTTAGAACTACCTTTGTTTCACTTTCGATGCTTGAGATAAGATTTGAAATATCTAAAGTACTGTTTTTAGTTATTTCAGCTAGTTTTCTAACTTCATCTGCGACAACTGCAAATCCTTTACCTTGCTCTCCAGCTCTTGCGGCTTCTATGGCAGCATTTAAGGCAAGTAGATTTGTTTGACTTGCTATATTTGTAATAAGCTGAACTACTTCATTTACCTTACTAAATTTTCTAGCAAGCTCGTTTATGCTATTGGTACTATTGTTATTTTCATTTTCTAAGGATTTTATTATTTCGTCCATTTCTTCAATAGCGGCTTTGCCTTCATTAGATTTATTAACAGTATCTTTAGTTATTTCTATTAACTTACTACCGCCTAAATTAAGGTTATCAGTAGAGTTTATAGTTTCTTTAGAGAGTTCTGATATATTATCCATATGGACTTTGACTTGATCAGCAAGGTCAACTAAAACATTATGTTGTTCATTAACTATGTTATGTTGTCCAACAGTTTCACTCAATAACTTATTTGCAGATTCTATAAATTCAATAGTTTGTTCTTTGAAATTATTGTGGTTAGGTTTTAAATTTGATGCTTCCGTAGATATAGATTCCTGTAATTTTTCTTTATTTTTTCTAAACATAAATTAAAGCTCCTTGATATTATGATTTGGTTTATTAAGTCATATAAATATTTGATAATTGTTGCATCTGAGTATTTGGATAGATATATTAATTATTTATTGAAGATGTAACCCTACAGCTGAATTAGTATGTTTATATATCGTAATTATTATGGATGACCTTTAAGTAAAGATATATATAAATGGTAATGTAAGGCTTTAAATATTATAAATGCATTATATTAGTTATTTACATAAATGAAAAAATCCCTGTAAAAGATTCTACAGAGATTCATTAGGTTATGATTAGCATTACTGTTGAAATTGTATATATGCTTTAAATGTGGCAAATTTAAAATTCAACGTAAATCTAAGCACAACCATATTATTATATTTCTTTTGAATATACTGCAGATGGATTTGGAGTTAGTACAATAAATAAAGACATATCTTTATCTGAGGTATTCTTTATACTGAATACTTCTACGCCTCTACAGTGAATAACATCACCAACTGTAATGTTATTTGGATTTCCATCCACAGTCATTTCTCCATCTCCAGATAAAACATGAACTAAAAGATCACTTTGTTCGTGGTTGTGAGGTGGAACTCCTTGACCTGGTCTAAAATTAAGTACAAAGCTTAAAAGCTTATCTTCCTTAAATATTATTCTTTTAGTAATTGAATCGTCACTGAAAGCAATTTTGCTTGATATTTTTTCTATTTTCATAATAACCCTCCAAGATTAATTATTTTTATATTATATAGTTTGCATTTATTTATTTTAAATTCATGAATTGGATATTTTTGATTACTGAACAACTACATTATATACAAAATAAAATTTAAATTCTGTGATTTAAATCAAAGAATTATTTAAATATTAGTATTACAATTTGAGTATAGAAAAACACAGCGGGAGGAATTAATAATGGATAAGATTAAAGCGTTAACTGATATATTAACTAGATTAAATAATGGGGAATCAATAGAAAGTGTTAAAGAAGAGACTAAAGATCTACTAGAAAAGATTAGTCCGACAGAATTATCTTTAGCTGAGCAAAAGCTAGTAGAAGACGGGATGAAGACTGAAGATTTAAGAGGATTATGTGTAATTCATATGGAGATGTTAAAGGACACTTTAGAAAAGCTTAAAGCATCAGTTGATAAAGAACATCCTTTATATATGATGATTACAGAACATGATAGTATATTAGGATTCTTACAACAGTTAGAACAACTTAACAACAAGATTCAATGTATGGATAAAGACTCTATTGTTGAAGAGAATGTAAAAAATCTTGGAGTATTAGCTGAGAATTTAATTTCAGCAGAAAATCATCACTTAAGAGAAGAAGATGCACTATTCCCAGAGTTAGAAAGACTAGGCATAACTGGTCCTACAAGAATTATGAGATTAGAGCATCAAGAACTTAGAACAAGAAAGAAGAATTTACTACAATTATCTGAAAAGTTTGACTCTGCAAATTTAGAAGAGTTTAAGACTCAAGTGGATGATAATGCTAAGTATTTGATATTTAACTTAAGAGATCATATATTTAAAGAAAATCACATATTGTATCCATCAGCTCTTGAAAGTATAGAAAATAGTGAAAAGTGGCAAGAAATAAAAGATAAATGTGATGAAATAGGATATTGCCCATTTAGTGAAGTTTAGCATTAATTCTAACAGCTTTTAAAACGTTATGTTGAAATTATATGGTTATACATCCAATGCTTTAATGAGCTTACGCAAAGAATTAATATGATTTCTATAATAGTTTTGAATGATCACTGATAAATTCATCCAAAGCTAAGAATAGTAAGCCTTACACCCCTCAAGGCTCACTGTTCTTAGCTTTTTTCTATGAACAGTCCTGTAATTAAACTTATACTTTTCCGAAAATCCTTATATTTGGTGGATTTTCAGGAAGTATAAATTAATGATTGGGGTTGAAATACCATAAAATTAATTATCATTAAGATTTTCATTTTTACTAATATGCTTTTCACGTATATAAGTGATAAAGGAAAGTAAAACTCCTAAAGTAAATAGCAATATTGGCATAAGCCAAGGCTTTGTTATCATGATCTTTGATTTCCACGCAAATATAAAATCCTTCATAGTGACTATCAACTCCTAAAATATTAACATTTATTATCGGATAGTTTTTTCCTCATTAGTGAGACGATTAATAATATTATGGGAAGTATGTAGAATAACAAGAGCCATAAGTTATATGGCATGATTTTTAAACCTGCTTCTATATGTTCAGTAGAGTTAGAGGCCATTGACATCCCAAGGTATAATATTATTACTGCTGCAGGTATAACAAATATCCTGTGGCTTTTTGTATATGTAAGCTGTTGAATCCCACGAACTCCTGAATAAAGGTGAATACAGATTTTAAAGAATGCGGTAGTGAGAAATAATAGCACATTTAGTGCATCAAGATTTTGTATGAATTCACCTATTTTTATTAATCTAACTAATCTAAACATTGGAAAGATACTTCTTGAAAAAATAGTTTCACCTAGAACAGCCACTGCAAAAAAATCTAAAGCAGATATAAAAAGTCCAGAAAGTAAGGTTGCTGTTAAAACTGTTCTAGAGAGCTTACTTTTATTATTTACAAAAGGATATATCATGGCAAGTTCTATACTTTGTCCGAAGGTTTGAGTTATGCCTAGTGGAAAAACAGCCTTCCAGATATCCTTCCAGCCTTTTCCTAAGTATGGTTTGAGATATTGAAAGTGTATAATATCTGAGCTAAATATCAATACAACTATTAATATTGAAATAATAGATGTAAAGGGGATAAAAAGTTCACCAAGCCGTCCAATTACTTCTATACCTGAAAGCACTGCATAACTAGCAACAAATATTAATACTAGCGAAGTTACGATATGAGGAGTGTTTGGCAATAGGGTATTTGGAATTAGAGATCTTAAATCACCAATGATACGACCACCTACATACAAAAATTGAATAGTGTACATCCAAGAAATAGGGGTGCCAAGCCACTTTCCAAACTGTTTAGGATACCATTCTACTAATGATAATCCTGGATTTAGTGAATAAAGTTTTAAGTATATGTAATTTATGATGAGCCCTATAAAAGTGCAGATCAATACTGATATCCAGGCAGCTCTGCCTGCTTCAGAAGAAAATCCGAATATTACAGTTGTACCAATCTGATAAAATGCAACAAGAGAAAATAATTGAAAGTTAGAAATCTTATTCAAAGAAATATCCCCTTTATTTATAAAAATCACCTTAAAATATCCTCTTCTTTTAATGGAAGGGATTTAGCATCAAAACCTATTTCAGTTATATCTACATCGCAAACAACCGATACTTTTAATGATGGTAATAAGGTTTTCCAATCTTTTTTGTATTGATCTTCCCATTGCTTTGGGTATTCTCCACGAACTATGGAACCAAAACCAAACACATCAGAGCAATTTGTATTTTTTGCTTTATCTATAGCAGATTCTGCTAAGTTTTTTATTCTATTCTCAAATAAAGTATCAATTTCATCTATCACTGAAGGTTTTGTCAGATCTAGCTTAGTTGTGTTCTCAGATAAATGAGCTTTAGTTTTAATAAATATTTTTACACTCAACTCATCGTTTTCTATAATAGGTGTTATCTTTGTTATGCTATCTAGAACTTTAGCAGTAACTTTTCCACCACCTGATTCCTTTGGAAAAGTCACACTTCCTGATCCAAGTTTTATCTTATTCTGTATGTAAAGTACTCCTCGATAGGTATCATAATCTATAAAATCAACTAACTTTGATTTATTAAATAATCCAGCTCCAGTTATACTAGCTACTGAAGCAGTGGAAGGAGTAGTTTCTTTATCTGATTTTGTAACTTCAAGTAGTGGAATTATAGGATCGATTCCATCTTCTGTTAATGCAATAAAAAAATCTTTTAACTGAACTTCAGCTTTTAGATTTAAAGATTTTAATTTATCAATTTCCTGTGCTATATTTCTTTCTAGTGAGGAATCTGTATCAAAAATTTTACTTGCATTTCCTTTAGTCAAAAACATGTGAGTCTTCAAAGGTGGTTCTGGATGTCTTGGGAAAAAATCCAGATATTCTGCAGCATTTTCTCTGGCAAGATACTCTCCCATCAACACATTCTCCATTTGTGAGAAAAATAATTTTCTAGATAATTTTCTAGAGATTCTATTGCAAGCGTCCATGATGTCACCACCTTCTGAAGAAAAGATGATGACATCATTGTTCTGGCTAATTTTTTCGCTTTCAAAGGATCTTTGTGATGTTGGACGTATGCATAATAAGGTTACTTTTAAATTATCATGTTCACCTTTATCAAGAGCCATACTTGATACAAT
Source organism: Clostridium yunnanense (assembly GCF_016595795.1). Taxonomy (GTDB): domain Bacteria; phylum Bacillota; class Clostridia; order Clostridiales; family Clostridiaceae; genus Clostridium_AR; species Clostridium_AR yunnanense. The sequence continues at coordinate 310,154 of NZ_JAENHN010000010.1, forward strand.
AATTAAATCGTTTATGTCTTTATTATCCCAGCAGCCAGTTAGTAACATAGTTAATATTAAGAGTATGGTGAGTAAGTTTATTTTCATATTATTGTTCTCCAAGTTATAGAGTTACTAGATCAACTATTAAGTTATAGAAAATCTTTAATAGAAACTGGTTCATATAATAGGTTCTATTTGACTTTATGCCTTTTCAAATTATTATTTTGAATATAGCTAGGGCGTTTTTTTACCCCCCACCATGGCATTCTCATTAATGTATCCTTCAAGCTTGTGAATGTTAATGGTGCTAATGGAGATAGATAAGGTGTTCCAAAAGATTCAATTTTAGCTAGATGGATTAAAAGAAATAATACACCCATATAAAGTCCGTATAATCCTAAGGTGCCAGATAAAATCATTATTCCAAATCTAAGTACACGTATCGATAAAGCTAGATTGTACCTAGGAATTATAAAGGATGAAATACCTGTAATAGAAACGATTATTACCATAGAAGAAGAAACTATGCCAGCTTTTACAGCAGCTTCACCTATTACTAAGGCGCCTACTATACTTACTGTTTGCCCTGCTGGACTAGGGAGTCTTATTCCAGCCTCTCTTAATCCTTCAAAGAAACCTTCCATGAGTAGAGCTTCTACTAATACAGGAAAGGGTACACCTTGCCTTGAAGCAATAATTGTTAATAATAGATTCCGAGGTATCATACCTTGATGAAAGCATAAAACAGCTATATAGAAAGAAGGTAGTAACAATGCATTGATCAAAAATACATATCTAATGAATCTTAGTAGAAGAGTAGCTATATAATTTTGATAATAATCTTCACTTGATTGCATGGATTGAAAAAAGGTTTGAGGAGCTATGAGAACTATAGGGGTATTGTCTACAATAATGCCCACATGTCCTTCAAGTAGAGCACTTGCAAGTCGGTCAGGTCTTTCAGTGTATCCAAACTCAGAAAAAACAGAAAATTTACTAGACTGAAGCAGCTCCTCAATATATCCACTTTCTAGTATTGCGTCTATTTCAATTTTAGAGAGTTTATTCATAATATCATCAACTAAAGACTTTTCTGCAATTCCATCTAAATAAGTAATAGCAGTGTCAGTTTGAGATAGTTTGCCAATTTTGATGCTTCTAACTTTCAATTTTGGAGTCTTTAGTCTTCTTCTGATCAAGGTTATATTTGTTTCTATGTCTTCAGTAAAACCATCTCTAGGCCCTCTAATAACTGGTTCAATAATAGACTCAGAAATACTTCTCTTTGAAAGCTTACGTAATTCTATTAATAGAGCATTTGACAAACCATCTATTATTAATGCAACTTTTCCTGAAAGTATAGAATCTATTATTATATTTAATAAATCATTTTCTTCAACAGAAGGTAGAAATATAGTAGTCTTTATGTAGTCATGTATGTTTTCAGCTCTAAGGTCATTTGATTGAAAATTATTTTTGTTAAAATGTAGTAGTGGTCGTAATAAATCTTCGGTGACAATTTCCTTATCAATAAAGTTATTCAAGAATATTAAGGTACCTTCTATAGAATTATTTATCTTTAAGTCTTTATAAGTTATATCTGATATATCTGAAAATATATCTTTTATTAAAGCTATATTTATCTGTAAGCTGGTTGAAAGTTTATCATTATTACTAGTTGAATAAGTCATGCTATCTGAAGAAATATCAGAACTTTTATTTGTTGAACCTAGTTTATTTAATATACTTTTTAAAATATTCATAGCACACAACTTCCCATATAATTATAGAGTCATAACTATAGTGTCAACACTAAATGATAAAATATTCTATTTTATGTCACTATTAGGATTAAAAATACGGTTGTGCAAAAATATATAGCGGATAATGTTATAAAATGTTTTTGTTTATACGTTTATAGCTAAAAAACTGCAATTTATGCTACAAAGTAGTATATTACTTACAGTTTGTTATAATTTATTTAGAGGTGGTTGAAGATGGAAGAGAATCTATCTAACAATATGACCATAATGGAAAAGCTAGCTGATAATATTGCGATGAAAATTAATAAAGTAATCCAAAAGGACGGCATTGAACTACAAAAGGTTAAGCTTGGTATTGAAATATTATTAATTAATATATCCAAGTTTATTTTGATACTTTTGATTTCTATAAAGCTTCATTTGGTTATAGAAACAACAATAATTACTATAGTTTTATGGGTTATACGCAGCAAGGCTTTTGGATTGCATGCAAAGAATAGTATTATATGTACGATAACTTCTTTAATGCTATTTGTAACTGGTGGTTATGTGAGCAATTTGATGGAATTTAATAAATATTTAATTTTCTGTATATTTATCATTATTAATATTGCTTTGTATATGTATGCACCAGCAGATACAGAATATCATCCTTTAATAGGACAAGCCTTAAGACAAAGTCTTAAGAAAAGGTCTGTTATTACAGGCGTAATATTGATGATAATAGCATTAGTTAGTCCTAATTATGTTATAACAAATTTGATAACTTTAGCTTCAATTTTTGAAGTTTTAAGCATATTACCATTAACTTATAAAGTTTTAAATAGGAGGTATAATAATTATGAACAATATGAAAAATAAAGTATTTGAAAAGCTAGCTAGAACTGTAGGAGAGGCATCAATAAAAATAAGTGATAAAGCAACTGGCAAATGCATGATGGGATACTTGTATGAACCAAAAGCTATGCTCGAAATAATAAAAAATAACAATAAATAAGACATACTAAGCACTAAAAACAGGTTTCTTTACAAGTATAAGTAAAGAAACCTGTTTTTTTGATTAAAATTATATAATGGCATTGTTGCAGCACTGGTGCGAAATTAAGTGGTTATACATCCGATGCTTTAATGAGTCTTCGCAAAGAATTAATATGATTTTATCATATTCCATGGCTAAAACTGTAAACTCACTACGTTCGAACAGTACAGTTTTTAACGCCATTCCATCTGAAAAAATCATTTAATTCTAATAGTTAGATCATATAGCATCTCCTTTATAACCACTTAATTTCAACAATCCTATTAAATATAGACAATATAATAAGTTTATATATTAAATTTTATTAATAAGTTCGTCTATATTAAACAAAACATTGATCTGATTTGAATTAAATTACAAAGATATAGTTAATAAATGTAAAAAGTAAAAAATGTGATATAATTTGGATATGATTATTTTTAAGGGGGAATTTATGACAAATTTTTTAGATGTTTTAATAACTATTTTCTTATTGTTCATAGCTATAATGAACCTAGCAACCTTAAAATTTACTAAAAAAGAGATAACCACTATAATCATTGCAACTTTGATTATAGCAGTTCCTGTGGGTCTTTTTCTAAGTTATTTAAGCATAATTCCTATAGATATTACTTTTATATTTTTCATTTATAAAAAGCAACGAAAAATAATTGTAAGTATTCTTCTGCCGCTATTAGCTAACATAATAAGTGTGGTATCAGATTATATAGTGAGCTGTATTAATATTTATGTTTTTAAGATAGATATTAGTTATTCTTATAATAATATAATGTACATATTTTCTCTTACTGCAACTATGTTTGTTATAATGATTATCAGCAGAACTATAAGATGTTTTATAGATAAAAAGCTAAAAGCTATTAATTTTGAGGCAACAAAAAAGTTTAGTCTTATAATAATATTGAGTCTTATAGTGACCTTGGTGATATTTTACATAAATATAATGATAGGTGGAAAGCTAGGTTTTACAAATGAAATATTAAAACTAAATGGTGTTATATTTTTTGTCTACTGTATTTTCTTTTGTATTATAATGTATGTGCTTTTCAAGAGCATAACAAAAGAAATGGAGATTCAAAACAAGCAAGCACACTTTGAAAGCTTACAGAAATATACTGAGAATTTAGAAAATCTATATAGTGAAATTAGAGTATTTAAACATGATTATGTAAATATAATATCTTCCATGATAGGCTATATGGAGGATAATGATATGGAGGGTTTAAAAAATCATTTTACTAAAAATATAGTTCCATTAAGTAACGAAATCGGGAAAAGCAAATCAAAAATCGATCTTCTAAGAAACATAAAAATTCCTGAGATCAAAGGAATTCTATCATCAAAACTTATAAGGGCTCAAGAAATAGGTATCGATGTTGATATAGATGTGGCAGAGCCAATATTAGAAGTATCCATGGGAATTATAGATATAGTAAGAGCTTTGGGTATTTTGTTAGATAATGCTATCGAAGCAGCTGAAAGATGTCCAAGCCCTATGATAAAAGTAGGATTTATTAAAAAAGAATATTCATTAGAAGTAATAATAATTAATAGCTGTTTAGAGGGTGTCCCTCCGATATACAAGTTAAACAAAAAAGGGTATTCAACAAAGGGAGAAAATAGAGGAGTAGGGTTAAGTAATTTAAAATTAATTTTAGACAAGTACGATAATATCTTTTTAGATACAATAGTTGAAAATAATACTTTCTTACAAAGAATTAGCATAGAAAACAGGTAGTATCTGAAAAATAAAAAAGTTACTAATAAATTTTAAAATGTTAATCTATATATGTGGTATAATTAGGTAGTAACAACTTGTACGTATATGAGTGGTGTTTATGGATATGGGGGATTGAGATGCTTAAAGTTTTTATTTGTGAAGATAATGATAAACAGAGGCAATATTATAAAAAGATAGTTGAAAATACTATAATTATTGAAAATCTTGATATGGAGATGGCTGTAGTTACAAATAAGTCTAGAGATATACTTGATTATATAAGTTGCAATGATGTAGCTGGTTTATATTTTTTAGATGTAGATTTAAAAGAAGAAGCTAGTGGAATAGCACTTGCTGCTGAGATAAGAAAGATTGATTCCAAAGGTTTTATAGTATTTGTTACCACCCATAGTGAAATGAGTTATTTGACTTTTACTTATAAGATAGAAGCTATGGATTACATAATTAAAGATAAATATAATGAAGTGGAAAAAAGGATAAAAGACTGTATATTAGAAGCTAATAACAGGTATAGTAGCAAGAAAAATGATGATGAAATCTTTAGTATTAAGTTGAATGAAAGAATAATAAATTTGGAATTAGACAAAATACTTTTTTTTGAGACCTCTAAAACTGTTAGAAAAGTCATTGTCCATGCTACTGATAGACAAATAGAGTTTAATGGAAAGATTAGCGATATAGAAGAAAAGTTAGATGGTAGATTTTATAGATGTCATAAATCATATATTATAAATAAGAACAATATTAAAGAATTAGACATAAAGAACAGAATAGCATATATGATTAATGGAGAAGAGTGTATAATATCTAGTCGTTGTGCTAAAGGGCTTATAAAATAGTTTTTACAGAGGCTCACATGAATTGGCAAAGGCAGATGTGTAGAAAAACTAACATAAATGAAACAAATTAAATTTAGTTGGATACGGTTATGATAGAAAATTAACAACTTATGCACATGCTGATAAAAACTCATATTTTAATGATAAATTAGTATTATAGTGATCCATGTTATTTTAAAGAAGTATGCGTTGGTGTGGTACTTTCTAAGGTATATACTTTTGTTTTATATGGATATATGGATATGCCACTTTGTAATATAACTTATTATTTTTAAATTCTCTCACCAGAAGCCGTGAGAGTTTTAAAAATAGACTGAGGTTCGAAGTGGTACATCTATAGGCAAGATTATAATAAATTATCATTAGAAAGGAGTAAGACAAATTTAGGTTAGAGAGATATATAAATAAAAGGTTTGTCGTAAGAAACATGAGAAGTATAAATGTATATAAAGAAATAGTATTTAGTAATTTGATAAAGGTTTCATTAAAGGGATGTAAAGATGACATAATCCCAGAGGTAAAAAATTTTTATAGTTGCCTTAAAGAAAAGGGCATAGATACCTATCCGCAAATAGCAACAAACAAGATGGTGAAAAATATAAATAACGTGAATGTTGAAGAAAGTGAAATTTATGTTATCTCATCTGAAGATGGTTTAAAGAAAGTGGACGGGTTGTACAAAACATATGAAGAGAAGATGTGGGAGAATGTTGTCATGCTAGAGTATAACGGAGTACTTCTAGAATTTCAAAATGCTGTTAAAGATTTAAAGGAATATATAGAGAAAAATAATATGAAAACTAGTTCTGGTTTTTATACCTATATACCTCATGAAATAAAAGGTTCGGATATATTTTCAAGAAGAATTGATATGAATTGTTTTGTTAAAATTGAAAAAGGATAAACAGATAAAATTAAATGCAAGTATTATCGACTAAGAATGTTCTTAAGTCTATAATACTTGCATTTATTTTTGTTTTAGGATATATGAGTTTTATTCATAAAAGTATCGTAGTAAATACACCTTAATGTATTAATTGATAAACAAAATTAAGCAAAACTTATATATTAAAATATAACTTACTTGGATTGTTGGTTGAAATAGGAAAGTGAAATAATATTCATGTAGGTATCAAATATCTTCCATGTGCTACTATCATTTTCTTTAATTAACACATAAAAATCAGTGTATTCTCCAGAGGTAAATTGGCCTATTTTATCAAATTCTTCGGTACATTTTTTATATTTATTAACAGCAAGTACTTTAATCTCCTTAAAATTATGGCCTATCAACCTATCAGGACAAGGATAGTATGAAACATTATCATTGTAAACATCACCGCTAGGCCCTTTTTTCATAATTTGCTCTCTCCACTGTGCTTCAGGTAATTGCCACATCTTTAGGATTGTTAATTCTTCTGTTACATTTTCAAAGTTTTTTCCGTTATCGTTAGTTATAGATTCATTATGCGGCGCTGGATAGAAGATATCTTTTAGCTTTCTCCTATCCCCATTTGTCTCTGCAACTATATAAGATTCAATAAGTTTTTCTTCTTCAGTTTTAGCTTCTTGCTTAAAGGTAAGCTTGGTTTGAATTATTTTCTTGATGTCTACATTTTTTTGGTTCGCTGCAGAATCTTTCATTACATTTTCTGCAATAGTTATTTTTGATTCTAGGGAAGCAGAGTCACAGCCTTGTAAAAGTATTAATGATGAGAATAGTAAAATAATAAGTTTTTTCATATCCTAATCTCCTTTTCTTTGATTATAGATAGTCCATTTCCATTAATTAAAACTTATCTAAATTGATGTAAATTATTAATTATAATAAATTAATAATTTACATTTTAATTGGAACTGGTATATCTCTAAGATAAGCTTTAGATATTTCAAAGTTATTTCAAAGACAAGGGGTTTTTATATTTACTTCAAAGGTGTTTAAGTTATTCTTAATTATAAGACTTCCGCTAAGCTTAGTTACTATGCTATCTACGATAAAAAGTCCAATACCATTTCCGTGTGCAGTGGAAAAGTTTTTATTGTTTTTTGAGTTTTTAATATTTATATTACATAAGCCATTTTTTTCAAATATGGAGAGGTAAACATTACTTCCTTCTAAGCCGTATTTAATAGAGTTATCAATTATATTTATAAGAAGTTGAACAATATGATTGGTATAGGCTCTTACATGAGTGTCTGAAATATCATGAACAATTTTTATATTCTTCTCTGATGCTATAAGTTGCATATCATATACTATTGTTTCAGCAATAGGTTTTATATTTATTTCATTAAGGTTTTCTTGAGCTTCAGTTATCTTTCCTTTTGATACTTCAAGTAGATTCTCAACCAAAGAATATAATCTATTACTTTCATTTTTAATTCTATCTGCAGCAGTAATAACTAGGTCAGTATCGTTATAGTTTTGATCTAATAATTCAGCATAAAGCTTTATACCAGTAAGAGGCGTCTTTAGTTCATGAGTTACATTGTTAAAAAAGTCTCGTCTATAAAGTTCTAGGTTTTTTATTGTATCTAGGTTTTCCTTTATATTATCCTGCATAACTTTAAATTTTTCTGCTAGTATTCCAACCTCATCGTTGCTTTCTATCTTAATTTCAGTATCGTAGGAACCTTTTGAGATTCGCTCAACAATGTTTATAAGCTTGTATAAAGGGTTAGTAATCCTAGTGGTTAGATAGAAGGTTATGATAGTAAATAATATAAACATAAACAGCATTATAATATTTAGATTGAAAATAATTTTATTTTTCTCCTCAAATAAATAGCTGTAATCACTCTTAAAATTGATTATAGCTACTAGCTTATCATTGAAATACAGTCCGTAAGAAAAGGAGGAGATATATTTATTGTTTATTTTGGTGATGGTAGTTGTAGCATTATTATTCTGTGCAGCTTTTAAGTCATCGCTAAATACGATGTATTCTCTTTCTAGATCTTTATTTACCTCACAAAGTCCATTTAAGTCTTTATCTAAAATTCTTATGTATGTAGGATTAAGAGAAGTTATTCCTCCAGCAATATTTTTTGCTAAATATACTATATTGGTTTGATCTAGTTCAATACCTTGAAGTTTGGCATATCTATAAATATAGTCTCTAGAGCTGGAGTATAATATATCACAATCCCTTTTAATTTTATTTGAATATGATTTTTCAAGTAAAGAACTCATATATATATTTAGAAAAATTGTAGCTATGAAGAATATAAATATGGACGATAATAGAAACTTAGATTTTATGCTGTTTATTTTAATCTTCATACTTATAACCCATACCAAATACAGTAACAATAGGTTGTCTGCTATCAAGCTCTAGTTTCTTTCTAAGCCTTGTAATATTTATGTCTACAGTTCTATCGGCACCATCAAAATCATATCCCCATACTCTTTCGATTATCCTATCTCTAGTCAATACAATCCCTTTATTTTCTATAAGATAGAGTAATAATTCATATTCTTTAGGACTTAGATTTACTGAAACACCATCTAAAAGAACTTCTTTTGATGAAAAGTTTATTACTGTTTTTTCATTGATATTATAAGAATTAAAATTCTTACAGCTTCTTCTTAAGATAATATCAATTCTCATCATTAGTTCTCTTAAATCAAAGGGCTTAGTGAGGTAATCTTCAGCACCAAGCCCCAGACCTTTAAGTTTATCTTCAATACTACCCCTTGCAGTAAGAAATAAAATTGGCGTGTTATAAGAGTTTAGATATTCTTCACTAACATGAAAACCATCTTTGTTTGGTAGCATCACATCCATAATAATTAAATCCATTTTTATGTTAAGTACATTTTCTAAAAAGGTATCTCCATCATAAAATCTAAAACAGTTATATCCTTTCTTGTTTAGTGCGTAATTTATACCTTCTGATATAGTAAGGTCATCTTCAACTAAGGCTATATTAAACAACGATAATCACCTCGTAATAAATTTTGATTATAGATTTTTACAAGGTAAACTATAGCATAATTATACATATATTGCTATTTACATAATGATTACACTAAATTTTCACTTTACTACACTGTTAATTTGCTGTACAAACTTCCTAAAAATAATCACCTAAATCTGAATAATGAGTACCTTACATAAATAAAGATAAGTGTTAATATTAAGATGAATGAATTTATAAATGATGATATATCATGGTCATTGGGAGGAATCGATATGAGTAGATTTGCGTTAGTTACAGGTGCAGACAGGGGACTTGGGTTAGAGCTAGTTAAGAAACTTTTAAGTAATGGGTATAATGTTTTTGCTGGTAGATATCTGACAAACTATAAAGGTTTAGATGCTTTAAAACAAGAGAATGCTGATAACTTACATATTATAGATTTAGATATTTCAAACCTTGAGAGTGTAAAGCAAGCTAGAAGTGTTGTAGAAAATGTAACCGATAAACTGGATTTAATTGTGAACAACGGAGCGATACTAGGAGATATTGAGAAAACCATAGAAGATGAGCTTAATTTTGAAGAGATCGAAAAGGTTATAAGTGTAAATGCAGTTGGGCCTTTAAAGGTTATAAATGTATTTATGAAATTACTTAATAATGGGGAGAAGAAGTTAATTGTAAATATATCTTCAGAGGCTGGCAGTATAAGCAATTCAAATAGAACAGGCTGGTTTGCATATTGCATGTCAAAGGCTGCACTTAATATGGAATCAACAATAATAAATAATAGCTTTAAAGAAAAAGGTGGACAGGTTTTAGTTATCCATCCTGGTTGGATGAGAACTTATATGAGAGATAAGCTTGATAGTGAAGCACCTTTAACTCCTGAACATTCAGCTGATCATATCTGTAACATAATACTTAATAGTGATAAATTTAAATCTGATAAAGCTGTTTATATGGATTATGAAGAGAATTTAATGGAATGGTAATTGAGAGGTAATAAATATGGATCAATATAAAAAGATACTAATAATTGGAGAATATGAAAATGCAATGTATCATCCTCTTAGAGAAGTTGAAAAAGAGCTTAGGAATATAATAGGAGATGAATTTCAAGTTATAGCTACTGACTATTTCAATAGGCTTAGTTATGAGGATATTAGTGAGTATAGGCTTATTATATCTTATACGGATTGCTGGCAAGCTGAGGAAAATAAAAATCTTACCGCAGCTTTATTAGCCTTTGTTGCTCAAGGTGGTGCTTTGATAGTAATTCATAATGGAATTTCACTACAAATTAATTATGAATTAGCGATGTTAATAGGAGCAAAGTTTACGATGCATCCAGAAGCAACTATGTTAGCTTACAAGAATTTTAATATAAATCACCCAATAATGAAGGGTTGCGAAGAGTTTCAAATACATGAAGAACCTTATCAATTTGTATTTGATAATCTAGCCACTAAAGAAGTGCTTTTTTATTATGAATACAATAACATTCTTTATGAAGCTGCTTGGTCACTAGAATACGGAAAAGGCAGAGTAGTGTATTTATCACCAGGACATAGTAGGGCAAGCTTTGAAGTTGAAGGTTATAGAAATATAATAAAGAGAAGCATTTATTGGTCAATGAGAGAAGAATTGTAGTATAAATATTGCCTCCATGAATAAATTTATATATGGATGTACCTCTTCATATTGAAACTTATTATTTTTAAATTCTCTCACCAGAACCTGTGAGAGTTTTAAAAATAGGTTTCGGGTTGAAGAGGTACATCTTTATATATACCTCTTTGAGATGTATTTTGATTATCTGTAAAGATTATTTGATACACCTCCAAAGAGGTATATTTTTTCATAAGATCATGAAAATATTTCTAAAAATATCTTGCAATACAGGCTTACTTATTGTATTATACTTACATAAAGTAAGTTTGTTTAATTTAATGATTTAACAGTCGTTGATTGGACAAACTTGGCTATATAAATTCCCCGTTTATATAGAATAATTATCTAAGATGGAACACTTCAGCTAGAAATCTATTTTAAAAACTCCTCAGGATTATGAGAGGAGAATTTGAAAATATAAATTTAAGTATGAAGTGTTTCATCTAAAGATGCGTAATATAGTATTCATACTTTGTGAATAGGGTATGTAAGTGCTAGTAAGTAATAAGAGAATGAGGTGTAAAATGACTGATTTAAAAACATTAATTGAAGAAAGACACTCTGCAAATAATTTTGTAGAAGGAGTGAAAATACCTAAGGAAGATTTTGATGCTATATTTGATTTATTAAAACTGGCGCCGTCATGTTTTAATATTCAGCATGCTAATTATTTAGTTATAACTGATGATGAGAAAAAAGAAGCTTTAAGAGAAGCGGCATTTAATCAATATAAACTCCATACTGCATCAGCTGCTGTGTTAGTTCTTGGTGATAAGGAAGCTTATAAGAAAGTGGATTTAATATATTCTGGAATGCTAAGTCTTAAGATGTTGTCAAAATTTGATTATGATAAAATGATGAACGATATAGTCAATTTATACGAAGGAAGGGGACAAGGATTCCAAAGAGATGAAGCTATAAGAAATGCGGCTTTATCAGCAATGATGTTTATGATGATTGCTAAAGACAAAGGCTGGGATACTTGTCCTATGATAGGTTTTGATAGTGAAAGAGTAAGTAAACTATTTAATATACCAGAAAACCTTGAGCCTGTACTTTTGATAACAATGGGAAAAGAGGATACCTCAAAGAGAAGAATGAGAGGTTATAGAAAACCTGTAGGTGAATTTGTTACTTTTGAAACTTTTAATAAATAAAGGCTTTGTTAAAGTACTATGTTGAAATTAATTGGTTAAACATAGCCTAAATAAAAATTTAAGTAGTAAAGATATAGCAGATTATATATGTATGAATTCATATATAATCTGCTTTTTTTGAATAAAAAACAATACTTTGCTTAAAATGAGCAAATGTGCTTGAAAATGTAAATGGTATCATTTAAAATAAAGATAAATAATCAAAAATAAGCAAAAGCAATCACAAATGACTATGCGTATTATTTGATATTATAAATAAACCCATTTTAAATATGAGGGCTGTCAAAGCAACATGTTTAAATATGTATTATAAAATGATACATAAGTTGGCATGGTATTTGCTTGTTGTTAAGTATAGGATTCTTGTATGAAAAAACTTCATACACATTATTTAAGGGAATTTAAGGCGTTTCTATAAAGAAACCCTTTAATTAGAAAGCCTATAAGGGGGGACAAGATGAAGAAAATAGATAAGATTTATTGTTACCTAGAAGAACATACAAAAAAGCTTTCTAAGGAAGATATATTAGATGATGTTGGCTTTACTTCAGTACAGATTGCAGAAGAACTGAATATGTTAAGAAATAATGTGAGTAGAGAGTTAAACGAGCTATTAAGAATAGGTAAGATTATTAAGATAAAGGAAAGGCCAGTTAGGTTTATTCATAGAGCAATTGTAGAAGAAGTTTTGAACATTGATTCATCTGCCTCTGTTGTAGAGGTAAGGAACATAAAAGAGTTAGTTTGTCACAATACTGAAAAAGACCCCTTTAAATTGTTGATAGGCTCAGAAAGAAGCTTAAGAAACCAAATAGAGCAAGCAAAGGCGGCAATCTTATATCCACCATCGGGATTAAATACATTGATAGTTGGACCAACCGGCGTAGGAAAAACTTTATTTGCGAAGATAATGTATAACTACGGAAAGTTTGTTGGAAAGTTCTCAGACAAATCTCCTTTTGTAGTGTTTAACTGTGCAGATTATTATAATAATTCTCAATTACTATTAGATCATATTTTTGGACATATAAAAGGAGCGTATACTGGTGCAGATACTGAAAAGCAGGGGCTAGTGGAAAAAGCCAATGGAGGCATTCTATTTCTAGATGAGATACATAGACTTCCACCAGAAGGACAGGAAATGATATTTTACTTTATGGATACTGGTGAGTATGGAAAACTTGGTGAAACAGAAAGAAATAGAAAATCTAATGTGCTAATTGTAAGTGCCACAACAGAAGAGTCAGATTCATATATGCTTAAAACCTTTATGAGAAGAATACCTATTACGATAACTATTCCTTCATTACAAGAGAGAGATAATGAAGAAAAGGTTCAGATAATAAAGTATTTGCTTCTAAATGAAGCTCACAGAGTAAATAAACCTATAAAAGCATCTGTTGAAGTTGTAAAAGCCTTAATTGGCAGTGCGACTTATGGAAATATAGGTCAATTAAAATCAAATATTCAACTTACCTGTGCAAAGGGTTTTTTAGAGTGTATTAATGATGAGAAAGAATATATAGAATTGGATTTCAAAACACTTACTCCAAATATAAAGGATGGATTCTTTGAAATAGTAAGAGATAGAAGGGAATTTCAGCACTTAGATACAATAGTAGATGCGCCAATTTTCATAAGTCCAGATGGGTATAAAGGAGTGGTGGACTCTGGAGATTCCTATGAGCCACCTTTTAACTTGTATAAGCTCATTGAAGACAAACTTTCTTTATTAAAGGAAGAAGGGGTAGACGATGATTATATAAACAAATTTATAACTACAGATGTAAACATCCATATCAAAAGTTTTTATAACAAATTTACTAAAAATAATGAAAGTAAAGATAGAATACTTAAGATTGTAGATAAAGAAGTATTGGAATTTGCAGAGGAAGTAAAATTTATTGCTGAAAAAGAATTAGGAAGGAAATATAGTGATAGATTTACCTATGCATTAAGCCTACACATGAGTGCATTCTTTAAACGAGTAAAAGAAAAAAAGAATTATAGCAGAAAAAAATATAATACCGTAAGCATACACGATATAGAGTATGAAGTTGCACTAAGAATAAAAGAAATGATAAGTGAAAAGTTTAATTTATATGTACCAGAAGTAGAAGTGACCTATATAGCAATCTTATTAAAATCTACAGAGGAAGAAAGTAAAGGTGATGTAGGAATCATAGTAGCTGCACACGGAAATTCTACAGCTAGCAGCATGGTGAACGTGGTAAAAGGACTACTTGGAAATTCTAATATAAGTGCAGTGGATATGCCACTTGATGTAAGCCCAAAGAAAATCTTAGAAGTAGTAATAGATAGGGTTAAAGAAATGGACAACGGAAGAGGGGTATTGCTTCTAGTAGATATGGGATCCCTGGTTAAGTTTGATACAACAATAACAGAAAGAACAGGGATTCAAGTCAAAAGCATCGATATGGTATCAACTCCATTAATATTAGAAGCTGTAAGAAAATCAAGCATTTTAGACATGGATCTAATCGATATATATAATTCTTTAAAAGACTTCAAAGGCTATAATGACTACTCCAATGAGAAAGTTTATTTAGAGGATAAGGTTATTGTAACTGTGTGTAGTTCAGGAAAAGGCACTGCTGAAAAACTTAAAGAAATAGTAGAAAAAGTAGTACTAAACTTGACTGGTGAAAATATGAAAATCATACCTATTGGTATAAGAGATTTAGATAAAAAGATTAAAGAGCTGCAAAAACAACACACAATAGTAGCAGTTATAGGAGTAAAGAAGCCAAAAGAACAGTTGCCATTTATATCTTTAGAAAAGCTAATAGATGGCAATGGGGAAAGCATGTTAAGGGAACTTTTAAATAACAACAATCTTTCGGTAATTAATAATAATAAGGATGTTGTGATAAAGGATATCTGCGAAAATAGTTTAGAAGAATTTCTTACTTATCTAAATCCAAAAAAGATAATCGGTACCTTAATGGAGTTTATAGGAACGCTAGAAGAAAACTTAAATGCAGAGATAAACAACAATACTAAAATAAGCATTATCAGTCACGTTGCTATTGCACTAGAAAGAATGATAACTAACGAAGGACTAAAATATACAGATGATAAAGAATCCTTAAATCCAAATATAGTAGAGGCTGTAAACAGCAGTTGCGAGATATTTAAAAGATATCTAAAGCTGCAACTTACTGAGGATGAAAAGTATTTTATTTGTGAGATGCTATTATAGGACTCCTATGAAATTAATTGGTTAATCATCTGACGCTTTAATGAGCATGCGCAAAGAATTAATATGACTTTTTCGAGCATATAGCTAAAAATCATTTAATTCTAATAGCTAGCTCATATAGCATCTACTGTATAACCAAATTAATTTACAGTATTCTTAAATATAGCATAAATAAAAAACCTGCTAGACATGAACTTAATTAGTTCTGTCTAGCAGGTTTTTTGTGTGAAATTATCTTCAAAATCACAATTTTGTGTAAGAAATATAGAAATTTAAGATTAAATCAGTGAAAGAAATTTAGATGTATCAAAAAATGAGCACAAATAATCAACTTGTATCAAATGATATTTGCTTTGTATCAAAAATATAGAGTAAATATCAATTTAATGGTGGCAGTATCAAAAACAAAAATATCTTGTACATGAAAAATATATAGAACTAATTTTAGTAGATGATTTATAGCTCAGAGAGCTGAATATATGCACATTATTACTTAGATGAAGATAAAGAAGTCCTTATACAAAACTTTGGCATAACAATTGCTATTAATATAAACGTGAAGATAAAGCCGGGGGTGAATGTAATGGTAGCAGTAATAGTTAGTACACATGGAGAGTTTTCTAGAGAAATAGTTAATTCTTCTGAAATGATATTTGGCAAGCAGGATAATTTGAAATACATAACCTTTAATCCAGGGGAAGGTTCAGAAGATCTTGTGGCAAAGTATGAAAAAGCTATTGAAGAATTAGATTGCGAAGATGGACTTCTAGTAATGGTAGATCTTTTTGGGGGAAGTCCTTACAATGCAGCAAGCAGAGTTGTAGTAAATAAGGATAAAGCAGATATAGTCACAGGTGTGAATCTTCCTATGCTTTTAGAGGTTTTTGCGCTTAGAGATTCTATAAGCGTTGAAGAACTAGTGAAGATTGCTGAAGAAGCAGGAAATACAGGAATAAAATCATTTAAATCAAATTTTTGTGAAATAGTGGAGGAACTATAATATGAATATTAATTTTGTAAGAATAGACGACAGACTGATACATGGACAAGTAGCTACAGTATGGGTAAAGGAATCAAAGTGCAATAAGATCATTGCTTGCAGTGATGAGGTTGCAAAAGATGTACTAAGAAAAACATTATTGCTGCAAGTAGCACCAGCAGATGTAAAAGCATATGTTTTGCCTATTGATAAGGCAATTGAAGCATATAAAAATCCTAAATACAACGATTTTAAGACAATGTTCTTATTTACTAATCCAACGGATGTTTTAAGAATGATTGAAGGAGGTGTTGATATCAAATCTGTAAACGTTGGAGGAATGTGTTATAAGGAGGGGAAAACTCAAGTTACAGGTGCAGTATCTGTGGATAAAAAAGATGTGGATGCTTTTAAGAAATTACACGAAAAAGGAATCGAGCTTGAAGTAAGACAATTAGCAAGCAATCCTAAGGTAGACTTAATCAGTAAATTAAAAGCAAATGGGTTATTATAGTAAATTTTAGGGGGAAATAAAAATGAATAGTGTTCAAATTATATTAGTTGTACTTGTTGCGGCTATTTGTGGTATGGGAAGTGTTCTTGATGAAGGACAAACTCATAGACCATTAATCGCATGTACTTTAATTGGTTTAGTTTTAGGGGATTTAAAAACAGGAATTATATTAGGTGGTACTCTTGAAATGATGGCACTTGGATGGATGAACGTTGGAGCAGCCATGGCTCCAGATGCAGCTTTAGCTAGCGTTATTGCGTCAATACTAGTAATCGTAGGAAAACAATCAATAGGAGCTGGTATCGCAGTAGCAATTCCAATAGCTGCTGCAGGTCAAGTTCTTACTATATTTGTTAGAACAATAACAGTATTTTTCCAACATGCTGCAGATAAATATGCAGATGAAGCTAACTTTAGAGGAATTGAATTATGTCACTTCGTAGCACTATTATTACAAGGGGTTCGTGTAGCTATACCAGCAGCATTAGTAGCAGCAGTAGCTGGAACTAGCATTGTAAACAGCATGCTTGCAGCAATTCCAGAGGTTGTAACAAGAGGTCTACAAATTTCTGGTGGCTTCATAGTTGTAGTTGGTTACGCAATGGTTATCAATATGATGGAAGCAAAATACTTAATGCCTTTCTTCTTATTAGGTTTTGTAATAGCAGCTTTCTTAGGCATCAACTTAGTAGGTTTCGGTATAATGGGAGCGGTTCTTGCTATAATTTATGTCCAATTAGATCCAAAATTCAATCAGAAACCACAATTGGTTGATGAACTAGACGAGCTATAGGAGGAAGAATAAATGGAAAAGAAATTAAGTAAAAAAGACATTACAAGCATGTTTGTACGTTCATGGTTCTTGCTTGGATCCTTTAACTTTGAAAGAATGCAATCAGTAGGATTCTGTGTAACTATGATTCCAGCTATAAAGAAATTATATGACAAAAAAGAAGATCAAAGAGCAGCTTTAAAGAGACACTTAGAATTCTTTAATACTCAACCCTTTATATCTGCACCTATAATGGGAGTAACTGCTGCAATGGAAGAGCAAAAAGCTAATGGAGCTCCTATTGATGATGCATCAATCAGTGGTGTTAAGGTTGGACTTATGGGACCACTAGCTGGAGTTGGAGATCCTGTATTCTGGGGTACACTAAGACCAGTAACTGCAGCACTAGGAGCATCCATAGCTTTAAGCGGAAGTATACTTGGACCGTTATTATTCTTTGTTATTTTCAATGCTTTAAGACTTGCAACAAAATGGTACGGATTAAAATATGGATATCAAAAAGGAACAGAAATAGTTTCAGATATGGCTGGCAACAGATTAAAGAAGTTAACAGTTGGCGCATCAATCCTTGGTCTATTCGTAATGGGAGCTCTTGTTTCTAAGTGGACTAGTATAAATGTTCCTTTAGTACTTTCTCAGTATCAAGGTCAAGACGGAAAGACTGTAACAACAACAGTTCAAAGTATATTAGATCAATTATTACCTGGAATGCTTCCACTATTATTAACTTTTGGATGCATGAAGTTATTAAAGAAGAAAGTAAATCCAATGCTTATAATATTCGGGTTATTTGCAGTAGGTATCATAGGATATGCTTTAGGAGTATTGAAGTAAAGGGTAAATTAATCAGCTAAATTATAGTACAGTTTTATAATAGATTTTATAGGCTGTACAATAATTAATATAATATCCTCAGATAGAAACCCCACAGTTTCAGTATTATTTATTAACGATTATCTAAGAAAGAAGTTTTTTAGGGAAAAGATGAAAATGTTTTCTTAGATGCACAATCAAAAAGCCAAGTTTTCTACAGGGATTTAGAAAACTTGGCTTTTTACTGTTTTGTAAGAAACTACAATATTCTCTGATATATATTTTGAAACCTAAATAACAGGTATATAATTACAGTATATGGAATGCTTCGTGAAGCAAATCGAGTGAAATATTAATATGAAATAAAATCTAAGCAATTACAATTTATAATAGCCATATTAAAGGTTCTTCATGAAGCGATTAGTGAAATTATATAGGTATAAGAATGGGAGAGAGAGAAATGGAATTAAAAGAAATTATGCAAATGCCAGAAGTGAAAATAGCTATAGATCATGTGTTTACAGGTTTTATGAATGATGAAAAGAAAACTAAATTAAAGAGATTTAAACATCTAAATAAATGCGCAAAAAAAGGACAAATCCTATTTGTAGGATCTTCATTAATGGAACAATTTCCAATAAATGAATTGCAGCAAACCTTAGATAAAAACTATATTATTTATAATAGAGGGATTGGTGCATATGTTACAACTGAACTGTTAAACTCTATGGAAGAGTGTGTTTTTCAGTTAGAACCCTCAAAAATATTTATTAATATAGGTACTAATGATATAAGTTTAGAAGACTATAAGAAAGAGAAGCTAATTGCTAATTATGATCAGATACTAACTTTAATTGGAGAGAGATTACCGAGCTGTAAGGTTTACGTAATGGGTTATTATCCTATAAATGCTAAAGCTGATTTTCCAGGAGTAGGTAAGGAACAAAAGGAAATGATGTTTAAGTATAGAACAAATACTGCTATTTTAGAAGCAAATGAGGCAGTTAAAGAATTAGCTGAGAAACATA
The DNA here is from genome assembly GCF_016595795.1 of Clostridium yunnanense. GTDB lineage: Bacteria > Bacillota > Clostridia > Clostridiales > Clostridiaceae > Clostridium_AR > Clostridium_AR yunnanense. The sequence continues at coordinate 329,620 of NZ_JAENHN010000010.1, forward strand.
ACTATGAGTTTATTAATGTAAATGAAGGTTTAACAGATGAAGAAGGAAATCTTAAAGAAGAGTTTGCTATAGAAGGGCTTCATATGTGGGCTAATGCGTATGAGGTTATTTTGCAAAATATGAAACAGTATTTGTAAGATAGTAACTTAAGATTAAAATGCATTTTATGTGAGGAATACTAGCAGTTTTATTACAAGTAAATAGAAATGACGTGCTTATAGTTACTATCTGCACGTCATTTTTTACTTCATATTAAAGTATGTAATTTTTATGTTTAGCTTACAGATTTATAAATGGGCCATGACCACAGGCTATGTATTTAATGTCTAAAGCTAAAAGTGTATCTTTAATAAATTCTAAAGCTTCTGGTGATGGTATTTGCTGTAAGGTTATATTGTTTATTTCAGTTTTAATATCTGAAGTGATTTCTACCTCTTTCATTGTATCCCAATGGATAAATAAGTCGCTGCTAAATAGCAGTTTTCTTTTTGTATCTACAGCTAAAATCCCCTCCCATAAATGCATCTCAGATGGATACTTAATAAACTTTAATGATAAGCTTTCGGTTTCAAGAAATTCTTCAGGCTTTTTAACTAAAGTCTTTGCATTTAGATTAAATCCTTTAAACTGCATATCTGTGGTACTTGAACAGATAACTTCTGCTTCAGGAAAAGCTTCTGTAATTACATTTATTCCACCACATTCATCACTTTCAAAGTGAGATACAAAAATATAGTCTAGTGAACCACCATCTAAAAGTTCCTTTAACTTTGGAACTAGTGATTTAGCCATTATATAATTACCTGTGTGAACAAGTAAAGATTTTTTGCCTACAACTAAGTATTGATTAAAATTTATCGGTACATTAGGTATACCATGATTAATTTTATATACATTTTCTAAAACTTGAGTAACTTCCATATTAAACCCTCCTTAAAATTGCTTTACTTAGAATTTCCACTTTGCCTAAAAACCTATGCATAATAATACTTAGACTTATTTGATAAGTATTAATTTAATAGATAATATAAATTTTAGTAATAATTATAGCATACTAAATATTTAAAGATAAACCAGTTCGAAATAAAATATGATTAATGAATTCTAAAGTATGTGCTAAAATAGTGAGAGAGTAGATAGAAAAGGATTGATTAAATGAATAATAGTATAAATGTAGTAGAATTAGCTAAAAAGTCAGGATTACATTTAAGGATAGTTACCTCGGTTAAAAGTTTTGATACATATAATAGCTTCTTTAATATATATGATGAATTTGATGAGCCTTGCAGAAGAATTGTTGTATTAACTAAGTATGAAGATTTAGAAGAAGTCTATGATGAAAAACCTGATGAGCCAATAGTTGTAGGTAAATGCATTAGTGGCAACTACTGGATCAAGGATTATCCTCTTACTACTAATCCTAATAAGATAAGCTTAGAGCAGGTATTAGTTCCGCAAGAAGTGGCGGATAATCTATTGAAGAAACTATAAGAAATTGTAGTTATGAAGCCACATTATGTACAAAAAGGCTGTAGAGTTTAATTTCTCTACAGCCTTTTTTACTGTCTAGGCAATTATAAAATTTTTTTATATTAAGCTTTTGTATTCTCTAAGTTTTTTCTTCTATTATCTAAAGGATTTAAGTTGATGTGATGAACCTTTTCACCTTCAGCAGGATTCATTATTAGTTTGTCTAAATGAACTCTTCCTTCTGGAGTGTTTGCAATAACTGAAATATCATTAGCAACCTTATATAATACCCAGCTATAAGCATCAGTTACAACTGTACCTATGTCATCTCTAGATATAAGAGCTTTTGATATAACTTTTCCATACTTATCTGTTAATAGTATAGCAGCAGTATCTTCATCTACTATTTCGAATTCATTTTTAGTATTTCTTTCAACTATCTCAAGATTAGCTTTTGTGTTATCTAAAGTATCACCATTTTTATGTTTTATTGGAGCCTTAGGATTAACATCTAGAACAACGCTTTGTAAGCTTTGCTTAAGTGGCTTACCTTGTTTGTTCTTTTTTGTTGAACTTATGTTTTCAACTATGTAATCATTAAATTCTTTATTCCATTCAGCAAACCATACACCGCATTCTTTAACCTTATCTACATCAGAAGCATCTATTTTAGCTGAAAGCTTTTCACCGTTCTTCTTCAATATTGAGATGATAGCAACTTCACCATTAATTTCATATTCATTGTTAAAAGTTTTATAATTTGTATTTATAAGAAACACCTCTTTCATTTTCTTGGTACGACAACAAGTATAGCACTCCTTATTGCAAAATGATACTATTGCAATCCAAAAATACTCTATTATTTTTTATTATTCCCAATTATTATACAAATGTATCGTTTTCTATGAATAACATTTATTTATTATTTCTTTGCGTAAGCTCATTTAAGCGTCGGATGATTAACCAATTAATTTCAACACAGTGATTTAATAGCACTATTGTTTTATACTTGCTCAAGTTCAATTCCACTTCTTTTAAATATCTCTAAGGAATATTCATCCATACGATAAGCATTCCTATAATAAATTTTTTTGATTCCAGAAGCCGCCAATGCGAATGAACAGTTTAAGCATGGAAAATGTGTTACATAAGCTACACAATCTTTTAATGCAATACCTTCTTTAGCACAATAAGTTATAGCATTTACTTCAGCATGTACTGTTGCTATACAATGGCCGTCTCGCATAGTATGACCTACATCATTGCAATGAGGGTGTCCTGATAAAGAGGCATTATACCCTGTAGAGCAAATACGTTTATCTTTATTAACTATAACACAGCCTACATTAGCCCTATCACAAGTAGAGCGAGTAGCTACTTTCTCTGCAATATCCATAAAATAATTATCCCAAGACTGTCTCTCTTCCAAAAAACTACACCTCCATTGTTTTTCTTAAAGATGTATCAGTTCGAACCGAAATCTATTTTTAAAACTCTCACGGGTTCTGGTGAGAGAATTTAAAAATAATAAATTCCATTACGAACTGGTACATCTATATATTGTAACATAATTTATAATTCATTTAATAATGAAGATTTTACATAATAATATCTTGATGTTATTTCTATTGTAAAAGAAATTTTGGACTGGATAGCTTTTTATTTCTAATCAAATATAAATATATGAAACTAGTGAAACAATAACATTAGTTATAAAGGATTTATAAAGCTTTATAGTTTAGGAGGTGTAGTTAAAAATGTATATTAATCTACTTTGGAATAATTACAATTAGGGCTAAAAACTATAAAACAATAAAGAAAAATAGATAATTAAGAAAAAATGGTACTGTTTGTTATTGAATATGAGTGTGAAATGATATATAATGATATCAAACAATAATAAATGATAACAAAGAAGATGAAATAATAAGAGTTAATAATATTTTAAGGGAGGGTAAAAATGCTTAGTGATAGAATTCAGTTTTTAAAAGATGAGCTTTTTAGAGAAAAGAGACAAGTTTCCTTGGAAAGAGCTAAGCTTTATACAGAAAGCTTCAAAGCTACTGAGGGTCTACCAGTGGTTATTAGAAGAGCTAAAGCTTTATCCAATATATTAAATAAGGTAGAGATTGAGATAAAAAAAGGTGAGCTTATTGTTGGAGATAGAACTGTGAAACCAAGAGCAGGAGTTATATCCCCTGAGATGTCACCATACTGGATTTTAGAAGAGCTTGAGGAGTTTCCTACAAGAGCTCAAGATAAATTTGAAATTAGTGAAGAAGATAAGGAATATTTCAAAAACGAGCTTTACCCATATTGGAAAGGCAAGTCCTTAAAGGATTACTGCGAAGAAACTATTCAGGAAAATATAAAAGAAACTACAAAAACTAAGATAGTAGCACTGAACCAAACAGATAAAGGTCAAGGACATATCATACCTGACTACGAAGTTGTTTTGGAAAAAGGCTTAGGATATATGATTAGACAGATAGAAGATAAGGTGCAAAAGTATACTGAGAATAACTTCTATAAAGCATCCTTTATAGCTCTAAGTTCAACTATTGATTATATAATGCGTCATGCTGAACTTGCTGAAAACATGGCTAAGAAAGAACAAGATATAGAAAGAAAAAAAGAACTTAACGAGATAGCAAGAATATCAAGAAAAGTAGCTTTTGAAAAACCAGATAACTTTTACGAAGCAGTTCAATTATTTTGGTTTATAAGTGTAGTATTCCAACATGAATCAAATGCAAGCTCAATTTCTCCAGGAAGATTTGATCAATATATGTATCCATATTATAAAAAGTCCTTAGAGAATGGAGAAGATAAGGAATTCTTAAAAGAAATTCTAAGAGCTCTTTATATAAAATTCAATACAATAGTTGCGTTAAGAAGTACAGAAAGTGCAAGATATTTTGCAGGGTTCCCTATAGGATATACCATAGTTTTAGGAGGGTTAGATGAAAAAGGTGTTGATGTAACTAATGAATTATCTCATCTTATGCTTGAGATAATGGGTGATATAAGACTGCCTCAGCCAAACCTAAGTATCCGTGTGGGAGAAAAATCTCCAAGGGATTTTCTAATGAAGTCTGCAGAAGCTATAAGAATCGGTACTGGAATGCCACAGGTATTTAATGATGAAGCAAATATATTAGCTTATGTAAACAGAGGAGTAAGTTTAAAGGATGCTAGAGACTATGCAGTAGTAGGTTGTGTTGAGCTTTCTATTCCTAAGAAGACCTATGGACTTCATGATATAGCACTATTCAATCTTCTAAAAACTATGGAAGTTACTCTAAAAGAAAATAGAAAAGGCTTTGATTGTTTTGAAGACTTGATGACTGCAGTTAAGAGTAACATCTCAAAATATGTTAAGGACATGGTGGATGGTTCTAACATAGTTGATAAAGCGCATAGAGAATGTGCACCTACCCCATTCTTATCAAACTTTATCTGTGGATGCTTAGAAAGTGGAAAAGACATAACTGAAGGTGGAGCTATCTACAACTTCTCAGGAGTTCAAGGGATTGGAGCGCCAAATTTAAGTGATTCCTTGTATACAATAAAGAAACTTATATTTGAAGATAAAGAAATGACTTTAGATGAGCTTGTGACAATTCTTGAAAACAACTGGGAAAATAACGAGATACTAAGACAAAGAGTTATAAATAGATATTCTAAGTATGGTAATGATGTGGACGAAGTTGATTTATTAGGTTCAGAAATACTTTCTTACTACTGTGATGAGGTAGAAAAGTATGAAAATATCAGAGGTGGAATGTTCCAGCCTGGTTCCTATACAGTTTCTGCACATATTCCTCTAGGCGAAGCAGTTGGCGCAACTCCAGACGGAAGAATGGCGAGAGAACAGCTTGCAGATGGAGGCTTGTCTCCAATGGTAGGAAGAGATAAAAATGGTCCTACAGCAAGTCTTAAGAGTGTAAGTAAGCTTGACAATTATCTTACTTCAAATGGAAGTTTATTAAATGTCAAGTTCTCACCAGCAGTTTTAGAAGGAACAGAAGGCTTAAGAAAATTAGTAGCATATATTCAGGCTTTTAGCAGATTAAAAATACAACATGTTCAGTTTAATGTAGTATCAGCAGATACCTTAAAAGCTGCACAAAAACATCCAGAGAAATATCAAAACTTAGTAGTTAGAGTAGCTGGGTATAGTGCAATCTTCGTAGAGCTTGATACTGGAATTCAAAATGACATCATCAACAGAACAGAGCATGTATTATAGGAGTGGTTACTTTGGAAAAAGCCATAATTTTTAATATACAAAGGTACAGCTTGCATGATGGTGGGGGAATAAGGACTGTTGTATTCTTCAAAGGATGCCCTCTTAAATGTCCTTGGTGCTCAAACCCTGAATCTCAGAAGTTTAAATTAGAGATAATGAGGAAACCTAATCTATGTATAAAATGTAGCAGTGACAGCTGTGCTAAGTGTACTATTAGTCCAGACAAATGCCCAACTACAGCCTTAGCCTATATAGGCAAGGAATACACAGTAGAAGAAGTAGTTAATGAAGTTAAAAAGGATATAGTGTTTTATGATACTTCTGAAGGTGGAGTAACTTTATCCGGTGGTGAAGTTTTAGCACAAACAAAGTTTGCATTAGCACTACTTAAAAGATTAAAGGAATTCTCAATTAACACAGCGATAGAAACCTCGGGGCAGGGAGATACTGAAAAACTTTTAGAGCTAGCAAAATATTTGGATTTAATACTATTTGATCTTAAGATAATGGATAAAGAAAAGGCAAAGGATATATTAGGAGCAGATATAAATATTATCAAAAATAATATGAGGGAACTGGTAAAAGAGAAACATCAAGTCATACCGAGAATACCTTTGATTCCTTGTTATACTATGGATTATGATAATATATCTGGAATCATAGCTTTTGTAAAAGAGCTTGGTCTAAAAGAGATTCATATACTTCCCTTTCATCAATACGGAAGCAAGAAGTATGAATATTTAGGTAAAGACTACAGCTTATTAAATATAAAACCTCCAACAGAGGAAGAGGTAAATGCTATAAAGCTTAAGATGGAACATGAAGGACTTAGGGTATTTATTGGTGGAAGATAAAGCTTTAAAAGTATGCTTCGAAACAATTAATAACTTATGAAAGAGTAAACTACTTCAAGCCTTAAATTAAAACAGAGCCTGAGTATTTAAAAATATAAAATTTATAAATATACAAAAAGATATCTATATAAAAATTTAAAATTAAAACTATTTACCTTTTTAAAAATTTAAATAGTTAAAAAGTTATGCGTATAATGGGCTTTCAAGAGAATTATATGTTAATGCTTCTTTATTTTTGAAGTGAGAGGTAAGTAAAAAAAATGCATAAATATAAAAGCTATTTATATTAACTTAAAACAGTAAGAGAGTGAATGGAGGAATTGAAATGAAAAAGATTTTATTAACAGGTGGAAACGGATTTTTTGGAACAAGACTAGCAGATTTTTATAAAGGAAAGTATGAAGTAATAGTAACAGATAAGGATGATTTAGATATAGTTAATGAAGAAGAGGTTGTAAATGCTTTTAAGGAAATGAAGCCTGACTTTGTAATTCATGCTGCTGCTATTGCCGTTACTGATTTTTGCAACAAGCATCCAGAACTTGCTTATAAGATTAATGTTCAAGGAGCTATAAATGTAGCTAAAGCCTGCAAAGAAGTAGGAGCTAAGATGGTATTCATAAGCTCAGAGCAAGTATTCAATGGAAATGATAATAGAGGACCTTTCAACGAAGAAAGCACTCCAGTACCTAACACAGTTTATGGTGAAAATAAACTTGAAGCTGAAAAGCTTATTAAAGAAATACTTGATGAGGTTTGGGTATTAAGATTTACATGGCAGTTTGGTCTTCCTCAAAGAGGCTTCAATATGGCGTCAAATATCCTATGGGATACAATGACTGCTATAATGAAGGGAGAAAAGATAATAGCTCCAACAAATGAATTCAGAGGAATGACTTATGTTTATGAACTAATAGAACAGTTTGATAAGATCTTTGAGATTCCTTACGATACTTACCATGTAGGAAGTGTAAATAATTTAAGCAGATATGATGTTGCTAAGTTCATAATAAAACAATTAGGTCTTGAATATAGAACTAATGAATTACTTGAAGCAGATACAGAAAAATATAGTGATAATCCAAGAGACGTAAGATTAGATACAAGTAAGCTTGCTAAGTTTGGGATAAAGTTTGGTACCACAGAAGAAGGCATTATTAGATGCTTGAATGAGTTTAAGATTAAGTTGTAGGATGCGTTTATAAGTTTAAAATTTATGTATCCTCACCCTGATACCTGATGAGCCTCACAAAATAAAAAATAGATAAAATAGCATAATTAAGTTGGAACTAAAACTCGGTGAAGAATATTACTTCAGCGAGTTTTAATATAATATTATTGTAGCATTATATAATTGATGTTAATATTTAAATTAGGATTTCATGGACAGTAACTTATAAATATAAGGGGTGAATTTATGTTAATATGGAAAGGATACGGTTTTTTAGCATTTTTATTTTTTTTAACGAGTTTTTTAATAGTTGAACTTGCTGTTGGAGAAACATTTTATAGAGCTCATAGATGGCTAGATTTTTTTGCATTTGTTATTACTGCGTTATTTTGTTATTTCGTTGGAAAAAAGTTAAACAACAATAAGGGAAAAGTATACATAGATAAAAAAACAGGAGAAGAGGTTTTGATAAAGACAACTCATTCGCTTTTCTTTATTAAAATGGAGTATTGGGGATTTATATTTTTAGTAATAGGATTTATATATTTATTTCTATATCTTCAAGTTGATAAGTTGATTCACTAGAGAGAGGTAGATACAGAGTATTTTTGCATAAGAAATATAATAATTTTAATAAGAATGTACAAGTAGTAGATAATTAGCATTGTGGGGGAAGAATTTATGTTAATTTGGAGAGGTTATGGTTTTTTAACAATTATATTAGCAGGGATAAGCTTCGTATTAGTTGAGCTTGTTGTTGGTAAGGAATTTTATAATACACACAATTGGGTTCATATGGTTGGGTATATTATTACTGGAGTATTATGCTATTTTGTAGGGAAAAATTTGAACAAGAATACAGATAAAGTGTATGTTGACAAGGAAAGTGGTAAAGAAGTTATAGTTAGAAATTCGCATTCCTTTATATTTATAAAAATGGAATATTGGGGATTTATTTATCCGATAGTAGGGATAATTAATTTGTTCATGGGTAAGTAAATACCATAGCTCTATTGCTAGAACTTGACAATTATTTTGTCTATACAAAATATGGAATTAGAATAGTATAATTATGAGACTGCTCCTAAGCGATGAGTTTGGGGCAGTTTTTTTGTTGCGTTCATAATAAATAGTTCCTATGAGAATAATTACAAGTTTTTGTATTATGGTATAATTTTCCTAAGAGTGTAAGGATGACTTGGATTCTTGATTAAATACTAGGCTATATATAATGAAATGAGTTTATAATGAAGTATCAAAAAGGGTATGAAGTAAGAGGAGATTTTTATGAAAATAGGTAAACAGAGTTATTTAATAGTAATATTATCATTAATAGTATTACTGATTTCTGCTTGTAGTAACCCTAAAAGTAACGACAATGAAGTGGCTGAAAATGAAATTCCCAAATTAACTGTAAAAATTGGTGATATGGATTTTTCATCAAATGTAATTTCAAAAAGGATACAGAAAATTGATAAAGAGAATACTGAGGTATTTCAAAATATCATAAAAAATGATAGTATTTCGTATTTTTCACTTGGAACGACTGTAAAACTGCAATTAGCTAATAAAGATTCAACAAGTTATAAGTTGTTAGATTATGTGCTTAGAGAAGATGGAACTCTTAAGTTTAGTGGATCAACTATAAAAGAAACTGAGGGTAAGTTTGATAAAGGAATTAATTCATTTACTTTTGATGAGAATTTAGCGATTAAGCTTAGTTCAAGCTCGAAGAACTTCGAACAAGGTAAGATAATAAGAGGATTTAAACTTATATATAATTGGAAGGACAAGATGTATGAATATGATTTTGTCATTAGGACGGATGATAGTAGAAAATAAAATATAATTGATATATATATGCCGAATTATAGAATAACAGTATTTAATTTGGTAAAATATTAATAATAGAGGGAGTGATAGAATGGATATTAATTTTGATGATAGAATGATTCTTGACCCTAAAAATGATGTCGTGTTCCAAAAGATATTTGGAAGTCCTGAAAATGAAGATATATTGATAAGTTTCTTAAATGCTATCTTAGAAAAAACGGAAAAAGAAAAGATAAAGAATATTGAATACGTAGATACAAAGCTATCAGATATTGAAGCCGTTGATGATAAAATAGGCATATTAGATGTAAGAGTTATAACAGAAAAAGGAATTCACATAAATGTAGAAATTCAGCTTATAAATAGATATAACATGATAAATAGGACTCTCTTCTATTGGTCTAGACTATATTCAAGCCAGATAAAAAGAGGAGAAAACTATAAAGATCTTAATAAAACTATAACAATCAATATACTTAATTTTAATTATATTGATAGTAATAAATATCACACAACATATCATTTGTATGAAGATGATGAGAAGATAATTTTATCAGATATATTGGAGATACATTTTGTAGAATTACCCAAGTTTCTAGATGAACAACCAAAACTAAATAACAGCTTAAATAAGTGGCTTGCATTTTTAACTAAACCTGAAAAAGAAGTAATGGAGGTGGTGGAAATGGGAGAACCTGCAATAAAAAGAGCTATAACTGTTTTAGATATGCTAAGTAGAGATCCTGAAACTGTAAGGCTTGCAGAGCTTAGAATGAAAAAGATACTGGACGAGAAGAGTATGATAGAAGGTGCAAAGGATGAAAGAAATAAGGAAATTGCAAAAAATGCTTTGCGCAAAGGAGCAGATATTTCTTTTGTAATGGATATAACAGGGCTGAGTGAAGATGAAGTAAGAAAGCTAAAAAATGAAATGTTTTAATAAAGTTATCGTACCAAACAGTATCTATATGAAAATAACAATATTAGTATAAGGCTGTCCTAAGCTATTAGCTTAAGGCAGTTTTTTTGCTATGTTCTAAAATATGCTAAAGTTGATTTTCTAAGATTTGATATCAATTATTATGTAATATTGGTTGAAAATAAATATTATTACTGATAATATTTAAATGTAATATTTTTGAAAAGGAGGATAGTTAATAAATTAATTGAAAATATTGTAGGGGGATTTTATGAAAAAAATTAAGGTGGTTTTGAGAAGCTTTATTGCTTTACTTTTGGTCACGATTTTTACTGCTATTTCTGTGTCAGAAACAGTTTTAGCGTTTGAAGCTAGTGACTTAATTGAGTTAAAGCTTAGTTATGAAGCAAAAAATATATATGTAGGAGATAAGATTGAATTAGCTACATATGGGATATACAAAGAAAATACTATTCCATTAAAAGAAAACGTTACCTATGAATCAAGTAATAATAATGTTTTCTCAATAAAAGACGAAAAATTAATAGCCTTAAACACAGGTATGGCTACACTAACAGCATATTATAAAGACAAAAAAGTTAGTCAGCTTATAGTTGTAAAAGATTTAAAGGCTATGGAAGATAAGCTAAAGGCTGGAGACATAAATGTCAAGTTGAACTGGAAGAGAGAACCTAATAGTATAAAACTACAATGGGATAAAGTAGATTCCATGAACTCATATACTATTTCCAAAAGAGTAGTAGGGGAAGAACCGTATAAAGTAATTGTAGATAAAGCTGAAGGTAATGAGTTTATAGATAATGACGTGATTAGAGATAATGAATATGAATATCAAGTATCACTTATAGATAAAAATGATGCTAAGTATCCTATGAATGACTTCAAGGTTCCAATATACCATGAGGAAAAAAATCAAGAGATCAAACAAGAGGATAGGAAACAAATTGTAACAACACATGAAAATCCAGTAGTGATTAATGAGAATAATGCAAATCCAAATAAAAATGTTAATGCAAATAATACAAAAGTTGATGAAAACACTACTAAGCCTAGTACAGTTCAGCTTAGCGAAGAAGAGTATCAAAAATTGTTACAACAATTAAAAGATCAGCAAGCAAAAGCTGAGCAAGAAGAAAAAGATAAAACCTTTCAACTTGTTTCAGAAGACTTATATGGTTTAGAGGATTTAATAGTAGTAAATAAAGATAATACTGAAGTTATAAACAAAGAATTAACCTTAAGATATTACTATGATAACAGTATTAAGATAGATGAAAGTAAGCTAACTATATATTCAATGAATGATAAAGGTTTACTTACAGAACTTGAAGGGGTTAAGCTAGATGCTGCAACCAAAAAGATAACCTTTTTGGTTAAAGAAGCTGGCATCTATATGATAAAGGAAAGAGTTACTCAGCAAGAGATAATAACCTATGAAGATCCAAAAGATGATGGTACAAAAGACTCACAGGGAGATAGTAATACTCCTAAAGGATCAGAAACAAAAAATGGAGAAGATGCGACTAAAGATACAAATGCTGCAGGACAAGCTGGTACTCAAAAAGATGATGCCACTAACATTAACCAGCAACAGATACCTAATAATGCCACTTCAAAAGGCACTAACACTGAAGGACAAGTTGTAGATAATAAAACTTTAAATACAGGAAGCGATAATAAAAATCAAAGTGAAGCTTCAAGTAATAACACTGCAACTAATCCATCAAAGCAAGAAGAAAATAAAGATGTTGTAAATAAGGTAAATATAACTGATGAATTTATAGAGAGTTCTCTAGATAAAGAAATTAAAATAGATAAACAATATTTAGAGAAGCATAACAATAATATAACCTTTAAATACCTTATAGATAAAGCTAGTAGTATAAATCCAGATAACTTAGCTATATATACCTTGAATGAAAGCAAGGTTTTGCAAGCAGTAGGAAAAGAACTAAAATTAGATAAAGATAAAACTTTATTAAATATAACTTTAGAAAAAGAAGGAACATATTTAATTAAGGACAAGACCTTGATTAACTCAAATACTGAAATAAGTAAGGACAATGAGCAGCAAGTAAACGATAGTAATAAGGATACGAATAAAGCTCCAGAAAATAGCAGTGAAAATAAGCCCGTGGAAAACAATAACAATACGCCAACTGTGCCAAAAGATACAGCCACAGAACCAAAAACAGATAATGGTACAGTTAGTGAAGGTGGTTCAAAAGAAAACACAAATGACAACACTAATAATGAACAAAACAATCCAAATCAAGGACAGCCTGCAAAAGAAGAAAATAAAAATTTAACTTCGAATGAAGGGAAATTCAACCTTGCTGTTGCTGGAATACTTAGCGAAGTAAGTGCAATAGAAAAAGAAAAAGTTAATGATTATATCAACAATATACCAAAGGAGAATGGTATTTGGATTCCAGAAAAAGACAGGCAATTTGTTGTTAACATCATTAACTTTATAGCTAATAAAAAATACTATGTTAACGAGAAAGGATTTCTAAAGGCAGTTGAGCAAGGAATTATTTATTCAACTAAATCGGAAATCTATTCTAAATTGATAGACCAGCTTATAAGTGGTAATAAAAGAATTATATTAAGTAAAGATAGAGGCTTTGCTTATTATGATGAAGAAGATGGTTTAATAAAGAAGAGTCAATTTAATGAAGAAGAAAGCTATAGCTTAGAAACTGAAGGTAATAGGTTACTTATCTTAAATTCTAAGATTTTCGAAGAATTAGAGAACGGTAAGCTAAGCAATGAACTGGCTTTAAAGCTTTTAAACCAATTAGATGAAAAATCAAAGGAAATTAATTCAGATATAATAAAGGAATTAGAGAGTAAGGCAGTTAAGCCAAGGATAAAGGTTGTAACAAAGGTAGCTTTATATGCATCAATAGGTACTCCTGTATCAGTACAAATGGCTCAAGGAAATGCTGTATACACAGGACCAGATACTGTGAACTATGCTAATATAGGTAGCGTAGATACTAACGAATGGGTAACTGGAATGGGAGTTGAAAAAGGATGGCTTTATATCGAGTATAGTACATCTAACGGTCCTAAAAGAGGATTTGTTCCACTTACTAGTGTAAGAGATTACGAGAGCATATTTCAAAGTACAGGAACACTAACTTATACTGGATATAGTGATGGCTTATCTAGTGACACAACAGTATATTCAGGTCCTGGAACAAATTATGTTCCTATTGGAAGTATATATAAAGGTGAAGGAATAACAGTATTTAATAAAACTCAAAATGGTTATGTTTATGTAGAATATAGTAGTAGTTCAGGTACTAAGAGAGGATTTGTACCAGCAAGTCTTCTTTTAGGTTTAGGTAGAAAAAGAGGAACATTAGCATCAGCACTACAAAATACGGCTATATATTCAGGTCCTGGTACTGATGGCGCTTATGTCTCAATAGGTTCAGTGAATTATAATGAGTTTGTAATACTATTGGAATGGAATGATAACTGGCATTATGTAGAGTATAATACAACGTCAGGAAGAAAACGTGGATATACAAACAGAAATAATATAGGATATATCGCTAATTTATCCGATGCTGGATATATAAAAGATATGCAATATGTAGGTGTATCAAGTGCAGATCAGACTACCTATACTGGACCGTATTCAACTTATGCCACTATGGGAAGTATAGGGAACCAAGAGAGAGTATGGGTACTTGTACCTAATGATGCAGGATATGCATATGTTGAGTATGGAACTTCAAGTGGACTTAAAAGAGGATATGTACCGGCAAATACTATCACTCAAGCTCCTACAATAGTTTTACCTACAATTTCAGATTCTGCAGTGAGTATAGCTGACCACTGGCAAAGTGGTAAAGGTAGAACTATAAATGCATATAAGATAGGCAGTGGTAATAAGGTACTTGTAGGGGTTTTTGAAGTTCATGGCTTTGAAGATGCTTGGGCAGCAGATGGAGAGGAACTAGTTAAGATAGCGACAAAGCTCATATATGATGTTGCAAATACTTCAAGAACTAACGGCGGTCTAAATGGTTGGACTGTATATATAATTCCTTATGCAAATCCAGATGGACTTATAGATGGATTAACTAAGGATGGCCCAGGTAGAACTACTATAAAAGAAAGAATTGATTTAAATAGATCATTCCCAGCTGGATTCCAGGTATTGACTAGTTCAAGAAACAATACAGGTAATACTAGTTTAATACCACCTGAAGCAAAAGGCTTGTATAATTTTATAACTAATGTAAAGAAAACTGCCAATGAAATGGTAGTGCTAGATGTCCATGGATGGGAAAATACAACAATAGGAAATAGTGAGATTGGTGGATATTTTGATAGAGAATTTGGATTTGCTCATAAAGGTGATTTAGGTGGACAAGGATATTTTTCAGCATGGGCACAGTCAATAGGAGCAAAAGCAACCTTAGTAGAATTGCCTTGGCCTAATAGTGTTCAAGACATTATTAATAGAGGATATGCTCAAAAGGTATCAAATGCTTTTGTAAATATAATTAAGAGCAATAAGACTAATGATCCTATAAACGGACCTATATGTTATAAAGCACATGTTCAAAATATAGGTTGGCAGAATTACGTAACAGAAGGTCAAGTTGCTGGAACAACAGGTCAAGGACTTAGAGTAGAAGCGATAAATATCAATAAGGGAAGCCTAATTCCAGGTGCTAGAATAAAATATCAAGTACATGTACAAAACATTGGATGGATGGATTATGTATATGATGGTGGTGATGCTGGAACAACTGGACGTGATTTAAGAATAGAAGCTATGAGAATGCAATTGGAAGGTGCCCCAGAAGGCTATCATATAGAATATCAAGCTCATGTTCAAGATATTGGGTGGATGAATCCAGTAAGAGATGGAGAGATTGCAGGTACTACAGGACAGGGGAAAAGAATAGAAGCTTTTAAAGTAAATATTGTGAAAAACCTACCATCTAGGATGAATATTGATGCGCCAACAGAGGGACAAGCTATAAACAACGATTTATATGTGTATGGATGGTCGTTAAATCAAAGTGGTGTAAAACAAGCAAAGGTATATATTGATGGTAATTTTGTTGGTGATGCAGGTATAGGTTTAATAAGGACAGATGTAAAAAGTGTATTCCCGCAATATGATAATTCAGATAAGAGTGGTTTTGGCTATATGCTGAATGTAAATAAATTATCATTAGGAAATCACAATATAAGAATAGAATCAATAGGGAATGATAATGGTACATTAAGCCAAAGTAGGAATTTTAGTGTATCAAGATTACCATCAATTACGCAGATTGACAGTATGCCTTATAATAACACTTATAATGATGACTTCAAAGTATCAGGGTGGGCACTAAATTCATCAGGAGTAAAATCAGTAAGTATACTTGTAGATGGAAACTTTAAAGGATATGCGCTAACAGGTTTATCAAGACCTGATAAAAAAGGTAGTTATCCAAACTATCCAAATGCAGATACCAGTGGCTTTGATTATACTTTAGGGATATGGGAACTATCAAACGGAGCGCATACAGTTACTGCAATTGCCACAGGTAATGACGGTAGTACAGCGCAGCATGCAGTAGGCTTTACAGTTAATAAGAGTAATACTGGAAGCATTGATATGCAAATATCAATACTAAAAAGTTTCTTTGGTGGAGTAATGGATGCAATATCAGAAAACTTCTTAGGTTTATATAAAATGATAAGTAGTCCAATACAGACACTTGTGACTTTAGACTTCTTGGTAAAGGCTGTAAATGATATAAGTTCACCAGAAGGACAACAGTTAATTAAGATAGTGGGAAGCGAACTTGAGGATATAGCAAATCAGTTTAAAAGTGGAGATGCTAATGTAAGAGCTAGATTAGTAGGACGAGCAGTAGGTGAAATATTTATATTCTTTATTGTACCAAAAGGAATAGATTTAGCATTGCCATTATTGAAAAAAGCCGTAGGCATTACAAAGATTGGCAAAGTAGTTATTGAAAAAGGAGAAAAAGCTGCAATAATTATTGAGGGGGCTGCTGAAGCTGTTGAAGCTTGTGCTGACACTTGGATATTTGCTAAAGGTACACCTAAACATATATTCTTTGGAGAAATTAATGAGTATGGTGCAGCTACTGGTTGGCATTATGCTAGTGATGCATCAATAAAGTCTGGAAATGAAATAATTTCAGTAATTAAAGAAGCAGATGAATATGGTACAATAATGGGTAAGGTAAAAATACAAGGAATACAGAAAGAAGGGTATTCATCTATATTTAGTACTAAATATACACCAAGAGAAGTTGCGAACATGATTGAAGAAGCGCATATAGGCAGATTTAAAAGATTCACAGATGCAAATGGAGGCTTAACTAATAGATGGTGGGGAAAAGCAGACAATGGTATGACTATTGAAATGTATTTAGATGCAGATGGAAAAGTCATAACAGCTTATCCTGTACACAGTTCACTTCTTCAATGATAAGCAAACAAAATCATTTTGTATTAAGGAGGGAGTATTATAAATATTAATGAGGTAAACATTAAAAATATAATTAAGGATTATTTAAATACCAGCATATATTTTATCAGCGAAAAAAATCTAACTAATGCTGAAATAAAGCAAATCAGACTTGGATATCTATGTTTAGGAAAAGATTTGAAGGTTATTATTAATATCGAAGGAGCATCTGGAACTGTTATACTCTCCGCATTTTACGAAAATATATGCAAGAATATAGATTTAGACGATTCTGTTGTAGATGAATTATTTGTTAAGGTAAGTACAATTATTAATAGAATAAAATGTTCAATAGAGAAATATTTGAAGCCTAATGATAAAATAATAATAGGGTTACCTATAATTAAAGATTTTGGGAAGTATAATGAATTATTAGCTTATGATAATATTATAAAAATTAAATCAAAAGTTAAGGAAGCATATATTGAAGCTCTTATTGCTAATAAAGATTATCCTAATTATGTACACAGGCTGTTAACATATGGGAGGTCAGGGTTATATTTGGCTGAATTGTTGCAAGAATTACAAATAGCAAAATATAAACGGAATTTTAGTGGATACGAGATTGAGTTTACAGATGATAAAGTAATGGACAGTAATGAATTTGTAGATAAGATTACATTCAGTCTATCACAGTTAGGGTTCGTATGTGCATCAATACCAACAAGCTTAATTCCTAGATTATGGACAGAAGAATAATTAGCAATAAACTTTAAATTATGTGAAGCTTTTTACTCCAATAATATAGTAAGATGGATTGGAAGTTTTTCAAGTGTATACTATTAAAGCACATTAACATGATTCAATTATTTTATGTAATCAGCTAAGTGAAAAACTAAATTTATGATTGTAATAATTAAGTGAAAAGATAAAATGAATCAGCTGAAATTAAGTAGGCTGGTTCATTATTTTTTGTAATGGTAAGATAGTGGTAGATGCTGAAAATAATATACTCTACAACTAAAATACAATAAGAAATGCTCTGCCTCGAGTGGGTGGCTGAAGCTGTTTGGAAATTACCAATATTAAAGAGAATACCTTATGAATTTATGGATGATACAGTAGAGCATATATTTAAAGGAGTTGTAAAGAATGCTGGAACCGCTGATGTATCTGCGAGTGGTTGGCATTATCTTGATAAAATTAATCCACCTGGAAATAAAATTATACAAGTTATAAATGAAGCTGATGAATTTGGTACTATTATAGCTAAAATAGATATTGATGGAGTAGCAAAAAAAGGTTTTCTATCATTTTTTAGCAATAAATATACTCCAGATGAGGTCTTAGATATGATTATGGAGGCACATATGAATAAAAAGTTAGTGCCAAATACAAAAGGGTGTTATAAAGGGGTAGCTAATAATGGAATGACAATAGAAATGTATTTATATAGGAATGTTGATGGAGGTAACATAGATGATATAATAACTTCATATCCAGTTCATACTAGTGCTTTAATGTAATAAAAGTATTCAATAATAATTGGAGGATAAAATGAAACAAATAAACTTTGAGAAAATATCATTAATTGATGATATTAACAAGTATAATAATGAATATTTTAAATGCATAGATGAGAAAAATTCCACAAGCTCAGTAAACTTTAAGGCATTAATTTTCAAAGTTATGTACTATGAGCATAATTTTGAAATAAGGATGTTCATACAAGAAAATGAGAATGATATAAATATTGAAGTTTTATTTGAAAATATTTGCAAAAATTTAGATGTTGAAGATTCTGTTATGGAATCTATTATACTTGAAATAAGTAAATGTGCTAAAGTGGTAGAAAATAAGTTAAAAACATACGATGAGATAAAAGATAAGTTGAATAATTTTAATGGTAAAATTAATTTAGATAGTATGTTTATTTATAGAAATAAATATAACTTAATAACTGAATTAGATAGTTTTCAGGATGAAATTCAACAATTATATTTGACTTTAAAACCTAATAATATGGAGTATAATAATTATGTAAATGATTTATTTGTATTTGGTGAAAATGGTATAAGAACAGCATTAGTATTGAAAGAATTGGGGATAGCAGATTTTAGAAGAACTAGAAGTGGATATCTAATTAGTTTTTTAGATGATACATCAAGTTATTCAAATAGTTTTATTTATAACTTTTCAAAAGAGATTTCAAATATTGGGATTTCATCAATGGCTATACCAATTGAAATATTAGAGCGTTCGTGGTAAAGGAAACTTAAAATTTAATTAACTTACTTCATTTTATGAAATAACTTACTTCATAATAATGATATTAAAAAACATTAAAGACTAAAGTGAGGCAGTTAATATAATTAAGTTAATTAATATTAACAGGAGTTTACTGCATAATATAAATAATGTAGTGAAAAGATGAAATGAACCAGCTGGATTTAAGTAAGCTGGTTCATTATTTTTTGTAATGGTAAAATAGTGGTATATGCTGAAAGTAATATACTCTACAAATAAAATATAATAATAAGACATGATCTGCCATGAGTAGGTGGCTAAAGCTTGTGCTAGCACTTGGATATTTGCTAAATAGACTACTAAACATATATTTTTTTGGAGGAATTAATGAGTATGGTGAAGTTACTGGATGATATTATGCTAGTGATGCATTAATAAAGTCTGAAAATTAGGATTGGATATTTATATACTGAAAAATATATGATAACAATAGGAGGTGGCGGATTTAATAAATGGTGAAATTAGGTGTAATTGAGGAAATAATTATTTCTCCAAGTGGACTTGATGGTATTGCAAAAATCAAATTTGAAGATCAGATAGGAGTAATATTTTGTTATATTCTACTTATAAAGTATTACGAACCTGGGGAGCGACCTCAAATGGTTGATGCTTATACAGATTCATTGGATGGAGCAGCTGCACTTAAGGTTGGAGCGGAAGTGGAGTTTGATATATCAGTAATATTTGTTAATAAGTATGAATCTATATCAAAAGATGAAGCATTAGGTTATAAGCAACCAATTTTTGAATCATCACATACTGAAATTAATGCAGAGGTAAATGAGGTCAGTGATGATTATACTATGCTTTGCAATATAGATGGTTTAGGAGAAGGAATATTAGTTGATTGCGAAATAGGTACGGGTGATATTGAAATAGGAGAAAGGATTCGGTTTAATGGTGAGATTAAAGCGGAGCCTCATATCGTGATGAAAACAAATATATAAATATTTTTAACTTTTATTATATTCTCCATGGAACAAATCAAAAGTTCAGTGAATCTAATAGATGTTCTACTAATTAAAGGAAGGAATGATTAGTGTTGCTGAATTCATCGAGGCTTAATAAAGCCTTAGAAATAACTGATGATGTAAGGCTTGCGAAGAAAGGTAATAAGGAAGCCTTCTGCAGAATAATTGAAACTAATAAAGATCAGCTTTATAGGATTGCAAAAGGCATAGTGAATTATGAAGCTGATATTGAGGATGTGTTGCAGGAGGTTACTTTAAAGGCATGGCTTCAAATAAATAAGCTGAAAATTAATTTAAAGGTATATCAGTAAACATAAATGCAGTAGAAAAACTTCTTGTAGCAGCTTAGTAAGGTTTTTCTACTGCTCTAATTATGTAAAGGAAATATATCATCTTCTGATTTATAATCGTTCATCAAAGAGATGTGAATTTCTGATCGTTCATTAACTGATGCAAAAAATACTTCATTAGAGTCAGTTACATTGGCAGAGGATAATTGTTGGAGGAGCCAATCTTCATCAAGGTTCAACTTTCTTAAGGTATCTTTATGAATCACTCCATCTATTATTACTGGATAAGATAGAGAAGAGGATTTTTTGTTTAAATTCAAATCTTCGATTGTGACAGCTGAGTTATTTGGATTTTTTAGTACAGATAGTTTTCCGTTTGCTTCAATAATTGCAAGATGAACAGTGCTAACATCAAAGATCTCTTGTTCTCTTAGCATTTGAAGTAAATTATCAACCGAATATCTTAATTTTTTTAGATTTTTAACAACAAGCTTTCCATTTTGGATAACTATAGTGGGTTCAAAAGTGATTAAGCGGCCAAATTTTCTATATTTTATTATCCATTTAGAAACGATTCTTTGAAAAATTCCTATTAGCACAATTGCTACAGCAGTATGAAGATGAGGTACAACAGGATCGGCTATATCAGCACCTACAACTGCTCCTAAGGTTACAATAGTAAGAAAATCGAAAACTGGAAGTTCGCCAATAGAACGCTTCCCCATATATAAGGTAATTAACAGCATTAGAGGTAAAATAGTAAGTATTCTTGCTGCTACAACCAATAATTCTTTTATTAAGTGCATAGAGTATCAGCCCCTTAGATTCTTTATAAGTCTTAGTATATACAGCAAGGATTACTTTTATTAATTGCAAAGTTTCAGCTTGTATAATTGTTTGAAAACATAAGTTATATTACGAAATGGTAATCGTTAAAATTAAAATGTGGCAACTTTTGCAATTTTAATAGCAAGAATTGCATACTTAAAAAGCTGGCCTACCTTTATAATTAATATATAAGATATGATACTTTAGTTAAATAAAACGAAAAAATATTTTATAGTATATTTAGTTGATTCTGGAAGAAGTAATAAAAATAAGATTTTACATGAAACAATATTTATAATTTAAGAGGAGAATATAATGATTATTGATAAGTTAGAGAATGGACAAGATTATTTCGGGCTTGGAGAAAAGATAAAGAAAGCTCTTGAGTATTTAGAAAATACTGACGTATCTAATTTAACACCAGGAAAATATCATATTGAAAATGACGAGATCTTTGCAATGGTTTCTGAGTATGATACAAAGTCAGTAGAAGGCGCATTATGGGAAGCTCATAAGAGATATATAGATATTCAATACATGGTCAAAGGCACGGAAAAGATGGGCTACACAAATGTAGAAAATATAGAAACCACTGTTGATTACGATGTAGAAAAGGATATTCTTTTTGGTACAGCACAGGGGGATTTTGTGACAGTGGAAGAAGGAATGTTTATTATCTTTAAGCCACAAGATGGACATATGCCTTCTATAAGTGTTGAAAAATCAGAAACAGTTAAAAAGGTTGTAGTTAAGGTTGTTGTTGAATAGAAGGTATTAAAAGAGGTGCATGATTAACATTTCAGCTAATCATGCACCTTTAATATGTGGATTTTTATCTAAATAATGTGGGTTATTATTAAAATAGAGTGAGTAAATATTTGGTATTTGTGGATAACTTTTGAGTTTGAAGTATTAGGTTTTGTTTAAGAGCATAGTTGGAATTTAGGTGTTGCAACGGGAGATGTTATATGAACAAGCTATTAGAATTAAATGATTTGCTCAGATGTAATGGCTTTAAAAAACTGTACTGTTCGAACGTAGTGAGTTTACAGTTTTAGCCATGGAATATGAGGAAATCATATTAATTCTTTGCGAAGTTCATTAAAACATCGGAGGAGCGACACCTAAATTTCAACAGA
This sequence comes from Clostridium yunnanense, assembly GCF_016595795.1. GTDB lineage: Bacteria > Bacillota > Clostridia > Clostridiales > Clostridiaceae > Clostridium_AR > Clostridium_AR yunnanense. Next base: position 352,138 of record NZ_JAENHN010000010.1, read on the forward strand.
GTGTATTAGTAATGCTATACCCCAGAGTAAGCGGAGAAGCCGCCATCTATTGGGATAACTATACCATTAACGAAGCTTGAAGCATCTTCATTTACTAAGAATAAAAGTGCACCTATAAGTTCTTCTGCTTCTCCGAATCTGCCCATTGGAGTACTGTTTAGTATCTTATGGGAACGTTCAGTGTAGCTTCCATCAGGATTCTTAAGTAGTGCTTCATTTTGCTTAGTTACAAAGAAGCCTGGTGCTATAGCGTTTACTCTTATGCCAACCTTTGAGAAGTGAACTGCAAGCCATTGAGTAAAGTTTGATATAGCAGCTTTTGCTCCTGAGTATGCAGGGATTTTTGTAAGCGGAGTAAAGGCATTCATTGATGAAATGTTTATGATGCTGCAGCCTTTTCTTCCAATCATATCCTTTGCAAATTCTTGAGTTGGAAGCAGTGTTCCAAGGAAGTTTAGATCAAATACAAATCTTACTCCATTTTCGTCAAGATCGAAGAAGGTTATAAGATCTTCGTTACCTTCCTTTAAATCTTCTTCGTATAGGTACTCTTTTGTTGTTGTGCCTTTTGGATTATTTCCACCAGCACCATTTATAAGTATGTCACATGGACCAAACTTTTCAAGTACTACTTCATGAGCTTTTTTAAGGCTGGCTTTATTAAGTACATTAGCTTCAACCCCTATAGCGATTTTCCCATTTGCTACAACTTCAGCTGCTTTCTTTTCAGCGTTTTCTAAGCTTAAATCAAGTATTGCAACCTTTGCACCGCATTCAGCAAGAGCATCTGTCCAAGAGCTTCCAAGTACTCCAGCTCCACCAGTTATTACTACAACTTTATCTTTTAAATCTATATTAAAAGGTAATTTCATCTTATTTATCTCCTTTACTTGTTTTTTCAAGAGCTTCCCATATACCAGTTATATACATAGCACCTAAAGCACGGTCATATAAACCATAGCCAGGTCTGCCAGTCTCACCCCAGATCATTCTTCCATGGTCAGGACGAAGGTATCCGTCATAATTATTTTTGTGTAGTGCCTTCATGATTTCAACTATATCTAAGGAACCGCAAGGGGAGTAATGAGCACTTTCTTCAAAGCTGCCATCTTCAAGAAGTTTTACGTTTCTAACATGCATGAAGTGGATACGTCCTTGGCTAGCATATTTATCTACCATTCTTACGATATCATTGAAGCTTGCTGAACCAAGAGATCCAGTACATAAAGTAAGACCGTTATATTTGCTGTCTACAAGCTTTAAGAATCTATCTAGGTTTTTCTCGTTAGTTATAATTCTTGGAAGACCAAAAATATTATATGGAGGATCATCTGGATGGATAGCCATCTTTATATCACATTGCTCTGCTACAGGGATGATTTGCTTTAAGAAATATTCTAAGTTGCTCCATAAAGCTTCTTCATCAACATTTGAGTATTTTTCAAATAAATCTGCCATTTGATCTTTTGTATAGCTTGAATCCCATCCTGGAAGGGATAGTTCACCAGTAAGTGGGTCCATTTTTTCTAACTGATCTTTATAGTAAACAAGTGCAGTTGATCCATCATCTAGAACCTTATCTAATTGAGTTCTTGTCCAGTCAAATACAGGCATGAAGTTATAGCAGATTACCTTAACTCCAGCTTTTGCAAGGCTTCTTATATTTTCTTTATAGTTTTCTATATATCTGTCTCTAGTGGGAAGACCAAGCTTTATATCTTCATGTACAGGAACACTTTCTATAACATCAAACTTTAAGTTGGCAGCTTCTACATCAGCTTTTAACTTAAGTATACTTTCCATACTCCATTTTTCTCCTACAGGAACATCGTAAATTGCAGTTACAATACTGTACATGCTTGGGATTTGTCTAATATATTGAAGCGTAACAGCGTCGTCAGCCCCATACCATCTAAATGATAATTTCATAATGTTAATCCTCCAATTCTAAATAGTTTTTTATATTTTTAAAGCAGATGCCTTCGATAATTTCTTCTAGGATTACAGAGTCATTTTCAAATTCTTCGTCATCTACTAAGGTACCAATGAAGGTACATAGTATTCTTCTAAAATAGTCGTGTCTTGCATAGGATAAAAAGCTTCTTGAATCTGTTAACATACCAACAAAATAAGCTAAGGTACCCTGACTTGCTAAAGTCTTTAAGTGTTCATAAATTCCTTCTTTATGATCGTTAAACCACCAAGCAGCTCCAAATTGAACCTTTCCTTTAATTCCATCTTCTCCAAAACAGTGAGGAAGAGCAGAAAGCACAAGGTTATCTTTTGAATTTAAAGTATAAATCATGGTTTTAGGAAGAGCTGAGCCTTTATCCATCGAAGCCAGTAGCTTTGATAGGTGAGGAGCTATATTGAAATCATTCATTATATCAAAACCTGCATCAGGACCAAGCTTTTTAAACATTGTATCATTGTTGTTTCTCATAGCACCTATGTGAAGCTGCATTGCCCAGTTATGTTTAGTGTACTCTTCAGCTAATATTTTTAGAGTAAAACATTTGAATTTTTCAGTTTCTTCAACGGTTAAATTATTTTTAAGTAATCTTTTTTTGAAGATTTCTGATACTTCAGTTTCATCAGTGTCGTAATAATATAAACTTTCAAGGGAGTGATCGGAAAGCTTACAACCAGCTTTGGTAAAGTAATCTATACGATTTTTTAGTACAGTTATTAAGCTTTGGTAATCATCAATCTCTAAAGAAGAGCTTTTGGATAATGCGTTTAAGTAATCTAAATAGTCTTCTTTTGATATATTAAGAGCTTTATCTGGTCTAAAGGTTGGAAGTACCTTAAAGTCTAAAGTTTTTTCTGTTATAAGCTTATGATACTCCAAGTTATCAATAGGATCATCTGTGGTGCAGATGAGTTTTACCTTGGAGCTCGTTATGAATTTTACAGGAGACAAAGCTTCTTCTGATATCTTCTTATTACAGTGTTCATATATCTTTTCAGCATTGCTTTCCTTTAACATTTCACGTGCACCAAAGAAGTTCTTAAGCTCCATATTAGTCCAATGGTATAAAGGACTTCCTATTAGTCTTTCACAGGTCCTTGCCCACATCTTAAATTTATCAAAGTCGCTTGCTTCTCCAGTTATATAAGCTTCTGGCACTCCTGCATATCTCATAGCTCTCCACTTATAGTGATCGAACTCAAGAAAAATCTTAGAGATATTACTAAATACCTTATCTTCATATATCTCCTTTGCAGATAAGTGACAGTGATAGTCGTATATTGGAGCATTTTTTGCAATGTTATTGTAAAGTAGTTTTGCTGTTTTTCCTTTTAACATAAAATCATTATTTAACAAAGTATCACCTCGTTTTTCCATGCTTGGTAATATTATATCTGAGTGGTAATGCATTTGAAAACAAATACATTATCTATGTTTAAAGTATAAGCTTTATGACAGTTATTTAATATGTTATTATTGCTATATAACTTGCAAAAATTGCTCTTATGAAATATGATTACCTTTAAGTGGTGAGTGAAATTAAGTTGTCATGCATCCGATGCTTTAATGAGCTTACGCAAAGAATTAATATGATTTTGTCATATTCCATGGCTAAAACTGTAAACTCACTACGTTCGAACAGTACAGTTTTACTTTTTAATAATTAATATTTTTTATAAATATTTCATAGCTTAGATTTAAGAAAATAAAAAAGCTATTTGATTAAAAGTAAAAAGTAAAAATATATCGCCTGCCAGAATTTCTTCACATACGTTCAGAAAAGGCAGATGCGTAAAAAAATCACTAATAAAAAACGATTAGCGATTTTTTAGAGCCATTCCATCTGAAAAAATCATTTAATTCTAATAGCTCGCTCATAGAGCATCTCCTTCATAAAGATGAACCACTTCAATCCGAAATCTATTTTCAAAACTCCTCTGGGTTCTGAGAGGAGAATTTGAAAATATAAATTCAATTATGAAGTGGTTCATCTATAACAACTTAATTTCAATAACATATTAAATGTAATGTAACAAGTTGGTATTACTACAACGAAATGTATACAAGTTCCAACTAAGCATATTTTGCAAATACGAATTGAAGTTAGCTAATATGCATATTAAGATAAATTAAGAGGTGAAATTCATTGAAAAAGAGAACTCATGAGTACCAGACTCGTCAATATATGATGTCAAGTGACTATGAAATATATCATTATTTAAACAATGATATAAGAAGCATAAACATTCATCATCATGATTTTTATGAGTTTTATTTCTTTATGGCAGGAGATGTAACTTATCTAATTGAAGGTAAGTCATATAAATTAGAACCTGGAAATATAGTTTTGATTAACTCCAAGGAGCTTCATCAAGCTGTGATAAATTCTGAAGAAGCATATTATGAAAGAATTGTTCTTTGGATAAATAAAGCTTTTTTAAAGAAACTTTCAAATGATGAAACAGACCTTTCGCTTTGTTTTGAAGGGATTAATAAAAAGAATGTGCTGAGTACGGATATTGAGCAGCAAAAAAATATAAGGTTTATTCTTAATAAGTTGATGAACCTTGAAACTTATAAGGGTGTTGGTTATGAACTGCTTTATAAGGCCTATATCACAGAGCTTATGGTGCATATAAATAATATTGCCTTTAATGAAAGCACAGAACTAAGTGTAGATATGAAAAAGAGTAATCTTATTGATGGCATAATCGAGTACATCAATAATCATATAGAGGAAGACATAACTGTGGATCAAATAGCAGAACAGTTTTATCTAAGTAAATTCCATTTATCTAGAGAATTTAAAAAATACACAGGAACCACAATTCATAGATATATAGTTCAGAAGAAACTAATAGAAGCTAAGGAGTTAATACTCAAAGAAGTTCCAATTATTGATGTATACAAACAATGTGGTTTTGGGGATTACTCAAACTTCTTTAGAGCTTTTAAGAATGAGTATGGGATCACGCCGAAGCAGTATTATGAGGCGATGATAAAATAGCATTAAATAATATAGCAAAGGAAAAAAGTAAAGTGGGGTGAGTTTGTAGATGAAAAGAATAGATTTGATTCTGAGTAAACTTAAGGAAATGAAGAATTCAAAGCCTGACGGAGTATCAGCTTCAGAGATCGCTGAAGAATTGGACCTAATGAGAGGCAATGTAAGTAATGATTTAAATAAGTTAGTTATTGAAGGAAAAGCAGTTAAGATAAAAGGAAAACCAACCTTATTTATTGCAGTAGATGAAGAAGCTGTTGTGTCTAATATATCAGTAATAAATAAGTTTTCAGAAACCAATCCAAGTCTTTATACTGCTTTAGAGCAGGCTAAGGCAGCTATACTTTATCCTCCAAATGGAATGAATATATTGCTTCTAGGAGAAACGGGTGTAGGTAAGTCAACTTTTGCAAGTCTTATATATAAATATGCTACAGAGATGGGGGTAAGGTCTAAGGAAAGTCCTTTTATAACTTTTAACTGTGCAGACTATGCTAATAATCCTCAGTTACTCTTAGGTCAGCTTTTTGGAGTGAAAAAAGGAGCTTATACTGGTGCAGATTTTGATAAAGCTGGACTTTTAGAAAAAGCAGATGGTGGAATATTGTTTTTAGATGAAGTACATAGATTACCGGCGGAAGGCCAAGAGATGTTTTTCACTTTTATGGATAGGGGAATGTACAGAAGACTTGGAGAGACAGAAAGCGAACGAAGTGCAAAAGTGCTCATAATAGCTGCTACCACTGAAAATCCTGATACGACTTTGCTTCAGACTTTTACAAGAAGAATACCTATGGTGATAACAATACCTGCTCTAAGAAACAGAGGAGTAGAAGAGAGATTTAATCTTATAAAGCAGTTCATGATTGAAGAGTCAGGAAGACTTGGCAAAAGCATTAAAGTATCCATAAATTCAATAAAGGCATTTTTATTCTACGATTGTAAGAGTAATGTAGGACAGCTTAAGTCAGATATACAGCTTGCCTGTGCTAGAGCTTATGCGGATTTTTTATCAAATAGAAAAACTCAAATTAGTATAAGCAGCTTAGACTTGCCGTCTTATATTAGAGAAGGTTTATACAAGGAAATAGAGCATAGACAGCTGTGGAATAAGTTAGTTGATATCAACAAGAGATATTGTATCTTCGATAAAGATGAAGAAAAGATGATTTTTGAAGAAAATAGCTATGATGAAAATATCTATGAAATGCTTGAGATGAAGACAAGAGATCTTAAAGCAAAAGGGGTAAAAGGCACAGAATTCGAGAAAGAAATAGAAAGTAATATAGAAGATTACTTCAAAAAGTATATCAATAAATTCAATTATAAGGTAGACACCACTAACCTAGAGACCATAGTAGAACCTCATATAATGAAGGTTGTAGAAAAGGTTATTAATTTCTGTGAAGAGGAACTAAAGAGAAAATTAGATAAACATATATACTATGGATTAGCAGTTCACATAAACAATGCAGTAGATAGAATAAGAAGAAATAAGAAGATTGAAAACTTGGAGTTAAATAATATAAGAAAACAATATAGCAGAGAGTTTAATATAGCCATAGATGTTTTAAAAATACTTGAACAGTCACTAGATATTCAAATGCCTGTAGACGAGGCTGGGTTTATAACTATGTTTTTAACCTATCATAATGAGGCTCTTAAAAAGACTAATAATAATGTAAAAGTGATTATTATAGCTCATGGAGAAGCTACAGCTACTTCTATGGCTGATGCGGTAAATGGACTTTTAGGAACAAACTATTCAAGAGGAATAAATGCTCCGATAGATGAGAAACCGCAGATAACTTTGGAAAAGCTTAAAAGTTATATTAGGCAAAATAATATTGATACAGAGATATTATTCTTAGTTGATATGGGGTCCCTTGCAACCTTTGGCAGAGAGATAGAAAAGGAATTTAAGATAAAGACTAGGACTATTCCTTTAGTAAGTACTCTGCATTGCATCGAAGCTACTAGAAAGGCAATGCTCGGATATTCTCTGGATGACATATACAGAGAGACTTTAGAAGTCAATAATTTGTATGATAATAATTCTTTAGACTACATACCAGAGACTAATGAAGAAAAAAGGCTTGCCATAGTAACCATTTGTACTACAGGAGAAGGTAGTGCTAAAGCCATGAAAGGAATGCTTGAGAGAACCCTTAAGTTTGAAAGTAGTCTGCTTGATATAGTTCCGTTAAACTTTATAGGTAAAGAGAATATATATGATAGATTAGAAAAGCTGTCAAATAAATATGAGATATTATGTATAGTTAGTCCTTTTGATCTAGAGGCTGATTACATACAGTTTAAACTAGATCATATTATAGCTGGTAATGCATCGGAAAATATTCAAGATTTAATAGATAGAGAAAAAGTTTATATAAAAATGGAAGAAACCTTAGAGCATCAATTGAGAAATATTGATGGAAAAGCCATTGTTAAGGACATAAAAAGGTTCTGTAGAAATGTTACAAAGGCAATGAATATAAAACTTACCTCAAATGCACTTATAGGAATAACTCTTCATATGGCAGTAATGGTGGATAGATTAAGTGGAAACGAAGTAATTGAAACTTATAGAAATAAAGAAAGCTATATAAGAGAAAACTTAGAATTGTATAGATTAATTAAAAGTGAATGTGCATTGCTTAACACTAAGTATACAATTCTTATTTCAGAAGATGAAATTTGTTATCTCATGAATCTATTTACTATGAAAAATAGGGCAAAATAAAGCACATAATCAATGTGCTTTGAAAAGTTTTCGAAAAGTAAAGCACATTAATACTTTTTGAAAGCTTTTTTATTTTGCCTTGGAATGCTGAAAAGCAGGCACTTATAGAGTGATTTTTAAATAAATGATTATGATTTATGCTTTGGCACGGGTCTTGCTTTATATATAGGCGTAAGGCAAACAAAAAAATGTTGATTAGAAGGTGAAGCAATGGAAACAGTAGATAAAGAACAAATAGTTATGGAACTTATAGTAAATGGCGGTGATGCAAGAAGTAAAGCAATGCATGCGATAAAGCTAGCTAAAAAAGGTGATTTGCAGGCTGCAAAGGATAAAATAAAGGAAGCAAATGAAGCATTAAACAAAGCTCATAACTTCCAAACTAGTTTAATACAAAGCGAATCAGCAGGAGATAAGGTTGAAATAAGTTTACTTATGATTCACGCACAAGATCATTTAATGAATGCAATAACTGTACGTGATTTAGCACAAGAAATGATTTCAATGTATGAAGAGTTTAGAAAATAAAATTATTAATTAGTAGTAGTTAACAAAACAAGCTTGTTTAAAAATAGATTCAAAAAAATAATAGAATTTTTAGGAGGAAAAAACTATGAGATATATTACATTAGTTTGTGCAGCAGGAATGTCAACAAGTATTTTGATGGCTAAGATGCAAGAAAGTGCAAAGAAAAAGGGAATTGAAGCAAAGATAATAGCTATGTCAGAATCAAAATTTGAAGAGTACGAAGAGCCTACAGAAGTTTTACTTTTAGGACCTCAAATCGCTTACTTAGAGGACGATATAAGAGAAAAATATGAACCTAAGGGCATAAAGGTTGCAGTAATAGATATGATGGACTACGGTACTTTAAATGGTGAAAACGTATTAAATGATGCGCTTGCATTATTAGGTTAATTTATAAAGAAACGTATTGAAAGTTAAATTCAAAAGGGGGATTAATAATGTCTAAATTTGATTCAAAAGCTATTAATAAGAAACTTGCTCCGACATTAAATAAAATTCAAAAAAGTAAATTGGCAAATGGAATCACTGGGGGAATGATGGTTGCAATGCCAGTAACACTTTTAGGCGCATTTGCTTCGCTATTCTTAAACCTACAAATACCTGCATATAAAAGCTTTATTGCGAGTTCGGGAATAGCAGCGGTCTTAAATACATCTATTCAATTTACAACTAACTTTTTAGCAGTGGTGTTTTTGATTACTATTGCAGGTAGTTATGCAAAACAGTATAAAGAAGATCCGATTTTACCATCATTACTAGCAGCAGTGTGTTTCTTTGTGGTGACTCCGCTGGCTGTAAATAAAGTGAATAATGCTAATGTGACATCGATACCGATGGAATGGCTAGGCGCAAAGGGGATATTCTCAGCAATTATTATAAGTTTAGTAGCAACAAGACTATATATCTTTATTAAACAAAAAGGTTGGACTATCAAGATGCCAGCTAGTGTACCACCAGTAGTATCTAGCAGTTTCAGTAGTTTAATACCAGGTTTTGCAGTTGCGATATTATTCTTAATTATATCAGGTGTTTTTGCAGGAACTTCATATAAGACTATGCATGCATTTATATATGCCTTTGTTCAAACTCCACTTCAAGGTGTTGGTGGAAATATAGTATCAGTTATACTTTTATGGACCTTTGCTCAAGTATTATGGTTCTTTGGAATTCATGGAACCTTGGTTATTTACTCAGTAGTTCTTCCTATATTTACAGCAATGGATGCAGCACAATTGACTGCTTACTCAGCAGGTCAAGCGCTTCCAAACATAACAGGACGTGCATTTGTTAGTACTTATACTATGAGTGCAAGTGCAATTGGTTTTGCTCTACTTATGCTAATCTTCGCTAAGAGTAAGCAATATAAAACCTTAGGTAAATTATCAGCTCTACCATCACTTTTCGGTATAAGTGAACCATTAGTTTTTGGTACACCATTAGTATTCAATGTAAGATTTGCTGTACCATTTATATTCATGAATGCAATCAACTTAATTATTGCTTATACCTTAACTGTTGTAGGTATAGTTCCAAGAGTAGCTGGAATGGCTCCAATGAGTGGTATGCCAATAATATTCAGCGGACTTATGGAAGGAAGCTGGAAGATAGCTGTACTTCAAGTTTTACTAGTACTTTTAGAAATGGCAGTTTGGTATCCATTCTTCAGAAAAGCAGATAAGGAAGCTTACGCTCAAGAACAAGAAGTTGCAGTAGAAGAAGTAAAATAATACAGGTTTAAGTTCACCCTACCTATAGGGTGAACTTATCTTTTAAAGTACTGTGTTGAAATTAATTGGTTAATCATCCGATGCTTTAATGAGTTTGCGCAAAGAATTAATTTCAAAAGTAATCTTAAACATAGATATATTTTAAATTAATATAGAAATAGGTGAAGATAAATGAAGATAATAGATTTAAATGATAATTGGAGTTTTACTAAGGAAAATAATGAAGATTATATAGAAAAAGAAATAGTAGAAGCAGAGCATATAACCTTGCCTCATTGTTTCAATGCAATTGATGGACAAAGCGGAGAGGGAATGTTTAAAGGTGAATGTTTTTATCAAACAAAACTGAATGTTAGTGAAGAAGAGTTAAGTAAGTATATATACTTGGAGATAGGTGCAGCTTCTTTAATTTCTAAGGTTTATGTCAATGGTCAGTTAGCAGGGGGAAGTAGATGTGGTTTTTCAATGTATAGAGTATTTATGACTCCTTTTTTGAAAGCAGGAGAGAATCTAATATCTATAATTGTAGATAACAGTAGTCATAAAGATGTGTATCCTCTAATGGCCGATTTCTCTTTTTACGGAGGAATATACAGAGAAGTGAAATTAATCATTTCAGAAGCACTTCATTTTGATCTTATGGACAATGGAAGGGACGGTATATACTTAACTCAAAGAAATATAGTAGATGATATATTTGAACTAGAGATTAGTGGAACAGTTGTAAATGAACTAACTGCAGCTAAATCCGGCAAGTTACAGTTCAGACTTTTAGATAAAGAAAATAATATTGTATTTGATAAAACCTTCGAAACTGAGTTTGGAAATAAATTAAAATTTGATTTAACTGAAAAAGTTAAGAATCCAGAGCTTTGGCAAGGAATAGAAAATCCTTATCTTTATAAGTTAGAAGCAGAGCTTTACTCAGAAAATGCTTTATGCGATAAGAGAACTATAGAGATTGGTTTTAGAACCGTAGAGATAACTCCAGACAAAGGTGTATTTTTAAATGGTAAGGCTATTAAGTTAAACGGAGTTAGCAGACATCAAGACTTTGCAGGCATAGGTAATGCTTTAACAAAAGAACATATGGACTTAGATATGTCAATCATAAAGGAAATAGGTGCAAACAGTATTAGACTTTCTCACTATCAACATGACGATTATTTCTACACTCTTTGTGACCGTACTGGGATGCTAGTTTGGGCTGAGATACCTTTTATAAGTATACCAACCACTGTTGATAAGGAAAATAAAAATGCTAAAGAACAGTTAGAATGTTTGATAAAGCAGGCTTATAATCATACTTCAATCTACTGCTGGGGAGTTCAAAACGAAATAACTATTGCTGTAGAAAATGAAAATACCTATAAGATGGTAGGGGAGCTTGTTTCTACTGCAAGAAAATTAGATTCAACTAGATTTATTGCCCAAGCAAATATTCATACAGTGGCAAACGAAAGTCCACTAAATGATTTAACAGATTTTGTTGGGTATAATCTTTATTATGGCTGGTACTATAAAGAAATAAAGGATTTAGGAATAAGGCTAGATGACTTCCATGCTGCAAGACCTAACAAACCAGTTATGGTTACTGAATATGGAGTGGACACTAATCCAAGACTTCATTCTTATGAGCCTACAGTAAAGGACTATACTGAAGAATATCAATTATTATTCCAAGACAATGCCCTTAGAACCTTTAAGGAAAGAGACTTTGTTTTAGGTGGATATGTATGGGCTATGTTTGACTTTGGCAGTGAGATTAGAAACGAAGGCGGCAAAAAGGGAAGAAACCAAAAGGGCTTAGTTACTATAGATAGAAAAGTGAAGAAGGATGCTTTTTACCTATGTAAGGCTTACTGGTCAAAGGAACCTTTTGTAAAGCTAGCAGGTAGTAGATTCGTAAATAGACATAAGGAACTTAATGATATTGTAGTACTTTCTAACCTGTCTAAGGTAAAATTATATGTGAATGAGAAGCTTGTTGAAGAAATTAACTGCAGTGAACCTATGAAATGCTTTAAAGCTGTTAAGTTAGAACTTGGGAAAAATACTTTAAAGGTTGAAGCTTGTGGTGAAAACAATAATATTTACACAGATGATATGGTTCTAAATAGAGTGAGTGAAATTGATGAAAGCTATATACTTCCAAAGCAAGAAGAGACAAAACACGTAACTAACTGGTTTGAAAGGTTTGACCTTTCTGAGGTTAAAGAGATTGTTGTTAAAGAAGGCTACTACTCAATATACGACTCAGTAGAAAAACTTTATGAAAATGAACAGGCAAAGGCAGTGTTTAAGAAATTCTTTGGGCAAACAGCTGAAGAACCAAGATTTAAGGTTATGATGGGGCTTATATCCATAGAAGGTATGTCTAAGAGATCAATGTTCAGAATACCAAAGGAACTTTTAGGAGTTATAAATGAAGAGCTTAATGTAATTCCTAAAAAATAAGATAATTTTAATATTTATTAATTGTGTGTGGAAAGAAGGGATTGAGTATATTTACATAAGACCTTCTTTTTAACTTATTATAGATGATACGGTAATTGCCAATTTGATAAACAATATAAGAATTATAAAATAATCACTTAGTATACAAGGAGTAGAAACAATGAATAAAGGATTACCAGAAGGATTTTTATGGGGAGGAGCTACTGCTGCAAATCAATGCGAGGGAGCATACTTAGAGGGGAATAAAGGATTATCAACAGTGGATGTGATACCAGCAGGTAAAGATCGCTTTCCAGTAATGTTTGGAAAGTTAAAGATGTTTGAATGCGATAAGGAACATTTTTATCCAAGCCATGAGGCTATTGATTTTTATCATCATTATAAAGAGGATATAGCACTGTTTGCAGAGATGGGCTTTAAATGTTTTAGAATGTCTTTAGCATGGACAAGAATATTTCCAAATGGAGATGATATAGAACCAAATGAAGAAGGATTAAAATTCTATGATGAAGTCTTCGACGAATGCTTGAAATATGGAATAGAGCCTTTAGTCACAATAACCCACTTTGATGTACCAATGAACCTAGTGAAAACAATTGGAGCATGGAAAAGTCGAAAGATGGTGGACTACTATGAAAGACTATGTAAAGTTATTTTCAGTAGGTATAAAAACAAGGTAAAATACTGGCTTACTTTCAATGAAATAAACATGGTGCTACATATACCATTTGTAGGAGCAGGTTTAACATTTGAAGCAGGTGAAAACGAAGAGGCTGTAAAGTATCAAGTAGCGCATAATCAATTAATTGGTAGTGCTAAAGCAACAAAAATAGCTCGTGAAATTAGTCCAGAGTTCAAGATAGGGTGTATGCTAGCAGCTGGAAATACTTACGCTAATACTAGTGCACCTGAAGATGTGTGGAAGTCTATAGAAAAGGATAGGGAAAACTATTTCTTTATAGATGTTCAATCAAGAGGAGAATACCCAAATTACGCAAAGAAGTTTTTTGAAAGAAATAATATTTCAGTAAAAATGGAAGAGGGAGATAAAGAACTTTTAAAGAATAATACAGTTGATTTCATTTCCTTCAGTTACTATTCTTCGAGATTAACTAGTGCAGATCCAGAGGTGAACAAAGAGACGGCAGGAAATGCCTTCGCAACATTGAGAAACCCATATCTTAAAGCAAGTGAATGGGGATGGCAGATTGATCCACTAGGTCTTAGAATAACTATGAATTCTATATATGATCGTTATCAAAAACCAATATTTATTGTGGAAAATGGCTTAGGTGCTGTAGATAGTCCAGACGAAAATGGTTATGTAGAAGATGATTATCGTATAGAATATCTAAGGGAACATGTAAAGGCTATGATAGATGCAGTTAATGAAGACGGAGTAGAACTTATGGGATATACTCCTTGGGGCTGTATAGATTTGGTCAGCGCATCTACAGGTGAAATGAAAAAGAGATATGGATTTATATATGTAGACAAAGACAACGAAGGAAAAGGTACTCTAAAGCGTTCAAAGAAGAAGAGTTTTTATTGGTATAAAAATGTTATTGAGAGTAATGCAGAAAAACTTTAGAGTTAATAAAAAAGAAATTCATAATGTGAAGATAAAATACTATTTTATCTAACTGAAAAGCTTAATTTACTATTAAAAAGCATATTGGTCAAAGATGCATATGATAATTATAAGAGAAGTAGGGCAGTATAGATTAATTATCTAAAGGAGTTTTATGTTAAAATCCTTACAGACTAAAGAATAGATATATAATTACTCCAATCAGTAGTATGAGTCTATAAAAAAATCATGATATATTTGATGAGGATAATGTGTTTTGATAGATGCAGCTTTACCAGGGCAACTTCAAAATATTTTTGAGGAAATAGCTAAGAATGGTGTGTCTATTGACAGGATAAATAAGATAATAATAACCCATCATGACATTGATCATATTGGTGGTTTAGTTAGTGTTGTTAAAAACTCTAAAGGCGATGTAGAAGTCTTATCTCATGAAGGTGAAAAACTTTATATTGAAGGAGATAAGATGCCAATTAAGATGACTCCAGAACGTCTTAATTCAATGCCAGAAGATGAGAAAAATGAAACTTTAGAGAGGCTTAAAAAATTAAAGGTTAAGGTTAGTAGAATAATAGAAGATGGGGAAGATCTTCTTTATTGCGGAGATAGCTAATAGCTAGGAGTTAAGGTATGCTCGTTTTTATTTAGCACTTGCAGGGACATCAATAAAATTGTAAACAAAGAAAGTCAGGACAACCAGAAAAACTGGTGCTCCTGACTTTCTTATAATAGATTGAAGTAAATTTTGCATATAGGGTTCCTAGCTCGACTATTAAGTTATGCATGACGCGAAAATCTCCAGAAGCCACGATTTTCGAACATGCATAACTTAAGTTTTCGTAATGGAACCCTATACCACGGCACTTGGTGATAAACATTTTGTTGTCAGAAGTATATATTAGTTTTCAATTAGTTAATTTACTTTAAATACATGTTAAATATTCTAGAGAAAGATCTAGAAATAACACTATTTGTTAGTAAATGGTAATAAAAGGTGATATAATTTCTATAGATTATTGCATATATTAACTCAATTATTACTGTAGATTATATTTGAAACAGGTATAAATTAATAGATAAGCTAAAAATTGAAGTAGTATGTTTATATAATGCAATAAAATATATATTTGGAAGGTGATTTTATATGAAAATAAGCAGAAGAAATAATATAAATCAGATATGGAGGGTTAATATATTTTAGCTCTCCTAAATAATTAAAGGAGAAATGAAATGCATTTGAAAAATGATAATTTAGTTTTAAGATATGCTACTGTTGATGATGTGAAAGTCCTTTGTGATTGGTGGAGCGATGGAAAAGTAATGGCTCACGCAGGATTTCCTAACGGAATTTATACTGATGCTGATAAATTAGCTGAAAGGATAAAAGATGAAAATAGCTCTTCAAGGATACTAATAATTGAGATAGATTGTAATAAGGTTGGAGAAATGAACTATGAAGTACAAAACAACATAGCTACAATTGGTATAAAAATATGTGATTTTGCTTATCAAGGAAAAGGTTATGGAACTAAAGCATTAAGTATGCTAATTGAGTTCTTGTTTAAGGATATGAAGGCTGAAAAAGTTGTACTTGACACAAATCTAAACAACAAAAGGGCTCAGCACGTTTATGAAAAGATAGGTTTTAGAAAAATAGCTATCAGGAACAATTGTTGGAGAGACGAGTTAGGTATTCTTCAGTCGGCAGTTGACTATGAGCTAGAAAAGGAAGAATTCTTTAAGTAACTATTGAGTTAAGAAGTTTCTTTCGGAAACTAGCAGAGATTTAGGATCAGTTTTAGAGTTAAAGGTGTGCAAAACTATTTTCTTAGTAGTTTTGCACACCTTTTTAATCATTATAATACTTATATATTTATTAAAGTTAATGCGCTAATTATATATTATAGATAAACTACTTCATACTAGAATTTATCCTAGGAGTTTAATGACTGAAGTAGCTTATCAGTTCAGAGGAATAGATACTCCAGTTCTATCTAATAAAACTAAGTGATATTTTGTTAACTATTAATGATAATAGGATTATTAAATATAGATTCTATTTGGAACTGGTTTATCTATAGCAAGTTTTGTTATTTATTTGGATAAAATCACGAATTATACTAGAAGTTAAGTTTAAAAATGTATATTATGGTAATATGGTAATTGTATTACAAATAATAAAATATATGGAACAAGGGAGGCTTTACATTGAAAGGAAAATCTATAAAAAAATTATTCTCAGCACTATTAGTAACAGTATTGGCATCCACATTATCTACAGTGAATGTAATGGCTAAGGAAAACATTAAATCAAAAGAAGGCTTAGTAAACATAGGTGATAAGAAGCTAAATGCAAAAATAATGGGACATGGAAAGGTATCTGTTGTATTTGATTCCGGTTATGGGGATGGCATATATACCTACTCAGAAGACTCTAATTTTGAAACTTGGGGGGCTGTTCAAGCTGAAATAGCTAAGAAGGCTAAAACAGTTGCTTATGACAGAACGGGAGTAGGATTGAGTGATGCAGGGCAGAACAGACCGTCTTTAAGTGATGCAGATATTAATACTGTTATAAATGGTGGCGATATACCGTTTGATATATCAATATTTAATAAAGGTACAGGTAAAACAGCAATTGATAGGGCGAGAGACCTACATGCACTTTTAGATAGATCCAAGGTAAAAGCACCATATATATTAGTGGTTCATTCTATAGCAATGTTTAATGCAGTTGAATTTGCAAAGCTTTATCCAAAAGATATTGCAGGTATAGTAAGTTTAGATGGTACTTGGGATAGCGCTACTAAAGATGGGGTTGCTTGGGCTAAGGCTGAAATGCCAGACATGATAGATGTATTTTTAGGATCATTTGCTCCAGCTGATGGTACATTAAGTGAAGAGTTACAAAGTGAACTTCAAGTTAGAAATGCAGGGGATGTATTAAGAAATATTCCTCTTACAATACTTCATCCAATAGATGAAGGAATGGGACAAAGTTATCAAAAGATGACTGATGAAAAAATTGCAGAGTGGACAAAATGGTCTAAGCATTCAAAAGAAATATTAGTTCCAAATACAAGTCATTATATCATGAAGGATAATCCTCAGTATGTAATCAATGCAGTAAATGATATGATAAAGACAGTTGAAAATAGAGGGAAATGTAAATAGGTTATAGAGATACATAGAGGGACAGTAAAACAATTACTGTCCTTTTTATTTAAAGAGATTATAGATTATCTTAATTCAAAAGCTAATAAGAAGTATAAACATAGTAATGATATTACTATTTAAAATATAAAAGCAAGGCTTAATGAAGGTTTTACACTTAAGGATTTTTATAAAGTTATAATTATAAGAATTTTTCTATATAAAAATATAACAATTTATCTTTTTATATTTTTAGGCTATAGTAATGAATAAATTTTGGCACTAAAGTTGTACAGTCTTATAAAAAGCTATTAGAGCATTTATTTAATAAATTCTTTGTGATAACATTTACAATAGAAGGTGCATTATAATTAACAATAAGATAAACATTAGCTCAAGCAGCTATTTATAGAAGATGCTTGATGGTTATTTTATAAGTAGAATTATATTAAATAAGAGGGTGAGAATAATATGAGAAAATATGATGAAAAAGCAATTGAAAAACTTCAAAAACAAACAAAGGTCATTGATAATAATGGCTTGGAGGTTATCTTAAAACCAAGCCCAGGAGAAGATAGGCCAGGCTATTTAGATCCGATAGAACTAGAAATTATGATGAGTGCAGCACAAAATAGTTCAAGCCAAGAAGAGATGCCTGGAGCAACGCCACCAATAGACGTAACGATACCAATTATAAGGGATTCTATGGGATTTCCAAATTACAATTTAAATACTGTTGAGATTCATACAAAATATGAGGAGCTAACAGGAAGTGGTAATACAGTAGGCTTATGGCGCTACTATCCGAGGAAATCTGAGAAAGTTAAAAACAAACCAGCACTAGTATTCTTCCATGGAGGCGGATGGATTGGTGGAAGTGTCTACACAGTAGAAAATTTCTGCAAACTCATAGCTGAATTAGCAGATGCAGTAGTGTTCAATGTTGATTATTCTTTAGCTCCAGAAAAACCATTTCCGAATGGATTAAACGATAATTACTATGCAGTAAAACATATTTATGATAATACTGAAGCTTACGGAATCGACCCAAACAAGATTTCTGTTGGAGGGGATAGTGCTGGAGGCAACTATGCAGCAGCAGTTTCTTTAAAGTCAAAAGATTTAGGTGATACAAAAATAGCGATGCAGGTACTTATCTATCCAGCTGTTGCTATTGGTGATGTTAAAGTAGAGGGATATGAATGGAATGACGATCTCTTTGAGATATCTGAGGAACATAAAGATATCATAAAAAATGGATGTCTTGTACTTGGAAAGCCGGAAAAAATTGAAGGTGATATAATGTCAGGATCGTATATCACTAATAATGAAGATATCTACAATCCTTATGTTAGCCCAATGCTTGCAAAATCCCATAAGGGACTTCCAAAAGCAATAGTAGCAGTAGCTGAATTTGACGGACTAAGACTTCAAGGTGAGTTCTATGCAAAACAGCTTAAGGATGCTGGAGTAGATACAACCTGCTATAGATATAAAGGAATGACTCATGCTTTCGTTGACAAATTAGGACATGTTGCTCAGACAGAGGATTTATGTATTGAGATAGCTAAGGCTATGAAAGAACTTTAGGACTTAAAATATAACGAAAACTTAATTCTTAAGAAATATTAAAACTCAGACTAAATGGCCTCAATTTTAGAGGAAGAAGGCTGAGTTTTTATTAATTCTCATTCTTCAAAATAAAATCATATTTATTAATTTGTTGTGAAAAGCTACCTATGTTAAAATAAATTTAAAGTGAAGTAAGTGCAATTAGGAGAAGTTTTATGAATAAGTACATTTATGATAAATTAATGGCTTTAACAGATGAAGAACAGAGAATTTTAAATGGAGAGCATGAAGTTAATAGGAGCCTATATACTGATAAAGGACAATTTATAATAGATAGTAATAAGCTTTTAAGAAAAGATGAGCTTATAGATATAAGAAAACACACACGTTTCATTCATTTTCCTAAGCATAAGCATAATTATATTGAGTTCAATTATGTTTATCAGGGGAGTTTAACGGAGATAATTGATGATAAAGAGATAACTCTCAAAAAGGGAGAATTGATTTTTTTAAATCAATATATTACTCACGAAATAAAACCCTCCAAGAAAGAGGATATAATAATAAACTTTATAATAAAGCCAAAGTTTTTTGATTATATTTTAGGTTTTTTAGATAATGATAATATAATAAGCAGCTTCTTAATAACAACCTTATATACTAACTATGAGGAAGGAGAGTATCTATACTTTAAGGTTTCAGATAATAAGGAGATACAAAGCTTAGTTGAAAGAATAATAATTGAACTATATACACCATCTATAATGAGTGAAGCTACAATTAAGCTTTTAGTAGGGTTATTAATAGTGGAACTTATAAAAAATTCGCAGGATGTAGAGACTTATTCTGTTGATAATTATGAGAAGATGTTAATAATTCAGTGTTTAAAATATATTGATGAGTTCTATCAAAAAGGTAATCTTTTTGAAATATCTAAAAAGCTTAAACAACCTCATTATAAGCTTAGTAAGCTAATTAAAAAACATACTAAGATGACTTTTAAAGAATTACTACAGCAGAAAAAGCTTAGTAAAGCTGTAGAGTTACTAAAGTTTTCAGAGTATCCTATAGTTGAAATTATAGATTTGGTTGGATATGAAAATCTTACATATTTCTATAAGATATTTAAAAAGAAATATGGGACTACCCCAAAAGAATATAGGGAAAAAAAGTAGAGCAACTGTTGCATCAATGGATAAAATCCTTTGGCAACAGTTTTTTTATTGCTTGTATGTTTTTAGTGATTAAAAAGGAATTTAATGAAGTATAAGGAAAGCTTTCTACAGGATGGGGATGAGAAGGCTTTTATGAGTTTTCAGAATAAGTCCATACAGACTAATAGTGCAAATAAGGTTAATAAATTAGACAAACATAGTTATTAAATATAATTAGTATATTTAATATAATCAAGTTATGAAAATGATTACGACGTAAGGGGGATTTTTTATGGAATACCATCTAGCCGTTGATATTGGGGCTTCTAGTGGAAGACATATATTGGGATTCATAGAAGATGGACAACTTAGATTAGAAGAGATTTATAGATTTAGCAATGGGATAAAAAAGGTTAATGATGAATATTGCTGGGATCTTAAAAGTTTATTTTTAGAAATCAAAAAAGGAATAAAGAGATGCAAACAAATAGGGAAAGTGCCTAAAAGTATAGGAATAGATACTTGGGCAGTAGACTTTGTATTATTGGATGAAAATGAAGAGGTTTTAGGTAATACAGTAGCTTATAGAGACGACAGAACAGAAGGAATAATGGAGGAAGTTTTTAAAACACTTCCTAAGGACATGCTGTATTTATATACAGGAATTCAGTTTCAGAGATTTAATACAATTTATCAGCTGATGGCTATAAAAAAGAAAAATCCTGAGTATCTTAAAAAATCTAAAACATTCTTAATGATACCTGATTATTTCAATTTTCTTTTAACAGGAAAGAAAGTCAATGAATATACGAATGCTACATCAACTCAGCTTGTAAACTCCTTTGATAGAACATGGGATGAAAATATACTGGAAGCTTTAGGAATAAATAAAGATATATTTCAAGAAATAAAACTTCCTAAAACCAATCTTGGGAATTTGAGAAGTGAATTAGTTGAAGAATTTGGATTTGATATGGAGGTAATTTTACCTGCAACTCATGATACAGGATCAGCTTTTATATCTTCAGTATGTAATGATGAGGATAGTGTTTATTTAAGTTCTGGAACTTGGTCTCTTATGGGCGTTGAGAATAGATTCCCTATTTGTGTTCCACAATCAATGAACTACAACTTTACAAATGAAGGGGGAATTGATTATCGATTTAGGTTTTTGAAAAATATTATGGGTCTTTGGATTATTCAAGAGGTTAAAAGGATGTATAAAGATGGATATTCCTTTGCAGAGTTAGTTGTAAAAGCTAAAGAAGCTGATAACTTTAAATCAATTATAGATGTAAACCATGATAGGTTCTTAAATCCTGAAAATATGATTACAGAGATACAAGCTTATTGTAGTGAAACTAATCAAGAAATCCCTAAAACTTTAGGTGAAGTAGCTTATTGTGTATTTAATAGCTTAGGCATAAGCTATGGAGAATCTATTAAGGAACTTGAAGAAATATTTGAAAAGCAATATAAGCGAATTAATGTTTTTGGTGGTGGATGCCAAAATGAACTACTTAATCAACTAATAGCGGATAGGACACACAAAGAAGTTCTGGCAGGACCAGTAGAAGCAACGGCAATAGGAAATATTGTAGCGCAATTGTTAAGTTTTAATAAGGTTAATGATCTTGGAGAAGCAAGAGATATTATTTTAAAGTCGTTTGAAATAAAAAAATACTTACCACAGTAAATTTTGAGGAGGATATCATGAATATAAAAGAAAGATATTTAGAGGCGAAAAAAGATTACGAAAAGTTTGGCATTAATGTAGATAAAGTATTAGAAGATCTTGAGAAGGTTAAGATTTCTATTCACTGTTGGCAGGGGGATGATGTAACTGGTTTTGAGGTTTCACAAAGTGATCTTTCAGGTGGAATAGCAGCAACAGGAAACTATCCAGGAAAGGCTAGAAATGCTGAAGAATTAAGAGCAGATTTAGATAAAGCGCTATCTTTAATTCCAGGAAAGCATAAGGTTAATTTACATGCAATATATGCAGAAACTAATGGAGAATTTATAGAGAGAGATGAAATTAAGCCAGAGCATTTTGAAAATTGGGTAAAATGGGCAAAAGAAAAAGGTTTAGGGTTAGATTTTAATCCAACAATATTCTCACATCCAAAGGCAGCTGATGGGTTAACTTTATCACATCCTAATAAAGAAATAAGAGATTTTTGGATAAAGCACTCTATAGCCTCAAGAAAAATAGGAGAGTATTTTGGAAAAGAACTTGGACAAACTTGTCTAACTAACCTTTGGATTCCAGATGGATATAAGGATATTCCAAGTGATAGATTAGGACCAAGAGCAAGACTTAAGGATTCTTTAGAACAAATTTATGCAGTAGATGTAGATAAAAGATACAATTTAGACTGCGTTGAATCTAAGGTATTTGGTATAGGTGCAGAGTCTTATACAGTAGGTTCAAGTGAGTTTTATCTAAACTTTGCAGCTAGAAATAACATAATGTCGTTAATGGATACAGGACATTACCATCCAACAGAAGTGGTTTCAGATAAATTGTCAGCTATGCTTCTATTCAATGAAAAAGTAGCACTTCATGTAAGTAGACCGGTTAGATGGGATAGTGACCATGTAATAATTTTAGATGATGAACTTAAAGAAATTGCAAAAGAGATAGTAAGAAATGATGCTTTAGATAGAGTAATAATAGGTCTTGATTTCTTTGATGCAAGTATTAATAGAATTGCAGCGTGGACTATAGGTACAAGAAATATGATAAAAGCCTTGTTATCAGCAATGCTTACACCTAATGAATTATTAAAGAAATATCAAGATGAAGGAAATTTCACTGAAAGATTAGCTTTAATGGAAGAAATTAAGACTTATCCAATGGGGGATATTTGGAATTACTACTGTGAGAAAAATGGAGTGCCAGTAGCTGAAGGCTGGATAAAAGAAGTTAAAGAATATGAACAAATTGAATTAGCAAAAAGAAAGTAGGGATAAAAAATGGCTATAGCAGATATGCACTTTATTAAAGAATTTCAAAAGATGACAAATGATGCCTGGCTTAAAGGATGGCATGAAAGAAATGGTGGAAACATCACTTATAGATTAACCAAGGATGAATCTTTATGTATAAGTGGATTTATAGATGAAAATGTACCGTATAAGCCTATAGGAGTAACAGTTAAAAATCTGGCTAATGAATACTTCTTAGTAACTGGAAGTGGAAAATTCATAAGAAATATCTCTCTTGATTTAGAAGCTAATGTAGGAATTGTTAAGATCGATGAAACTGGAGAAAACTATAAAATAGTTTGGGGACTTATAAATGGAGCTAGACCAACTAGTGAACTACCATCACATCTTATGAGCCATTCAGTTAAATATGCACAAACAAACGGCAAACATAGAGTTATAATGCATTCTCATGCTACAAATTTAATAGCATTAACCTTTATATTACCTCTTGATGGAGTAGTATTTACAAGAGAACTATGGGAAATGGCTACAGAGTGTCCAGTAGTATTTCCAAGTGGTATAGGGGTTGTGCCATGGATGGTTCCTGGTGGGGCTGAAATTGCAGAAGCAACAAGTGAATTAATGAAAAAACACGATATAGTCATTTGGGCTCATCATGGAGTGTTCTGTTCTGGAGAAGATTTAGACTTGACTTTTGGACTTATGGATACTGTAGAAAAGTCAGCTGAAATATTAGTAAAAGTTTTATCTATGGGTGGAAAGAGACAAACTATAACTTCACAAAACTTCAGAGATTTAGCTAGAGACTTTAATGTAAGCATTTCAGAAGAATATCTTAAATAATTAAATTACCCTCAATTCTAATTGAGAGTAATACCTAAATTTTTTTATATGAAGAGTTAATTATTTAACAAAAATATAATTATAAGAGGAGATTGATTTTTATGGCAAACAGAATGGTCTTAAACGAGACAAGCTATTTAGGTGCAGGAGCAATAGAAAATATTGTGACAGAAGTTAAGATAAGAGGCTATAAGAAGGCTTTGGTAGTTACAGACAAGGACTTAATAAAGTTTAATGTAGCTACTAAGGTAACTGACTTATTAAAAGAAAATTCTTTGGATTTTGAAATCTTTGATGAAGTAAAAGCAAATCCTACTATAAATGTTGTGAAAACAGGTATAGAAAAGTACAAGGAAAGTGGTGCAGACTATTTAATAGCAATAGGCGGAGGTTCTTCAATTGATACTGCAAAGGCAATTGGAATTATTATAAACAATCCTGAGCATGAAGATGTAAGAAGTCTTGAAGGGGCAATTCAAACTAAAAATAAATATGTTGATATTATAGCTGTACCAACAACAGCTGGAACTGCAGCAGAAGTTACAATAAACTATGTTATTACAGACGAAGAAAAGAAACGTAAGTTTGTTTGTGTAGACCCTCATGATATTCCAGTAATAGCTATAGTAGATTCTGAAATGATGTCATCAATGCCAAAAGGACTTACTGCAGCAACAGGTATGGATGCTTTAACTCATGCTATAGAAGGATATATAACTAAGGGAGCTTGGGAGTTAACTGATACTCTTCATTTAAAGGCTATAGAAATTATAGCACGTTCTCTTAGAAGTGCTGTAGCAAATGAGCCTCAAGGAAGAGAAGACATGGCTATTGGTCAATATATAGCAGGTATGGGATTTAGTAACGTTGGACTTGGAATAGTTCACTCAATGGCACATCCTCTAGGTGCTTTCTATGATACTCCTCATGGAATTGCAAACGCAGTATTACTTCCATATGTTATGGAATATAATGCAGAAGCAACAGGAGAAAAATATAGAGATATAGCTAAAGCTATGGGAGTTAAAGAAGTAGATTCTATGTCTCAAGAAGAATACAGAAAAGCTGCTATTGATGCTGTTAAAAAGCTTTCAGAAGATGTAGGAATTCCTAAAGTATTAAGTGAAATAGGAGTTAAGGAAGAGGATTTACAAGAACTTTCAGAATCGGCATTTGTAGACGCATGTACACCAGGTAATCCAAAAGATACGAATGTAAGTGAAATATTCGAGATTTATAAAAAGGCTTATAAATAATAAAAAGGTGAGAGATTTTCTCACTTTTTTAATTTACACCTTTTTAAAAGTTAGCTCTTATTTTTTATTTGATTGGTATAAAGATTTATATTCTTTTGGATTAATTCCAGTTATTTTTTTGAAAGTTTTAGTAAAATGACTTTGATCTATAAAACTTAAAGGTGCATATATATCAGCTAGAGATTTTTCTCCAGTCCTTATCAACTTTTTTGCTTCTTCTATTCTTTCTTTTTGTATATATTCACTAATTGAAATGCCAACTTCTTTCTTAAATAAGTGAGATAGGTAATTAGCATTCATTGATAGATGATCAGCAATCTGGGAAACGGTTATTTTTTCATATAAATGTTCGAACACATAGTTTTTACACTTTACTACATTAATGGAGTAGTTTTCTGACCTAATTTTATGTACTCTTTCCGTATAATCAAAAAGAACTTTTCCGTATATCTCATTTATACCTACAATAGTATTACATTCTTCAATAGCCTGGATATAGAAGTCACTGAGACTAAGTGCTAGTTCCCAGTCAAGGCCTCCTTCTATTGCAGCATGAGAAATAAGTGAAATAAAGCTAATAAAAATATTCTTCTCATTTCTTAAAGGATTTTTTGAATGGAGTCCTTTCTCGCCGCCTACAGAATTAGACATTAGAAATTCCTTTAACTCTTCTACATTACCTTCCTTTATGTAGTTTAACAGCTGAACCTCAAAGCCTTGAGAATGATGATAAACACTATCTCTTCTTTTTTTAGATTGTGATATGTCAAAAGAATTTTTGTTTTCATAAGTAACATTAATAAGCTCACTGTAATTTTGAAGATCTTCGAAATCTAGTTTGTAGTTGTAAATCTGATATAAAAGCAGTGAAACTAGCTCTAAGAAGGCAGTGTAATCCATTATAACTACGTGATTATAATACTCTACTAAGCTTTTTTTAAACTTATGCTGTATGTCGAATTCTTTAATTAAATTACTAATAGATTTTTCATCAATTTCAGAGGAAAGTGTTGGACCAATTAAAACGGTACCAGTGAAAACGTCATTAATAATTATTTTAGAACAAAAAAAGTTCTCAAGATATTTGGTGGTTTTTAGCCCAAAAAACTTATCAGAGTTACAAATATTGATGAGTTCACTAAATATCTGATGTTTATCGGTATATAGAGGGTTCTGGCTATGTTCATATGAGTATTCAAATAAAACTTCACCGTTTACATCAAAAAAATAAATAGGTATATTTGATATTCCAAAAATTTTTCTGCATATATATCTGATATCGTCAATTGAGGATAAGTTACTTCTTAATGAAACCATTTAGAACCTCCTTAGAATAACATATATAAAATATTTAATACTGCAATAGTTATAATACGCTTATTGTAAATATGTATAAAAATTATAACATAAGAATTTGAATAGAGTAAAAGTAAATTGTAGTTATATTTAAATTTAAAATTATAACTAAAAAATAAATATTAAACAATCTATATACCAAAACATATGAATTGTACAATGAAAAAAGTTTGAAAACCTTTAAAATGATTTATGAAAATACTTAAGATAATTAGGTATTCATTTAAATAACAAAAGGGGAAATTAGGATGGAGAGAAGTATGACAAGTGTGCATGTAGATAGAGTTAACAAAATCTTATTTGGAGTACTATGGATTATTTTTGTTGTAAGTATGTCTATTAATATAAGCATTCATAATAATGCTTCAGTGTTTAGTGAAATAGTACTATTTACTATTTTATTGACAGCTACAGTTTTAGTATTAAAGAAAGGTAATAAAAACCTAATTCGTAATATTATTTCTATAGGATTTTTATTTTATTTAACTGCAGCAACTATTAATGCAACTAGTGATTCAAGAATTACATATATGTATAGTTTTATTTTCTTTATTGTATTTATAACCTTGTATTTTGATACGAAATTTTATGCTTTACTTGCATTAGTTGTTGATGCAGTGTTAACTGGAATGGTGTTTTACATTCATGATTTTTTTGTAGTACTTGCACCATTTTTATTAATTATATTTACGTCAATAATTCTTTATTTTGTAACAAAAAATGGAAGCGATTTGATTAATGAAGCTATAGAAAAAGAAGAGAAAGCGCAGGAGTTGCTACTAGAACTTAAAGAAACAATGAATATAATAAAGGGCAATACAACTTCTTTAAATACAGATATTATTGAGTGCAATAATAATTTAATGTCAGTAAAAGAAGGAAGTAACGGTATTACAGTAACTTCAGAGGAAGTAGCGAAAAGTGTAGTTGCTCAAACTATAAGTATAAGTGATATTTGCAGTATGATAAATGAAGCAGATAACAAGATGGTAGAAACAATAGAAATAGTAAGGGATATTAAGGATAGATCGGCGAATGCAAATACTGCCGTTTCACAAGGTGCAGACAATATAGCTGATATGAGTAAACAGATAATTATTATTAATTCAGCGGTATCGGAATCACTAGCTACAGTACTTGAGCTTGAACAAAGCATGAATGAAATAAATAAATTTCTAGATAGTATAACTCAGATTTCTTCTCAAACCAATCTATTGGCCTTAAATGCAGCAATTGAAGCTGCAAGAGCGGGAGAACAAGGTAAAGGCTTTTCCGTAGTAGCAGAAGAAGTAAGAAAGCTAGCAGAACAAAGCTCGGAAACAGTAGGATTAATAAATTCAATAATCAATAATATAAAAAGTAAGACCAGAACAGCATTAAAGGAAGTTGAAGAAGGAAGTATGGCAATTAAATCTGGTGAAATGATTGTGAAACAAGTTAGTGATAGTTTTAAAAATATAGAAAAAACTTTTAAAGACATTGATGAACGTATAGATTCAGAGACTAGAATATTTGAAACTTTTACAATGATTTTTAAGAATACACGCCAGGAAATAGAGGCTGTATCAAGTATATCAGAGGAACACTCTGCAGCAACTGAGGAAATGCTAGCAACAATTCAAAATCAGAATAACAACATAAGCAATATATTTGAGCTTATAGGTCAGATTAAAGAGTCAAGTGAAGTCCTTGAAAAAATGGCTAATAGAGAAAGTGATATTTAATCAAGAATATTAGAAATGATAAATTTAAAATTATATCAAACACTATTATACCTATAGTGCTACAGTAATGTGGCATTATAGGTGTTTTTTTGCACTAATATAATCAACTATAGACTATAAGTTAATCAAAAACCTTTTATTTATGAGTAAGTATAAATTGTTTCAAGTTAGATAAATATCAACTAAATCTATATGTTAACTAAATAAATGAAGCAATCTAAATAACTCTTGAAAGATAAAAAAATATAAAAATAAATTATTTAATATAGGCAAAAGAAATGTACAAAATTCTAAGTTTAATACAATTAAATCTATATGAAAACCTTTAAAATGATATTAAGGTGATAGGAACAATGTGTTACGAAAATTAACTAAATTTCATTTCAGGACTGATATTAGGACTAAATATTTTAAATTTATAAGGGTTGTACTTATCTTAAATTTTCTATTATTTTGTTCCAATCAAATAAAATTTTATAGGGGGAACTTATTATGAAATCAAAAGAAATATTACAAGATGAAAACAGAAAGCTTACCTTTTTGGAGAAATGCGTGTCTGCTTCAGGAGGTATGACAGGAACCTTTTTCTTTCAAATGATTCAAATGTATTTATTGTTTTTCTATACTGATATCTTTAAGGTAAGTCCACTGTATGTTGCAGGGCTTTTCTTGGTAGTTCGTATTATAGATGCAATCGTTACTCCATTATTTGGAATACTTGTAGATAAAGTAACAACACCATGGGGAAAATATAGACCTTGGTTTTTGATTATAGGTATACCAACGGCTGTATTTGGATTTCTAACATTTACAACTGTTGATCTGAGTTCTACTGGAAAGATTGTATACGTAACCATAACGTATTTAGTTTTCAGTGTATGTATGGCGATAGCACAAGCTCCAGGTGCAGCAATGACACCAGCTATGACAAAAAGACTAGATGATAGAATATCTCTTGGTACATTTAATTACATTTTTGTTATGATTGGAGCTATGTTTGTTAGTATTGGTGCATTACCTCTAATTAATGCGCTGGGAAGTGGTAACCAAGCTAAAGGATTTAGTATGTTAATGGGTAGTGTTGGTATAGTAGCTATATTATTAAATTTTGCTCAGTTTGCAATCCTTAAAGAAAGGTTTGTAATCCCTAGAGATAAAGATGCTAAATATTCCTTAAAACAAACTGCTGATAGCGTATTAAAAAATAAAACTGCAATTATAGGACTTGTGTTTATATTCATACTTAATCTATCTAATGGTCTTAAATCTGCAATAATGATACATTATTTTAAGTATTTTTTCAATAATGAAGGTCTTATGGTAACTATGGGTATCGTAGGATTGGTTCCAACTATGCTGGGGGTAATGCTAAGTGGTGTTATAACTAAGAAAATTGGAGTTAGAAATAATTTAGTGGTAGGCTCACTTATTTCAATAGTTACAACTGTATTAGTATTATTTATCCCTTCAACTCCAAATGGAATGACAGTTTTTATAGCACTTTCGGCAATAGGGGCATTATTTGGAGGAATTACTATGCCAGCTCAAGGAACCTTGATGCCTGCAGCTATGGACTATGCGGAATGGAAAACTGGTATAAATTCTAATGCTTTCATGGGATCATTACAAGGCTTTATGCAAACCTTCGCAACAGCTATATCGGGGGCTATAGCTGCTGGCGCATTATCAGTCATTGGATATGTGCCAAATGCAGAGCAAAGTAGTACTACATTATTTGGATTAAAGGTTTTGATGAGTATTCTTCCAGCTATAATTTATGCATTTACATTAATAGTTTGGAAGTTTGACTTAACAGAAGAGAAACAAAAACAAATAGCACATGAACTTTCAGAACGTAGAAAAGCTGCTCAAGTTGAAGCATAGAAATCTTGTTAATAAAAGTGGTATTTTAGAAATATTTTATTTAAATACTGCTTTGTAATTAAGACTAATTAATAAAGTACAAAAAATTACTGCAGTACATAGGCTGTAATGCAGTAATTTTTATATATAAATCTTGGTTAAAAGGTATTTAATAAAGAATGAATCAGATACTGGCTTTGAGAAAGTGGTTTAACAAAACAACTATATATGGATTTTTTTGGAGATTTAATTGTTAAAAATAATAATTTTATAGTAGTAAATAGAATGGAAAATTTAATTATAAAACAAAGTGAAAAATATACAATTAAATAATATAAGTACAATAAAAGATTTTCGAAACAATCTAAAATAGTAAATAGATTTATAGTAAAAAATCAAATAAAAGGAGAATTAAAATTGGAAAGAGATATAAAAAAGTTAATTTCAGAAATGACCTTGGAAGAAAAAGTGAGTTTATGTTCTGGAAAAGATTTTTGGTATACAAGAGACATTGAGAGATTAGGTATACCAGCAATTATGATGGCAGATGGACCTCATGGCTTAAGAAAACAAGAGGGGGCAAGTGATCATATGGGATTAAATAAAAGTATTCCAGCAACTTGCTTTCCGTCTGCAGCTGGATTAGCATGTTCATGGGATAAAGAAATAGCAAAAAAAGTGGGAATAGCACTAGGGGAGGAAGCTCAAGCAGAAGGAGTTTCAATACTTCTTGGGCCAGGGGCAAATATTAAACGTTCACCATTATGCGGAAGAAACTTTGAATACTTCTCAGAAGATCCATTTTTGTCTTCAAAGATGGCTACAAGCTTTATAAAAGGGGTGCAAAGTCAAGGGGTAGGTACTTCACTTAAGCACTTTGCAGTAAATAACCAAGAACATAGAAGAATGTCTATAGATGCAATAGTAGATGAAAGAACTTTAAGAGAGATATATCTTGCAAGCTTTGAAGAACCAGTAAAAGAGGGTAAACCTTGGACTGTAATGGCAGCTTATAATAAGGTAAATGGTGATTTTTGTTCTGAAAATAATAGACTGTTAACTGAAATTCTTAGAGATGAATGGGGCTTTGAAGATTTTGTAGTATCTGACTGGGGAGCTGTTGTTGATAGAGATAGAGGTGTCGAAGCTGGAATGGATGTAGAGATGCCTAATAGTGGGGGCATTGGTGACAAAAAACTTTTAGAAGCAGTAAAAAGTGGAAAGCTTGATGAAGGGATTATCGATAGGGCCTTAGAAAAAGTTTTAAAGGTAGTATTTAGAGCAATTGAAAATAAAAAAGTGAATTCAGTTTACTCTAAAGAAATGCATCATGATATAGCCAGAGAAGTGGCGAGAGAATCTATGGTTCTTCTAAAGAACGAAGATAATATACTTCCGTTAAATGATGCAGAGTCTATAGCAGTTATTGGAGCTTTTGCAAAGAAACCTAGATATCAAGGTGGGGGAAGTTCTCATATAAACCCTACAAAAATTGATAATATATATGAAGAGTTAGAAAAGCTAGCTGGTAGCAATGCAAAGCTAACATATTCAGAGGGCTATGATTTAGTAAGTGATGAGATTGACAAAGAGTTAATAAATGATGCCAAAGAAGCTGCTAAAAATGCAAAAGTTGCTGTTATATTTGTAGGATTGCCTGATAGATATGAGTCAGAAGGCTTTGATAGAAAGCATTTAAGAATACCAGACAATCATATTAAATTAATAGAAGCAGTGGCAGAAGTGCAAAGTAATATTGTGGTTGTACTAAGCAATGGGGCACCAATTGAGATGCCTTGGCTTGGAAAGGTAAAAGCTGTTTTAGAAGGTTACTTGGGAGGACAAGCTTTAGGAGGTGCTATAGCAGACTTACTTTTTGGAGTTGTTAGTCCATCAGGTAAGCTTGCAGAAACTTTCCCGAAGAAACTTTGTCATAACCCTTCGTACTTAAATTTTCCTGGAGATGACGAAAAAGTTGAGTATAAAGAAGGCGTTTTTGTAGGTTATAGGCATTATGACACTAGAGATATAGAACCTTTATTCCCATTCGGTTATGGATTAAGTTATAGTAGTTTTGAGTATAGTGATATCAAATTAGATAAAAAATCAATAACGGATGAACAAACAGTTACTGTAACTGTTAAAGTGAAAAATACAGGAGATATAGAAGCAAAAGAAATAGTGCAGTTATATGTAAAAGATGTAGAAAGTTCTATATCCCGCCCAGAAAAAGAACTTAAAGGCTTTGAAAAAGTAAGTTTGAAGCCTGGCGAAGAAAAAACAGTTGCCTTTACATTAGATAAAAGAGCTTTTGCATACTATAATGTAAATCTAAAGGATTGGCATATAGAAACTGGAAGTTTTGAAATTTTAGTTGGAAAATCTTCTAGAAGTATAGTTTTAAGAGAAACTTTAGAAGTGCAGTCAACAGTTACTTTAAAAAAAGTTTTAACTAAACATTCAACTTTTGGAGATTTAATGGAGCATCCTATAGGAGCACAAGTAATGAAGGCAATGACTCCAGCATCATCGGTTGATGCATCAGCAAGTTTAGATGGACTTGGAACAGATCCTCAAGAAATGATGAAGGGAACAGTGTTGCGTGCGGCTGTAGCAATGAGCAATGGTGCCTTTACTGAAGAAATGCTTCAAGGAATATTACAGGCAGTAAATGGGTCCAACTAGGGCTTAAAAAATTAGATGTGTCAAAGTATTATATTGAAATTAAGGTGTAACTATATATGATTTTATGCTTGACTTTCAAAAACTTGATTTTGTTTCTGAATTATGCTGCATCTATAGAAACTGCAAGATTTTATTTGTAAGTTCATATATCAGCTCTGTAGTAACATCTTAATTCAACAATATAGTTAAAAAATTTAGAGATTAAGTTTTTGTGATTTATATGGATGCACCACTTCGTAATGAAATATATTATTTTTAAACTCTCTCACCAGAAGCCGTGAGAGTATTAAAAATAGATTGCGAAATCTATAGTAGCATTAAATGAACAATGCATATTGGAAGTAAAAGAAGAAAGGAAGCTATTTTATGAGATTAGAAGAATTACGTATTGAGTATCAAGCAAAGCCTATTGGATTAGATGTGAGAAAACCTAGATTTTCTTGGATCATAGCATCAGATGAGAAAAATGTTTTACAGACGGCTTATAGCATTCTAGTTACAAAAGATGGTGAGACAGTTTGGGACACTGGTAGAGTTGATAGTAACTCTTCTGTTTTAATTGAATATCAAGGTATAGAACTAGAGCCATGTAGTTTATATAATGTATTAGTTGAAGTATGGGATAACAAGGGCAATCAGTCATATATTG
The DNA here is from genome assembly GCF_016595795.1 of Clostridium yunnanense. Lineage (GTDB taxonomy): Bacteria > Bacillota > Clostridia > Clostridiales > Clostridiaceae > Clostridium_AR > Clostridium_AR yunnanense. The sequence goes on from NZ_JAENHN010000010.1 coordinate 385,371, forward strand.
AAAGTTACTTTGAAACAGGATTATTAAAAGGTATAAATTTAAAGGCTGATTGGATCACTCATAATTTTGAAGCTGAAGAACAGGCTTGTCCTGTATTTGTAAAAGAATTTAAGACAGAAAAAGCAATAGATACTGTTCGTGTGTATGCTACTGCTTTAGGCGTGTATGAAATTAAAATTAACGGTGATAAGGTAGGAGATACTTACTTCGCTCCAGGATGGACTAATTATAAGAAGAGGCTTCAATATCAAACTTATAAGGCAGATGGAATGCTTAAAGAAGATAATAAGATTGAGATTATTCTAGGTAATGGATGGTATAAAGGAATATTCGGATTTATGTGCACTCCTAATATCTATGGTGATAGAGTAGCTGCTTTAGCTGAAATTCATATCAATTATGCAGATGGAACTAAGGAGATTATTGGAACTGATGAAAGTTGGAAGGTTACAACTGGAGCTATTCGTAGCAGTGAAATCTATATGGGAGAAACTATTGATTCCTGTTATATAGAAGATCAATTATCTGATGTTAAGTTATTTTCATTTGATAAGAATCTTATAGTGGGTCAAGAAAGTGAGCCAGTACGAATCACTGAAAGACTGTCAGCAAAAGAATTTATAATTACTCCAAAGGGAGAAAAACTAATAGATTTCGGACAAAATATAACAGGCTTTGTTGAAGTAAAGGTAAAAGGTGCAGTAGGGCAAAAGATCATTATAAAGCATGCAGAAGTATTAGATAAAGATGGTAACTTCTATCCAGAGACACTTAGACAAGCTGTTTCTCATGATGTATATATATGTAATGGAGAAGAGCAGACTTTTATACCTCACTTTACTTTTCATGGATTTAGATATATTTGTATAGAAGGTTTAGAGGAAATAAAACTTGATGATTTCACTGCTTGTGCAATGCATACGCATATGGAACAGACAGGAAGTTTTACTTGTTCTAATCCTCTTGTAAATCAATTACAAAGTAATATTCAGTGGAGCCAGAGAGATAACTTTTTAGATATTCCTACAGACTGTCCTCAAAGAGATGAAAGACTTGGATGGACTGGAGATGCTCAAGTCTTTGCAGCTACAGCAGCCTATAACCATAATGTGGCCTTATTCTTTACAAAATGGCTTCGTGATCTAGCCTCAGAGCAAACCAAAGAATTAGGAGTGCCACATGTAATTCCTAATATTTTAGGACCACAAGAAGGGGCATCTGCTTGGAGTGATGCAGCGACAATAATACCATGGGTAATTTATCAAACCTATGGAGACGTGAGGATACTAGAAGATCAATATGAAAGCATGAAAGGCTGGGTTGATTTTATTACTTCACGTTGTGGAGAGAATGGATTATGGCAGACTGGCTTCCAATATGGAGATTGGCTGGCTTTAGATAAGGAAGAAAGTGCAGATAGGACAGGGGCTACAGACAGGTATTTGGTAGCAAATGCTTATTATGCTTACTCCACAGATATAGTAAGAAAGGCCGCTAAAATTCTTAATAAAAACGAAGATGCAAAGATTTATGATGAACTATATGAAAAAATAAAGATAGCATTCAATGATGAATACATTACTAAGACAGGAAGAATGGTTAGTGAAACTCAAACTGGTTGCGTAGTAGCTCTTCACTTTGATTTAGCAGAAGAAAAGTATAGGGAGCGTATAGTAAGTGCATTAGAAACAAACATAGCTAATCATAAGAATCATCTTTCCACTGGCTTTGTAGGAACTCCTTATATATGCCATGCTTTATCAGACAATAATCTTCATGATTTGGCTGGAACTATATTTTTACAAGAAGATTACCCTTCATGGTTATATTCTGTAAAAAAAGGTGCAACAACTATTTGGGAAAGATGGAACTCGATTTTGCCTAACGGTGACTTTGATGTTTCAGGTATGAACTCCTTAAATCATTATGCTTATGGATCTATTGGAGAATGGATGTATAAGAGATTAGCAGGCATCAATGCATTAGAACCAGGTTATAAGAAAATCTTGATTAAGCCTGAATTTATAAACGGAATTAATTCAGTAAGTGCAACCTTCAAGTCTGTTCATGGTGAAATAAAGAGTGCATGGATTTGTAAGGACAAATGTATAAAGGTTGACATAGAGATTCCTGCAAATACAACAGCAGTAGTATATCTACCAGAAAAAGAAAATCCAATTGAAATAGGATCAGGTTCTTATCATTACGAGTATGCTACAGAGACTTCTTTAGAAAAGGAAAAGTTCTCTATGGACTCTAAATTAGAAGAAATAATGAGTGAACCTATAGCAGTGCAGATATTTACTCAATATGCACCACAGATGCTTGATAATCCAATGATAAAGCTTGTTTATCAAAATTCCTTAGCTGAGGTTTTATCAAGTGCGCCAGATATACAACCATTGTTCCAAATGGTAGTTGATACATTAAATAAAAGTTATAAGTCAGAATAAAAACATAAATTACCATAAATACTTTCATTAATAAATTTGTAAATAATTAGATGTTTCTTGCTTTGAGCAGGAAGCATCTCTTTTTTAATAGATATAAATTTATTAAGTTTAATACCAATATCTAATTATTATACAATAAAAGTTTTTTGAAAACCTTTAGAATTATTATAAAAGCTGAAAAATAGTAGGAGAGATAAAATGAAACCAATATTTTTAAGATGTGAGTATTTAATAAATCCTATTGGAATTGATATAAAAAAGCCCAGATTATATTGGCAATTTGAAATTGAAGAAGATAGTTATGGATTTAAACAGAGTGCTTATCAGATTAAAGCTGCTGAAAGTATTGATGATTTAGAAAATAACGTGCTTACTTGGAATACTGAAAAAGTAAAAAGTGATGAATTTACTCATATAGTATATGAAGGGAAAGAGCTTGAAAGTCGTAAGAGGATTTATTGGAAGGTTAAAGTATGGGATCAAGATGGGATAGAAAGTGAATGGAGTGAACCATCTTTCTTTGAAATGGGATTATTAAAGCTTGAGGATTGGAAAGCCAAGTGGATTGATCCAGAAAAAGAGATAGAGCCTAAGACTCAATATCCAGCTTCTTACCTTAGAAAGGAATTTACTATAAAGGAACCAATAAACAAAGCAAGACTATACATAACTTCTTGTGGTGTATACGAAGCGTATATTAATGGTGAAAGAGTTGGTGATCAAGTATTTACTCCAGGTGCTACAAATTATAATAAAAGACTTCAATATCAAACCTATGATGTAACAGAACAGATTTTCATTGGAGAAAATGCAATAGGGGCTATTTTAGGAGACGGCTGGTTTAGAGGAAACATAAGTAATTATGCTTGGAGAAATATTTATGGAGAACGTTTATTATTATTAGCGCAACTTGAAATAGAGTTAGTTAATGGAGAGAGGGTTATTATAGTAACTGATAATCAATGGAAAGCAACACAAGAAGGTCCTATTAGATTAAGTGATCTCCAAGATGGCGAAGTATATGATGCTAACCGAGAGTTACATGGTTGGAATACAACTGATTTTGAGGATATAGATTGGACTAATGTTACTGTAGATCATTGGGATTACAAGGTATTAGTGGCCTCTAATAGTGTAGCTATACGTGAAAAGGAGCTTTTTATTCCAACTGTTATAGATACACCAGATGGAAGTACTGTATTAGATTTTGGGCAAAACTTAGCTGGTTACGTTAAGTTTAGAGTTAGTGGGAGAAAAGGTCATAAGGTAACGTTAATTCATGGAGAAACATTAGATCAAGATGGAAACTTCACAATGGAGCATTTAAATAATAGCTCAAGGCCTAAAGAAAGACCATTAAAGCAGGAAATAAACTATATATTAAGAGGTGACGGTGTAGAAGAATTTAAGCCACATTTCACAGTACATGGATTCAGATATGTATTAGTTAAAAATTGGCCTGAGAAGGTTGAAGCTAGCAACTTTGCATCGATAGCAGTTTATTCAGATATGGAGCAAACTGGGGAGTTTGAGTGTTCTAATGAAATGATAAATAAGCTTGTAAAAAATACTCTTTGGAGCCAAAAATCAAACTTTCTTGATATACCAACAGACTGCCCTCAAAGAGAAAGAGCAGGTTGGACTGGAGATGCCCAAGTCTTTGTTAGAACAGGTAGCACTTTGATGAATACAGCTACGTTCTTTACTAAATGGATGAAGGATGTTGCGGTTCAACAAAATGATAATGGCATGGTATGTAATATATCTCCTTCAGTAGGTGTTGAAAGAGATAAGGGAATGAAAAATGTAGAAGGGTCTGCTGGTTGGGGAGATGCGGCAGTGATAATTCCTTGGACCTTATGGAAATTATATGGTGATAAGAGAATATTGGAAGATCAATGGGATAGTATGAAATCATGGGTTGATTATGAGTCTAACTGCGCTAAGAAAACACATTGGGTACGCATATTCAAGAAAAACCCCTACAGAAAATATACTTGGGATACTAAATTTCACTGGGGAGAATGGGCAGAGCCACCGTCAAAGGATTATGCTGGTGCTAATATAGTAAAGCAAGTAATTTTTTCTGTTCCAGAGGTTGCAACAGCTTATTTTGCATATTCAAGCAAACTTTTATCACAGTGTGCTGAAGTCTTAGGTAAAAAAGATGAGGCTACTAAGTATAGAGAGATATCGGAGAAAGCTAAAAAAGCCTATATATATAATTTTACCAACAATGGAGAGATAGAGACTTCTAGACAGTGTTTATATGTAAGACCAGTAGCGCTGGGGCTGCTTCCTGAGGATAAGATAGGAAAAGCGGTGGACAAATTAGCTAAGCTTGTTGAGGAAAGGAATTATCATATAGGTACAGGATTTTTATCTACACCTTTTATCTGCAAGATTTTATGTGATTATGGGTATGTTGAAACTGCATATAAATTGGTGGAACAAACCACTGCCCCAAGCTGGTTATACCCTATAACAAAAGGAGCAACTACTATTTGGGAACATTGGGATGGGATTAACGAGGAAAATGTACCAAGGGAATCTTTAAATCATTATTCTTATGGTGCAGTAGTTGGGTGGTTCTTTCAATATGTAGCAGGTATTGATATAGATTCAGAAGCAGCTGGATATAAGGATTTTATAATAGCTCCAAAGCCAGGTGGAACCTTAACTAGGGCAAAAGGAATTTATAATAGTATATACGGTAAAATAGAAAGTTCATGGGAACGTGTAGAAGGCTTATTTAGGTTAAGAGTTCAAATACCACCAAATACATCAGCAAAAATTATTCTTCCGTGTAAGGATATGGATAAAGCAAAGGTTGTAAATAGGAAAGCAAGTATTAGTGAATTCTATATTGAAAATGGTCAGGTATGTATAATCTTAGGTTCGGGAATTTATGAATTTACTTGTTTTTAAAGAACAACTGAATAAAAGAAGAAACATAAACAACTATTGGTTAAGGTATTTATTAAATTTAGATGATGTTTGTAAATGCTGGTATTTATAATAATGTGAGAAAGTAGGAATAATATTATGCTTAAAATCAAGAAATTACAATGTGAATATAGAACTAATCCTCTAACTGTTGATACAAAAAATCCAAGGTTTAGCTGGCAACTTGAGTCTGATGGGCTAAATATATATCAAGCTGCATGGCAGCTTATAGTAAGAAAAGGAAATGAAATTGTATGGGATAGCGGGAAGCAAGAAAATAGAGAAACTCATGGTATACGCTATGCAGGAAGTGCTTTAGATTCAAAATCGGAATATTGTTATAAGGTTACAGTTTGGGACAATCAAGGAGAGATTGCAACTGAAAATGCCACATTTGAAACTGTATTTTTAGATAAAGGTGAATGGAGAGCTAAGTTTATTGAACCAGATAAATTGACTTCACTAAAGGAAAATCCTTTGGATATAACAAGAAATAAGTGGATGGAATTTGTGATGAAGACCATGCGAGGGGAACAAGCCGAGTATGTTGATGTTGATAAGTTGATGGAGACGCTTCCAGCTCAGCCATATCATCCAGCAGTAATGATGTATAAGAAGTTTAGGTTAGGTGGAAAAATCAATAAGGCTCGTTTATATATGACAGCTCATGGGGTATACGAATTTAAGATTAATGGAAATAGAATATCTGATGTTCAATTAGCACCTGAGTTTACTTCATATGACAAATTGCTAAAATATCAGGTTTATGATGTTACTGAAGGTTTGTCACAAGGAGATAATGCTATTGCGATAACAATTGCAGATGGCTGGTATAAAGGGAAAATCGCTATAGGAAAAGGTAATGATTATGGAGATAATCTGGCATTACTAATGGAACTTCATGTTACCTATGAGGATGGAAGTACTGAATGTATATGCTCAGATGAAAATTTTGTTTATAGCTATGATGGACCTGTGCGCTATGCGGATCTATTCACAGGAGAAAAGCAGGATGCACGTATGAATGTTGAAAGCTTTGCTTCTACTGATATGGATACTTCTAACTGGAAAACTGTTCATGTAATGGATTATGGATATGAAAACATTGATGTTCAAACAAACAATTCTATAAGAACTGTTGCAGAGCTGGATATAAAGGATATATTGGTTACTCCGCAGGGAGATACAGTCTTAGATCTTGGACAAAATATTGCAGGTCATCTTAGAGTAGTAATGCAAGGAAAAGCAGGAACAGAAGTAACCTTTGAACATACTGAAGAACTCGATAAGGATGGAAACTTTATTTATCCATTTTCAGACTCTACAAGAGAGCAGAAGGATGTATTTATATTATGTGGAGATGGTGAAGAAGTTTTCGAACCAAGATTCACCTATCACGGATTTAGATATGTAAAAATTAAAGGCTTTGAAGGTACATTGAAAAAAGAGCAATTTAAGGGTATTGTAATAAGCTCAGATAACGAGATAAGTGGAAGCTTTCAATGTTCTAATGAAAAGCTTAATCGTCTACAACAGAATATAATATGGAGTCAGAGGGCTAATACGATAGGAGTTCCAACTGACTGTCCAACAAGAGAAAAGGCTGGATGGACTGGAGATGTTGTGGTGTATGGAAAGACTGCTTGCTTCAATCAGAATATGTATAAGTTTTTCGAGGAATGGTTGAAGAGCGTAAGATTAGAACAGCTTCCAGATGGTCAGGTTCTAAATACTGTTCCGATGATTAAAAGTTATATTCACATGAGCCTAGGGGGATCTTTAGGTTGGGGAGATGCAGTTGTGACACTTCCTTGGCAGTTATATAAGATTTATGGTGACAAGACGGTTCTAGAAACAAATTATGAAGCTATGACAGCATGGATTGATTTTGTGGAAAAATCAGCTTATAATCAGCTTCCTCCTGAAGCAGAATTAATGAACGGACGTCATTTAGAAAACCATCATTATTTAGTTAATACAGGCTTTCATCTTGGTGATTGGTTAGTGCCAAGTGTTAAGAATGCTGAAGGCTTTGCTGATGGACCGGCATCTTCTTACCTTACAGGTCACACTGTATCAACAGCTTTATTTGCAGCTATGACAGATATAATGAGGGAAGTAAATGAGCTTTTAGGACATAAGGAAAAGGCAGAATACTACGGAAAATTATGGAAACGAATTAGGGAAGCCTTTGAAGAAGAATATTTAATGGAAGATGGAAAACTAAAAAATGACTTACAAGGACTTTATGTTTTGGCACTTCAGATGAATATGATATCAGAAGAAAAACGTGAACTATTGCTGAATCGTTTAGTTGAGTTAGTAAAGGCTAATAATGATTGTATGGATACTGGATTTATGTCGGTGCCATATATATTAGATGTGTTTAGTGAAAATGGAAAAAAAGATATAGCATACAAGCTACTATATCAAAATCAGTGTCCGTCATGGTTATATGAGGTAGAACATGGCGCAACTACAATGTGGGAATCCTGGAATGCCATAAAGCCTGATGGATCGAGAGATGGATGTTCCTTCAATCATTATGCCTTTGGATGTGTTGGAGAGTGGATATACCGCAATATTCTTGGAATAAGAAATTTGGGAGTTGGTTATAATGAGGTATTAATTACTCCTGATTTTGATTGTGGGCTTGATTGGGCAAAGGGACATTATGATTCTATTCATGGTACGATATATGTTCAGTGGAAGAAGGAAGAAGGAAATATAATTTTACAAGTAGAGATTCCTGTAGGTGTCATAGCACAATTGAAAGTAGGAAAAGACATAAAGACAATTGGTAGCGGGAGATATTCATTCGTTTGCTAAGGTGTATTTATATAAATTTAAAGAGGTGAGAGAAAATGTTGAAACCTATAAATTTAAAAACGGAATTGATGAATAATCCAATTGGAATTACAATAAAGCAACCTAGGCTTAGTTGGAGTCTTATAAGTGACTCAAATAAAAGGTATCAGAAACAGAGTGCCTATCAGATCATTGCTGCAGAGAGTGAGGAGAACCTACGTAAAGAAATTTATATGTGGAATAGTGGAAAGGTATTCAGTGATAATACTTGCCATATTCCTTATGAACCAGAGCTAGAAAGTAGGAGTCGTATTTACTGGTGTGTAAAGGTCTGGGATCAGGATGGACAAGAGAGTGTTTATAGTGATACAGGATACTTTGAAACAGGATTATTTGAAAAGGAAGACTGGAGTGCAAAATGGATTAATCCAGAGCTTGAAACAAATCCTGAAAAGAGATATCCAGCATCTTACATAAGAAAAGGCTTTAAAGTTGAAGCAAAATTGAAGGAAGCAAAATTATATGCTACTGCTTGTGGCCTTTATGAGTGTTATATAAATGGTAAACGTGTAGGTAACCAAGTGCTGACTCCAGGGACAACTCAATATAATAAGCGTCTACAGGTTCAAACTTATGATGTGAAGGATTATATATTTGATGGAGGTAATGCTGTTGGTGTAGTACTTGGTGATGGATGGTTTAGAGGTATGAATGGAATGAATCGTAAAAGAAATATTTATGGTGATAACATAGCTCTGCTATTACAGCTAGAATTAGTTTATGAAAATGGAGTAAGAAAAACAGTAATCAGTGATACTTCATGGAAGGCTTCTCAAGAAGGTTTTATAAGGTTTAATGATGTACAGCAAGGTGAAACTTATGATGCCAATTTTTATTTAAGAGAGTGGTCAGATCCATATTATGATGATTCAAATTGGCATGGAGTACTTGAGTATAGATGGGATAATAGTACATTAATTGGTTCAAATAGTGTTCCTATTACTGAACATGAACAATTTAAACCTAAGATTATTTCCACTCCAAATGGAGAAACTGCATTAGATTTTGGACAAGATATGTCTGGTTATGTGTCTTTCAATATAAAAGGAAGTAAAGAAATAAAAGGAACTTGTATAACACTTATTCATGGAGAAGCATTGGATGAAGAGGGAAACTTTACACTCAAGCATCTAGAACCTTTATCTGAAAAAAAGCCACATATGAAGCAAGAAGTAAACTATATTGTTTCAGAAAAAGCTAATCAATATTATAAGACTTCTATGACAGTATTCGGGTTTAGATATGTTCTATTAAAAAATTGGCCTTATGAACCATTTCCAGAAGACTTTACTGCATATGCTGTGTATTCAGATGTTTCAGAAACTGGTAGTTTTACGTGCTCAGATGAGTTAATAAATAAACTAGTTTTAAATACAAAGTGGAGTCAAAAATCAAACTTTGTTGATGTACCTACAGATTGTCCTACAAGAGAACGATCTGGGTATACTGGAGATGCTCAGGTATATGTTGAGACTGGAACTATGCTTATGGATGGGTTACAGTTTTTTAGAAAATGGCTGGCAGATTTACGTGCTACTCAAGCGCCAAATGGAAAAATAGCTAATATCGCACCAATGCCAGATAAAAAGTTTTCGTTCTTTGATGGAAGTGCAGGTTGGGGAGATGCAATTGTTATTATTCCCTATAAGTTATACAAGCAGTATGGAGATACTCAAGTTTTAAAGGAAAATTATGATTCAATGAAAGCTTGGGTTGACTTTGAGTTAGGAGAAGCTCAAAAATCACATATTTTACGAAAAATTTCTAGAAACCAATATAAAAAGTACTTATGGGATACTGGATTTCATTGGGGAGAATGGTTGGAACCTGGTCAAACAAATGCATATATTTCTAATATTATTTTTTTTGGATGTCCAGAGACTGCGACGGCATATATGCATTATTCTTGTAAATTGCTAGCAGAAGTAAGTGAAATATTAGGACATAATGAAAATGCTAAAAAATATGCAAAAGCAGCTGAAAATTCAAAAAAAGCGTACCAGTACGAATTTTTAAGAAATGGTATAAATTCAGAGAGACAGTGCTTGTATGTTCGCCCATTAATGTTTGGGATTCTGGAAAAAGAGGATGAACAAAAAGTAGCTGACAATTTAAATTTATTAGTTATCAAAAATAACTATCATATAAATACTGGATTTTTATCAACTCCTTTCATATGTGAAGTGCTAGAGCGTTATGGATATTTAGATACTGCTTACCGTTTGCTTGAACAGAAAACTATTCCAAGCTGGTTGTATGCAGTGACAAAAGGAGCAACAACTATTTGGGAATGCTGGGATGGAGTCAATGAAGAAGGAAAGCCGAAAAATTCAATGAATCACTATGCTTATGGAGCTATTGTTGGATGGCTGTTCCGTTCTGTGACTGGAATAAAAGAACCTATTGATGGATATAAGAAATTCACTGTTGCTCCTAAACCAGGAGGCTCTTTGACTAGAGCCGAAGCAACGTATAATTCTATAAATGGGAAGATTAAGAGTAAGTGGCAATATATTGACAATATATTGCATGTTCAAGTAGATGTGCCTGTTAATACGGAAGCCACTATAATTTTGCCAGTTGATTTGATAGAAAAGGTAATAGAATTTCCTAATGACTGTAATCTAGTAATGCAGAATAATAGTATTTGTTGTAAGGTTGGTTCAGGATACTATAGCTTTATAATAGATAAGACTAACCATTACACGCACTAGGTTGTGAAGGAAAAAGGCAATCATATTAATTTAGATTAAGGTGACTTAATGATAATAAAAGTAAAAGAGGTGTAAATTCAGTGGCAAGTCTTAGAATGAAGTTTTTTATAAAAATGTTGATGAAAACTAAAGAAATATACGATCCTAATTTTCCAAAAGATTACATAAGGAGACGAGCTGAGAATGATGCAAGAGCTACTAAACTAAAAATAAAAAAAGGTATATCGATTGAACAACATAAAGTAAACGAAATCCCTATTGAAATTTTTAATCCGCAAAAAACTTTAAATGATAATATAATCTATTATATTCACGGTGGTGGATTTAATAATGGTTCTTTAATAAGTGCGAGGCCGTTTGCAGCAGAACTTGCACATAACCTAAACACAAAAGTTATTTCGATTCAATATAAACTTGCACCAGAGTATAAGTATCCAACTCAACTTGAAGAATGTATGACAATTTATAAGTGGCTTAAAGATGGAATGGCTAAAAATAGCAAAATAATTATACTTGGAGATTCGGCAGGAGGCAATCTTGCACTGACACTTACACACTATATTATTGATGAAAAAGTGAGAAAACCTGAAGCAATATGTGTTATATCGCCACCAACTGATTTTAGTGGAAAGCTGGCATCAAGAAAAGAGAAAGAAAAAGTAGACTGTATTATAACTAAAAACTTTGATTTGGAAATCAGAAATACTTATATTGGAACTGCTAACTTAAATAATCCTTATATATCTCCTATAAATGGGAGCTTTGTGGATTTTCCACCACTTAGGATAGATGTAGGAACTGAGGAAATGCTACTAGATGATTCATTATTGTTAGAAAAAAAGGTGAAAAGTGCTGGAGGATATGTTGAAACTCATGTATGGGATGGTCTTTGTCATGTTTTTCCACTATTCCCGATACCTGAAAAGAAAAAATATTATAATGAATTGAGAGCATTTATACAATGCTTTTCATAAACTTAATAAATATGGTTTTATTAGAACTAGCATTTTAGAATAATAAATTAACTCTAAAATAATTAAGTAAGGTGATTTAATTGCACAATATTTTAGCAATTTAAATCACCTTACTTAAATTTCTGAAGAAAATATATAAATATGTATAAAGTTTAAGTATGTTTATTATTTAATCTAAAGTCCTTTGGCGTTACTCCAGTAAATTTCTTGAACACTTTTGTAAAATGACTCTGATCTATGAAACCTAAAATAGTGTAAATATCTGATAGAGGTTCATCAGAAGTAAGTATCATTTTCTTTGCTAACTCAATTCGTTCTCTTTGTATATAATCACTAATAGTTAAACCAACTTCTTTTTTAAATAAGTGAGATAGGTAACTTGGATTCATGCCAATAGCTTCAGAGATATTAGATAAAGCAAGTTTATCTAATAAATGTTCAAAAATATAGTTTTTACATTTTATAATTGGAATAGAATGAGTAGACGTAGCTATTTTTACTCTCTCTGCGAAATCAATAAACATTTTAGGATAAAGGTTTAAGATATCTTTTATGCTACTTTCTTCCTCAACAATATGAATATAATAATCACCTAAGCTTAGAGCTAATTCCCAATCAAGGCCACCTTCCATAGCTGCGTGAGAAACTAGTGGAATAAAAGATATAAAGAGGTTTTTTTGATCTCTAAGTGGATTTTTATAAAGTTTTCCATACTTTTCAGCGGGTCTTTTTTCTAGAAACTCTATTAATTTATCTTTATTCCCTTCTTTTATATAATTAAGTAGCTCAACCTCATATTTAGGTGAGTGATGAGAAAAACCGTTTTTTATATTTTCTAGCATATAGTTTTCAAAATCTTTCTTTCTTTCAGTTTTTGAAAATGAGTATCTTATCTGAGAAAAAGATTTATCATAAATATCTGCATTTTCTGTCAAAGTTACTATACTTAACTGCTTACGGTATATAAAGTAATGAAAAATCGAGCAAGCATTTATTAGAGTGTCATAGCTTATTACTGCCATACGCTGGTAGTAATAAAGTAAATCCTTTCTATGCTTAACTTGAATATTTAAATTCTTTATAAGCTCATCAATAGCTTCTGTATTTATTTCAGAAAAAAGGCAAGGGCCTATAATAATAGTTCCTATAAATTTATGATCATCACGAATAACTACGAAAGCATAATTTTCGAAAAATTTTGTGGAATTTGTAAAGACAGTAGTTGATTCTTCAATACTATCTAAGAATTGTTCATATAGAGTTACGTAATCTGGATAAAGTGGGTTTGATATGTACTCATCTGGAAACTGGAGAATGCTCTCACCTTCACTGTCTAAGAATGTTATAGGAACTCGAAGCATTCCAAATATATTACTGCACATATATTTCAAATCATCTATTAATACCATAGATTTATCTGCTAACTCCATCTCATAATCTCCTTGTAAGCAATACTTTATTTAAAATAAGGTAATTATAGCATAACTAATAAAAAATAGTACATTTATTAAAAAGTAAAAAATTTTATTTATAAAACGATTATAAGTACAAAAAGCCAAAAATAATACAATTATTTTGTCTTTTAAAATATTAATATAAAGCCAAGTCAATATTGTACTTAAATAATGAAAGGTAATTCATTTATGCAGTACTTAAAGGAAGAAGTAAGGTTAGAAATAATGAAAGCTGCTTTAGAAGAGTTTAAGCAGAATGGCTTTGAGAAAACCTCTATGAAAAATATTTCAAGTAATGCTGGTGTGGCTATAGGAAATATCTATAGATACTTCAAGAATAAGCAGGAGCTATTTAATGCTATTGTGGAACCTGTTCAAAGTTATATTACAACAGTTATATTTAATAAGTTTTTACCAGCTTCATCAGATTCTAGTGTAAGGTTCAATCTAATTGATCTAGTTGATAGCATTATGAATGTAGATTTAAGTTATAGTTCTGAGCTTATGATAATGGTTTATAAAAGTAAGGGAACAAATTATGAGAATACCAAGGGATATTTAATAGATCTTGTGTATGAAAGATTGACGCTAGAATACTTGCATATTTTCGAGAAGCAGAGAATTGATAATTGTGAACAATTTTTACATGTGTTTGCAACAGTTTTAATTGATGGTATGTTTACAGTTCTAAAAAGTACTGAGAATGTAAACGAAAAAAGAAAACTTCTTAATCAATTATTACTGTTTTATTTTAATAAGTTGGATGAAAGATTTATTTAAAAAATTTTTAATCCAAAAATGAACGTATTTTCATTTTACAAATATAAATCAAAAATAGGAGTGAAATTTATGAATAACAAAAAAACTATTTTTTTAACAGGTGCATCAGGAAATATGGGACATGAAGGCTTTAAGCAGTTACTAGATAGAAGAGATAAATTTAATATAGTAGCTTTGGTATTACCAACTGAGAGAGATAAAAAAATAATGGCAGTTTATGAAAATGAACCAGGTGTAAAGATAGTATGGGGAGACCTGACAAACTACAATGATGTGCTAAAGTGTGTACAAGGTTCAGACTATGTACTACATGTTGGAGGTATGGTATCACCTGCTGCAGATTATCTTCCAACAGTTACGACAAAGGTAAATATAGGAGCAGTTAAAAATATAGTACGTGCTATAAAAGCTCAAAAGAATCCAGATAAAATAAAACTAGTTTACATAGGAACTATAGCCGAAACAGGCGACAGAAATCCTCCAGTACACTGGGGTAGGGCTGGGGACCCAATAAAGATAAGTGTATATGATAATTATGCTATAACAAAAACCATAGCTGAAAGAGAAGTAATAGAATCTGGACTAAAATATTGGGTATCTTTAAGACAAACAGGAGTTTTATATACTGCAATGCTAAATAATCTAGATCCAATAATGTTCCATGAACCAGTGCAAGGTGTATTCGAATGGGCTACAGCAAAGGATTCAGGAAGACTTTTAGCTAATGTTTGTGAAGAAGATGTACCAGAAGAGTTTTGGAGAAGAGTTTATAATATTGGCGGGGGAGAGAAGTATAGAACAACAAACTATGAATTTATGCAGAAAAGCTTCAGAGCTTTAGGTATGGAATTTGAAAAAGTTGTTGATTTAAACTGGTTTGCTACAAGAAACTTCCATGGACAATGGTATGAAGATTCAGATGTACTTGAAGAATATCTTCATTTTAGAAGTGGTTCTGCAGATGAATTTATTGCAGAACTAGGTAAGAATGCACCATTTAAGATGAAACTTGCTAAGTTCGTGCCCTCAGGGATAATAAAGAAGTTTATAATGGAGCCTGTGGCAAACAAAGAGATTGGGACTATGTACTGGATGAAGCACAATGTTAAGGATAGAATAACTTCTTTCTTTGGTTCAAGAGAAAAGTGGCAAGCAATACCAACTTGGAAAGAATATAAGTATGTTGAACCTTCAAGAACGCCGAAAAGATTAAATCACGGATATGATGAAAGTAAACCTAAATCAGAACTAGACATAAATGATATGAGACAAGCTGCTGAATTTAGAGGAGGAAAATGTTTATCAGAGACAATGAAAAAAGGGGATTTATATACAAAACTTAAATGGCAATGTGCTTTTGGACATGAATTTGAAGCTAGTCCTGCTTTGATTTTATTAGGAGGACATTGGTGTCCTGATTGTCTTCCAGCACCATGGAACTACGATGAGGAGGCTAAGAGAAATCCATTTTTTGCACAAGTATGGTATCCACTGCATGACAAAGATGAAGCTAATTACTATGATGCAAGTATTATAAAGGATATGAAAAGAGACTAAGACTTAATAAAACCCCAAGAGTGATTGGATATGAAGACACTTTTTGGGGTAATTTTATTAGCATTTCCAAAGGAATGCTTTAGTTTCAACAATAATATTAAACAAATCCTAATTTATAAGATGATAAGTACAAAAAACTATAAATCATACAATTAATAATTTTTGTAAACCTTTATAATTTTAAATTATATTCTATCAATTCGGGGGAGATTATGAAACATAGAAAAATTATAGAAAAAATGAGTTTAGAAGAAAAAATAGCTCTTTGTTCAGGAAAATCATTTTGGGAGACACAGGAATTTCCGGAATACGGTATCAAATCTCTATTTTTGGCAGATGGTCCTCATGGACTTAGAAAACAAGTTGGAGAAAGTGATCATCTAGGTCTTAATGCAAGTATTGCTACAACATGTTTTCCTACAGCAAGTGCAGTTGCTGCAACTTGGGATGTTGAGCTTATTCGTGAAATGGGAGATGCAATTGGAAAAGAAGCTGTAAAAGAAGATATAAATATAGTATTAGGGCCAGGGGTAAATATGAAAAGGAATCCTTTATGTGGCCGTAATTTCGAGTATTTCAGTGAAGATCCTTTTTTGTCGGGAAAGATTGGAAGTGCTTGGATAAAAGGTGTACAAAGCAATGGAGTAGGAACCTCACTTAAGCATTTTGCGTTGAATAATCAAGAACTAAAGAGAATGAGCACGGATGTATTAGTGGATGAGAGAGCGTTAATGGAATACTATTTACCTGCCTTTGAAATAGCAGTAAAAGAATCGGAACCTACTTCAGTTATGTGTGCTTACAATAAGATTGAAGGAACTTACTGTAGTGATAATAAACGTCTAATATGGGATATTCTACGTGAAGAGTGGGGCTTTGATGGTGCTGTGATAACTGACTGGGGGGCAATGAATGATCGTATAGAAGCATTTAAAGCTGGGTTAGATTTGGAGATGCCAGGTAGCAAAGGACGTTTTGATAAAGAGGTTAAAAAAGCAGTAGAAAATGGGCTGTTAGATGAAAGATATATTGATCAGGCTGTAGATAATTTATTAACTCTTATAGACAGAACAACTAAGGGAAATAAGAATGCTATTACAGAGGATTTACATAATAAAAATCACCAACTTGCACGTAAAGTAGCTGCAGCTGGAGGAGTTCTCTTAAGGAATCAAAATAAAATTCTTCCTTTAGAAAAAAAATCTCAAATCACTGTTATAGGAGAACTTGCAAAAACTCCAAGATATCAAGGAAATGGCTCTTCTTTAGTAAGTCCAACAAAGTTAAGTAATTTGCTTGACGGTATTAGTGAGTACACTGAAACTTCTAAATTTGCATCAGGATATAGTTTAAAGGATATAGAGAATGAAGATTTAATTAAGGAAGCAGTGGAAATAGCGAAAAGTTCAAAAACGGTAGTTTTATGTGTTGGATTAACGGATATTTATGAAAGTGAAGGTTTTGATAGAGAACATATGGGTATCCCAAAGAACCAAGCTAAGCTAATTGAAGCAGTTGCGGAGGTAAATGAGAATATAATAGTGATAATTGTTGGAGGCTCTGCAATAGAGATGCCATGGGCAGAAAAAGTTCAAGCTATATTACACATGCAATTATCTGGTCAAGCAGGAGGTTTGGCAGCTGCTGATCTTATATTTGGAAATGAGAATCCAAGTGGGAAGCTTACAGAAACTTATCCTTTTAGATATGAAGATGTAGTAAGCAGTACTTACTTTAATAAGAATCCAAAGCAAGGAGCTTATTTTGAAAGTATGTATTGTGGATATAGATATTTTGAGACTGCAAAAGTTCCAGTACGATATCCATTTGGATTTGGATTATCTTATACAGAATTTAAGTATTCAAACCTACAAGTTAAAAAATCAGGGTTATATGATGTTGAAGTAACGGCTAACGTTGAAAATGTAGGTGAGTTTGATGGTGCAGAAGTCGTACAGTTGTATGTTGCAGCAGCTACTGGTGGTGTATATCGTCCATCAAAAGAACTAAAAGGCTTTGCAAAGGTACAATTAGAAAAAGGCGAAAGCAAACAAGTTAGGTTTAACTTAGATAAAAGAAGTTTTGCAGTATACGACCAAGATAAGAAGGATTGGATAGTAGAAGAAGGGATTTATGCTTTGCAAATTGGTGCGAGTATTAAGAATGTACGTCTTGAAAAGCATATTGAACTTGAGGGAGAAAAGCCTGTTAGAAAAAATTGTAGTACATGGTATTACTCTTTGAGTGGTATTCCGAGTAAGAAGGATTTTGTAACTATCTACCATAACTATGAGGATTATGTGCCTCAAGTAAAGGGTACTTACGATATGACTAGTTCTATTAAGGAAATGAAAGAGACTAGCCTTATATGTAAGATTATGTACAAGGCTATGGAAAAAATCATTGCTAAGAATAATGGTGGAAAAGTTGATTACACAAATCCTGGTTTTAGGATGCTTATGGATAGCGCTTCGGATAATCCTATGAAATCAATGCCACTATTCAGTCCAGATAGTATGTCTTTAAATGTTGCAGAATTCTTTGTTGAGGCAGCTAATGGCCATATGATAAAAGGTATTAAAAAGTTAACTAAGAAAAATAAATAGAATCTAATTAATTGATACAAAAATAATTACAATTACAACTTGGATATATTAGATGGAAAATCACAGGCAATCGGTATGAATGGCGAATAATAATTTATATTAGTGTTAAGTTGGTTGGAGGAAAATGTAATGAAAAGTAAGACTAAAAGTACTTTAACTAAGGAAAAAATAGTGCAATTGGTGAAGCTTAATTTTGGTGAAGGTATAGAAATAGGAGAGATTAAAGAGCTGGAAGGCGGTATGTTTAATTCAGCGTATTTAATCGGATTCAATAATAAGGATGTTGTGCTAAAGGTATCATCATCACCAGAAGCTAAGCTTCTGTCTTACGAAAAAGATCTTATGAGGACAGAAGTTGAAGTATATAAGCTTATAGAAGAACAGACCAAAGTACCAACCCCAAAAGTTTTATCTTATGATTTTAGTAAATCTGAAATAGATAGTGATTACTTTTTTATGTCAGCTCTAAATGGAGAAACTATGAAAAGTATTAGAAAGAAACTTACTATTGAGAATTTGAATATTATAAAAGAAGAGTTAGGAGATTATTTTGCGCAGATTCATATGATAAAAGGCAATTATTTTGGGTATTTTACTGAAAATAAAAAACTTCAGTTCAATAATTGGAAAGATGCTTTTTTTCATATGGTGCAGATGATACTTAATGATGGTAAAAAACACAAAGTTAAATTGCCATATGATCGAATTAATAAAGCATTAAAAAGTAATGAACATTATCTTGGTAGTATAAAGGTTCCATCACTTGTTGACTATGATTTATGGGCTGGAAATGTATTTTTAATAAAAAAGGATGGATATTATCATGTAGAGGGGATAGTGGACTTCGAGAGAGCATTTTGGGGAGACCCATATGCTGATTTTCCAACTGCAATTATGATACTAAAGGATATTCAGGAAGAACCAGTATTTTGGGAAAGTTATACTAAAACTGCAGGAATAGATAAAAAGCTTACAAAAGAGGATTTTGTAAGAATAACAATGTATGAGCTCTATATAGGGTTAATCATGTCTGTAGAAACCTACAGATATGATATTGCGTATGGTACATTCCAAAGAATATATGCAAAAAAAATTATTATGAATTGTATTAGAATTTTAGAGAATGTTGCTAGACCTTGAAAGAGTGCACTTGTATTTGAATAGAAGAAGATGTTTCAGTTTTCTAATAATCAAATAAAGATATGTTAAACAACTAAATATGTTGTATTAACATATCTTTTTAATTTTTCAACTACGCCATAAGCTACCAAAAACAAAAAATAATACAATAAAATAATTAGAAAAGTTTTTACAATAATAAAGAAAAGGTTATCAATATAGGTTCGTAAAAAATTAAGAGAGAAGGTGTTTAGATTGAAATTAAAAAAGAAAAAAGGAATTATTATATTAGTTATTGCTTTAATAATAGTGATTTCGTCAGCGGTTTATAATGTTAATAAGTATTTGGGATGGTTTAGAGAAGGAAATTCAGCAAAGTATTCACTGGAAAATGTACAAAAATTAGATAACAGTCCTATAGCAAATAAAAATATCATATTTTTAGGTTCATCTGTTACTCTTGGTAAGGGGTCAAGAGATGTATCCTTTGTAGATTATATTGAAAAAAAGGATTCTGTTAGTGTAACAAAGGAGGCAGTTTCAGGTACTACACTTGTAGATAAAGGAAAAGATTCCTACATACAGAGAATGAAAAATAAGCTTGATACAAAGGCAAAAGTTGATGCTTTTGTGTGCCAATTATCAACAAATGACGCAAGTCAAAAGCAACCATTGGGAAAGATTAACACTTCAATGAATCTTAAGGATTTTGATACTTCTACTATAACTGGAGCTATGGAATATATTATTTGTTATGCAAAGCAAAACTGGAATTGTAAAGTTATATTTTATACTGAAACAAAGTATGAAAGTAAAGAGTATGAGGCTATGGTAACTCGCCTATTGGAACTTCAGAAAAAGTGGAATATAGGTGTTATTGATATGTGGAACGATAACGAGTTAAATAATATTAATGAGAAAACTAGAAAATTATATATGCTAGATAATGTACATCCTTTAAAGGCTGGATATTTGGAGTGGTGGACCCCTTATATTGAAAAGTACTTATATGGATATCTACAGCAGTAGTAGACTTTAAGGATAATTAAAAATTAAAAGTGTCTAGTATTCATAGCGTATTAAAAGCAAAGGTTATCAAATGGGGGAACTTATGAAAACAGAATCGTATAGAAAGCAATTAATGGAAGCAAAAATTTTTGATAGTAAAATCAAGTCTATTGATGTAACTGGAGCAGAAAAATGGTTTGGTTATCTTGTTGGGCCAGCTGGGTTTGCACTGCTCAATGCTTTAATAATGGGATACATTAATATTTATTATACTGATGTACTTAAATTGACTGATCCTAAGGTTTTTAAATATGGTGTGATATTTTTGACCATATTCCCACTAGCATCTAGATTATTTGATGGAGTTATGAATTTGATAATGGGAATTATATTAGATAGAACTAGATCAAAACAGGGAAAAGCTAGACCATGGATATTGATATCAGCTCCGTTTATAACCCTGTCTGGAATATTGATGTTTACAATTCCTAAAGCAAGCATAACTGTACAACTAGTATGGATAGTTATTTCCTTTAATTTATATTTTGGAATGGCATCAGTAATGTATATTGCTGGTCATAATCTTATGGTGCCGCTTTCAACAAGAAATACCTCTCAACGTGGAACTTTATCTGTAATAAGTAATATTGCAAACACTGTAATTACAGGAATAATAGTAGCCTTAATATTTCCAATGATAGTAATGCCTATGATTGGTGCTGATAAAGGTAAATGGATAATGTTAATGTCTATTGTATCAATAATTGCATTACCATTAATTTTTATTGAGTATTACTTTACCAGAGAACGTATTACAGAAGAAAGTATGTCTGTAGTTTCTGAACAAAAATTATCTGTTAAGCAACAGATTAAAGCAGTAATGACAAACAAGTATTGGTTATTGCTTGCAGCATATCAACTTATATTTAACTTTGGGGCTATACTTAAAAATACAAGTCTTATTTATTATTGTAATTATGTACTTGGGTCATATAACGATGGAATAACTCAAACTATGATATCGGTTGTAGGTGGCTTTCCAATGGGAGTAGGAATGCTTGCTATATTACCGCTTGTTAAAAGATTTGGCAATCGAAATGTTACTCTAGCAGGATTTGTTCTTTCAGTTGTTGGTGGAGTAATATGTTGGATGTTTCCAACGAATATGATTTTAGTATTAACAGGGCAGTTTATAAAAAATTTAGGTATTGTTCCATGTGGTTTCGTGTTCGTAGCACTATTCGCAGACGTACTTGATCATATTGAGTGGAAGAGCAATATAAGATGTGATGGCATTTCTTCAAGTATTATGATATTTATTATGACTATTTCTTCTGGCTTAAGTGCAAGCTTATTTAACTTAATGCTTGGAAAATCAGGAAAATACATAGCTCCAGTATACAATGCAGTAACTGGAGTAACACAAGGCTTTACACAGCCTGATTCAATAAAAAATGTGTTTACGTTCTCCTTCGTTGGAGTAGAAGTTGTGGCACATATAATACTTATTCTAATATTGATATTCTTTAATTTGGAAAAGGAAATGCCAAGAGTGCAAAGTGAGATTAAAGAAAGGCAAAAGTCGGCTTGTGAAGCTAAAGGCGAGGCTTGGATTGATGCAGAAGAAAGAGCTAGATTAGAGCAAGAAGAAGCTGATGACGAAGTAAAAAGAATTTAAATTTAAGCAGGATGCATATCTAGAATTGATTTTTAGATGGACATCCTGTTTTATTATTTGTATGTACTGATAAAAAACTTTCTACTTAGCACACAGTATTTAAGCCATGATGAACAAATGTGAACAAGTGTTAAGTTTGTAGAATTGCCTTTGGAGTATTATTTTAAGAGATACTTCTATTAACTATTAATGTAATAGCATTATGAAATATATATTTCACTTGGAACTGGTTTATCTATAGTTTATAATATAGCATAATAAAGATGTAGCACTTTAATCTGAAGAATATTAATTCTATTTTGAAGTGATACATCAATTGCGTTGCAAAGAGGAGTTATATTATATATGAGAGAGTTTAAGAGTGTTGAAGATAAGATTTTAGATAAAGCGTTGTATTTAATAGGCCAAAACAGAACCCTTGATGTGTCTGTTCGAGCTATTGCAAAGGAAGCAAATGTAAATGTAAGTGCAATTAATTATTATTTCAGAAGCAAGGAAGAAATGCTGAGACAGGTTAAGCAATTTTTTCTAACTAATACACTTACTATTTTATCTATAATAGATAACGATGAATATAATGATGAAGAAAAGTTGATTTTGGCTGCTAATGAAATAATGGAATACATATTAAGATTTCCAGGTGTAACCGTAATTATAAGAGATGCATTAAGCCAAATTGAAAATGATGAACTTTCACTAAACATTGTAAATTCAACAAATGAGATGCATGGGAAGCTTGAAAAGATATTATGTAAGCTTACCGAAAATAATAAGATAAGTTCAAAGCATAAAATGTCTATATTCATGGCTTCAATAATTCATCCTCTTGAGAATAATGATATTATGGAGTTTACAAAAGGGATAGCAGATACAAAAGAAGAGAGAATAGAGTACATAAAAAATATAATAAAGGCTTTAAGTTTTGCTTGAAGAATGAAGTTAAAGACTGCTTGAAAAAAGTGGTCTTTTTTTTATAGATAGTTAAGAAAATAAATATAAAAGTCTGAATATTATAAAATTAAAACAAAGTGTATTAAACATATTGCTTTAAATTATTGGGTAATCTATAATGGTTTTGTAGTGATAAAACATATATTTGAGATGGTTAGAACAATATAGGTGGAATATTAAGGAGGAAATTTAAATGGCGTTTGACAAACTATTTAGTCCAATAAAAATTAGAGGGTTAGAGTTAAAGAATAGGGTTATGTTTCCGGCAATGGGAACGAAGATGGCAACAGAAGATAAATTTGTAACACAACAGATTATTGATTACCATGTAGCAAGAGTAGTAGGTGGATGCGGACTTAATTTTTCCGAGGTTTGCTCAGTATATGCTCCTGCGGCGCCTAAGAAGTTTTTATCTATAGCTGGAGATGAGTATACTCCAGGCTTGAAGAAATTAACAGATGCAATACATATAGCTGGTGGTAAAGCTGGTGTTCAACTTTGGCTTGGTGGACTTGCTGTTGGTAGTGATCCAACTGCTATGATTATTATCCCTAGCCCAATGCCTGTACCAGGTACAGAGTATACTATACCAGGTGCAAGTCTTGAAACAATTAATGAGGCAGTGAAAGCTTTTGGAGATGCAGCTAAGCGTGCTGTTGAGGCAGGCTTTGATACTATAGAATTTCATGCAGGTCACAACTATGTTCCACATTCCTTCTTAAGTCCTTTCTTTAACAGAAGAGAAGATGAATACGGTGGTTCACTTGAGAACCGTGCAAGATTTTCAATTGAATGTATAAAAGCTATTCGTAGCAATATACCTGAAGATATGCCTCTATTTATGCGTGTTGTTGCTCAAGATGATTATTTAGAAGGTGGACTTACTATAGAAGATATTATAGAGTTCTGCAAGATGGCTAAAGAAGCTGGTGTTGATGTTATAGACGTATCCCGTGGAAATTTCTCAAGTGCAGCAATAAAATACGAAGTTCCACCAGTTGATCTACCAAGAGGCTTTAATGTAGAAAATGCTGCTAGGATAAGAAAAGAGACAGGCCTTATAACTGTTGCAGTGGGAAGAATAAATGATCCATCTCAAGCTGAAGGAATTCTTGAAAGTGATAAAGCTGATATGGTGGTAATTGGACGTGCTCAGCTTGCAGATCCAGAATTCTGCAACAAGGCTAAGGAAGGAAAAGTTGATACAATTATTAAGTGTGTTGGCTGTAATCAAGGTTGCTATGATGGTTTCGTTTCTACAGAAATGCCATTTATAACTTGTATGAGAAATCCTGCTTTAGGTAGAGAAGCTGAATACACAATGGTAAAGACTGATTCTCCAAAGAAGGTTTTAATAGCTGGTGGTGGAATTGCTGGTCTAGAAGCTGCGATGGTTTTAAAGAAAAGAGGTCATAATCCTATAGTGTGTGAAGCTTCAGATGCTCTTGGAGGACAATTTGCGTTGGCAGGTGCTGCTCCAAGAAAAGAGGAAATGAGAGAAGCGGCAATATCTAGAGGAAAGCAAGTAGTAAATGAAGGTGTTGAAGTAAGACTTAATACACCAGTTACAATAGAGTTAATCGAAGAAATAAAGCCAGATGAAGTTATTATAGCTATAGGGTCATCACCAATGAGCTTAAATATTCCTGGGGCAAACCAACCTAATGTAACAAACTCTCATGATGTACTTTCAGGAAAGTCAGTTGTCTCTGGTAAGATAGTAGTTATAGGTGGAGGACTTGTAGGACTAGAAGTTGCAGAATACATTCATGGAAAAGTAGAAGATATTACAGTTGTAGAAATGCTTGATCAAGTTGCAAAAGATTTAGGTGAATTACGTAAAGTTTCTGTTATGGAAAACCTATATGTTGGAGGGGTAAAAACATTAACTAATGCAAAATGTATAGAGATAAAAGAAAAAGAAGTTATTATTGATAAAGACGGAAATACAGAAAGTATACCATGTGATTCTATTGTTGTGGCAATAGGAGCAAGGTCAAGAAACTTTGACGCCATAAGCAAGTATTGTGAAGAAAATGGAATACGATATCACGCAGTTGGAGATGCTGTTCGTGCTAGAAGAGCACTTAATGCAGTAGCTGAGGCAAGTGAAGTAGCAAGAGTAATATAATATTTCGTAAACTTAAAAAGTAAATAAGATCAAAACTTTATGACGACTGGAATAATGCATTTTTTATATGTATTATTCCAGTCGTTAATTATATTGGCATATATAAAGATGAACTACTTAAATAAGAAATCTATTTTCAAAACTCTTCTGGGTTCTGAGAGGAGAATTTGGAAATATAAATTCAATTATGAAGTGGTTCATCTATAAATAATTCTTTATATAATACTAAAATAATTAGTTTTATTTTTAATAAATATATATAATGTTAATATTGAAATTAGAAAAGCTTATTTATATATGAGGCAGGTGACAAAAGATTTGAATCGAAGACATCGAGATGTTTTAAATATAATTTTAAATACAGATGAATACATAACCGGAAACGAATTAGCTAGACTTTGTAATGTTACCATTCGCACAATAAGAAAAGATATTAAAGAAATCAATGATTTACTGAAAGAATATGATGTAAAAGTTGAAGCTAGTATAAAAAAGGGGTACTCCCTTAGTAAAGCTAATAAAGATATTGTGAAGAAAAATAATATTATTAGAAAGGTTTTGGATTATGAATACATAATTGAAACCCCAAGCTTGCCTATAGACAGACAAATGTACATACTACTAAAATTGACTATTAAAAAGATTATCACTATTGAAGAACTAGTAGAAGCCTTAAGTGTGTCTGAAGCTACTGTAAATAATGACATTAAGTTTGTGAATAAGTGGCTAAAGCGAAATTTAAAATTAGGGATAAGCTATTCCTTAAGTGAAGGAATTACACTTAATGCAACAGAAAAAGAAAAAAGAAATATTATAAGTTGTGTCTTAGCAAAAAGGATTAATGTAAGTACTGTGTCAAAGTATTGGAGTTATTTGTTTGAAGAAAATGATGCTGTCACAGCAGTGAAAGATATTTACTACATAGTAAGCTCTGAAAGCAGAAAACATAATTATTATCTATCTGGGCATAGCTATCAACTTTTCTGTTATGAAATATTGGTTGCAATTAAGCGGAATAGATTAGGATTCAAGTTAAATGAGCTTGATGAAATAAGCTATGAGTTAATGGAAGTAGTATCTGCAATAGGAGAAAAAGTGGAAGAACAGCTAGCAGTAAAATTATCAAAGGCAGAATGGCTTAATTTGCAGGAATATTTTATGTCAAAACAATTTCTTAATGGAACGAAATTTAAGGATAGTGAAATAGAAGTTGCTGTTCCAATTGTAGATGACTACTTGCTAGTTTTATATGAAAAATTCAAGATAGACTTAAGCAATAATCTAGATAATAAATATAAGCTGATTTTATATGTTGCACCAATGATAAATCGCTTAAAATACAAACACTGCATATCAAATAAAATAAACGAAAAGCTTGCTAAAACTCATAAGGCAGAATATAAGCTGGCTAATGAAATAGCACCAATTATTAAGAAAAAGTTGAACTTAGATGTAACTCTTACTGACTTATCATATATAACTCTTCATTTAGTATCTATGTGTGGTATGTGGAAGTATAAACTAAATACAATAATTGTTTGCGATTATGATGAATCCATATTAAATCTTATTAAGGATAAAATTCAAAATATCTTTGGAGAAAGAGTACAGATTTGTGGATTCTACGGTTATCAAGATTTTATGTATGAAGATGAGGAAAATCTAAAAAGTGTGGATCTAATAATAACAACTTCGACCATAGCTGATATTACGAGTATTCCTTTCATTAGAATAAAACCTGAGATAGAGCAAAATGATATAGATATGATAGCAGAATATGTTAACAGTTATGACAATAGGCGCGGTTAAAGTATTTCACCATTTTAGGTGAAATACTTTAGTTTGTAAAAGGGTTAGTATAGTTATTATAATAAAGCTATAGAGAGATGTACCACTTAAATATGAAAATATAAAACTTCTTATAAAGTATTTCGTCCATAAGAATATTAATATGAAAAAGTTCAGTTTAAGAAATATATAGAGTAAAGATTATATTAAGGAGGCCATTATGCTTACAATTGGTTATATTGGAAATGGTAAGAGTACTAACAGATATCATCTTCCATTTGTTTTGCAAAGAGAAAATATAAAGGTAAAAACAATCTATCAAAGAAATCCTAAAAATGAAAAGTGGGACAGAATTGAGGGAGTTAACTATACTTCTAATTTAGATGAATTGTTGAATGACGAAGAGATACAAATGATTGTAATCTGTACAATGCATAATAGCCATTATGACTATGCAAAAATGGTATTAGAACATAACAAGCATTGTTTGGTTGAAAAACCATTTATGGAAACATCAGAAGAAGCTAAAGAAATCTTTGCTTTGGCAAAAGAAAAAGGATTGCTTGTGCAGGCTTATCAAAACAGACGATTTGATAGTGACTTTTTAACTGTTCAAAAGGTTATAGAAGAAGGAAAACTAGGCGAATTATTAGAATTAGAAATGCATTTTGATTATTATAGACCAGAGGTACCTGAAGCTGTTAATGAATTTAAGCCTTCCGCATCATATCTATACGGTCATGGTTGTCATACTTTGGATCAAGTTATTAGTTATTTTGGCAAACCAGATGATATTCATTATGATGTAAGACAATTACTTGGTTCAGGCAGGATGAATGACTATTTTGATTTGGACTTATATTATGGAGCATTAAAGGTATCGGTGAAATCCAGTTTCTTTAGAGTGAAGGAAAGACCAAGCTTTGTTGTGTATGGGAAAAAAGGTTGCTTTGTAAAACAAACAAAGGATCGCCAGGAAGAACATTTAAAAATGTTTTATATGCCTGAAAATGAGGATTTTGGTGTAGATACCTTTAACCATTATGGTGTACTTACATATGCTGATGACAAGGGTGATATACACGAGGAAAAAGTAAAATCAGTAAATGGTGATTATGGTAGAGTATATGATGATTTGTATGAAGCAGTTATAAATGGAAAAGCTAAAACTATTACTGATGAACAGACTTTATTACAAATGGAGATATTAGAAACTGGAGTAAAGGATTTAAGGTGAAGACTATGAACGAAGAAGAGTTAAGAAAATTATGTGCTGAGAAAGCATTGGAATATATAAAAGATGGTAGTGTAATTGGACTCGGAGCAGGAAGAAATATCAGTTGCTTAATTGAGCTATTAAGTAAAACTATAGAGAAAAATAATCTTAAAGTTAGGGTAGTGACACCATCTGATAATACAAAAAATAGTTGCATCAAAAATGGCATCGAAGTACTTCCAATATGTTTTGTAGAAGAAGTAGATGTTGCCTTTGATGGTTGTGGAGAAGTCGATGAAAACTTTTATGCTTCCAAAGGTGGTGGAGGTGTTTTCACAAAGGAAAAACTAATTGCCTCAATGGCAAAGGATTATATTCTACTTATAGATGAACAAAAGTATAAAAAACAATTAAGTGTAATATATCCGATTTCCTTAGAAGTGGTTAAGGATTCCTTAGCTTATGTAAGTAAAATGGTTAGAAACTTAGGTGGCGAGCCTATAGTTAGAACTAGTAATAATAAGGATGGGTACTTAGTAACAGATGATAACAACTTTATATTAGATATAAAGTTCAATGTAGTAGAAGATTTTAAAAAGTTAAATGATGACTTAAATGATATTGTAGGTGTAGTTGGAACTTCACTATTTATCAGAGAAGTCACTAAGTTAATGATGGCAACAGAAGATGGAGTGAAAGTTATTTCGAAGAATTAATATTATTAAATAAATTTGATTTGTTTTTCGTAAGATGAGGAGGAAGTAATATGAGATTAGGTATTGTTGGATCAGGAATGATAGTAAAAGACTTATTGTCAACAAGTTCAAATTTAAAGGACATAGAGTTTGTAGCTATATGTGGAACTGAAAGAAGTAGAGAGACTATGAATCAATTGAAAGATCAATATGGTATACAGGAGCTTTTCTACGACTATGATGAATTATTAAATGTGGATCTAGATGCAATCTATATTGCATTACCTAATAATCTACATTTTGAATTTGCTAAAAGAGCATTAGAAGCAAATAAGAATATTATCGTTGAAAAACCATTTACATCAACCTATAAGCAGGCATTGGTTTTAAGTAAGCTAGCTAGACAAAAGCAATTATTTATCTTTGAAGCTATTACTAATCAATATCTTCCTAATTATAAAAAGATTAAAGAGTTACTGCCAACCTTAGGTGAAATTAAGATTGTTCAATGTAACTATTCTCAATATTCTAGTAGGTATGATAGTTTTAAAGAAGGAAAGATATTACCTGCTTTTAACCCACAGTTTTCTGGTGGAGCCTTAATGGATTTAAATATATATAATATCCATTATGCAGTAGGGTTATTTGGAAAACCAGAAGGCATTGAGTACTATCCAAACATTGAACGAGGAATAGATACCTCAGGCATTTTGATATTAGACTACGGAAAGTTTAAATGTGTTTGTGTTGGAGCAAAAGACTGTAAAGCACCTATTGCAAATAATATTCAAGGTGATAAGGGATGCATATATCAAGATACTCCAGCTAATGTTTGTGAGAGGTTTGAAGTATTAATGAATGACGGATCTAGTTCAAAAATAAACGAAAATAACTATGAACACAGAATGGTCAATGAGTTTATTGAATTTGCTAGGATAATTAAAAATAATGATTTAGAAAGCTGCTATAAAATGTTAGATCATAGCTTGATAGTTGCCGAAGTACAGACCATCGCAAGAAATAAAGGTGAAATTATTTTTCCAGATGATGCTTATGAAGAAATTTAACTAATAATTTAATAAATAGCTATGTTAAAGTACTGTGCTGAAATTAAGTGGGTATGGGTATGATGTATTAATTCTAATAACTCGCTTATATAGCATCTCCTGCATAACCACTTAATTTCAATAATATTTTTACATAGACTAATAGATAAAGCACATAATATGACATATTGATGTCAAGTTATGTGCTTTATAATTTTACTGGGGGTGATTTTATGCAGATCAGTAGGTTGTTTCAAATTATATATATACTGCTGGAGAAGAGGTCTATAACAGCAGGTGAATTAGCTGAAAAGTTTGAAGTGTCTGTGAGAACTATATATAGAGATATTGATGCTTTGTGTCAAGCTGGAATTCCTATATACGCAAGTCAAGGCAAGGGGGGAGGAATCTCACTTATAGATAAGTTTGTGCTTGATAAGTCTCTGTTTTCTGAAAGAGAGCAAGACAAAATCTTGTTAGCTTTACAAAGTTTATCTGCGCTTCAATACCCTGAGCTTGATGAGGTATTATCAAAATTGAGCGGTATTTTTAAGAAAAGTAATGTAAGCTGGATTGAAGTTGATTTTTCAGACTGGGGAAGTGAAAAAAATCAAAACGAGGCTTTCAGGCTACTTAAAGATGCAATACTTGAGCAGCTGATAATTACTTTTTCCTATTTTAATGCAAATGGTGAGAAAAGCAACCGTAAGATAGAGCCTTTCAAGCTGCTCTTTAAACATAAAGATTGGTATATGCAAGGATATTGTTTAGAAAAAGAGGCATTAAGAACTTTTAAGATAAATCGTATCACTAATATTCACATAACTGAAGAACAGTGCGTGCATCAAGTTTCAAAAGACTATATAACCAACTCGGTAGCTGAAGTAGATAAGGAAAGGATTAATCTGGTCTTAAAAATATCAAAAGAGGGTGCGTACCGTGTATATGATGATTTTGACGAGGAAAATATAACTAAACATGAGGACGGTTCTTATACTGTGAAGGTTTCTATGCCTAATGGAGAATGGATTTATAATTATCTATTATCTTTTGGTACAGTGCTTGAGGTGATAGAACCTGAAAGTATTCGTGAGGAGATTGCGCTGCGACTAAATCATATGGTAAATAAATATAACTAAAGAGTTCCTGTGTCGAAACTTAATTTATACTTGTTTGAAAATCCCGGCTTCTGGGGATTTTCAGGCATGTATAAATTGATAGTTGAGCTAGGAACTCTATATAGATGAACCACTTCGTAATGAAATTTATTATTTTTAAATTCTCTCACTAGAAGCCGTGAGAGTTTTAAAAATAGTGTGTATAAGTATGAAGGTAGTAATAACGAAAGTACTGCGTATTTTAACGGTGCTGTTGTGTCTGGTGATTATGCCAGTACAATAAGTTATGGTGGAGAGCAAAATCTTCATGATGAAGTAGGTACACACTCACCTGTTCAGTTAACAGGTACAAACAGTGCAGCAGAGAAATTTAATTCTACACAATCTTTTAATAAAGTGAGTGTAAACTGCCCAAGCTGGAGTAATAGTATAGGAAATCTAACACTAAGTTTGTATAAGTGGAACACAGATTATAATACCACTATTGCATCGACGCCAATAGCAAGTAAGCAATTTGTGAACTACATTGATAATCAATGGCTAGAAATTACTTTTTCAACTCAGAGCACTGGAGATTATCTATGGGTACTTAACAATCCAACTGAGAGTGTGGGAGTTTATAAATTTGAAGGAAGCACCAATAGCAATACAGCATATATGAACGGTTCTGCTGTTTCAGGGGATTTTGCCAGTAAGATAAGTTATAAGACAAGTGAATATTTCTACATAAGAAATGCTCAAGGTGATATAATAGGACTAGTAGATGAGAATGGAACTCAGGTTGTATCATATACCTATGATACTTGGGGAAAGCTTATATCTATTGATGGAAGCCTCAAGGATAGTGTAGGAGTTAAAAATCCTTATAGATATAGAGGGTATAGGTATGATACCGAGACTGGATTGTACTATTTACAAAGTAGGTACTATAACCCTGATTGGGGCAGGTTTATTAATGCGGATGCAGAGGTCGGAAAAGTAGGAACATTAATATCACATAATATGTTTGCGTACTGTTTAAATAATCCAGTCAACATGTCAGATCCATTAGGGCATATGCCAACATGGGCAAAATGGGCTATTGGAGCTGCCGTTGTTGTAGCAATAATAGCTGTAGTAGTTCTGGCGCCAGAGGTAGTTGTAGTTGCTGCAGAATTAGCTAGTGATGTTGGAGCTGAATTAGCTGCAGGAGTAGTAGCAGTCGGAACTGAAATTGAAGAAGCCTCACCACGAATTGAAGAGGCCACGAGTAAGTTAAAGGAAGTTGCTTCAAAAGCAGAAAATTATATATTAAAAGAGTCTCAATATAATGATCATATTATTGCGAGGCATGGTGCGACATCTACCCAATATTTGAGTAAAAGTAAATTTGCTTCTAATTTTGATGTGAAAAAGGGTATAGATGTTGCCTTAAAAAGTGCAAAATCATTAATTAGGCCAAATACCAATGGAAGAAGCGGTTATATAGTTGAACACACATTTGACAATATAATTGGATATAACAATAAGGGAAGAGGGGTATATACCATGAAAGCGGTAATTGATGAGGTAGGAAAGATAGTAACTGTTTTCCCAAAATAAATTCTATGGAGGAGAAATATGAGTATAAGTTTTGTAATTGCAAATACAATAGAAGAAGCATCAAATAATGTTGAATCAATAGATTTGGAAGATGAAATAAACGAATTTCTTTATGAGAATAGAGAATATTTTGGTGAAGATATCAGTATATTATTAAAAATAGACCCATACGACGATAAAGTATTTGAACTAGATGAGTTGCCAATTCTAATTGATGCTTGCATTTTGATTACAAATAAGGCAAATAAAATAGTAGAATCAAGTATTCGAAGAGTAAAAATTGAAGATATAATTTATTTTGCAGGCGGATTAATAGAAATGTGTAGGGCAGCAATTAAAAATAATAAAACAATAGTTACACTAGGGGATTAAAGTAAAAGTTTGACTAACTGCAAAAGGATAAATATACTCACTGCATAATTTAAATTCTGTAGTGAGAAGTAACTAGATGAAAAGTCAATTGGGATTAATAATACCTGTTGGCTTTTCTTTTGGTTGAAGGTGATAATAAGATTAAGTGAGAAATATATCCAGTGATTAATCATGGTAAAAACTAATAAAAAAATATTGAATATATGTTTAACTGTAGAAAATACTAGAATGAATGTAAAACTAATGATGAAATAATTGTAGCAAATCAGCTTAGATATCAACAACTTTGAAACAGATAGTTCTAAGTTCATTAGTTTCAACAGTTAGGAGGAAATAGTATTGAGAGATAAACAATCAATTAAGGGTGTAGGTATTATTGCAGTATTTTTAGGTTTAGTTCTTAGCAAATTTTTAGCGAGCTATCTTGGAGGCAATGCACAGTTAATGGCAATGAGTGTATGTGGTTTAATTACTATTCTACTTATTATGATTTTGGTATTTCAAAAACATTATTTAGGATCATTATTTTTATTTATTATTATAGCGCCAATTTATTTAGGGATTATAGGTGCTTATCTAGATAACCTATATATAATGGGAGGTAGTACGGTACTTTTCTTTGTAGTATTAATTGCTGTAATAAAGTTGGTTCCAAAGTTGAAAAAATAATAAAATGTAAATATAATATTTATAACAAATTTAACTAATTTTGATTAAGTAAGAATTGACCATATAAATTAAATATTAAAAATAAAATTAAAGTATTATTTAGATACAAATAAAAGTTATAATAGGGGACAATTCAACAGAGATAACTATAGAGTGGTTGAGTACAGCTAAAAATTATGCAACATATAGCAATCAAAGTGGACTATATGATGATGTACTAAACTATTTTGCTGAAAATCAATAATAAATTTCTTTAAATCTAAAACTTTTTTAATACTCGGTGAGTTTGTTCTTGTCTATAATAAATATAGTGAAGAATAAAAAAGAGAGAGTGTTCAGCATACCAAATTTTCCTCATATGCATTCGGAAACACTGACTCGTAAAAAATCGCTGAAGAAAGTCACTTCAGCGATTTTGTTATATCTTTAAGTAACCTTCTTCAAGTCCTTCACATGGATATATTTCTTATCCAAGTAACTGCCTAAATATCCACCAACTATTCCAAGAATGAAAGCGCCAAGGCCACCTAATATATAAATTATCCATAGGCTATCCATGGCTAGCTTTGAGGTAAGCTTGGACATTAAAAATAAAGAAGTAACTACAGAGAATAAGGGATAAAAGGCAACACTTACAATTAATTTCTTTCCAGTACCATATCCTTTAAATAACAAATAGCTGCAAATGTCAGAAAGTACTCCGGTTGATACTATAGCTAAGGTCATTATGGGACTAAATACAGATAAAAGTACACCAAGTACAACTGATAACATGCTTAAGGTGCCTATTTCAGGAGATCTCACAATTAAAAGATATAAAAGAATACTAAAATATAGTGACATTAATATAACTTTAAATGCTTGAGCTCCTCCGAACATGTAAGAAAGTGTATATATAAAACCACCCCCTACAATAAGTAGTGCAACGGTTACTGCAATTGATGTAAGCTTACCGGCATAGTTTTTCATAAATCCTCCTTGGATTAAACGATAATGATTATCAATAAGTTATATACATATCAATATATAGGAATATTTCTAGTATGTCAAAGTCTTTGATTTCCATTTTATACGTCTATATTTTTAAAAGGTATATGCTGGATAACAATGTAAAAATATGTGTATATTAGCTGAACCAGAATGCACTAAGAGTAACCTACAATTAATAAAATGATAATAAGTCTTAATTGGTAACTAATAGTTAGTATTTGGATATTATATATAAGGATTAATTTACAAGGAAGAGAGAAATGTATACAAAAGGTGATTTTCACATGCATAGTGTTGCCTCAGATGGTGATAGCACCCCTTCTGAAATCATAGTTATGGCAAAAGAAAAAGGCTTGGACATAATTGCGATTACAGATCATAATTCAACTGACAGTGTTGATGAAGCAAAAAGGCTTGGTGAAATTCTAGGAATTAAGGTTATAGCTGGATTAGAATTATCAACAAGGTACAAAGGAAAAAAAGTACATGTTTTAAGTTATTTTATGAATGATAAATATAAAGATATAACATTCCAAAAGGTATTAAAACATATTAGAAACCATGAGATAGAAGAACTCAAATCACTTATAGGATCTGAGATAGAAATAACAAGAGATGGAATAAAAAATCGAATAGATACCAAAACAGGTATAGATATTTTGAGACATTTTGGCGGCTGTGTAGTACTAGCTCATCCTGTAAAAGTTAAAAAGGAAATTAGAGAAGATATATTAAAGCTGGACTTTGACGGAATAGAAGCTATATATTCTAAGAATACTATTGAGGACACCAAGAACTTTAAAGCTATAGCTGAAAAAAAAGGCTGGTTCTATACCGCTGGCTCAGATTTTCATACTGATAAAAGACTGGATAGTAGGCATGGACAGATTGGACAGGTGTTTTTAACAGAGAAAGAGCTTGAGATATTTATTAAGCATTTATAGATAAACCAGTTCCAAATAGAATCTATATTTCATAATCCTATTACAATTATTAGTTAACAGAAGTATCACTTAGTTTTATTAAATGGAACTGGATTATCTATATAACTAAATAAAATTGTAGACACTCATTTAATTGAGTGTCTTTTATTTATATATTAAGTGCTATCTCTAAATATTTATTACCTTTAGATTTCTGTGAATAAAATTCACAAAAATTTAAAATATAACCTTAAAAGTTAATCAAAATGAAGCGTGGCAAAAAGAACTCTTTCATCTAGATCTTATTTTAATTTATAAACTGGATAATTTGTCAGCATAGGTAATGTTTGGAGTTATTGACAAAAGAAAGTGGTGTGATATATTAATATTATAATAACAATTTAAAAGAAAAAATGTTTATAAAAATTGGAGGAAGAAACTTATGAATGAGAAGATTGTAAAAATAATATGTGAAGTAAAAGAAGATGAGTCCTTAGAGGAGAAAATACTTAATTCTACTGATCTGTTAAACGATTTAGGTATAGATTCTCTTCAACTTATAAATATTATTTTAAAAATAGAAGATGAATTTGATATACAAATAGACTTTGATGAATTCGATATGGATTGTCTAAGATCAATAGATACTTTTGGAGAATATATAGAGATGCAAAAAGGTGCAATATATGAGTAAAAGCATCTATTATGGAGAATTTAATGCTGAAAAGTATTGGAGAGAAGAAGATTTAGCCAAGCTACCTGATATACCAGATAAACAATCTGAAAATATAGTAAAGGCTATGGATGAACTACTTTTTATTCTTTGTGATAAAGATGATGCACTTATTACAAGATATAAGATTGATGATAATAATATTGAATATTTAAAAGAATTAGGTTTTCAGTTTAAACACAATTGTACAAGCCTTGCTGAAGACAAATCTAAAGAAGAGAAAAATAAAAATATATGTGAACTATTAATAACCAATGACAATTCTGAAATAAATGAACTTTTATCTGAAAAAGCAAATCTAGAAACCTTTGCAGTACTGCCAGAAGCTTATAAACTAAGCGATTTATATCATAGGCAGTTTGATTATCCAACAATAGAAGCTGTAAAAAAAGTAAATTCTAAAATATATTCATCTAAGCTTAACCTTGAACTAGGGACAAACGATAAAATTAAATTGGTTTATTCCTCAAAAGAAATGTATGAAGAAGGAATGAAGTACCTCGATGTAGGTAGCATAATAATAAAAGATTCTTTTGGTGTGTCTGGAAAAGGTAATCTAATCATTTCAAACGAAAGCATACTTAAGAGAATAGTATCTTATGTAGAGATGCAAGAGAAGAAAGGAAAAAAGGTAGAGTTTATAGTTGAACCTTTGCTAGAAAAAGCTAAAGATTTTTCCTGTCAGTTCAAAATCCATAAGGACGGAAGCTTTGAAATAATATCTGTACAGGAAGTAAGAAATACAGGGCTAGCCTACCTTGGATCCTATACTCCTGATAAAGAATTTATGGAGTTTATCAAGAAACAATCCTATTTTGAAATAATGGAGAAAACAGCTAAAAAGCTTTATGAAGATGGGTACTATGGGGATGTCTGTGTAGATTCCATGGTTTTAAAAGATCAATCTCTATGCCCAGTAGTAGAGATAAACGCAAGAAAATCCATGAGCCTTATCAAACATGAGCTTGATAAGTATGCTCATAGCTTTGGACTGAATTGTGGTTTTACTTTCCTAAATATCTCCTTCAATAACGATATAGATTATTCAGATGTTCTAAGTTCACTCTCAAGAAATAATATACTTTTTAAACCTTCCTTTGACAAAGGTATAATGCCTTTGAGTAGCAATACTATATTTATAAATAGTTTACTAGACATAAACAAAACCATAAATAATTATAAAGGCAGATTCTATTTTGCTATGTTCTATAAAGATATTGATA
Organism: Clostridium yunnanense; assembly: GCF_016595795.1. Classification (GTDB taxonomy): domain Bacteria; phylum Bacillota; class Clostridia; order Clostridiales; family Clostridiaceae; genus Clostridium_AR; species Clostridium_AR yunnanense. The sequence continues at coordinate 422,964 of NZ_JAENHN010000010.1, forward strand.
TAGTTGAAGAACTAGGAAACAGTCTCATAAACGCATTAAAGGAAATAGGGATAAGTAGTTCTAATTGAGAAATCAAATTTTCAAAATGAGAAGGTGTAATAATGAACAGTAAAGTGGTTATATTATGTTCTGGATTCGGGTTAGGTTTTTATGTTCCAGGGCTTTTAATTAACAATAATTTCACTAAAAAAGATATAGAATCAGAAGTTGTGGTATTTGAAGATTATGTTGTTAAAGAGAAAAGAGACAATATAGCGATAAATAAAACAGCTTACCATGATAATTTTAAGGCAGCACTTTTAGCTCAGAGAATGCCTTGGGATATAAGGCAGAGTATTGATGAAGAAAAAGTGGACAGGCTATTAAGCTCTTGGAAGGAGTCTGAGATTGAAAACTTTGTAGTTCTATCGGGGCATTGGATATTCCTGCTTGAAGAGTATAAGAAGAGATTCAAGCTTGAAAAAATAAATGCTCAAATTGTTTATATAGACTGCAAGCCATCTCCTTCGTGGAAGTCTTTAAATAAATATATACAAAATTATTCTGATATATACGCTGAAACTTTTCTGTTTGATTATGATAGCAATGAAGTAAAGTACACAATTGGAATAGAAGAGGATGAAGTTATTCCTTTTGAAGAAAGGGAAAATAGATTTATGATTCACGGCGGTGGATGGGGGATGGGAACTTATAAAGATAAGATTCCTGAGCTAGAAGAACAAGGATTTTTCTTAGACGTCATTGCCTATAAGAAAGAAGAGGCAAGCCGTCAAAAATCTAATAATAGATATTTTATGATGGATCCACAGTGGACAGCCTGGGGAGATGAGGAGCATAAGAAAGCTGTTTTTCCTCCTTTTGCAGAAATCATAGAAGATAAAGAACCTAAATTTGCCACAAGGGATGAATATCACCCATCTTTTGACCTGGCAAAAAGCTGCAAAGCCATGATAAGTAAGCCAGGCGGGGGAACTCTTATTGATTCTTTAAATGCCTGCACTCCTATAATTCTATTAGATCCATTTGGAGATCATGAAAAAAAGAATGCTGAGCTTTGGGAGCGATTAGGCTTTGGTATAAGCTATGACAAGTGGAAAGAAGCAGGTTTTGATATGGAAATATTAAATAAGCTGCACAGTAATCTCTTAAAACAGAAAAAATTAAGTAAGGATTATAGTACAGAATATATAAAGGGTTTAATATAGAAAATTAAGTTATGCTTGTTCGATAATCACATCTTATGGTGATTGTCGAACAGGTATAACTAATAGATGAGTTAGAGACTTATGTAAATTTGTTAAGACTATATGTATTTAAATGCTGATACCCCCATTAATGTGTAGCTGTGGCAGCTATTTTAAAGCTATAGCGTCATAGTTACACATTAATTTTAACAATAATTAAGAGTAAGATGAATAAATTTGAAAAAGGCATATCTATATAAAATTAAAGGTTGAAAGAAGGTAAAATAATGCAGCCTAAAACAAAAGTTCATTATGATGAGAAGTCCTTAGAAGTCCTAAAGAGGACTATAAAAAATATATCAGATCCATTAAGAAATAGAAAAAATAATCCATGCTATGCAACGGAGCTTCCAGAGGTAGTAGGGATAAAACTCACTAATAGATGTAATTTAAGATGTAAGCACTGCTATGAATGGAATGAAAAAGGTTTTCATAGAAATATGGACAAGGAGCAGCAGCAGACAGATATATCATTGGATACCTTAAAAAAGGTACTTGAGGAAACTAAGAAAGTGAAATCAAGGTTATATCTGTGGGGTGGGGAACCTTTAGTGTACAAGCATTTTGAAGAATTAACAGATTTGCTTGTAGAGGATCCTAGAGAAGTAGCTATGTGTACAAATGCACTACTTATACCTGAAAAGCTTGATTCTATAATTAAGTTATCAGATAATCTAGAACTTTTAGTTCCAGTAGAAGGCTTTGAAGAAGATAATGATCTAATTAGAGGTAAGGGCAACTTCAATAAGACTATGGAGAGCTTAAATATCTTATTAGATTTAAAGAAAAAATGTATTTATAAAGGGAAGATTTCTATTCATACTGTGATCAACGACAGCGTCATACCTAAATTATATGACTTGGTAGAGTTCTTTGAACAAATGGGAGTAGATATGCTTATGCTTTGCTATCCATGGTATATAGCAGAAGAAACTGCTTGCAATATGGATAACTATTTTAATGAAAATTTCTCATGGATAGAAGAAAATAAAAAAGATAAAAGCTGGCATTCCTTTACATATAAGGTTTCACCAGAAAGCATAGAGATTCTTAAGCAGCAGATAGAAAAGATAAACAGCAAAGTTTGGGATATAAGAGTAAGATTTCAACCTGATTTAGATATGAAGGATGTAGATGACTTTATATTAGGAACAGAAGTGGAGAATCTTCAAAAGAGAAGTTGTCTTGCAGTGTCAACTAGAATGGATATTTATCCTGATGGAGCTGTGTCTTCTTGTAAGTTTTTTTCAGAGTTTACCATAGGAAATTTAAATAATGCAAGTGTATCTGAAATATGGCACAGTGAGGAATACAAAAAGGTAAGAGAAATAATAAGCAGTAAGCTTACTCCTGTTTGTTCAAAATGTAACCTTCTTCACTTACATGGAAATTAGGAAGGTGATTTTGTGATAAATCTTGGAATTATAGGTTGTTCCAGTATAGTATCTAGAGCCATAATAACTCCAGCAAAAGAAGTAAAAGGGCTTAGAGTCTATGGAATTGCAAGCAGAAACCCAGAGAACGCAAGAAGGTATGCTAAGGAGTATGGTATAGAAAAGGCTTTTGAAAGCTATGAAGAACTTCTTGAATGTGAAGCTATAAATTGTGTTTATATAGCTCTTCCAAATGATCTTCATAAAGAGTGGATAATAAAGGCTATTAAAGCAAGAAAGCACATATTAGTAGAAAAGCCTATGTGTTTAAGTAAAGCGGAGTTTGATGAGATACTCAGTGAGTTATCAGAAAAAGATATTAAGCTATTAGAAGGTGTTATGATAAAACATCATCCTTGGCAAGCTGCCATAAAAGAGATGATTACTTCTGAAAAGTATGGAAAGCTTGAAATTATAAATACCTATGCATGCATAGTACCAAAAGGTAACAATGTTAATAGCTATAGGAACTTTCCTGAAAGAGGGGGAGGAGCTTTTTATGATTTAAGCTGTTACTGGCTTCAATTTTTACAAGAAGTAGTAGGACTTAATCCGATATACTATGAAGGTAACTCCAGTTTTAATGGACCAAATGGTATTGACTCTACCTTTTCTGCAAAGATGAGATATGAAGATCAATTTGAAACAGGATTTATATCTTCCTTTGAACTTCCATATAAGGTAGAACAACATATAGAATTTGAAAAGGCAAAGGTAGTAGTAAAAGACTTTTTTAGAGCGTGCCTTGGTAACTTCAAAATTAATGTTTTAATAGAAGAAAAAGCTACAGGTAATAAAGAGAAATTACAGTTTGATGCTGCCAATTACTATACAAACCAGCTTAAGTTTTTAGTTGATGTAGTTGAAGGCAGAAAAGAGAGTATACCAATACATGAATCTTACGAGAGAATAAAGTTAATGGAAGACATATATAATTCGGCGAAATCATCAATAAAAAGTTATAAAGGAGCAGAGGTGTATAATGGCTAAGATATTATATTCAGATTATTATATTCCTGAAAATATAGTTTCAGCAGAGGAAATACTTTTTAAATCAAATCAGTTCAGACAAGCAAGCGGCGAGATGGATATTTATGAAAGTATTGAGAAGTATGTTAAAGAAACAAATTTACACAGTATAGCAGTTGGAAGAAAAGATGAAATTGTAGAAGTGCTATCTAAGCTTGTTGAAAGAATGCTTGATAAGCTTGATATAGATAAATCTAAAATAAAAACAATCTTCTATACAAGCTATGAAGAATATATCTATGGTGGAAATATAAGTGTCCCACATTATCTTCAAGAAAAATTTCAATTAAATGATGCAACAGTAGTGATACTTAACCAAGATTGTTCAAGTACAATTCAAGCCATAAAAATGGCTAATTCACTTAATGTAATAGAAGGCGAATTTTCACTAATAATTTCACCTTATTTTTTGAGTGATGATGAAGAGCGCTTTATAGAATTTACCATATTAGGTGATGGAGCAGGCATAATGCTAATTGGGGATGATATAGACCAAAAAGGCTTTAATATAGTGGGATCAACTTCAGCTTCCAATGGTCGCATGAGTGTTGCTGCATATAATTTTGATAAAAGCGCAGAGTTAGTTGACCCATATTACAATTACTTGAAGAACAAAATGGGAACCTTTGAAGCTATGAGAAGGGTATTTTCAAAATTAGTAGCTTCAAATGAAGAAAAGTTTAAGAATGCAAATAAAATCATAATTCAGAACATAGCTGATAATTTCTTTAATACTTATTATAAGATGTACAAGGTTCCTGATGATAGCTTTTATAATAACTACCTTGGTGGACACATCGGAGATGTTGATATAATAAGGAATTTCAAAGATTTCACAGAAGAAAATAACTTTAAAATAGGAGATGAAATCATTTTACTAGCTATTGGTTCTGATTTTATGGGAATGAATAGTGGGGCGGTTTTCTTAAAGTATTTCTAGTTATAATTCTAGTTGTTTGATTTGACTTTTTTAAAACAGCGGATATTTATAAGTAGACCGATAACCAACAATGTTCCAGATATAACATATATTAAGCTATTTGTTTTACTCCATAGAAAGAAGGTACCTAATATTACAACTGCTAACAGGAGCCATAAAGAGTAAATTATTATAGTACAAATTTTAGTGTTTAGTGAATTTTCACTATGATTAGTTTTCATAATATAAACCTCTCTTAAATATAAAAATAAATTAAATCAATATGAGTTTATTGTGTTTGATTTATTATACATCTATGGATAATAAAGTCAAGTGAGCTTGTAGAGTTTATGTTTAAAAGTTAATAGGAGCATTATAGCAAAAATTAAAGTCGCTGAATAATTTTGTTTCAGCGACTTTTCTAATGTAAAGGAAATTATAACCTCTTATAGATGAACCGCTTTATAATTGAATTTATATTTTCAAATTCTCCTCTCAGAACCCAGAGGAGTTTTAAAAATAGATTTCGGATTGAAGTTGTTCATCTTTATAAATTATAAAGTATATTATAAGGATTAATTAAGTTTTACCATAATATAGATCTAATGGTATTTTCAAAATCTGAAAATCATAAAAATTTACATAGCAATGGTTGAATGCAAAGGTTTACTTATCTATACTTATAAGTAGGTTAAAAAAAACATGTATAAAGTAAGATTTAATTAAATCAAATAAATTATTGATAAGAGTATAAGGGGGAATTTTGTATGAAACTAATTATAAATGCAGATGATTTTGGTTTTACAAGAGGTGTTAATCTAGGAATATTAGAGGCTTTTAAAGAAGGCGTCGTGACATCTACCTCAATGCTTACAAATGCGCCTGGTTTTGAACACGGAATAGAATTAATGAGACAAAACAAAAATTTAAAAGTAGGTATACATTTAGTATTAACAGCTGGTAAACCGCTAACTGATGGACTAAAAACATTAGTAAATGAAAAAGGTTTTTTTGAACATAATTTTGAAAAGATAGAAGCTGCGGATGAAGAAGAAATTAGAAAAGAGTATAGAGCGCAAATAGATAAGTTTTTAAGTACGGGCTTTAAACCAACTCATATTGATTTTCATCATGGAGCAACAAACAAAAACTTTGCAATTGCTGTACAGTTTGCCAAAGAGTTAGGTATTCCTATGAGAGGACTTACAAGCGATGCTGAAAAGTATATGGATTCAAAAGGTGTAATACATTCTCATAATTTCTGTGAAAAGTTCTATGGTCAAGAAAGTATAAGTGAAGAGGCATTAATTAAAGTTTTAGAAGAAAGTAAGTATTTAAGTGAAGTGGAATTAATGACTCATCCAGCGTATATAGATAAAGATCTTTTAACTTTGAGCAGCTACAATACTCAAAGAGCTTACGAACTTGAAACTCTTAAAAGCGAAAAGGTAGTTAAATATATAGAAGCTAATAATATAAAGCTAATTAATTTTACAGATATATAACTTTTTAACTTCTTTTGATTATATAATTTTTAAATCATACATTTATAAAATCATATAAATATATAGATTTATCAATGCTTCAGCACAAAGATGTGATTATTTTAATTACTGAAGTAATCTATCAGTTCAGCGGAATAGATAATCTAGTTAACAAAACTAAGTGATACTTCTGTTAACCATTAATGGTAATAGGATAGGAGTATCAAATATATATTATATTTGGAGCTACTTTGTCTATAGCTACGTAGCAACTAGTATGAGTCATAAGATGGGGTGAAGAACTTGGAGAGGAAAATAGCTTTTTTTGATATAGATGGAACATTGATTTGTTCTAATGGCAAAGAGGTAATAATGCCTGAAAGCACTAAGATAGCTATAAGAGAGTTTAGAAAAAGAGGACACTTAGCTTTTGTATGTAGTGGAAGACCTATAAGATTTATAATCCAGCAATTCGGAGAAGATATGTTTGATGGATATATAGCAGGTAATGGAACTCACATATCTTATGAAGGAAAAGATGTATATCATAGAGTAATTGATAAGGAAACTATAAAGAGCTTACAAAAATCTTTTGATGAACTAGACATAACTTGTTGCTTTAATGGATTTCATGAGGGATATGCTTATAACATGACTGTAGAAAGAGTTGATGAATATAATGCTCAGTTCAAAGGGCAGCCATATCTAATAAAAGAATGGGATATAAATGATATAGAGGTGAATACACTAGATGTGTTTTACTCTAAAGAAGAGAACTTGAAAAAATGTATTGAGTATTTCAAGGATAAACTTGTTTTTAATTCTCATGGACCACACATGTCCGCAGACGTTTCTTTTAGCGATTGGGGAAAATCTCATGCTATAGAACATTTTATAAAAATATCAGGGATGAATATTGAAGATACTTTTGCTTTTGGTGACGGCTATAATGACATAGAGATGATTAAAACAGTAAAAACAGGAATCGCTATGGGAAATGCAGTAGAAGACTTAAAGAAAGTAGCCAGCTATGTGACTTCAAGTATTCTTGAAGATGGAATCTATAATGCAATGAAGGAATTTAGTCTTATATAAAGATTAGTTATGAAAATCAATTTGCACCGTATAGTGAATTAATTGATTTTATAAAGATGGATGACTTTATAATTGAATAAATAAGCTCAGCAAAGGAAAGGTTTGATTTTTGAAACCTTTCCTTTAATTTTTATAATATATAAAAATTAAGTAATAAGCTTCATCAATTAATTATCTAAAATATCGTTACTTTAATATTTTAAGAACAAAGCTATTCTGATACAAGAATTTCTTAATTTATTCTTCTTAACTTATGTTCAGAAAAAGATGATGCGCAAAAAACTCAATTAAGAAGAGATGGATATATTCCATCTTTATATTAGCATTTTTATTATTTTAACTGACTACTATAAAAGGAAGCATATCAGAATAGTACTTAAGTTAATTTTTATAGTATGCAACTATTTGTTAAATAAATGTTGGTAATGATTAAAAAAATGAACATGTGGCAAGCATTAAGAGGATAGTCTAATTATTAAAATTTCTTAGTGAGGTGTTCTTTTTGCTACAGCATGATGTTAAACTTAAAAAATTTGATCTGCATACTAATGATGTTCTAAAAAGAGATTTTTATAAAAATAGAGTTGTAGAGACTTGTCCAATTTGTGAGTCAAATTGGTATATTAAATATGGCTTTTATAATGGAATTCAAAGATATAAATGCAAAGTATGCGAAAAGACTTTTTCACGTACAACTAACTCATTGTGGAGTTATTCAAAAAAGAATACTAGAACTTGGGTGGAATTTACTGAATTAATGACAGAAAATAAAACTTTGAAGTTTTGCGCTGATAAGTTAAATATAAGTATTGGGACGGCTTTTTATTGGAGACATAAAATACTTGAGGCGTTAAGTATAGACTCAACTCCAGATAATTTATCAGGAGTTGTACATGTTGGAAAAGTTATTATAAAAGAAAACTTCAAAGGGTGTAGGGATGCAGAAATGCTAGCTTCCGTAGCTCCAAGAGAAAACATCTTTATCATTGGTGCAAAAGGGAAAGAAGACTCTATGTTTATAAAACCGATATTTAAGTTTAAGTATCGCTGGGATAATGATGCTTTCAATGAAAAAGTCTATTCTAAAATAGAAAAGAAATCGTACATAGCTCCATATGGAGATAGATATATAAAGTTAGTAGCAATGAAACATAATAGAAATAAATCTATTAAGGTAGAGACCGAATATAGAATAAAATATCTTTGGCCAAATCTAAAAAAATGGCTATCAATCTTCCATGGGGTGGCTTCAAAGTACCTGCAAAGATACCTTAGTTTTTTCATAATCATGAACTTGGATAAGGTTATTGACTATATGGACTTAATCTATGATAGATTATTTGAAGGAAATCGATTTATGAAAACTGATGAGATAAGAATTAGAAGTTCACTTTTTTAAAAATAAAAATTAACACTGGGGTTGTCCGTTTTTTGCATAGATATTTACCAACATTTAATTGATATATAACTATATAAAGGAAAAATATAATGTAAGTGTAGAGCTTGCGAAAATAATAATGTGGTCGTTGGAAAATATACTATTATAAATATTCTCCTAATCTACTACATGTTTTCAGTGAAATTTGAAAAGAACTTGCCTTATTGAACTGAGATATTGGACTACTTTGCAGCTGAAGAGGCAATTATGTAGAATTTTCATTAATGACGTTCACATTAGATATTTATATATATTTAAATTCTATTTAATTTGATCAATCAATTAATATATTAAAATGTATTTAATCCAATATTTCTATGAATGAAACCTATTGGAACATATATATATATAATAAAGTTTTCCTGATTGTAAAATAAAAGATACAGTATTTTAAAATTAGGTTTTAACTAATTGAAGCAATACCGTGCATTATCAGATATAGCCCAAGTGAATAAATCCCCATTATTGCTTATATTACTGGTATTATAGAAAGTTTGTTATTTTTGCATGTATAAAAGTGTAAGGCAAATGAAATTAGAATTATAGTAAGTACAATAATCCATATCCTAAAAAGCATAAATGGGAACATAACTATTCAAAGTCATGAAATGATTGATACTGTTGCCAATGGCACTTTTACTTCCTTATTTACTATAAAAAATAAAACTCCGAATAAAATAGATAATAAAGATATGCAGAGCCAAGTTATTTCTAGTCTATGGTATAAATTACACATTGGTTTTTATTGTTTTTTCAATAATTTTATATCAAGAATCAATATGAAATTGGGAGGGGGCATTTCAATTTACAATTCACGTTGATATAATGGAGGATAAGGAAAGTATTTTAGGAGGGGAGGGATGATCATGACCAAAGATAGAAAGGCAGTATTTTTAGATATGCAGGGAACCCTAGGGGGAACAGGTGTAGATGATATTACTAATTTTGAGTTTTATCCATTTTCAATAGAGGCATTAAGGCTATTAAATGAAAACGGAATATTGGCCATTGTGATTACAAATCAAAGCAATATATCAAGGGGAATAATTTCTCAAAAAGACTTTGAGGATAAAATGGATGTACTTAATAAAGAGCTGGCTGAAAAAGGTGTCTATTTTGATGATGTTTATTGTTGCCCACACACAAGAGAAGACAAGTGTACTTGTAAGAAACCATTAGTAGGTTTAATTGAAGCTGCAGTTAAGAAGCATGATGTAGATATAAAAGAAAGCTTCGTGATAGGTGATATGGGGAATAGTGATATAGTTTTAGCTAGAAATGCTGGCGCAAAGGGAATATTAGTTTTGACAGGGGTAGGTAAAGCAAGTCTAACGAGTTTTAGACATACATGGGAAGGTTATGATGCAGACTTCGTGGCTGATGATGTGCTAGAAGCAGTGAAATGGATTTTAAGTAGTGCATCAATTAAATAAAATAGGTATCTAGCTTTATTATTTGAACAAAGCTGGATACCTGTTGCGGGTTATATCTAGCATAAATTGGCTAATGAGAGATTTATAGTTATAAAGTTCAGCGAGTATTGTTTATGTGAAGCTGCCATCTAATTAATTTGTTTTTTATAATTTCTAAAAGAAAATAATATAAATAGTAAGCATAAAATAGCAGTCCAAATCAGAGCAGAATAATTTTGACCCTGTGATATATAGCCCATTTGATAAACTTGTATCTTCCTAAAAATAGGAAGACTAAGCAGTGAGAAACCTACGGTGTTCATAAAAATAAAAGCTATAAAAACAAGTACTAGAAGCCATTTTCTGTGAACTAATAAGTAATTAAACTTAGCTTGAAAATATGATATGGCCTGAAACCTAGGAAGAAACAAAATGCATAGTACTATTAGGGATAGAACAGTATTAATAGCTAAACTTATGTACATAAGCTCATTAGAATATAAATCAATTTCTTTAAAGAAGCTTGTGGTAATGAATAAGGTTAAACTTGCTGTGAGCTTTTGTGAAAAGCTTATTATTAAATATCCAGTAAGAAGCCAAAGGAATTTCTTTATCCATAAAAAGTTCGAGTTAACTATGCTGTATTCGCTTGTAAGTAAATCCACTGAACCTAATCTACTACAAGCAACATAAAAAGCTTCTTCTTCAGTTAGGGTCTTTTTCTTAAGAGCATCTATTTCATCTAGAAGATGACTTTCTAGTTCTTCAATATCAGAACTAGTTAGTGAATTACTAGCAGACAGTTTTTTCTTCCAATCAATTAATGACTTTTCTAATTGAAACATATAGAATCCCCCCACATATTATTTAAAGTATCATTTACTACCTGCCATTGAAGCTTTTCGCTTTCTAAGGCTTTTAAGCCAGCTTTTGTTATTCTATAATATTTTCTTTTTCTTCCGTCTACAGTTTTCCATTCAGATTCAACTAAATCACTTTCACATAACTTTTTTAGAACAGGATAAAGAGTTCCATCCTTCCAGACTATTTCATTGTTTGATAGCTCTTGAATGTTTTTTATGATTTCATACCCATAGCTTTCCTGTTTAGCTAAAAATGAAAGTATAAGCGGTCTTGTTGATGCTGCTGTTAAATCTTTTGATAACAATAGTGCACCTCCTTACATAGAAGTTCTATGTATATAGAGTACATAGAACTTCTATGTAAGTCAAGGAGGTTTTTACTTAATTAACAAATTGTTTTAATTTACAGATAAGACGGTATGTTCCAATTATGTAATAGGTTACAAATTATTGGAAAAATTTCGTATAATACTGATTGGAAATTGTATTTTGAGAAAAAAATATATTTAGTTTTTTTTATTAAATAGGATTGGAAACTATTGACTTTGACGTCGTGGCGTACTTTATCATTAAGTCAGAAAGGAGCTGAAGGTATGAGTTTATTGACAATTAGTGAGGTATCAAAAAGTTTTAATATTTCAACAAGAACTCTCAGGTATTATGAACAAATAGGAATTTTGCAAAGTAAAAAGAAAGAGGATTATGCGTATCGTACTTATGATCAATCAGATATAAGAAGGTTACAGCAGATAATAGTTTTGAGGAAATTACGTATCTCTCTAAAGCAGATAAAATCTATTTTTCAAAATACTGAGCAAACACACATAGTTGAAATATTTTTAGAGAACATTTCAGATATAGATAACGAGATAGAATCACTAGCTACAATTAAAAACATCTTAAATAATTTAATTGAGCGCTTTACTGTAAGTACAAAAATTGGTTTCAATTTTGATTTGCTCCAAGATCAAGATATTTTAAAAATTGTTGAACCTTTAAACCTTTCTAAAATTAATATTAAAGGAGAAAAGTCAATGGAAGAATTGAACAAGGCAAATGAGAATTTAAACAGATTACAAGATAAAGATGTAAGAATCATATACCTACCACCTGCTACAGTGGCTAGTGTACATTGTGTAGGGGGATCACCAGAAATCGAAACAGGAAATATTCTAAACCAATTTATTAGAGAATCAAAGCTTTATGATGTTAAGCCAGATTTTAGGCATTACGGTTTTAATAATCCTAACGGAAATATTCCAGATGGAAGTGATCATGGCTACGAAAGGTGGGTTACTATACCAGAAGAATTTGAAGTGAAGCCACCTTTTACTAAGAAGTATTTTCAAGGTGGATTGTACTGCTCTTATATGATTCCTATGGGAGCTTTTGATGAATGGTTTAGGTTATATAATTGGGCACAAAATAATGATAAATATGAGTTGAAGTATAAAGAGGAATTGGTTGAGCGAGAATGTATGGAGGAGCATCTTAATTATGTAAATAAATACATGTTATCTCCAGAGGATAGCACCATCCAAATAGATTTACTTTTGCCAGTAAAAGAGAAACAGACTAATGTATAACTAGCTAAGAAAACAGGTATCCAGATTTGATTAAATAATAAATCTGGATACCTGTTTTTTTGCATACCTAACATAGAGTACCTAGTGCAGCCTTTATATCGTCAGTAGGATTTTCTAAAGCTGCCTGTATAGCTAAGCTCAGGGCCTTTGTAATTAAACTTAGTTCCATAGAAGGAGAATTGTACTTATCAACTACCTGCATAGGTATAAAAGGAACATGTATAAAAGTGCCTCTCACTGTAGGATACTTCTTGTCTATAAGATACATTAAACCATACATAAGATGATTGCATACAAAGGTTCCAGCTGAATTTGAAACTGAAGCTGGAATACCTGCTCCTTTTATCTTTTCAACCATTGCCTTTATAGGAACATTAGCAAAATAAGCTGGTTGTCCATCAGAGAATATGGGTTCATCAATAGGGTGATTTTCTTTGTTGTCTGCAATCCTTGCATCATCTATATTTATTGCGACTCTCTCGATAGTTATGTCGAACCGTCCACCTGCTTGTCCTACACAAATAACTATATCAGGCTGATTAACTGCAATTGCCTCATCTAAGATTTCGATTGATTCATGGAACACTGTGGGTATTTCAAGGGTTATGATTTCAGCTTGATCAATTTTATCTGGCAAAGCCTTTACTGCTTCAAAAGATGGATTTATAGCTTCTCCACCAAAAGGGGTGAAGCCTGTTACTAGTATTTTCAAAAAAATTCCCCCTAAGTATGTTTTATTTATATAAATTTTAGGATTTACATTGATTTTAGTAATATGATAACACCTAGTCTAGTAATTGTCTAAATTTAATTTGCAATACATATATGGAAAATAATGTTTGATATGTATGTCATGACGTGATATAGTGAAGATATGATATATCACACCGTGACATATTGGATTTTATACTAAGACTAGAAGCTTGTACAACCGTGTAATAGGTGTACTTAAAGATATCTGAAGTGAAGGAGAAGCGATGGAAAAAGAAAAAATTATAAAAAAATATCTGCCTATGACTGAAACAGCCTTCTATATATTGTTGTCTTTATACGAGCCAAAGCATGGTTATGGAATAATAAAAGAAGTTGAGACTCTAACTAAAGGTAGAATAATTCTTGGATCAGGCACGGTATATGGAACGCTTAGCAAGATGGAAAAGGATGAAATAGTTATGGTTTACTCTAATGAAGATAGGAAGACCATATATGAGATAACAGAACTGGGGAAATTACTCTTAAAACTTGAGATTAGTAGGTTAGAGGAGCTTAACAATAATGCAAGGCAGTTAGGGGGGAGATTTGATGGATAAAAAAGTATTAAGACTTTTTTGGAGTTATGATATTAAGAAAACAGAAGAATGGTTACGGGATATGAGTTCAAGAGGCTATAAGTTAGAAGCTATAGACTTTGATTTTAGGATATTTAAATTCATAAAAGCAGAAAAGAATAGAGCTTTTTATAGAATTATATATGATAACAATCAAAGTAATTCACTGCCCAAAAGCTTAGATAACAGTGGATGGAAGATAATTTCTCAGCACAAAGGATGGAAGATATTAATCAATGAATCTGATAACATAAATATAATGCCTACCAGAAATTCTATTATTGAAAGAAATAATAAAATTGCAAGTTATTCTGGATGGGCACTTGGAGTTCTAATATTAATTCCTGAAATAGTAGGGTGGGTTGCTATGTCTATTTTACGGCTAAGGCAAGTACAAGTAGAGTATAGTGAAACACTCAAAATACTAGGAATATTATATTTAGTAGTTCAATTAAGCGTATTTATTTTTTTAGCATATACTCATTTTAGAATAAAAGCTTCAACTAAGAGAATAGAGTATGCTGACGGAATTGAACTTGTTTATAATTATGATACTTATAAAAATATTGATGATGAAATATATCTTGGCAGAAAAAAAGGTATAGTTAGAAGAAAATTTGCATGGTTCACATATCCAGATAAACTAGAAGTGTGGCTTGAAAAGATGGAACAAAAAGGCTTGAATTTATGTAAGATAAGTAGTAATGGTAGGAGATTCTATTTTGTTAAAGGAATTAAGGTAAATAAGAAGTTTTCTGTAGACTTTAAAAAACAAGTCACTAAAGAATACTTTGAAATAAATAAAGAAGCTGGATGGAAATTATACTTTAGTTCAAATTCAAGAACCAATAAATGGAGTATATGGGCTATGGATTATGACGAAAATGGAGAACCTCCAAGTATGTACAGTAATATTACTGATAAAATAAACCATGCAAAAAAGGTAGCTACCTATTATTGTATATTGTATGTGCCTTTTATAATAATGTATACAATGGTAAATGTGTTTTGGATATATATGATGGTGGAAGAAAAAAGAAGTTTGGATGAGATATTTATAATGGATATGGTATTATTTGGATTTATAACAATAGAATATACTATCTTCACGATAAATAGCATTTTATATTATTTAAGAATTAAGAAAGGATGTATAGGAGGAAGCTTTCTATGAGTGAAAAATTATGTCCCGTATGCGGAAGTAATAAAATTGGATTAGGTAAACATATGGCTCAGGGAAGAATGTATCCAGTTGACAAGGTCTTCTCATCTGGTTCAGACGTTATAGCAGAAATATGCACGGATTGTGGTCATATCTTATCTATGAAAGTAAAAAATCCAGAGAAGTTTAGGTAAGTAAAAAAGGTAGGACAGAGGAGCATACATAAATTTATGTACGCTCTTTTTAAAAAAATATTATATTCAAATCCAGGGGTGATAACATAATAGGTATATAAGTAGTATGTAATATATGTTATAATTTTATGGGTATATTTATTGAATATATGTAAAAGTTTTGCTAAAAACATAATTTTACATTCTTTTAAACTGTTAATTATAAGGAGATATAATTATAAATGAGAAATAATATTAAAAAGATATTTTCAAGTAGATTTTGGTTTATATTACCTGTATTCTCTTTTTTTATAAGAGATAATATTTTATCGATAATATTTTGGATAATTGCTTTAATTGCTTTATCTGTTGCAGTTTCTACAAACTATGAGAGTCTAATAAATCGATCAGAAATAAACTAACACGTAAAATAATAGTAAAAAGAGAACGGAAAGTTTATATAATATTTTTTAATTTTAATATATTGAATGGATACAGATACTATTAGGTTTATTGTGAAGGATAGCGTTACAATTCATAACAGATTCTAAGTTTTTATAATCATTAAAAAAATAAAAGTTACCATAGGATTTTAGTCTATAGTAATTTTTAATAATTAGAATATTTTCTGAAATAAATTATACAAATCAATGAAAGTTAGTGCATTAATTATTTTTAATTATTAAAATTTCACCCTTTTTGAGCTTTAGCTCGTTGCTTATATTAATGTCACCGCTTAAGTTTTCTGAAGAGTATAGTACTGTTCCCTTAATAGGAGATAGATTTATTATCTGATCTGCATCGTTGCTATTGATAAACACACTTATCGTTTCATCTTTATATTTTCTAGTGAAAGTAAACACCTTAGAATTACCAGTATTTAAACCTTCAAAGCTACCATATCTTAAAGCAGTATTATCATTTCTTAGTTTAATTATAGTTTTGTAGAAGTTCAAAAGTGAATCCTTATTTTTTTCTTCTAGGTTTACAGCTATGGATTTATTATCATTACTTATGGCTGTCCAGCTTGTGTTTTTTGATTTATCCTTATCATCCCATATGAAAGGCTCTCTAATTCTTTCGTCTGGCTTTATTCCGGTCATTCCTGTCTCTTCACCATAATAGATGTAAGGAGTACCAGGAAGAGTAAGAAGTATAGCTGCAGCTGTTTTACATTTATCAACTGAACCTAGGGTACTCATTGTTCTATTCATGTCGTGATTACCTAAGAAAATACTGTCTAAATAATCTTTGTTTTTAGATTGAGCAATCGATTGCATGGATGTGTATGAGGAAGCTAAATCTTTAAAGTTATTATCTTTAACTGAGTTTATGATATCAGTACTTAAGTCAAAATTAAAACAAGAATCTAGTGCTGTTAAGTAGTCGGAGACCACTTTAGTCTTATCCCATACTTCACCTACTAGTAAAGCATTTTTATTAACACTCTTTACATAGCTATTGAACTCTTTCCACCACTTAAGATTTTTATCAAGTTCACCATCATATATATGCCTTGCTGCATCTAATCGGAAACCGTCCATACCCATATCAAGATAGTATTTTGCAATATCTTTTACCTCTTCTCTAACATTAGGATTATCATAGTTTAAGTCAGGCATGTCTTCTGCAAATATACCATAGTAGATATTATCTTTGCTAGCTACTCTCCAGGGCATAGTGTTTATGCTAGAGTATTCATTAAGTTTTTTAGAATCCTGTGTCCAAAGATAATAATCTCTGTATTTGCTATCTTTGTTATTTAAGGACTCCATAAACCAAAGGTTTTTAGTACTAGTATGGTTTATTACTAAATCTATATATACTGCAATGTCTTTTTTATGAGCTTCATTTATAAGACTATATAAATCATCCATTGTACCGTATTTCTTTCTGACATTGTAATAATCAGATACATCATAACCATGGTAGCTTGGGCTTTCATTTATAGGCATAAGCCATATTCCCGAGATGCCTAAGTCCTTTAGATAATCTAATTTTTGTTCTACACCTTTTAAATCCCCAAGACCATCACCGTTACTATCATTAAAAGATGCTACAAAGATTTCATAAAAGGTTCTATCTTTATAGCTCTTATTTGTAGAGTAGTTTACTGGAGTATAACTTTTATGAGTTGCATTAAGAAGTTTTTCATTTGCTTCCTTGTCATATTTAGTTTTGGTGCCTCTAGGCAAGAATAAAAATACAATCAAACCGATTACAATAACTGCAAAAGTATATATGGCTAAAGTTCTTAAGGTTAGCTTTCTTTTCATTAACATTCCCCCTTTTATTTACAGAATATATAATTATTATAATTCATCGCAATTTGCGGTTCAATTGTGATAAATCATATAAATATTAGCCGCATAAATTGGATTTAAAAATGAGGATAAGGAGAGTTATGCTAAGTTATTTAATGAATCTTAAGAATATAGGGAGCTTATACTAGAGCATAAAGAGATAGGATTAGTTGAATCTGTAATCTGATGAATTGTTAAACTCTAAATTTAAATAAATTAAATATAAGTACGGTAAAATAAAATAAATTTTATAAAACTTATTTTATTTTTATCTTTGATAAATATAAGTGACCTTTGAATACAAAGCTTCTGAGGTTTATATTCTCAAAATTACAACAATTCTATAAGGGAAATAATGTTATTGACATAATAACCAGTTTTGGTATAATGATTCTTGTTGATACGTGATAATGATTATCATTGTTTAATAGTTTGATATTAGACAAACAATAAATTTATGTTTTTGAGTAAAATTCTAGGAGGAATAGCAATGAAAAAGAAAAGTGTTCTAGGTTTATTAGTTGCAACGGTACTTTCCGTAGGAATGTTAGCTGGATGTGCATCAACTAAAAAGGAAGAAGCTAAGAAAGAAAGCGATACAAAGGTAGTAAGTACTGTAAAGGGAGACGTTACGATACCTACAAGCCCTAAAAAGATAGTAGATGTTTCAGGTTCAAGTGAAGCACTTGTTATACTTGGAACCACTCCAGTAGCTACTGCTAATGTTGATTCATACAAGACTACACAAGTTCCAGAATACGTTAAAGATAAACTTGGAAGCGCTAAAGTAGTGGGACATTCAATGAGTGATACAATGGATGTTGAAGCTATACTTGCTACTAGTCCAGATTTAATTATAATGAGCGAAAGGCAAAACAAGATATATGATCAATTAAAAGCAATAGCTCCAGTAGTTGTACTAAAGGATTATCAAAATGACTGGAGAAGCAATCTTAATGATGTAGCTAAGCTACTTGGAAAAGAAAGCGAAGCTCAAAAGTGGCTAAAGGATTATGATGCAAAAGCTCAACAAGTAGGTAAGGCTATAGCAGAGAAGAATGGAGAAAAGACTACATACTTCACAGTGCTTGCAAGTGCTGGAAAGTTCTATGTTTTAACAGGTGCTGGAATAGGTTCAATGCTATATGATGATATGAAGGTAGCTAAACCTACAAATCTTCCACCACAAGATGGAATAAGCTTACCAGTTGTAACTATGGAAGGTTTAGCTCAAATAGAAGCAGATCACTTAATAGTAATAGCAACTGATGCTGATTGGAACGACTTACAAAACAGTGCTGTATTTAAGAATCTTAAGTCTGTCAAGGCTGGAAAAGTAACTAAGCTAGAAAGTGCTCCTTACTTCTCACAAGGATACCAACCAATAGGAAAAGAAAAGCTTCTTGATGGAATAAAGGAAAAACTAGCAGGTAAATAATTGATGCGTTGAAATTAAAGCGTTACTCTTCCGATACTTAGATGAGCTACGTAAAGGATTTATATAATTTTTTTCAATGAAGTGCCTAAAACTGTAAACTCACTTCGTTCGAACAGTACAGTTTTTTTACGGCACTTCATCGCTAAAAATTATTAAATTCTAATTACTCGCTCATAGAGTATCTGCATAGTAACACTTTAATTTCAAAAAACAAATTAGATAGAACCTTATAAAAATATAAAATAATTTAGGATGACTAAAAAGGAGATATAAACTTGTAGGTAATATACTTTTAAAACTCTGTAGGTTGTGAGCAGAGATTTAACGATGTAGATTGACCAATAAAGTTTATGCATCTGTGTATAAAATAGGTCATCCTAAATTGTATTTTTACAGTTTATAGAGTATAGAAGCTTTACTTTGAGGAACAATTTAAATACTAATTTAAATGTATGGATTTTGATGTTCAACGATAGCTTTGTTAAGAGGGGGATTACTACTTAAATGAATTCGGTTGAAAAGAGTGTGCGTGTTGAAAATAAAAAATCAAGGATGTTTATAGCAGCATCAATTATAATTGTTGGAGCAGTGGTCTTACTATTTGGTATAGGACTTTCTATGTCTCTTGGTGCAAAGAGTATAAGTTTATCAACGGTTTTTAGCAGTATGTTTGCTTCTAAGGATAATGTTGATTATCAAATAGTGAGAGATTTAAGAATGCCAAGAGCTATTGCTGCAGCTTTAGTTGGTGGTTTTTTAGCGGTTTCTGGAGCTATAATGCAGGGGATTACAAGAAATCCTATAGCTGAACCTTCGATTATGGGGATAACTCAAGGGGCTACCTTTACCGTTGCTATAGCGTTTTCTATGAGACTTAATGTAGGAAGCTTTGGGCTTATGATATTTGCTTTTTTAGGAGCTAGTATTAGTGGAATACTGGTTTATTTTTTGAGTTCAAGATCAATTAAGGGTACTGACCCAGTAAAGCTTGCTTTAGCAGGTACTGCAATAGGAACTCTTTTAATATCTTTAGCAACAGCTACTGCTATGTATTTTAACTTATCTCAGCAGTTAAGCTTTTGGATTGCAGGGGGACTCACTACTGCAAAGTGGCAGGGAGTTAAGCTTCTTGGAATGGTCGGAGTAGTTGGGATTATATCTGCAGTTTTATTATCTCCTAAGATAACTATCTTAAGTTTAGGTGAAGAAATAGCTATAGGCCTCGGACAAAAGACTAATTTAATAAGATTAATTGGTATTGTAATAGTTATTGTGCTTTGTGGAGCATCGGTTTCTATAGCTGGAAATGTGGCTTTTGTAGGACTTATAGTACCACAGATTGTTAAAGGTATGGTTGGACCTGATTATAAATACATCATTCCATGCTCCTTAATGCTAGGTGCAGCTTTAGTTGTTTATTGTGATATAGCAGCTAGAATGATAAATCAGCCTTATGAAACTCCAGTAGGTTCTTTGATAGCCCTAATCGGAGTGCCGTTCTTCATATATCTTGTAAGGAAAGGGGATAGAGTTTAATGAATTTACTTAGAGGAAAAAATAGATTTAAATATATATCCCTAATATTAATAATTCTTATAATAGCAAGCGTTATTTTGAGTCTTAACTTGGGTTCATTTTCAATGGAACCTTTAGATGTTATAAAAACTCTCTTTGGACAAGGAAGTAAAAAAGAAGAATTAGTACTATTTACTCTTAGACTGCCTAGGATAGTGATTGCTATTTTAGTTGCCATTGGTCTGTCTACTTCAGGTGTAATACTTCAAGGAGTAACTAAAAACGATTTAGCGGACTCAGGAATACTTGGAATAGGTTCTGGAGCGGCCTTAGCTGTAGTAGTATATATATACTTTACCAGTGGAAACACCTATGCAACTTTAAGTGATTTAACCATATATACAATGCCATTAATTGCTTTACTAGGAGGCTTTGTATCTTCTGCATTGATATACTCCTTGGCATGGAAAAAAGGAATCAATCCTTCAAGACTTATACTTATTGGAATTGGTATAAATTCTGCTTTTTCAGCAGCACTTATAATATTCCAGCTTAAGTTTACCACTCAAGAATTTAATAGAGTTATGATTTGGATATCAGGAAGTATTTGGGGTTCAAATTGGAAGTATGTGATGGCAGTAACGCCTTGGATAGTAGTATTTTTAGTTCTAACTTTATATAAAGCAAGATATCTTGATGTAATAAATTTAGGGGATGAGTTATCCACTGGACTTGGAGTAAAGGTTGAAAAGGAGAGAAGAAAGCTGCTTGTATTTGCTGTTGCTTTGGCTGGAGCTGCCACAGCAGTTTCAGGAACTATATCCTTCTTAGGACTTATAGCTCCGCATATAGGAAGAAGATTAGTTGGACCTAAGCATAAGGTCTTAATACCTACATCAGCTCTAATAAGTATATTCTTATTTTTAGTATCTGATATGGTGGCTAAAAATCTATTAGCTCCAGTGGAGATACCGGTAGGTATAGTGATTTCTATTCTTGGAGTTCCATACTTCGTGTATTTAATGCTTAAGCAGTAGGCATAGTAAATATCGTATTGAAATTAAGTGGTTAGTCATCCTCATAGAGCATCTACTGTATAACCACTTAATTTCAATAATTATCTTAAACATATTAAAATAATTAAATAAACATAAGGTTATGGTTAAGTAGTAAAGTGAAATAAAGATTTCAACACAGGAATCTAGTAAGTATGGACTAAGAAGAGAATTTTATAAATTGCATGAGATAGAAACTAAAAGTAAAGTATAAAGCTGGAGGTTAGAAATGGTTAACGCAAATGTGAATAGTATAAATACAGAGAATTTAAATATATCTTACGGTAATTTAGATATAGTAAAAGGACTAAATCTTAATATACCTAAAGGAAAGATAACAACTATAATAGGGGCTAATGGATGTGGTAAGTCTACTATTTTAAAAACTTTAGCAAGAATATTAGAACCAAAGAGTGGTGCTATTTATATAGACGGGAAAGATATAAAAAAGCAGGATTCTAAGGAAATAGCAAAGGTTATGGCTGTGCTTCCACAAAGTCCTCAAGCACCAAATGGACTTTTAGTAGAAGAGCTTGTGGCATATGGTAGATTTCCTCATCAAAGTGGTTTTGGAAAGCTTCAAAAGGAAGATAGGGAGATAATTGACTGGGCTTTAGAGGTTACAGGAATGAAGGAATTTAAGGAAAGACCAATAGAAGCTTTATCCGGTGGACAAAGACAAAGAGTTTGGATTTCAATGGCTCTAGCTCAGCAAACAGACATTTTATTATTAGATGAGCCTACAACTTATTTAGACTTAGCACATCAGCTAGAAATATTAGAACTTCTAAAAGATTTGAATAAAAAACAAAATAGAACAATAGTAATGGTAATCCATGAGCTTAACAATGCAGCTCGCTTCGCTGATTATATGGTTGGGGTAAAAGAGGGGAAAATAGTTTGTGACGGATCACCTGAAGAGGTTATGACTAAAGAAAACCTTAAAGTACTATTTAATATTGATGCGGAGATTGTAAAAGACCCAAGAGAAAATAAACCGGTGTGTATAACCTATGATTTACTTTAAAATCATAGGTTATTTTTTATTCTTTAAAAGAATTTATAATTTAAGTATATATGTAGATAAAGGTATACCAGTTGAATCCGTATTCCGATATGCAACATATCGATAAAACGAAACAACTTACATATCAAATAATGTAGCTTACTATATAGGATGTTGAATGTAGAGAGCTACTAACATATACTGAAAATATAGAAAGAAGTGAGGGGGAAAGCCAGTTGAAAGTAACCATTGAAAATATCCCTGACGGAAGTGAGCCAGAAATAATAATAAGATGCAATGAACTTGATGAATCGTTATTGCAGATGATTCATTATATAAAAGCCTCATCTAAAAGGATTATTGGGCTTACAGGATTACAAATGCATGTTATAAATCCTAAAGATGTTTTTTATTTCGAATCAGTAGATAATAAAGTATTTATTTACTGTAAAGAAAAGGTTTTCGAATCTAAGCTTAGACTTTATGAGATTGAGACAGAATATGAGAATTTTGGTTTTTTTAGAGCATCAAAATCTACTATCCTTAATATTTCAAAAATAGAATCTGTGAGTCCGATTTTTTATGGCAGATTTGAAGCTTTGTTACAAAATGGAGAAAAGGTATATATATCTAGGCAGTATGTTCCAATACTAAAAAAAGAATTAGGATTATAAGGAGGCCACATTATGAAAATTAGTGAGTATTTGAAAATTATGTTGAAAGACTTTTTTAAAGCTTTTGGGTTTTTGATGATTATTGTTACAATATATTTAAGTAGTAACTCTATAACAATTCTTGGAACTTCACTACTTTGGCAAATTATATTATTGAGTTCAGGATATGTATTTTTCAAGTTTGCCTTTGTAAATAAGTATGATTTAGATAAAAAGACTCAAAACATTAACCTGTTTATCTGTTCTACACTTGCAGATGTTGTTATATTGGTCTGGCTATGGCTATTCAGTCCAAATAGAGCGGTTGACAGTAGTACTATGATATTATATGCGATCATAATTTTTTCTGTTAAAGTATTGGTTTTTTCGATGATGCATATAGACGGCCAGGCACAGGCAAAGCAACTTAATGAAAAATTGAATGAATATAAAAAAGGGGCAAAAAGTAAGCTTTAATGAGAGTTTAAGCTTTTGGTTGTACTATATAACTCCAGTAAAGAGCGCATAAAGTCTGGGAAGTAAGGAATCTTTGAAAAAGAAACTTTACTTCTTATTTTTTTATCCATAGTTCCTTGCCTTAAGGTACATAACATTCTGCCCCAAGGTACAATTGTTGGCGTCATTTATCACATGTAATATAAAGGTATAGCAGTTATCAATAAAGATAAGATAAAAAGCAGTATAATAATGTTTTTGGGTATAAGAAGATAATTGAACCAAAGACAAAGACTGGCGAGTGTGTAAGAATAGATAAAAATTATTGAATGGAGGATAATTTATTATGAAGGTAGCAAATAAAAATATAATAGTAACTGGTGGAGGAAATGGTGTAGGAAGAGAACTGGTTCTTAATTTATTATCAAAAGGGGCAAGAGTTATAGCAGTGGATATAAATCAAGCTGGACTTCAAGAAACCTTTAGAATTTCAGGTGATAATGAAAGATTATTAACTAGGGTTGTGGATATTACAGATAAGGAAGCCGTATCTAACTTTGCGGAAGATATCATTTCAAAGCTTGGACATATTGACGGAGTGATTAATAATGCAGGAATTATTCAACCTTTTATAAACTTAAAGGACTTAAGTCTAGAACAGATAGATAAAGTAATGAGTGTCAATTTTTACGGTACTTTATATATGACTAAGGCATTTTTAAATCACTTATTGACTAGACCAGAGGGACACATTGTTAATATTGCAAGTATGGGAGGATTTCTTCCAGTCCCTGGACAAAGCTCCTATGGTTCTTCAAAGGCAGCGGTTAAGTTAATGACTGAAGGCTTATATTCAGAACTACTAGATACAAATGTAAATGTCAGCCTTGTATTTCCAGGGGCAATGGCTACAGACATAAAGAAGAATTCAAAACTTACTGATAAGGGAGTCACAGAGAAAGAAAAAAGTTCTAAAATGCTACTTAAACCAGATACTGCGGCAGAATTAATTATCAAAGGTATGGAAAAGAATAAGTATCGCTTTTGTATCGGCAAAGATGCTAAAGCTATGAATTTTCTTTATAGCATAAATCCAGGCTTTGCAACTCGATTAATTAAACGTGTTATGGGATCGAAAGAACACTAGATAAATTGATTATTGCAAGAAAGTACTCTGATTAAATATAACATCATTCAAAATGTTTGTATTAAAAGTATATTATTATAAAGATCTATAGAGTAACTAATCTATAGGTCTTTATTAATTTATATGAAGTTAATTTGCAAGCTTTTGGAGTAGTTAAGTTTAATCTGTTTTAATATATAAGGGATGTATTCTACAAAAAAAGAGGCCACAGAATATCTAATAAGTTATTAGTTTATTCTGTAGCTATTTTTAAAATTCTATATAGGTTGATCACTTCGTAATAAATTTATTGTTTTTAAATTCTCTAACCAGAACCAGTTATAGTTTTAGAAATTATGCTACTTTTCTATCTTTACTTAGCTCTTTCTTATTTCTTGAGAATATATTTGTTAAAGTACTTGGAAGTGCAATCATTGCTGGTAAGAATATAGGAAGTAGTATGAAGCAGAGCACTACAAGACCTACAATTACAGCAACTGCTAGTTCAGATAAAAGTACTAATCCAGAAGGCATAAGTGTAGCAAAAGTACCTCCAAGAATTATTACAGCTGACATTACAACGCCACCGATATGCTTAGAAGCTAAAACTATTGCTTCTTTATTAGACATATTAGGATACTCTTTAAAGCGCATCATAACGAATATACTATAGTCCACTCCTAATGCTACTATTATTATAAAGGAGAAGAATGGAACGAAGGAGGATATACCCTCTAAACCTTTAATATTTATAAAAATAAAGTCTAATATATACATTGCAGCATAATATGCTCCTAATAATGAAGCGGTTATTACAGCTGGTTCCCAGATTGATCTTATAACAAGAAGCAACACAAGGAAAACACCTATAATTACTACAATTGTTGTTTTATTTAGATCTCTGCTCAAGACATTATTCATATCGTTTGTTGTAGAACTTGGACCTGATACCCCAGTTTTAGCATCAGATAGTATTGAAGCTTTAAGGGTAGCTGAGGTAACGCTGTTTATTTTTTCGACGATATCACATGCTTTTTCTGAATATGGATCAGCATCTAAAATAACTGTTAATTTAGTGATATTTCTATCTTTAGACATAAACATATCTAAGGCTTTCTTGAAGTCAGAATTAGTTAAAGCTTCCTTTGGAATGTAGAAGGTTTTATTGCTATTAAGCTGTGTCAAGAAACCATTTGTCTTATCCAAACCATCTGATATTTGACTTAAGCCTCCATTAATATCTGATAGTTTTTGCCCAAAAGTACTGAAGCCATTAAGCCCTTCAACTAATTTCTGTTGTCCTGTTTTCATCTGACCAAGTCCGTTAGCTACACTATTCATATTTGTAACTATTGTACCTATTCCAGAAGCGGTTTTTCCAAGACCTTCTTGTAGTTTTTTCAAACCATCAGACATTTGAGCTAAGCCAGTACTCATTTGCGAAAGTGCTTTATTTGCTGTACCAAAACCTTCTGTTGCAGCATTGTAGTTAGAATTTAAGGTCTGGATTCCCTCAGGAGTAATTTGATTTAGTGATTCTGACAACTGTTCTATAGTTTTCTTTAATCCTATATAGTTAGGGTCAGTACTAGAATTTGGATAGTTATTACCTAAGGTATTTACCATAGTTTGCATTTGAGTTAAGGCGCTTTTAACTCCAAGAAGAGCCTTGGCAGCACCCTGGTAGTGAGATCCCATCTCTTTATAACCTGATTGCATTTTTGTAAAGTTATCAGATAGTTGACCTAGCCCACTACTCATCTTATTAAGATGAGTTTGGATAGCTTCAATACCACTACTTATACTTTGCGATTCGCTTGAACCCCCGTCTAGACCCTTTTGAATCTGAGTAAGCCCATTTCCTAGGGCAACAACACCATCTTGAAGTTTGGCGGTTCCATCTACCATTTGGCTAACCTGTGAAAAGTCTGCTGAAGTAAGTTTATCAGAGGCTAGCTTTAAACCATCATTTATCTGGTCAACTCCATCTTTAGTCTTAGACATTCCGTCAGTAACTGAAGGCATTTGACCGCTAATATAGAAACCATCAATTTGCTTACCTTCTGGTTGAGAAACAGAAGAAACCTTGCTTACACCTTTGATATCCTTTATTCTTTCTGTCAAATTATCTATCACTGCAAAGGACTCGTTGTTATCTAAAGCTTTATCATATTCAATTGCTACAGTAGCAGGCATAGCCTGACCCTTACCGAAATGCTCAGCTATAAGATTAAAACCTTTAGAAGAAGGTTGTGAATCGCCAAGTTCTCCTACAGTATCAAAGTTAAGCTTTTGTTGGTGAAAATATATAGTTGGCAATATCATTAAAAATACAATTAAAACCGATACTACTGGGTGTTTTGTTGCAAAGGTTGAGGTCTTGCCCCAGAATTTATTTTCACCATGACCGCTGATTTTCTTTGAAGGCCAGAAAAGTTTATTACCTAAAAGCTTCATCATAAAAGGTGTTAAGGTTAAAATCTCAAGTAATAGCACTGCAACACCTATAACTACAACGACACCAGATTGATAAGTTGGTGATTCTGCAAACATTAAGCTAAGGAAGGCTATAAATACAGTAAGTATACTGAAAGCAATTGTTTTACCTGCAGTCTTGTAGGTATTTACTATAGCATCATCTATAGAGTAGCCCTGTGATAACTCTTCCTTAAATCTATTGAACAGAAGAATATTGTAGTCAGTTCCTATACCG
Organism: Clostridium yunnanense; assembly: GCF_016595795.1. Lineage (GTDB taxonomy): Bacteria > Bacillota > Clostridia > Clostridiales > Clostridiaceae > Clostridium_AR > Clostridium_AR yunnanense. The sequence goes on from NZ_JAENHN010000010.1 coordinate 450,395, forward strand.
AAAAGTATTAGTATAAGAAGCATCTGGGTAAGACTTGTCACTGGAAAGCTGGCTTTATCGATTAACTGAGCAGCAATTCCCATAGAGCACATGTAGGAGAAGGCAACTGCTATTAAGGATACCAACGGAGTAACCACTGATCTAAACATTATTATAAGTACCACTAAGATAAATATAACTGTTAGTGCAGCACTTTTTTCAACTCCAGATTCAGCGGATCTTTGATAGTCATCATTTATAAAATCTTCTCCACTAAGGTAGTATTCTGATTTTACATTGGAGAGTTTATTATCTAATTGCTTCTTTATTTCATCTACTTCTCTTGATTTTTTATCAAGCTTGAAGCTGACCATTAGAGTTGTGCCATCTTTAGAAATTAAAGAATCTTTTGCTTCAGGCATACTAAAGGGATCAATCATACTATTTATGCCTAATTCATCACCGCTGTCAGTCAATGATTTTACACTCTCACTAATTTGTTTCATTTCATCATCTGAAATTTTATTTTTATCATAAAAAACTATTATGTCATTGCTACCTTTAGTTGTATCCATCTTGCTAACTATAGAGTCGGCAATTACCGAAGGGCTATCATTACTTAGGACCTTTTGTCCCTTTACTCTAAGTATTGCATTGATGTCTGGCTGAAATGCTGCGAGTAGAACTGTTGCTATAAGCCAAACAGCAAAGATAAAATAACGACCTTTTATTATCTTTCTCATATATTATTCCTCCCATTGACATAAATGTAAGTGAACATTTATTCAGTGTTATATATAATGTCATTTAGCTTATTATGAAATGCTGCAATCTTTTTGAAGCTATGTTCATCTATAAAATAGAAAGAATAACCTCTAAATTTAGATATAATTAATGAAATAAATACAAATTAAAAATGAGGTTAAGTTATAAGGTTTAATTGAAGATCACGATAACATCAAAGTATTCATCCTTTAATAAATAAATTTTTCATAAGGCTAAAATAGATTATGAATTAAGTATAGGTTCAGTTTATAAGAGCAACAATTGTACCTTAGGGCAGAAGGATATGTACTTTTAGGCAGGAACTATTATGAATCTGAAATTAGTTAGTGAGTTTGGCTGTTATAATATATTAATCAATTAAGTATTATAAAGTTATAACTTACTCGGAGATAGTATTGGAGTAATGCTACCGTTAGATAATTGCAAGTTGCCCAAAGGTACAATTGTTAAAGAAATGAATTTATTATAAGATAGGTATTAATATTAAAGTATACATATATTTGACCTTATAAAAAGGAAGGTGCTAGCTTTGCGCAATATGTTCAAATCAACCTTTACATCAGATCTTGACTATAATGTTTTTCCTAAATCTCCAGCATTGGTAGGGATAGTTCTAATCTATCTTGCTACAATTTTTATGCCTAGTTCAGGCGGATTGTCTTCACGAGAAATTATAGGACTTACAATAGTAATGATATTTCAATTGATGATATTTTTATTTTCCAATAAAATTTTTAAAAACAAATATTGGCTTTACTTTATTGTTCAAGGAGTAATAACCTTTGATTACGCAGTGATAGCACCCGAAGGATATAAAACTATATTACTTGGACTAATTCCACTTTTTGTTATTCAAAGCATGATAGTTTATACAAGAGCTCTTTATGTTATTGTTACGGCAATTTACTTTTACATCATTTTTAGCTTTACAATTATAATTATTAGTGGCTGGAAGGAGCTTCTTGGCTCATTACCGTTACTTGTCATAATAACTGTAGCTTTACGGATATACTCAATAATATTCTTTCAACAAGTAAAATTGCGAATTCAAAGTCAGAAGATTTCACAGGAATTGGCGTTAGCCTATGAGAAAGTTGAAGAGCTGACATTGATTAATGAAAGACAGAGAGTAGCTAGGGATTTACATGATACCCTATCTCAAGGTATTGCAGGAACCATCATGCAATTAGATGCAGTAAATGCTAACTTAAATAAAAATAATGTAAAACGTGCTCAAGAAATAGTGCAAAAAGCTATGGACCATGCTAGAAAAACCTTAGCGGATTCAAGACTTGTTATTGACGATTTAAGATCAAAGAGTGATGAAAAACTGAATTTTGATGAAGCTTTAAGAAGAGAGAGGGATTCATTTAAGAATGTATCAGATACTTCGGTAACCTCAAATCTTATACTTGAAGCTCATATACCTGTAAAAACTTCAAAACATATCTTGTATATTGTGAGAGAAGCATTAAATAATATAGCAAAACATGCAAAAGCAGAAAATGCAAAGGTAGAAGTAATAGAAAACAACAACCACATATATATAAATATTATTGATGATGGTGTAGGATTTGATGTTAAGTTAATAGATAGACTTTTTGGTCATTATGGAATACTAGGAATGACAGAGCGTGTAAAAGCAATAGGCGGAAAGATTAAGATAAAAAGTAAAAGAAGATTAGGTACAAATATAAGCGTCATTATACCAATTGAGAAAGGAATCGATGGTGAAGATGAGTAAGAGAAGAATATTGGTAGTAGATGATCATTTGATAGTTAGAGAAGGATTAAAGTTGATTTTTGAGACAGAAGAAGATTATGAGGTTATAGGAGAGGCTGAAAACGGAGAGAAGGCATTGCTTTTGATAGAGGAGTTGAAGCCGGATGTAGTCTTAATGGACCTAAATATGCCAAAGAGAAGTGGCTTAGAGGCTTTAAGGGCTTTGAAAGAGAAAAACAATCCTATACCTATAATAATACTCACAACTTTCAATGATAACAAATTAATTACAGAAGGTCTTTCATTGGGAGCAAAAGGTTACTTGCTGAAAGACAGTACTCGTGAGGAACTTATAAGAACAGTTGAATCTGGTATAAGGGGTGAGATATTACTACAACCTGAAATCAGTAAAAGTATTTTTGGAATTAAGAAGGAAACTGATCAAAAGAACAATACCTTTAATAACTCAATTACAGAAAGAGAGAGGTTTGTTTTGCAAGCTGTAGCTAAGGGATGCACAAGTAAGGAGATAGCCTTTGATATGGGGATATCTGAAAGAACAGTGAAGGCTCATTTAACTAACATTTATAGCAAGCTTAACGTTGAATCAAGATCAGAGGCAGTTGCTGTAGCTATAGAAAATGGGATTATTCATATAGACAAATGATATTGATTTTTATATTAATATATTTCAATTATAAAAAGTGATTAGGGTACATGGGGTGGTTGTTTGTTTATTGTTACGAAGGTTAAGTTGTTAATATCAAAACTGTATGAAGAGTTTAGAAAATCAAAAAGTATAAGGGCTTTATGGGATTTTATATATATCGGTGTTATTGGACTTAACAGCTATATTTGGTTATTTCATAATAATCGTAACGAGCCTAAAATGAAATATGTCATTGTTGGTATGGCGATTGTATATGTGGTGACATCATTTTTACTATCAGTAATGTTTAGAGGAGATAAGCTGAGAAGGCAAAAGATATATTTAGTAAGAAAAATATTTCGATTAATTTACACAGCTGTGTATCTTACAATTATAATGCTACACTTAATAAATTTAGGTTTGTTTGATACTATACCCGACGGTAAGGTTGAGTTGTTAATTTATAATATAGTTATGTTTATTGTAATTGCTATAACAGGTACTATATCGCTTTGGTGGAAAAAGGTTTTAGATATAATTTTAAATATTAGAAGTAGATAATTAATGAAGATTGATAAGCTGTTATTATTTATAGATAAACTACTTCATATTAGAATTTATCCAAATAAAGATTCGTAGAACCATCGAAATCTTTATTTGGAGTTTAATGACTGAAGTAGTTTATCAGTTCAAAGGAATAGATAATCCAGTTCTGGCTAATAAAACTAGGCGATATTTCTGTTAACTATTAATGTCAATAGGATTATAAGATATAGATTCTATTTGGAACTGGTTTATCTATATATACGAAGATGTTATATAGAAGTGATAGTAAATGAAGCATTAGGGAGAGTTGAAGATGAATATAAAGAAAAAAATTATGGATTTAACCTTAAATTCAGTAAAATTTAAACTAATATTTGCAGTAGTAATTGTTCAATGTCTAAATTCTTACATAGGACAAGGTGTTAATTTTGCTATAGCACAAGGGAGAGATGCACTTAAAGATTCAGGGGTTTCTACTAAGGTTTTTGATGGGAATATAGGATTATTAGTAGCTTCTGGGCTGAGTATAATAACATCAGTTTTCATAATTGTTTTTGTATATGACAGATTGGTTTTAAAAAGGTTAAAAAAAGTTTTTGAATACACTAAGAGGCTGGAAAAGGGTGATTTATCAAAAGAGCTTAAATTTAAGGGCAATGATGAAATTAGTGTTTTAGGAAATGCCTTAGATAAAGCGAATCTAAATATAAAATTGCTAGTATCTGATATAATGAATACTTCTAAAACTATTAATGACTCAGCTTATGAGATGTTGGCAGCTACTAAGAACTCCTCCAGTAATATTAATAGTATTAGCACATCCTCATCAATACTTAAGGAAGATGCTTCAAATCTAATATATACTGTTGAAAAAGCCAATTCATCTATTGATAATATATCAAAAACAACTGATCAGCTTCTAAGTAAGGTAGGTGATGAGTTAAATTCATCAGATGAGATGAAGAGAAGGGCAGAAAATATGAAGGAAAAGGTTAGTTTTTCTCTTAAAAAAGCAAATATAACTTATAGCGAGAAACAGGATAAAATTCTTAAAGCTATTGAAGCTGGTAAGATTGTAGAAGAAATAAGAGTTATGTCAGATACTATAAAAGAGATTTCAGATCAAACAAATCTACTTGCATTAAATGCATCTATTGAAGCGGCAAGAGCTGGTGAGCAAGGCAAGGGGTTTGCGGTGGTAGCTGAAGAGGTTAGAAAGTTGGCAGAGCAATCTACAGAAGCTATATCCAATGTGGAGAGTTTAGTTGCAAAGGTAGGAGAAGTTTTTAATAACCTATCTATATGCTCACAGGATATATTGAATTACATAGATACTAATGTTAAAGAAGATTATGAATTATTGCTTGAAACTGGTGATCAATATGTAAATGATGCAGAGTATATAAATAATATATCATCAGAAGTAACTTATTTTACTAAATTAATAAATCAATCTGTAAAAGAGATTGGAAAAGCAATTGATAATGTGGTTGAAATGTCTAGAGAAAGCTCAAACTCAACGGATGAAATTGATAAGAGCATATCACAAATTAATTATGCTGTAAGTGAAGTAAGTGCTGCTGTAGACAAACAAGTTAGCTTAGCAGATGAATTAGAGAAATCTGTTGAAAGGTTTACTATATAAAGTTTTTTATTATAGTAATGTATATATTTGATAGGTTATTGTAAGTAGTATACAATTAATATAGATAATCCAGTTCTATCTAGTAAAACTAAGTGGTACATCCATATATATTAAATTAAATTTAAAGAATATATTTGTTTTCACAAGGAGAATTAATATGAAGGTTCGTAAGGAATACACTTGTCCTCTAGAAATTACCCATGACATTTTAAAGGGTAAGTGGAAAACAGTTATTCTCTGGCAACTTGGTTATCACGGAAAATCATCTTTATCTAAACTAGAGAAAGATATAAAGGGGATAAGCCAGAAGATGCTGTTAGAGCAGTTAAACGAGTTAAGGGAATTTGGACTTGTTGATAAGATACAGTATGAAGGGTACCCTCTTAAGGTAGAGTATTTTGTTACGGAAGATAGAGGGAAGAGAGTACTAATGGCTTTGGCAATCATGCAGGAAGTAGGAAGAGAATACATAAACGAAAAGGTTAAAAACATTGATACAGATTGAAGTATCAATGTTTTTTTGATTGGACAGGAATAGGATATCTCTAGATTTAGGTGCATGTACCCCATACACACAAAAAAGTGGGTAATTTTTAAATGTAATAATCCATGTTATTATCTGTTCATAAGCTTTATGGAATTAGAGTTGTTTAAACATAATTATGTATTAATCTTTAGTAATATAAAGTATAAAATGAATATAAAACTTGGAGGTCTTAGAGATGAAAAAAGCACTTATAGTTATTGATTTGCAGAATGATTATTTTCCAGAGGGGAAGTTTCCTTTATGGAATGCTGAGAGTACTTTAAATAACGTAGAAAAGGCTATTGAAAAGGCTAATCAAAACAATATTCCTATAATCTTAGTTCAACATGTTTCGGGTAGTAATTCATCATTCTTTAGTGAAGGTACAGAAGGTGTAGAAATCCACCCAAGAGTGCTAAAAGCTGCTCCAAATGGGAGAAATGTTATTAAGAAAGTTGCAGATAGCTTCTATAATACAAATTTAGAAGAAGTTTTATCAGAGCTAGAAATAGAAGAACTGCTTATATGTGGTATGATGACTCAAAATTGTGTTGCTTTCACAGCTATATCTAAAGAAGCAGAGAAGTATAGTGTGAAAATATTAGGGGATTGCTGTACAACTGTAAGTGAACCTATACATGTAATTGCGCTGAATGGAGTTTCAACAAGGGTTGAAGTCATAAGTTATGAGAAAGTTTTTTAACTAAGAACAATTAAAATTAATGAATTTATTACCGTCAGATGTTACCGACAATCTGCATAACTCCTTATTTTAGAGAAGCGTTTATATAAATTATAATAATCAAGGAAATAATAATTATAAGATGAGATCTGAAAGATAAACGAACATATTGGAAAATGGGAGGAAATATATGCACTCTAACATGGAGTCATTACACGAAAAAATACTTGATTTAAAAAAGACGGAGTTAGACTTATCGCTACAGCATTGGTATAATTACGAATTATTTACCTGGCAATGGTGGATAAAATTTGTCTATATAATTATTCCGATTTTTTTACTATATAAGTTACTGGATAGAAAACGAAGTTTTGAGATTTTAACCTATGGGCTTATGATTAGCTTGATGGCCACAGTGATAGATATTGCAGGATCTGATTTTATGATATGGAATTATAAAATCAGGTTGCTTCCTGTAGGGATTTTTCTAGTTCATGATACGATATTTATACCTATTATTTCTATGTTACTGTATCAATACTACACAAGCTGGAAGGCTTTTATAACAGCTAATCTAATATTATCTGCAATAGGTGCTTACATTGAAGAGCCAATAGCTGTTTGGATTAATATATATGAACCGCTTGCATGGAGACATACATATTCTTTTTTTGCATTTTTTGCTATGACTGTTATATGTAAATATATCACTCAAAGGTTATTAATTAATAAAGCAAAATATGAATAAGTAAAGCACATGATAATAAACAAAAAATCACTTCCATAAAGCTATCTGTAAATAAAACTTTCACTAAAGATAGTTTAAAAACAGCTGAGAGCCTATGGAAGTGATAATTAAATTCTATGCTGTGATACTATTCTTTCCACGTGCACCCCAAATAATCAATCCAATAATAAATCCACAAAGTGCAGGGATAATCCATCCAAATCCATAATTATATCCTGGTAAATATGAAGTAGCAAGGTTAACAAGATTTTTTACTAAAGCATTATCTGAAAGTGGTTGTGGTAGTGCCTTTAAAAGATCAAAAAATGCAGCAATAACAGTTAAACCAGTAGTCCATTTATATATATCGCTTTGTTTATTTATAAATGGAGTTAATAAAGATAGTAAAATCAAAGTAATTACTAGTGGATAAAGGAACATTAATACTGGAATAGAGAACTTTATAAGATTGCTTAATCCAAAGTTAGCAATTACAAATGAAAAAAGCGTAAAGGCTATAGCATACTTCTTATAAGATAATGATTTAGGAAACATCTCACTAAACATTTCAGCACAAGATGTAATTAAGCCGATAGCTGTTTTTACACAAGCAACTCCTACTATAGCTGCTAGTAATACTTGACCCACAACGCCAAAATAATGATTACTAACTAGAGACAAGATAGCGCCACCGTTATCAGCACGACTTACACTGCCTAAACTTGTAGCACCCATATAGGCTAAGGATGCATATATGATGGCCATACCTACAACACTTACCAAACCTGACTTGCAAGTTTCAATAGCAATTGAATTAGAATCTTTAACACCTAACTTTTGAATATTGGAAATAATGATTATAGCAAAAGCGACAGAAGCCAAGGCATCCATAGTGTTATATCCATCTAATAAACCAGTGAATAATGGCTGAGCGACATAATCACCTTGAGCAGCAAAATTACTTGCATCACCCATTGGGTTCACAAAGGTAGCGACTAATAAAACTGATAATAATACCAAGAATATAGGTGTAAGGTATCTGCCTACCCAATCTAAAATTTGAGCTGGTTTTAATGAAAAATAAATAGTAATTGCAAAAAATATAAAGGAAAAAATAATAAGTCCTATTTTTAAATATTCATCAGAAATAAATGGATGAATCCCCACCTCAAATGCCACTGTAGCAGTACGAGGAATTGCAAATAATGGACCGATTGTTAAGTACAATAAACATGTGAACACAGTTGAATACTTAGAACTAACAGGTTTTGCCATATCAAATAAGCTTTCGCTTTTTGAAAGTGCTGATGCTATGATACCAAGAATAGGTAGTCCTACACCAGTTATCAAAAATCCTATAGTTGCTGTAAAAGCATGATTTCCAGCTTGTTGTCCCATCTGAACTGGAAATATTAGATTACCAGCACCGAAAAACAGCCCGAATAATAATGAACCGATTAGCAAGTTTTGATTAAAACTTAGCTTCTTTTTCATATGTTGTCCCCCTTTTTTATTACTATTACCCAAAAAATCTCATGTTATTTTATATAAATAACTACAGTATTTTTTTGTAATACCTTAATTAGTTATTTTATTATAATATACTTATTGAAATTAGTAAATTTGTTTTTTTATAGACTAATTGAAATCTAATTCGTAATGATTAAATGGATTTGTTGAAAGTTTATTATAGGTATGCACTTTGTATTGAAATTTATATTTTTACTAATTTCTATATATAATTACATCTGGAATTTTAGGGAAAGTAATATCAATTTTGCAGTATTGATAATAATAATATATTAGAGTATAATCCAAAGAAAAACTTAGTATATAGTTTTGTTAGAATTTTAGGTATGATAATTAAGAAAAGTTGAGAGTTAAGAGTGTGGGACATGCACAAAAAAAGCAGTCTAGGTTGTAAACAATAGATATGTGAATAATAAATTGGAATTTATGTTTGGTAAGTCTATAATATGATAACGTACACTCTATTGGATAAAGATTATATCAGTACTGATGAATAGTTGGAGGATAGATATTATGATAAGAATATGGGGAAAAGTTATTAAAAATAACAAAATAATTATGGATGATGTAGCTACTTCCGATAACGAAGATAACTTTGAAGTAGCTGTAAAGGAATGCATAAATGAACTTTGTGAAAAGTTTGATATCTCAAAGCCTTATTGGTTAGATACTAATATAAGAGAGTATAATAGAAGAAGAAAGACCACCTTCAATGAAGATAACTTTATCGAAGATATAGACTTTGATAGATTTATAGTTGAACAATTAGAAGACGAGAAAGAAAAATATTAAAAACTTAGGCCAGCATCTATTTTTATTGATGCTGGCCTAAATTTTTATAAGCTAATTCAAGTTATTCAACGCTTACGCCCCATTTTATAAATGGCAAAGAATATATTTTTGTATGATAATAATGTATCTTTAATATCACATCTAACTTTTTAATATGGTATCTAATGAAGTGTCATCTTTAAATAAGTTCTTTAAATCTCCACCATACTTTTTTTCTAAGGTATTTCTGTCATATTTATAATGTTTCTCACCTATATTCTCTACATTAAACTCCACTGTGTTAGCATTTTTTATAAGTGCCATTAACACTACTGCATTTCTCTCCAAGAGATCGTTAATATTAACGTTACTCCAAAATTTATTATAATCCTCTTCACTTGAAGCTTTATTCGCTTTGTAGTTAACTGTAATCCCATATGGTTCTTTATCAGTTTGTAGACTTATCCCTGCACTATAAGCATTGGCAGGAAGTTTTGAGATTATGTTTGCTACAGCACTGTTATCACCAACATAGGAATCTTTATACTTTATCAAATCATAAGTCTTAGTTTTAGAAGTTTCTTGTTTAGGTTGGTTTGTGGTTTTAGATGAATCATTATTGCAGCCTATTAAAGTTAATGACAATACTAACATTAGAGGTGTTATTATTTTAAATCTAATATTCATTGAAATCCTCCTATCTCTAGATCTTTTAATAAGGAAACACTTTATTTAAAGTACAACATAACTATATCATATAGTATCTATTTAAAAATGAAATAAAATAAACAAATTGTGGATATTAATTTTGCGGATCTTATGCAGATTTTCTTGTTTGTATGAAAAATATTTACAATTATACAATAATATTGCTAATTTTGTAAAATAAAAATATAATTTAGGATATAAGTATTAAAAAAAGACAACGATGCTATAAAATTAAGGCTGAGCTTTTATAACGGATTAAAAGGTGAAAAGGGGTCAGGTTATGAAAAAGCGTAAACATAGACTTATTGGTATGAGAAGAAAATTATTTATATTAATTTTTATTACACTTATACCATTAACCTTCCTAGTAGTATATGAAATTAAAAGTAATTTTACTTCAAGTATTAATCAAGAACTAAATTCAAGCCAAGACTACTGCGAAGCTATAAGTAGCTCATTTACAAACTATATTACTAAGGTTTGGACTAATCAATACTCAATCGGACTTTCCATGGCCTTAAACAAAAAATGGATACAGAGTGACATAGAAGAATTTATGAATGCTGTGCTTCCTTATGATAACGGTATATTTAGTTATACCTGGGTAAAACCAAATGGTGATGTGGTGACAAGTACAAGTGCTGGGGTTAGAGGGAAAAATATAGCTGATAGAGATTATGTACAAGCTATAATGCATGGAGAAGATAAGGTTATTGGTGATTTAAGATATGCAGCAAATGGATATGATTTAATAATTCCAGTGGCAAGGGCAATACGAGTTAGTGGAGTATTGCAAGGAATCATTATAAGCAACATTGATATAAAAAGATTGGACAGTGTACTGCCGGCAACTAGAACAGGAAAGTCAAGTAAATATGGACTGATAGATAAAAATGGGCGAATTGTTTACGCAAATGATAGTAAGGGGCTCTCCTATGACCAAAGAGTGATTCCACAAAGCTCCAATGGGTGGAGAGCACTTAACGGAGAAATTTATAGATATAGCTTTAAATTATCAGACTTAGAGGGCACAAAGCAGGTGGGGGTAGACTATCCTATTAAAGATATTGGCTGGAGTTGTTATGCTACTTCACCTATTTCGGAGATAACAGGAATTCAGATAAAAAGAGTAAAGAACGACTTGATGGCACTAATACTAGTTTATATTGTTTCCTTTATAATTGCGTTTCTTATTGGAAGACAGCATATATACTCAATCAATAAGATAAAGGATGCTACCAATAAAGCTCTTTACAAGGACAAAAGTTATAAAACTGACTGTAAGGGAATAGATGAATATGAAGAGGTGGTAGATGCATTTAACCAAATTACAGAAGGCTATAATCAAAAAATCAACGAAGTAGAGGAATACAGTAATTTAAAGGCTAATTTTATGGCTACCATGTCACACGAACTAAAAACCCCTTTAAATATTATACTTGGCTGCGTTCAATTAATGGAAATGCAAGTTACAGAAAATCAATCCTTTAATAAGTACCTAAAGATGCTAAAGCAAAACAGTTTTAGGCTTCTTAGGTTAATAAATAATTTTATTGATATAAATAAGATTGAAGTAGAAAATTTGACTTTAAATTTAGCAAATGACGATATTATAAGAGTCATTGAAGATATTTCCTTATCCATTGTTGAATATACAAATCTAAAAAACATAGAAATTATATTTGATACCGAGATAGAAGAAAAGTATATGGCCTTTGATCATGACAAAATTGAAAGAATATTACTGAACCTGTTATCTAATTCAATTAAATTCACAGAAGCTGGAGGAGTTATAATGATTAATATTTATGATAAAGGTGATCATATAGTGGTTTCTGTAAAGGATAACGGTATAGGTATTCCAGAAGAGATGCAGGATAAAATATTCGATAGATTTGTACAGGTAGATAGTACACTGAGAAGGAGAGCAGAAGGTAGTGGAATTGGTTTATCACTAGTAAAATCTTTAGTTGAACTTCATGAAGGCACAATATCAGTAGAAAGTGAACTTGGAAAAGGCAGTGAATTCGTAATTGAACTTCCTATAAAGCAGGTTGAAAAAAAGCTACAAGCTAGCATTGAGGGGAGTTTGACTAATGTAGAAAAAATAAAAATTGAATTTTCAGATATTTATACATAAATTTAGACATGAAAGGATAGCTTAATATAATGATTTATGTAAAATATTTGAATATTACATAGAAATTTCATAAAAAGTGTGATAATATTATACAGGTTGTAAAATAGATAATAAAATTTATATTTACAACATTATTATTTTGTTAAAGAAATATCTTTGATAATTAATGAAAGATAGTGTAAAAGGAGTTATGACATGAATGAAATATTGTATATAGTTATGCCGTGTTATAATGAGGAAGACGTATTAGCTGAAACCTCTAAAAGATTGTTAGAGAAAATGAATAAACTTATTTCTGACAATATTATTTCTTCAGAAAGTAAAGTTGTATTTGTAAATGATGGTTCAAAAGATAACACATGGAAGATAATTGAAGAGTATCATAAAAAAAATCCTATTTTCTTAGGGATAAAGTTATCAAGAAATAGAGGACACCAAAATGCATTATTAGCAGGTCTAATGACAGCTAAAAATTATGCAGATATGGTAATTTCCTTGGATGCTGACCTTCAAGATGATATAAATGCTATAGATGAGATGATTTATAAATATTATGAAGGCAATGATATAGTTTATGGAGTTAGAAGTGCTAGAAAGACAGATACTTTTTTTAAGCGCTTCACTGCAGAGGGATTTTACAAGTTTATGGAGAAACTTGGGGCTAAAGTAGTGTTCAATCATGCTGATTATAGATTAATGAGTAAGCGTGCATTGGAAGGTTTAGCAGAATTTGAAGAAGTTAATCTTTTCCTTAGAGGATTGATACCAATGATTGGTTATAAAACAGATGTTGTTTACTATGAGCGCTCAGAGAGATTTGCTGGCGAGAGTAAATATCCACTTAAAAAAATGATTTCATTTGCATTTGAAGGAATTACTTCTTTATCAAATGAACCAATTAAGATGATTACAAAACTTGGGATAGGAATATTGTTAATAAGCATCGTGATGATAATTTATTCTATAATTCAGTACTTTAGAGGAGCAACAGTTATAGGATGGACTAGTTTGCTTGCTTCTATTTGGGCAATTGGTGGCTTGATCTTATTTTCAATTGGAATTATAGGTGAGTACATAGGTAAGGTATATTTAGAAACAAAACATAGACCAAGATTTATAATAGAAACCTTTCTAAATGAAAGTAAAGGTGAAATTAACAAAGAGAAGAGTTAAATATAAAAGAAAAAATAGGAGTAAAAGATGACAAGTCTAAAAAGTAAATTTTTGCAGTTAGTTCAAAAATATAAACTTATAATGTTTGTTATTATAGTTACAATTTGCAGCTTATATGTTCGTTACAAATTTTATAGTTATATATCTGTGGATTTTAGTTGGTCTTTAGATAATTGGATAAAAACAATAAGAGCAAATGGAGGCGTGAATTCGTTAAAATTAAATATTGGGGATTACAATGAGCCTTATATAATTATTTTAACTTTTTTGTCGTACTTACCAATATCATCTTTAAAAATTGTTAAATGTCTTTCGGTGTTTTTTGATTATGCAGGGGCATGTAGTGCGACTTTGCTGGTATGGGGATTATTAAAAGATAAGGCTTATAGAAAAACTGCAGCAGTAATAACTTATACAATAATACTATTTTTACCTACAGTAATTATTAATAGTTCATTGTGGGGACAGTGCGATATGATTTACACTACTTTCATACTATTGTCTCTATATTTTCTGATTGAGGAAAGATATATACCGTCATTTGTTTTACTTGGGATAGCATTTTCCTTTAAATTGCAGTTTATTTTTATTCTGCCGCTATATGTCATTTTGTATTTTAAGAAGGAAAAGATTTCGATTTTACATTTTGGGTTGATTTTTTTGGCAAATTTAATTATGTGTATGCCAGCTATTATTTTTGGAAAATCATTAAAAAGCATAATTAAAATATATGTTAATCAGGCGAGTGAATACCCAGATTTAGCGTGTAATTTTCCTAGTATTTATACACTTTTCCCAAACAACCCTATATTTAGTTCGTATGGAGTAATAGTACTAGCTATGGTTTTTGGAGTGGCTTTAATTGTCTTCTTAGAGAGGGATATTATCTTTAATAAAGAGATGATTATAACCTTAGGCTTATGGTCCATAGTTATGAGTGTATTTCTATTACCTCACATGCATGAAAGATATATGTTCGTTGCTGATGTATTAAGTGTAATATGGTATATTGCTTATCGTAAAAAAATATACATAACCGTTGGAATTAATTTGATTTCATTATTAAGTTACATACCATATCTATTTAGAATAACAGTAGTTGACTTTAAGATTTTAACTATTGGACTTTTAATAGTTGTAGTATTGTTGACAATGCATACATTCAACTTAGACAATAAAAAGCTTAATTACCTTATGGAGAGTGAAAATCATAATTCATAAATATGAGTAACAAGCTTAAAACATATTATAAATTAAAGAATAAAAAAGAATAATGTGTCGCCTGTAGAGCTTTTTACTACGCTCGGAAAAGGCAGATACGCTAGAAAATCACTGAAGAAAAGTTACTTCAGTGATTTTTTATCTATTGAATAAGTAATGAAGTTAAATACGAAGGTAAGTATCAAATAGTTTATATAAAAATATTGAAATTACATCAACAATCAATTGTAGTAATGAAATAGTAAGAGTATAATATTGCCATAAGAAAAATATTCCACATAAATAATACAAATATAGAATATTGATACAATGAGGTATCTCTTTATTGAGATGCCTTTTTTTACTGTATACGAAAATATAAAAATTTAAAGTTAGCTAAGTATAGATATTTCAACGGTTTTAGAAGTTTTTTTATGGCTATACAGTAGAAAAACAAAACTTATTCGCCTGCCAGGTTTTCCTCATATACATTCGGAAAGGCAGATGCGTTAAAAAAGCTCACTGAAGAAGGTCGCTTCAGCGACTTTTTTATTATTTTTGAAAGGGAAGGTGTTTTTATGTATTTTACTCCTAGAGAGATGGAAAAGCTTATGCTTCATTATGCTGGTGAGCTTGCAAGAAAACGTAAGGATAGAGGCTTGAAGCTTAACTATCCAGAAGCAGTTGCACTTATATGCTCTGAGCTTATGGAAGCTGCGAGAGATGGGAAGACTGTAACAGAACTTATGAATCTTGGAACAAAGATATTAAAGGAAGAGGATGTAATGGAAGGAATAGCTGAAATGGTTGATGAAGTTCAAATAGAAGCCACCTTTCCAGATGGAACAAAACTAGTCACTGTCCATAATCCAATAAGGTAGGTGTTTGAAATGAAACCAGGTGAAATAATTGTTAAAGATAGAGATATTATATGTAACGAAGGAAGAAAAACAAAGACTTTAATTGTTTCTAATACTGGAGACAGACCGGTGCAGGTAGGCTCACATTTTCATTTTTTTGAGGTAAACAAATGTATGCAATTTGATAGAACAGAAGCTTTTGGAATGAGGCTTGATATAGCATCAGGTACTGCTGTACGTTTTGAACCAGGTGAAGAAAAAGAAATTCAGCTAGTTGAAATCGGCGGTAAGAAGCTGGTATATGGACTTAATGATTTAACTGCAGGAGCTACTGATGAAGCTAATAAGGAAGATAGTTTAAATAGAGCAAAAGAAAACTCTTTTAAAGGGGTGAAGTAATATGAGCTTTAAAATAAAGGCTAGAGATTATGCTAATATGTACGGACCAACCACTGTAGATAGAGTAAGACTTGCTGATACAGACATAATCATAGAGGTTGAGAAGGATTATACTACTTATGGGGATGAGTGTAAGTTTGGTGGAGGTAAAACTCTAAGAGATGGTATGGGGCAGTCAGCATTAGGTGTAAGATCTGAAGGCGTATTAGATTTAGTTATAACTAATGCTTTAGTTTTAGATTATACAGGGATATTTAAGGCAGACATAGGAATAAAAGATGGAAAAATTGTAGGTATAGGTAAGGCTGGGAACCCTGATATTATGGATAACGTAGATGAAAACATGATAGTAGGGGCATCCACCGAAGCCATAGCAGGGGAAGGAATGATCTTAACTGCTGGAGGAATAGATACTCACATTCATTTCATATCTCCTCAGCAGATTGAAACTGCTCTGTACAGCGGTATAACCACAATGATTGGTGGAGGCACAGGGCCAGCGGATGGAACTAATGCAACTACTTGTACTCCTGGTGCTTTTTATATAGAAAGAATGCTTGAAGCTGCAGAAGAATTTCCAATGAATCTTGGCTTTTTAGGAAAAGGAAACTCTTCTTCTTTGGATGCTTTAAGAGAGCAAGTAGAAGCTGGTGCTCTTGGGCTTAAGCTTCATGAAGACTGGGGAAGCACTCCAAAAGCTATAGATACTTGTCTTGCAGTTGCAGATGAATATGATGTACAAGTAGCTATTCATACTGATACTTTAAATGAAGCGGGTTTTGTAGAGGATACTGTAGCTGCAATAGGTGGAAGAACTATTCACACTTACCATACAGAAGGAGCAGGTGGAGGTCATGCACCAGATATTATGAAGATAGCATCTTTTCCTAACATACTTCCGTCATCTACAAATCCAACAAGACCATATACAGTAAATACTATCGATGAGCATTTAGATATGCTTATGGTTTGTCATCACTTAGATAAGAAAGTACCAGAAGATATAGCATTTGCAGACTCAAGAATAAGACCAGAAACTATAGCAGCAGAAGATATATTTCATGACATGGGGATCTTCAGTATGTTAAGCTCTGATTCTCAAGCTATGGGAAGAGTTGGGGAAGTTATTATAAGAACTTGGCAAACTGCGGATAAGATGAAGAAACAAAGAGGACTCTTACCTGAAGATAAGGATTTAGGTTGTGATAACTTTAGAGCTAAAAGATACGTGGCAAAGTACACAATAAATCCAGCTATAACTCATGGCATATCTAAGTATGTAGGCTCCATTGAAGTTGGAAAATACGCTGACTTAGTATTGTGGAAGCCTGCTTTCTTTGGAGTAAAACCTGAGATGATAATAAAGGCTGGGATGATTACTGCAAGTAGAATGGGGGATGCAAATGCATCTATACCAACTCCACAGCCAGTTATATATAGAAACATGTTTGGAGCCTTTGGCAGAGCTAAATATAAATGCTGTATGACTTTTGTATCTAAGGCTTCTTTAGAAAATGGAAATATAGAGAAGTTAGGACTTAATAAGCTAGTGCTTCCAGTAGAAAACTGCAGGAACATAGGTAAAAAAGATATGGTCCTAAACTCAGAAACTCCAAAGATTGAGGTAAACCCTGAGAACTATGAAGTTAAAGTTGATGGGCAGCATGTAACCTGTAAACCAATTAAGGAAGCCTCTTTAGCGCAGAGATATTTCTTGTTTTAAAAAAGTGCTTCAAACCGTTTATATGACTGTATATTCATATAATTTTATATTTATATAAAGGTATAATTATAACATTAGAAAAATGAATAAATATATAAACATAAAATCAAACGATTATATAATTATTTATTACAAGTTAGATAGGAGTAATTTATGTTAGTTGAAAGTATATTAGGAACTTTAGAAGACTTTGATGTTCATGGAAAAGAAATAGATTTTGTAGATATAGAGTGGTATGAAGTTAGTAAAAAGATAATAAAGAAAGTTAGTTCCAGCGGAAGACAGGTTGGGATTAGACTAGATGGAAGCAGAAAAATTAACCATAAAGATGTACTTCATGATGATTCAGAGTTTATAGTGATCGTAAATATACCTGAGTGTGAAGTTATTTCTATAAAGCCTTCTACTATGGAGGAAATGGGAAGAATATGTTATGAGATAGGAAATAAACATATTCCTTTGTTTCTACATCATGAGGAAATACTTGTGCCTTACGATGAACCCTTGATGAAGCTACTTGAGAAAAATAATTTCAATCCACAGAAGGTTTCAGCTAGACTTGTAAATGGGTTAGAAACTCATAGTCATAGCCACGGACATAGCCATGAGCATGAACATTAGCAATCAGTTTTTTACACTGCTTCAGATTGCTGACTCCATATTTCCTATAGGTTCTTATACTCAGTCAAATGGACTTGAGACCTATGTACAAAAAGGAATTGTAAAGGATAGTGAGTCGTCAAAGGAGTACTTAAGGCACATGCTTACAAGCAGTGTAAAATATAATGACGGATTAGCTGTGAAATTAGCTTATGAATATGCAAAGGCTAGAGATGTAGATAAGGTATTAGAACTTGATAGTTTGCTTACCTGCTCTAAGGCGCCAAGGGAAATAAAAGAAGGTAGTATGAAGCTATGCACCAGGTTTATCAAGCTTATCAATACTATAAGAAGAACAGAGCTTATTGATTTGTACGAGAGAGCTATAAAAGAAGAAAAAGCCTATGGACAGTACTGTATTTCCTTTGGGATTTTTGCGGCAGAGTGTGATATATCAAAGGAAGAAGCTTTGATGGCATATGTGTATAATCAAGCTTCTTCAATAATAAATAACTGCACTAAACTTGTTCCGTTAGGACAGTTAGATGGTCAAAAAGCATTGTTTAGTATGCAAGAGGTTATGTCGAATATTACCCAGGAAATATTGGAACTTACTATGAATGATATCGGAAGATGTAGTATAGGGGCGGATATAAGAGCAATGCAGCATGAGGATTTATATTCTAGACTGTATATGTCTTAATTTAGTGATAGGTATAGGCGTGTATTGAAAATAAACAATTACTATATCTGATATATTGATGAATTTAGTAAATAATTAATAGAGTTTTGGAGAGGAGGAAATGTTGACTTTTAATAAATACGGATACACCATTTCATAATAAATTTAGCTATAAAGTAAAGCGTCATTAATAATTAAAATGATTACTTGAATATTTTTAAAATGAGGAAATGGGATATCTATGTAAGTGGTCAACATTAGTGAATATATGAGTTATGTAAAGATAGGAATTGCAGGTCCAGTTGGGTCAGGGAAAACTGCATTAATAGAGAGACTTACAAGAGAAATGAGTAAAGAATACAGTGTAGCTGTAATAACAAACGATATATATACCAAAGAAGATGCAGAGTTTTTAACTGCAAACAGCATTCTTCCAAAGGAAAGAATCATTGGGGTAGAGACTGGCGGATGTCCGCATACTGCAATAAGAGAAGATGCTTCTATGAATCTTGAAGCTGTGGATGTGATGGTAAAAAGATTTCCAGATGTAGAGATAATACTTATAGAAAGTGGTGGAGACAATTTATCAGCTACCTTTAGTCCAGATTTAGCAGATTCAACTATATATGTTATTGATGTGTCTGGTGGAGACAAGATTCCTAGAAAAGGTGGGCCTGGAATAACAAGATCGGATCTTCTTATAATAAACAAGATAGATTTAGCACCATATGTTGGTGCAAGTCTTGAGGTAATGGAAAGAGATTCTATAAAGATGAGAGGGACTAAACCTTTTATTTTTACAGATCTTCATAACAAGGTAGGATTAGATAAGGTAATAGACTGGATTAAAGAAAATGTTCTACTTGAGGGCGTGTAATGAACAATAATTACGAAAAAGATAGCCATATTAATATAATAGCTTCACTTAAAAGAGATAGGACTATTTTAGAAGATAGCTATTTTACAGCTCCTTTTAAAACTATAAGGCCTTTTTACGATGAACAATATAATATTATGAAGCTATGTGTAATGAATGTTTCTCCAGGAATATTAGAAGGAGATAAGTACTTCTTAAACTTTCATATTAAAGAAGGGGCTAGACTTCACATATACTCTCAATCCTACAGTAAAATATTTAATATGAAGAAGGACAGTGCCTATCAAAAGCTTAATGTAAGCATAGAGAAGAACAGCAGATTTGAGTATTTTCTAATGCCTACAATGCCCTTTAAGGGATCTAACTTTTTTGGTGAAGCAGATATATATCTAGAAAATGGAAGCGAGTTATTATATAGAGAAATACTATCCTGTGGAAGATATATGTCTGGAGAAAGATTTGATTTTAATATATATTCATCAAAAACTAAACTATATTACGATGGGAAGCTAATTTTCTTTGACAATACTTTTCTTGAGCCAAAGAAGCAAAATCTAGACGAAATAGGCTATTACGAAGGGTATACTCACCAAGCTAATGTTTATATAATAAATGATAGAGTAGATGAAGAGTTTAGAGATAAACTTATAGAGTACTTAGAGTCTCAAGAAATCATAATAGCCGGAGCAAGCATAAATCATGAAAAAATGATAACCATAAGAGTTCTTGGAAACAGCTCAGATAAATTAGCAAAGATAACTGATAGAATTAGGGAAATTGATTTAGAGAGATAGATTATTTTGAATCAAAGCATAGTAGGCCCTGGGAATTAATTCCTAGGGCTATCTTTAAATCTTTAATTATTAACCTGTAATTTAGTTTTAACTAAGGATTTACTTAAGTTTTTTCTTCCGTATATACTACAGATAAGTCCTACAAGGAACATATTCAGTACGGTAGAAACTCCACTATAACTAAGAAATGGAATTGAAGCTGATACAAAAGGTATTAAGCTTAAATTTACTAAAAATGATATTAGAAACTCAATTAACAATAATGAAGATGCTATTATAAACAATCTTTTTCCAAATATATTTTTTATTTTAACTGAAGTTTTTAGCAAGTTAATAAACAGAGAAATTACGAGGACAAACAAAGTTATCCCTACGGCCCAACCAAAAGTGTGTATTATGTAGGCGTAAATTAAATCATTGTTAATACTTGGAGTGTTCTTTAGTATATCTTCAGAGATTCCATTGCCAAGAAATCTTGCGTTAGAAATAAGCTTGATTATTTCATTGTATATACCAAAATAGTAATTGTTTCTAGCACTTTCAGAAGATATAAAGTCAATTAATTTATGACGTCTATATATGTTGTTTAGAATCAGATATAAAAATAGTATAGAACCTAATCCTATAAGTGAAAAAATATATCTTTTAGCAATTTTAGAGCAAAATAGAATTACAATACAAGCACCTATGAATACTATAAAATAAGCGAATTGTCTTGTTTGTAAAAATAAGAAGCTAGGTAATGCAAGTATTGATAGTAACTTTACAATATAATAATTTGTTGAATAAAGCTTTGATAATATACCACTAAATGAAATACCATAGAGCATTACGATGATTAGAGTTATATTGGAATAGCCCACTAAAATGACGGGTATCGTTATCCCAACAACTATTTTATCATTAAGTACCGTATATATAAGAAGTATCGTAGAAACGATGTAAATATGCCATGAATATTTTTCAAGTTTTCTATAGTCGAAGAAATAAGTAGCTATACCTAATATTCCACCTAATACTGTGAAAAGAATCATTCTAATGTAACTATTATAAGACATAACCTCAGGAGCATTTTTAAATATTGAAAACTGAGTAAACAGACCAAAAGCAACAAACAATGAGCATATTATCAATGTTTTATATTCAGGTGCTTTTTTATACACCTTATTTAAATCAAAGCCTATCTTTTCGCTATCTCCCATATGAGAAATTGCAAGCTTTTCTGCTTCTTGGAAGCTTGAACCTTGAGCTATATATTCCTCTTTTATATCCTCAAGATGGCAGGCAAGCTCTTCCTTTATATCCTGATGAACCTCATTGCACTTTATCTGAGAACAAACTTCTTCAGTAAATTTATCAAATAAATTGTTATCTATCCCCATGTTATGCCCTCCCATAAGCAGCTATCCACAGCGTTTTTATAAGTTTCCCACTCTTTTTTCTTATCTTTTAGGTGTTTTTCGCCTTCACTAGTTATCTTATAATATTTTCTTTTTCTGCCTTCTGTACTTTCTTCCCAGTAAGACTCTACATAGTTATCACTTTGAAGTGAGTGAAGAATGGGGTAGAGAGTGCCTTCTTTAAAGGCAAAGATTCCATTTGACTTTTCTTCAATAGCTTTTATCATCTCATATCCATACATGGATTTATCTTTAAGTAGACTCAAAATAATAATAGTTGTACTTCCTTTTAGAAGTTCTTTGCTTACTTTCATAACTACCTCCTAGGTATACCTAGTAAATCTAGGTGTCTTATATATACATAGTAATACTAGGTATGTTTGTAGTCAAGAAAAAATTGTATATATTTTACTTAAAATTTATTAAATGATTCTATATAACATAATTTCAATTATTTGACAGCGGGGATTAAATTAGTTAGAATAGTGTTTAATAAAATTATAGCATTGATAATTCATTGTTTATTAAATTAGCTTAAGTCTTATCAATAGGGCATAGTTTTGAAGTGAATTGTTTAGTGCTATAAAATCTAAAGGAAGCAGGGGAGAGTATATGAATATTAAAGAAGTTTCTAAAATTGAAAATGAAGAAGAGCAGGTTTCAGCCATTTATAATATTTTTAACGAATCCTCAAGGTTATCTACTAAAGCAACTCAAGTCGAGTTCCTAACAACTGTGAGGCAAGTTGAAAAATATCTTAAGCCAGGTATGAAGATATTAGATTTAGGAGCTGGAACAGGAGAATACAGCTTGTATTTTTCAAAGAAAGGGTTTGAGGTAACAGCTATTGAATTGGTAGAAAAGCACGTTAAGCAAATTGAAGATAAAATATCTAAGGATATTTCTCTTGAAGTGTTTCAAGGTAACGCAATTAATTTATCAATGATAAAGGATAAATCCTATGATATTGTTTTATGTTTTGGACCACTATATCATTTAAAGAAAAATGAGGACAAGTTAACTTGCATAAAAGAAGTAAAAAGAGTTAGCACAGATAATGCTAAGATGTTTTTTGCTTTTATCTCTAATGATATGGTTATTACAACTGAAGCTATGTGTTATGATCCTAATTTTTTAAAGGGTGATGAATATAATCATGAAACCTTTAAGGTTGTAGACTTTCCATTTGTTTTTCATACAGTAGATGATTGTAGAAAATTACTTAAGGATTCTAACTTAGAAGTTTGTGGAGAAGTTGCTACAGATGGTTTAAGTGAGCTATTAGCAGATAAAATTAATGTTATGGATGACGAAAGTTATAATTCCTGGCTTAACTATCACTTTTATTGTTGTGAGAAGCCAGAATTCCTAGGAGCAAGTAACCATCTTTTATTTATAGCAGAAAAATAAGTAAGTGAATTTAATTTATCTTTCACTTGTATATGAAAAATAGAGCTTTAAAAGTCTACTAGGATAACTTTTAAAGCTCTATCAATAATTATAAAATTTTATAAGTTTACTCTACTAGTTTTTTTATCAGTTCATCATTTTCCCAAGTGCCTATGATTCTTTCACCATCAGAATATATCATTATTCCATCACCTTCACGGTTGTCTTCCTTCCATAGACCTATAAACTGATCTCCATTGTCCCAGATATAAATCCCATTACCAGTTTTTGAGCCGTCCTTCCATTCTCCTACGTATCTTTCACCATCTGGCCAGCTATATATACCATAGCCATTCATTTCATCTTCAAACCAGTTACCTTGATATAACTCACCATTTGTAAAAGAAAGAGTACCTTCACCATGGAACTTATTGTCTTTCCAGTAGCCAATATATCGAGTTCCGTTGCTATATGTAAAAATCCCGAAACCATTCTTCTTGCCATCTTTTAAAGCTCCTTCATAATGGCCTCCATGGGTATGTTCCTCTTGGTCGTTACTTGATATAGAAACTTTTAAATTTGAATTGCTTAGATTCTTAAAATTAAAACTGCTCATATTATGACATCCTTTCACTTGTTCAGTTTCTAAATATTATATTAATTAATCTTATTTTTCTAAATCTTTCGTAAAACATTCAAAGGATTTTGAAAAAGAATAATATACCATATATCACAGAAAAATTATATATAATAGTATACTAAGTTATTATGGCAATTAATTCAATGTATTTTGAAAAGTATTCTCATTAAGTGTTATTATATATATTATATTAAGTGAGCAATAAATGTTAGGATTTTTTATCTCTAAGACTTTATAATTAAGTTAAAATATAAAAACTTTTATAGTTGATTAAGTTAGCAATCTATATAACACAGCGTTAAATTTTGGAGGGTATGATATGGATTATATTGATAAAATTCAAGAGTCAATTGAATATATTGAAAATAATCTTAGTGAGAAGATTCTTCTTGAGGATATTGCAAAAGCGGCTTACTTATCTAAATATTATTATCATAGAGTATTTCATGATATAGCTGGCGAGCCTGTTATGGAATATGTAAGAAAAAGAAGGCTTACTGAGGCAGCTAAAGATCTTTTGGAAGGAAAAGAGAAGATTGTTGATATAGCTTTAAAATATCAATTTAGTTCTCAAGAGGCTTTCTCAAGAGCTTTTAAGAAGATGTATGGAGTTTCACCAAATAAGATAAGAAAGACACAGCAGAGAGTCTTATTATATAAAAAGTTAGAAATAGCAAGGATTACAAAAGTTACGTCATCTGCACTAAGTGTAACCTGCAAAGCTGCATAAAAATCTCATAGCAACTATAAAAAGTTTTGAATGAAGGAGAGAAAAATATGAGTTATGTACCTATGGTTGTAGAACAGACAAGTAAAGGAGAAAGATCTTATGATATTTACTCAAGGCTTTTAAAGGACAGAATAATAGTTTTAAGTGATCAGGTAAATGATACAACAGCAAGTTTAATCATAGCTCAAATGCTATTTTTGGAAGCAGAAGATCCAGATAAGGACATTATCTTCTATATAAATAGTCCTGGTGGAGTGATTACTTCTGGTCTTGCTATTTATGATACTATGAAGTATATAAAATGCGATGTATCAACTATATGTTTAGGCATGGCTGCTAGTATGGGGGCTTTCCTACTTGCTGGTGGAACTAAAGGAAAGAGATTTGCGCTTCCAAACAGTGAGATAATGATACATCAGCCATCTATATCTGGAGGACTAAGTGGGCAGGCCACAGATATAAAGATTTATGCGGATAAGATTTTAAGAACAAAGAAGAGATTAACAGAGATATATAGTGAAAATACAGGTCAGCCTGCTGAGAAGCTTTTAGAAGATATGGAAAGAGATAATTACATGTCAGCAGAAGAAGCCAAGGCTTATGGACTTATTGATGAGATAATTAAAAGTAGATAGAATACCATTAAGGTTGGAGGGCAGTATATGCTTCCAACCTTATTTAATTTGTGAGTAGTATAGACTAAACTTCGGGTTAACAATCAGAACTAGTCACATTTTTTGCTGTATAGGAAATATAAAATTTTTATGATACCTAAACCTAATAATTTCAAGTAATTAGGATAACTTTTTAGTGGAGAATATAAAATGTTTAGTAGGTTAAAATAGCATTAACTATAGATGTGTCACTTGGTAATAAAATTTGTATTTTTAAATTCTCTAACTAAACCTCTTAAGAATTTTAAAAATGATTTTAGGATCGAAGTCATATATTTATAATATTAGAAATTATATATTTATACGGAAGTGAGTACTAATGAACAATATCAATGAAGACAAAGAGAAGAAGATTACAAATAATTATAATGAAAATGTAGAATTAATGAAAAATCAATTTCATTATCCGAAAAACATCGATTTTAAATTTAGAGTGATTAATGTAAAGTCTTTAAATAAAGAAGCAACCTTATTTTTTTTAAATAGCATTGTAGATACAAATAGATTAGAGATGTATATCGTAAAACCGATAATGGAAAGCGAGTTTAAAGGTACTCCCAGTAATGATGCTATTGAACTACTGATGAAGAATATAATCAATAGTTCGTCAGTAAGTAAAGTGAATCAACTTAAAGTTATCATTGAGGAGATAACTTTAGGGAATGTAATAATGTTTATTGATGAATGTTCAGAAGCAATCTCTATTAAGGTTTCTAGCTTTGAGCACAGATCTGTAGAAAAGCCTACAATTGAGAATATTTTAAAGGGACCAAAGGAATCCTTTACTGAGTCCACTGAGGTTAACTTTTCTCTTATTCGAAAACACATAATGAACAAAGAATTAATTACTGAAGTTGTTACTGTAGGGGTTAGGGGAAGTAGTAAAATATTTCTAATGTACTTAGATGATATTGTTAACCCTGAGCTTTTGGAGGAAATTAAGTTCCGAATAAGCAAAATTGAGATAGAAAGTTTAGATGAGAGTTCAATCCTAGAACAATACATAGAAGATAGACCATATAGCTTAATTCCATCTTCAATTTCAACCGAAAGACCAGACAGGGTAGCATCATTTCTTAAAGATGGTCATGTGGCTTTATTCACTTATAATGGTTCAATGGCATCAGTAGTTCCCATAACTTTTTTCACTTTGTTTCATACATCAGAGGATATGTATCAAAGATGGGCATATGGTAATTTTATTAGAATTATAAGATTTTTTTCATGCGTTGTTGCATTAGTAACTCCAGCATTTTATATGGCGATAACCACATTTCATCCAGAAATGATGCCGGCTGATTTAGTAATGGCCACAATTGCTGCTAGAGAGAAGTTACCATTTCCTGTACTTTTTGAAATAATGATTATGGAAGTTTCTTTTGAACTTATAAGAGAAGCGGGAGTAAGAATACCTACGGCAGTTGGTCCTACAATTGGTATTGTTGGAACTCTTATATTGGGGCAAGCGGCAGTTGAGGCAAATATAATTAGTCCAGTGCTGGTTATAGTAGTTTCCATAACTGGATTAGCTTCTTTTGCTATTCCAGAGATGAATTTAAGCTACATAGTTAGAATTGGAAGGTTTATATTTCTATTTGTTGCAGCAATTGGTGGATTTTATGGATTGGGATTAATAATTCCATTAATACTTGCTTATTTGAGTAGCATAGAGTCCTTTGGAGTGCCGTTCTTTTCACCATATACACCTTATTTTCCATCATCTAAGGACACAATATTTAGACCAATTATCCATAAGCTAATACGTAGACCACAAGAAAATAGACCTATTGATGAAGTTAGATCAAAGGATAGGAGTGACAGATAAGTGTTTAAAGCAACTGATGATAAAATTGGGGGAAGAGAGTATCTATCTATTATATTGATTACTTTTATTTCTAAGATCACTGATAGTACGCCTTCACTTTTTTTAAAAGAAGGAATGACTGGCGGGTGGATAACACCTCTTATTTCTGGAGCGTTTATGTTCTTGTCTTTAAGCATTGTAATGAGTTTGTTAAAAAAATATGAGGGCAAGGGTCTTATTGAACTAATATATACTTTGCTCGGAAGATTTTTTGGCTTTATTCTTTCAATGCTTATATTGATTGCTTTTTTGTTTTTTGCTTTTACTAATAGCCGAAGCTATAGTAGCATTTTGGCGATTTTATTTTTTCCAAATACTAATATAATAACCTTGTATTTTTTCTTAATGATTATCAGCACTTTAATTGCATTGCTAGGACTTAAAGGTATTGGAAGAGTAGGAAGGATATTAATGCCTTACTTTCTTATAAGTATATTTAGTATTTTGATTTTATCTAGGAATGAATTAAATATTAGATTTTTATATCCAATTCAAGGAGCAGGAGTAAAAAAACTTTTTACTTCTGGTATGTTCTTGAGCTCTACATTAGCAGAAATTATCTTTTTTATGACCTTCAGACCAATGATAAGAAGTTTTAAAGAATTTAAGCACTCTACAATTATAGGATTTTTGGTGTCAATAGCAATCATGATGACCTACTTTGCAGTTTATTTAATGTGTTTTGATTATCCTCCAGTAACAATAATTAATTATCCTTTTCAAACTTTGACAAGAATGATCGGTATAAGTAGGTTTTTTACTAATGTTGAAGCTTTCTTCCTTTTAGTTTGGGTTATGATTGCTGTTATTAGATATGCAATGTATCTTTATACATTAGCTGGAATATTTGCTCAGATAATTAAATCAACAAAAGTTGAGCCATTAATTCCGGCTTTTGCAGTAATAACATTTATGCTTGGGTTAATACCTGAAAATCATATAATTACAGTACAAGTGATACGCTTATATAATGTTCGTATTACTTCTGTACTTTTTTTTACGTTCCCAATCCTACTATTAATTTGTGATAGAGTGAGGAGGAGTAGAGCGTATGATTAGAAAAAGATTTATTATATTTTTGTTAATATTTAGTATAACTATATCTCTTTATGGTTGTAACGATAAGAAAGAGATAGAAGAGCAGGCTTTTGTTACAGCTATTGGTTTAGATCAGGGCAAAGATAATAATATAAGTATCACCTTTCAAATGATAAATGCCAATTATGGAGGCTCAGCAGGTAAGTCAGGTGGTGGAGGGAATGAACCTAAAACTGAAACCATAACCTTTGATGCACCAGATATAATTAGTGCTAGGGATTTAGCCAATATATCTGTTGCTAGAAGAATAACTTTATCTCATGCTAAGGTGGTAGTAATAGGTGAAAAGCTAGCAAAAGAAGATAAGTTTTTTCAAATTATAGAAGCACCCTTACGTGAAAAAGAATTACGAAGAGGAGTAGATATAATAATATGTAAAGAAAAAGCGGCAGATTTTATAAGAGGGAATGATCCTAAGCTTGAAAGCCGTATCAATAAGTTTTATGATTTTATGGCTCAAAGGTGGAAAGAAACAGGATTAGTGCCGGTTTCAACACTAAATAAATTTATGCAAAGAGTAGAAGAAGGGAAAGGGCTTTTTATAGCTGTATACGGAACTACGAAAAAAGATTTTATTAAAGAAGAGAATGGATATGAGGCAAATTATAAGCCTGGAGAGGTAGATATTGTTGGAGGGAATCCAACTCAATTAATTGGGTCTGCAGTATTTAAATCAGGAAAAATGGTGGGAAGCTTAACTGGTGAGGAGACAAGAATAGTATCTTTGCTTAGACGGAAAGCAGATACAAAAACTATGATATTTACCATTCCTGACCCTATTAGCAAAGAATATAGAGTTACAATTAGAGTGGTTAAGAATGAAAAAACTAAGATAGATATAGATTTATCAAAATACAATCCTACAATTACTGTAAAAGTACCTTTGGTAATTGAAGTGTTATCAATACCTAGTTTCACCAATTATGTTCAGGATTTTAAATTGCAACATATTCTTAAAGATCAAATAAAAGATTTCTTTACTCACGAAGCTGATGTTTTAGTAAAGAAGACAAAGGAGCAGTTTGGGGCAGAACCGTTTCTCTGGGAATTAGAGGCGAGAAAGAAATTCGCGACGTATCCTGAATATAAAGAATATAATTGGCCTGATAAATATTCAGTATCTGATGTAAAGATAAATTTTGATATTGAAATTAAGAGATTTGGTAAGCAATTAGCACCACCAGAAACAAGACCGGGAGAGGATGATACTAAACAATGAAGTGGATTATCATGTTATTGTGTATATATATAACTTACTATACTTCAATGCACGCTATAAGTTTAGGTAGACAAAAGAACAAGTTTGGAATGTATTCTGTGTTTTTTCTTAGTTTTTGGATTTTAATTCTCCCAATTCTTGTATTGTTTAAGATAATAACAATACGAATTTGAGCTGGTTTAGGTTATAATAAAATAGAAGATTGGATTGATAGAATACCCCTAAGATTTGAAGTAATTGTTTTGAGCTTAGGGGTCAAATTATATATTTATATAAATGTATGTAGTTTAAGTGCGTGGGATTTTACGCTCTTAAATGTTTATCAGACTAGTTAGAAACACTATTAATATTTTTTTGAAAAGATATAGAATGCAAATAAAGTAAGAAAAGGATGAGTGAATTAATGATAAATAAGCTAAATATAGAACAGTTTTTTAAAAAATATCCCTTTGCAGAAGCAGATATAAAGAAAAATAGCATTGATACAGAAGTTCTTGAAGAGATTTACATGGATTATATATCGGTAAAAGATACTTATGAAAGCCAAGCAGATTTTATAGCAAATATACTTAGAACTCATCCAAAAGTGCATTCAGTTAAATCTAGAGTTAAATATCCTGAAAGACTTATAGAAAAGGTTATTAGAAAGACAGAGGATAGAAAAAATAAGTATAATGATGATTTTCAGTTCAATGTGGACAATTACAAAGAGGAAATAAATGATCTTATAGGAATTAGAGCAATACATATATTTAAACAAGATTGGGAAGAAATCCATAGGTTTATATTAGACACTTGGAAAGTAATTGAGATCACTGCAAACGTAAGGGATGGTGATGACACTAAAAGATTTGAAGAGCTTGATATTCAGATTAAGTCTAGAAAATCAGGTTACAGGTCTGTTCATTACCTTATAGAATTTTATCCTACTAGCCAAAAGGTTATAGCTGAAATTCAAGTTAGAACTATCTTTGAAGAAGGTTATGGAGAAATAGATCATCAATTAAGGTACTCGCATAGAGAGATTCCAGAAATCTTAGAATCTAACCTGTTACTCTTTAATAGAATTTCAGGAAGTGCAGATGAAATGGCTTCTATGATAAATCTACTGAATAAAAATTTATGTAGAATGGAAGCTGATTATAAAGACATGATGGCTAAGAAAGATGAAGAAATTAGAGTACTAAAAGAAAGACTAAATATATAAATTCTAAATACTGTTAAAGCGCTTGTTGAAACTAATTGAGCATCAATCTGAAAAAATCATTTAATTCTAATAGCTTGTTCATATAGAATCTCCTGTATAACTAATTAATTTCAATAATATGATTAAACATAGACAAGTTTGAAACTAAGTATATAATATAAGGGTTGACATAAGTGTAGATACTTGGTAATATAATATTAACAAACATAATACGTGGTAATATGTACCTTATAGAGGGAGTAACTTCTTAATAGATTGAATTCTATTAGGAGCAAGGTCGTCAATTCGGATTTATCCCGGCTTTGCTAACAATGCTGTTTAGTGAGACTCTATAGCTAGAACAATTCTAGCTATAGAGTCTTTATTTTTGTCTTAAGCAAGTTTGGTAAAATTTGCATTTAACTTATTCGCTTAATCTATTAATTCGGTAAATATTATTTTTATTCAAATATGATGATTAAGTAAGGCATGTTTTATAGTTTGTTTGGATTTATAGGAATCTTATTACATTAATTCTAATTATTTTGGAGGTTGATATTTTGATAATTAGCAAAAATATTAAGGATGGGAAGATTAAAGTAAGTAGTGAAAGGAGTAATTCAATGAGTGCTTTTTATAATAAATCTATAGATGATTCCATGAAACTTTTAGAAGTTAATAAAAGTGGACTAAAAGACGATGAAGTTACTAAAAGAAGAGAGAAGTATGGATTTAATGAATTAGAGGAAGGCAAAAAATTAAGTGCAGTAGCCGTGTTCTTAAGTCAATTTAAAGATTTTTTAGTCATAATTCTTTTGGCAGCAGCTATAATATCAGCATTTTTAGGTAAGCTAGAAAGTGCTATAGTTATCCTAGTTGTAGTTATAATAAACTCTATACTTGGGACTGTTCAACACATTAAAGCTGAAAGATCTCTAAGTAGTTTAAAGGCATTATCATCTCCGGTAGCAAAAGTTTTGAGAAACAACACTAGAATTGAAATACCGTCTAGAGAAATAGTTGTGGGAGATATCATTTATCTTGACGCAGGTGATCATATAAGTGCAGATGGTAGGATAATAGAAAACTATAGTTTGCAGGTAAATGAAAGTTCTCTTACAGGAGAATCGGAAAGTGTTTTAAAGCATACAGAGGTAATAAATTCTACAGATGTAGCTATAGGTGATAGAAAAAACATGGTTTTTTCAGGTAGCTTTGTAACCTATGGCAGAGCTGTGGTGCTTGTAACTGATATAGGAATGAACACTGAAATAGGTAGGATAGCAAATTTACTTCAGAGTGCTAAGGAAAAGAAGACACCACTTCAAGTAAACTTAGATAACTTTGGTAAAAAGCTAGCTATAGTAATACTTGCTATTTCAGCTGTTATTTTAGTTCTAAATGTAATAAGAGGGAACAGCATCATAGATTCCTTTATGTTTGCAGTTTCGTTAGCGGTGGCTGCTATACCAGAAGCTTTAAGTTCTATTGTTACTATAGTTTTAGCACTAGGAACTCAAAAGATGGCTAAAGAAAATGCAATTATGAGAAAGCTTCATGCAGTAGAAAGTCTTGGAAGTATATCGGTAATATGCTCAGATAAAACTGGTACTTTAACTCAAAATAAAATGACAGTACAACATGTTTATGTGGATGACAAAGTTATAGAAAAAGATCAGCTTAATAAAGAAGATGAATTACAAAAAAAGTTAGTTTTAAGTTCTTTATTATGTAATGATGCAGTAACTGTTGAAAATAAAGAAATTGGTGATCCTACAGAAGTTGCTTTAGTTAACTTTGGTGAGGTATATGGCTTTGATGAGCTAGTGATAAGAGATAGATATAAGAGAAATGCAGAAGTACCATTTGATTCAGATAGAAAGCTTATGAGTACTCTAAATGAAGTTAATAATATGAAGATGATGGTGACAAAAGGGGCTTTAGATGTACTTTTATCCAGAGCTACGATGATAGAAACCTCAAAAGGAAAAGAACCTTTAACAGATGCTCATAAAAAAGACATAGAAAAGATTAATAAGGATTTTTCGTCAAGAGGATTAAGAGTACTTTCTTTTGGATATAAAGAGATCACAGATAAAAAGGATATAGGATTGGAGGATGAAAAAGATTTAATATTCTTAGGACTTATATCCATGATGGACCCACCGAGAGAGGAATCAACGAAAGCAGTTGCTGACTGTATTAGTGCAGGTATAAAGCCTGTTATGATAACTGGGGATCATAAGATAACAGCCTCAGCAATCGCAAAGCAAATTGGTATTTTAAAAGATGAATCTGAAGCTATGGAAGGTTATGAATTAGAAAAGCTTACAGATGATGAACTTAGAGAAAAGGTTGAGAGTATATCAGTATATGCTAGGGTATCTCCAGAACACAAGATTAGAATAGTAAGAGCTTGGCAAGAAAAAGGTAATATAGTTGCTATGACAGGCGATGGTGTAAATGATGGTCCAGCTTTGAAACAAGCAGATGTAGGTATAGCGATGGGGATAACAGGTACTGAAGTTGCAAAGGACGCCGCAGCTATGGTGCTAGCAGATGATAATTTTTCAACCATAGTAAAATCTATATCTAATGGAAGAAGTATATATGAGAATATAAAAAATTCAATAAAGTTCTTATTGTCAGGAAATACAGCAGGAATCTTATCAGTACTTTACGCAACATTATTTGCACTACCGATACCATTTGCTCCAGTGCATTTATTGTTCATTAACTTACTAACAGATAGTTTACCAGCTATAGCTATAGGACTTGAACCTCATAATAAAAATATAATGAAACAAAAACCTAGAAATATCAATGTTCCTATATTAAGTAAGGAGTTTGGATTAGAAGTTCTTGTAGAAGGTTTGATAATAGCAATAGTAACAATGCTGTCATTCCATATAGGACTTTCAACTGGGGATCATTCAGTTGCTACAGTTATGGCCTTCGCAACTCTTTGTCTATCAAGATTATTCCATGGTTTTAACTGTAGAGCAAAACAATCAATATTTAAAGTTGGAGTATTTGCAAATCCGTTTGTGTGGTACGCTGTTATATTAGGTGTAGCACTACTTACTTTAGTTCTTACATTTAAGCCTATAATGGGAGTATTTGAAGTAGTACCTCTTAATATGTCTCAATATATTTGGGTTTATGGTTTAGCTTTAGTGCCATTTGTATTAATACAAGCGTATAAGCTTGTATTTGTAAAAACAGCTGATATAGATAGATAAATATTGTAATAAATTAAGGTGCTCCTCTTAAAGTTTTTTCATTTATTTTATAGAGGAGTGCCTTAGTTTTATGTTAATTCATAATAAAAATTAAATTAGCTTATAGATGATTTTTATACGGTATAAACAAGCTTTAAATGGTAAACATATAAGAGAAGAATGTTTTTGAAATAGCTTAAATTTAAGAAGTACGCTGAAATTAAGGTATCAGTTCTTTAAATAAATTACTTAAGCATTAATTTTGGTAGCTTTGATTTCAATAACATATTAAGCAAAATAATTAAAACTAAAGGAATTTAATCTTGAAATGGAGGTAAACTAATAATGGCAACTAAGATTAGTAATACTAGAAAAAAGATGGCTTCATTAGGATTAAAAAAGAATGAATATGGCGATTACGTAAATATAGACCCAAATGATACATTGTCAGAATTTGTACCAGTAAGAGGAAAGAAAAAAGGAAAATAGGAGATGATGCAAATGGATGATAATGCAATAAAAAAGGTAGCGGATATGTTAAGTACTTATTCATATAAAGTAGATGCATTAGTAGATGTTTTGGTGAAAAAGAATCTAGTATCTAAGGACGAGATAAATGAGTCTTTAATGGCAGTGATGGACGATTCTGAAAAAGATGATGCTACAGATGAATATGTAATAGAAAAATTGAAAGAAAAGATTATGGTTAAATAAAACAATTAGGAACAAATATCAAGTAATATTAATATAAATAAATATAGGAAACAAGTTGCGGCAGTTACCTGGAAATTGGAACTGACAGGCATACATTGTTTTTTATAATAGATAAGGCTCTGCATTCTTTATGTCTGCAGAGCCTTAGTTAAAGGGTTCCTGTGTCGAAACTTAAGTTATACTTGTTCGAAAATCGTGCACTTATGAATTTTAGGCATGCATAACTTAATAGTTGAGCTAGGAACCCTATATGAATGTACTACTTCTTAATTAAGTTTATGTTACATTATAATTGTTCGAAAACAAAAATTTAAACAGATAATTAAGTAAAATATTAAAATTAACTATATTACATTATTAATGCTATTATTTTACAAAATCGTAATGAAAGTGTTATATAAATTTAGAAATAGATAAAGAAAAAAATATTTCAAAATGAATATTGACAATATAAGCAAATAACGGTAACATTTATATGTAATCAATGTGATTAAAAAACAAAAGAAGCAACAAATCATATCTTAATTTGTATCATATAATATATTAATTGATATAATGCATATTTTCTAAAGGTTATGTAGTATGCGGTTTAATGAAATATTGGTGCATATTACATATATGTTCTATAACAAGTTTTATGCAATAAACTGATCATAATTTCTAAAGTTATCATTTGTTTTAGATAAAGAATAAATAATAGGTTTGTGAAATTTCTTACACTTTTCAAAGATAGACATAAAAGCTTTTGCTTATGGTCTTAGTAATTTCTTATATGTGTTTCTATTCGCATAAATTTAGAAACATTCTTGTAAAATCTCTCATAATGATATCCATAATAAAAGAAACCATTAGGTATGTCATTTCAATATGCTTCACTTTTAAATCTAAATCTATCTAACTATATAAATGTTTACAATAATGTGAGCAATATTTACCTATAGCTACTAAGATGTATTGAATCATTCCAATGCACAGATAGGTTTTGAAAAAAATTCAGATTTAAAAGGTATATATGGTGAAATGAAATGTCTAAATTGAATAAATGGTTTAGCACTCTAGAGGAGGTGGAAATAGCTTTAAAAGTAATTAATTAAGAGTTATTTTTAATTGAAATAGTAGAATTGGCACTATTTTAAATTACGAACTAAAACAATTTTTATTTTTATTGGGAGGTAAATTACATGTTTAAAAAGATTAATAGAGCAGTATCGGTATTCACTATACTACTTTTCATGGGCTTGTTTTTATCAGGTGTAAATGTTAAGGCCGCAGATTATACAAGCGGTGTAAGTGTATCAGGAACAACAGCAACTATTTGGTTTAAATCAAATGTAAGTACTACATGGGTGGATGTACACTATAAGATAAATTCAGGTGCTCAACAAAACCTTAGAATGACTTATAATAGCGGAGCAGGAAGATATGAGCAAAACGTCACAGTTGCTTCAGGAAATGTTATATCTTATGCATATACTTATAACAATGGAACTGCAGCTTATGACACAGGTTGGACTAACTATACTGTAGGATCAGGTACTACTAATCCTCCTACAACAAGTGGTTCAATATACTCAATTGCAGCTTCTTCAATACCAACACCAACTGTAAGTGGTGCAGTTAATGTTAAGGTTATGAATGGAACAAATGGAGCATATGCTGACAGTAATATATACTGGGGAGTAATAGGAATTAATCCTGCTAATGGAAAATGGTCTTATTTAGATTTAAGTGGTAACTTAGTACCAATATCTAATGCATTAAATGATGCGTCAGGTCACTTAACAAAGAACGGCGTTAATTACGCTAACATCTATCATAAGGTAAGTGAAGCAAACTGGGTGCAAATGCCTAAAATAACATCAGGAAGAATGTTCTTGAGTGTTGGGTCACCATGTTACATCAAGACTTATGACACAGGCTTTGCAGGTCCAAATGTTGACAATCCTACAGACCCAAATAGAAACATTTACTTTGATTTTGTTGAATTCACAGTAGATAATACTGGTTATCATGGAAATACAACAAGAGTTGATGGTTTCGGATTCCCAATCCAACACAGACTAGTAAACAAAGCAGGTAACTACGATAAGACTGTTGGCGAACTTGAATCAGAAACTAGATCAGGTATATTTACAAAATATCAAAATGAGGTTCCAAATGAATTCAAGTCATTAGCTACAGTTCAAGCACCATATAGAATTGTTGCTCCAATCCATGGATCATTTGCAGTAGGTGGAGCAAACGCTAACTACTTTGCTGGATATTCAAGTTATTCAACACAAGATATACTACTTGGAACAAATGGATTACAACAAAACCCTCAAACATGTGCTGCAATAAACAGACATGTACTAGCAGATACTGCAAACTGGAATAACCCAAGTGCATACTATAAAGCTTCTCCAGCAAATTATTATGCTAAGTTCTGGCACGATCACAGCATAGACAGACTTGCATATGGTTTCTGTTATGACGACGTAAATCAACAAGCAGCTTACCTTGAAGTAGGAGATCCTAAGGGTCTAATAATAAGAGTTGGTTGGTAAAATAAAAGCTTAAATTTTTGGAAAGGCAAATTAGCTAAGTTATTACGCTAATAGCCTTTCCAATTTTTATCTTTTAAATAAAAATAGCTTTAAGGATATTTTTAATGCTTCGTACATTATGAATGTTCATTGGTATAGTGGATATTTAAACTATTTTTGGCAATGTTCTTGGACTTGTACTAATGCTTCGCCAAATCTTTGGAAATGTACTACTTCCCTTTCTCTTAAGAAATATAATACGTCTAGTACGTCCTTATCATCGATTAATTGAATTAATCTTTCATATGCTGCTCTAGCTTTTTGCTCAGCGGCCATATCTTCATGTAAGTCGGCTATTGGATCAGTAGTTGCTTGTATATATGCAGCAGTCCAAGGAATACCGTTTGGATCAGAAG
Source organism: Clostridium yunnanense (assembly GCF_016595795.1). Lineage (GTDB taxonomy): Bacteria > Bacillota > Clostridia > Clostridiales > Clostridiaceae > Clostridium_AR > Clostridium_AR yunnanense. The sequence continues at coordinate 488,191 of NZ_JAENHN010000010.1, forward strand.
GATAAGCTGCTGTGCCATGTACAACATAGTAAGAATCAAAGCCTTCAGCTTTTATTTGTTCTGGAGTGGCTTTTCTAGTAAGCTGATAAACCATTGAAGAAACGATTTCTAAATGAGCCAATTCTTCAGTTCCGATATCAGTTAATAATCCTTTAGTTTTCCCTGTAGGCATCGTATATCTTTGGCTTAAATATCTCATAGAAGCACTAAGTTCACCATCAGGACCACCTAATTGAGTCATAATAATCTTTGCTGTTCTTAAGTCTGGTGTTTTGATATCTACTGGATATTCCAATCTTTTTTCATAATACCACATTCATTATTCCTCCATTAATTTAATTTGCTGCTCTTTCCCATGGCCATGGTTCTGAAACCCATTGATCCCAGCACTCAGCTGGTTCAAGACCAAAGTTGGTTAGAGGACCATATTTTGAACAATATTCTTTTCTTAGTGCTTTAAGCTTTCCGGAAAGGTAATTTAATCTTTCTAAAGCTTCATTACAATCAGGATGAGTATCTAGGTAAAGATTAAGTTCTACTAAGTAGAAGCCAACTTGTTGAATCATACAAAGCAATTTCTTTTGTTCCATTAATACTCCCTCCCGTGTTTCTTTTTTTCATAAGGTCTATATAAATCATTGAATATAGTGCCACGAGCAAAAGCAGTTTTTATATCATATAGATCTTTAAATGGTTGAGGTAATACATAAGCTTCGGCATAGTCTAACTTAAGCTCATCTTTCATCTTAAATACGTCACTCATAAGATATCCTCCAGTAATTAAATTTTTAAATTTGGCTCTGTATTATATAAGTATGTATCCTTAGAGCATAATGACACAGATTTTTAATTCTAGTTAAGTTCAAAAAAGCATATAAATATAATTACTAGTTCATAGAGGATATCTTTCAGCAATGGTTAAACTTGAAAAAAATTTCCTCTAAGGCTTAAACAAGAAAATATAAAATTATAGTTGACAACCCAGTTTTTACTAATTATAATAAGAGAAAACAACTTAAACTAAATAAAGACCTTATCGAGAGTGGTGGAGGGATAGGCCCTGTGAAGCCCAGCAACCAGTATTTCATTATACATGGTGCTAAGTCCAACAGCGTTAGCTGAGAGATAAGTATGTGTGTTTATCATACCTCTTTCTCAGTAAAGAGGTTTTTTTGTTTTACTGTAAAGGAAATTATAAAAATTAAATAGTTTTTATTTCTTATCAAGAGAGGTTGAGGGACTGGCCCTACGAAACCTCGGCAACCTTCAGATCCATTTATCTGAAAAGGTGCCAAATCCTGCTTTAGAATCATTATCTAAAGAAAGATGAGAGATGGTAGAGTTTTGTGGTTAATTATACCTTCTTTCGTCATACATTTTTGAGAAAGAAGGTATTTTTGTTTATAAAAAATAAAATATTTAAAATGAGGAGAGATTAAGATGAGTGAAGAAAGAAGTTTAAAATTTGATACATTACAAGTACATGCAGGTCAAGAACCAGACCCAACAACAGGATCAAGGGCAGTTCCTATATATCAGACAACATCATATGTATTTAATAGTGTTGAACATGGTGCCAATCTATTTGGATTAAAAGAATCAGGAAATATATATACTAGAATAATGAATCCAACAACTGATGTTTTTGAAAAGAGAATAGCGGCACTTGAAGGTGGAATAGCGGCTCTTGCGGTTGCATCAGGCTCCGCTGCTATAACATATGCTATCATAAACATTGCTGAAGCAGGTGATGAAATAGTAGCGGCTAGTACATTATATGGAGGAACATATAACTTATTTGGAGCGGCTCTTCCTAGATATGGTATAAAGACAGTGTTTGTAAATCCGGATGATCCAGAAAACTTCAGAAATGCAATTACAGATAAGACGAAAGCGCTTTATATAGAAAGTATTGGTAACCCAGGAATAAACCTTGTGGATATAGAAGCAGTTGCAGCTGTTGCTCATGAAAATGGAATACCGTTAATTGTTGATAATACCTTTGGAACACCATATCTAATAAGACCAATCGAGTTTGGAGCTGATATAGTAGTACATTCGGCTACTAAGTTTATAGGTGGACATGGAACTTCAATCGGAGGAGTAATAATAGATGCTGGAAAGTTTGATTGGGTAGCAAGTGGAAGATTTAAAGGTCTTACAGAACCAGATGAAAGTTATCATGGTATAAGGTTTGCACAAGATGTAGGTGCAGCTGCTTATGTTACTAAAGCAAGAGTTCAATTGTTGAGAGATACTGGAGCTGCAATAAGTCCATTTAATTCATTCTTATTCATTCAAGGACTTGAAACATTATCCTTGAGAGTTGAAAGACATGTATCTAATACTAAGAAAATAGTGGAATTCCTAAGCAAACATCCTCTAGTTTCTTGGGTTAGCTATCCAGGGTTAGAAGGAAATAAATATAATGAACTTGCTAAAAAGTACTTTCCTAAGGGAGCTGGATCAATATTTACTTTTGGTATAAAAGGTGGAACCGAAGAAGGAAAGACCTTTATTGAAAGTCTTAAAATCTTCTCACATCTTGCAAATGTGGCTGATGCTAAATCACTAGTAATACATCCTGCTAGTACAACACATGCTCAATTAAATGAAGAACAACAATTTTCTGCAGGAGTAACTCCGGACCTAATAAGATTATCTATAGGTATTGAAGATGCAGATGACCTAATATATGATTTAGACCAAGCATTAAATAAGATAGTTAAATAGCTTAAATAGTTTATTATTAATGTAATGAAATTAAGTCATCACTACATCCGATGCTTTAATGATCATCGCAAAGAATTAATATGATTTTCTCCAGTGAAACAGCTAAAACTGTATAACTCACTGCGTTCGGACAATACAGTTTATTAACGCTATTTCACTTCCGAAAATCATTTAATTCTAATTGCTTGATCATATAGCATCTCCGTAGTAATAACTTAATTTCAAAAACTATATTAAGTATATATAAATAATTTTGCCTCCTAAGATATTAATCTTATATAAATGTACTGCTTTTTGAAGAGTTTGTTTTTAATTCATTCTTTAGATATAAGGGGATATATCAATATATTTAAGGACAGGAAGCGGTATAGAATTAACCTATTGATGATAAGAAACTACACCTTAAGCATCAATAGGTTAATTTATTTTATAGCTAATAGTTAAATCGATATGACAAAATATATAATGATATGTTCTTACTGTACCTTATAGTTGTAAGTTATGTATAAAGGTTAATATGACGTAAAGTTAATGGTTATACATGTGAAAATGAAACTTGCCATGAATGTACGTACTCATCTAAAACCTTGTGAAGTACTTCGCCTATCCGTGAATAAGACTCATCATTTAGATTGGCAAGTGATATTCTAATGGACCACTCTGGACCATGAAAGCCACTTCCGCTTAAAAGTACTATAGAAGATTCTTCAGCTAAACGGAATAAAATATCTATTGGTTTATGATTTTTTTGAAGATATTCAGCAAAGTCATCTCCATAATAGTGGCAAGCCCATTCTAATAAATCAAACTCTGTGTAATAAGCAGCATCATAAGGGTCTTTTCGAAGATCAAGGCCTAAACCATCAAAAAGTAGTTTTTGACGCCTATGGCATATATCAATTGTCTGCTTTTTATATACATTTTTATCATCTAATAAGGAAAATGCACAGAAGAAAGCCATTTGAACCTGCTGAGGAGTAGAAAGCCCAGCGGTATGATTCAATGCAACCTGCCTACTGTCAGCAACTATTCTATCTATGAAAAGTACATTATCTGGATCAGAAGATAAATCGCCGTATCTTTGCCTAAGTTCTTCTTTGATAAATTCTGGCTGCATCCTTAATAGTTTATCAAATACATTTTTTTCGTGTAGGGCTATGGTTCCTAGTCTCCAGCCTGTTACCCCAAAATATTTAGAAAATGAATAAACACCAATTGTGTTATAAGGTAAGTCAGCCATCAATGAGCGAAATTTAGGAACAAAAGTGCCGTATACATCATCAGATATTATCATAAGGTTAGGGTTGTGATTGTTTACTATATCCATTATGATTTTAACTGACTCATTTTTCATTGCTACCGAAGGTGGGTTACTTGGGTTAACTACAAACAAAGCTTTTATAGATTTATCTTTAAGTTTTTCTAATTCATCTTTAGGATATTGCCATGTATGTGTGCCATCTTCAGTAAGTTCTGTCGCTCTTATTTTAATAACCTCAAGATTATACCTAGGTAAAAGAGGAATCTCTAGATATGGGGTGAAAATTGGGGTCATTAAAGCAATTCTATCACCTCTTGTTAATAGTTCATTTGCTATAAGTGAATCAAATATATAACACATAGCAGCTGTTGCGCCTTCTACAGCAAAGATATTAAAGCTGCCTTCTGGTGGCTTATTATAACACATTTCTTGTACTAAATATGAATTAACAATTTGTTCTATATGAACTAGCATTCTATCTGGTGAAGGATAGTTATCACCTATTATTCCATCAGTAAGTTCTTGAACCCAAGTATCTGGGTCAAATCCTTTTTCAACTATGCCATAATCTATAATTCGTTTTAATAAATCTATTCCAGGTGCGGAGGAATTAGATTTAACATAATTATAAAAGCGATCTGCAATGCCTTGTCGCCTAGGCATCCCTGCTAGATCGCCTTCGCACCAAGTTTTTCTAGTTTCCTGAACAGCAAATAATCCGAAGGTGAAAAATGCTTCTCTAGGAGTAGCCGCAGTCCAGTTTGGATTACCTCTTCCTGCATCTAAAAGTGTATGAGCGCTTTTCTCCTTTTGTCCACTTGCTAAACTGATAAGTCTATTTTTAAATTCAAATGGACTAATTTTTCCATAGATTTTTTCTAATTCCTCTCTTTGTACATTGAAATTATCCATATATAACACCTCTGATTTTTCTGTGATTTTCACATACTAATATGATTTTATAAAAGTACCTATTGTCTTCAATCAATTTATTACTTTTAAATACCAAAAGTCCAAAAATCTCTATGTTTTATATTTACCGATAAATATAAATATTATTTATCTATAATAGTGAAAGATTTTAAAAATGATTACTACAGTATTTGTGTAGGTCCTTAAGCATATATTTTATTGTCTATGATTAAGAATAATAATATAAATTTAAGGTGGTGCTTTTAATATGAAACAACATTTATTAGGAAGACAGTTGAAAGAAATTAATTATGATGACAGGATAAGGCTTCTTTCTTTAGTCACAGGACTTACAAGAGAATACTTAAGGGATGAATACAAAAGAGATTCTAAGCATGAGGATGAGTTGCTTCTAAAGTATGGATATGATGTGAAAGTAGGAGAGCTTATTGAAATTATACAAGATTACACTAGGCAGTTTCCAGCACCTAAAATAAATAATCAGCAGTATGAAGTTGTTATAAACTTGAAAGATAACAATGGAGAAGTAATTGAAGTTGAATCTGGATTGCAAGAAACTTATTGCGATGCACTGTATGAGGTTGTGAAGTTTTTATTGAATAATAACTATATTGATTTACCATAATTTAATGTTACATCAATAAAAAAATGTTCCGTTACTAAAACTCAAATTATACCTACTGAAAAACGCTGGCTTATAGGTGCTAGCGTTTTTCAGTAGGTATAAATTAATAGTTTAAGTTGGAACCCTTGAATATCTAAAGCTTAGTTGTTTATTATCGAGATACAAACAGGATTAGGTACATCTAAATCACATTCAAGCTTTTCTAATAGACCAGTATCAGAATTTGCTTTATATATGATTATTGAATTTGTGTTTTGGTTTGCTGCAATTAAGAAATTTCCACTTGGATCAAAGGAAAAATCTCTTGGACCTTCACCAAAGGTTGATATATAATCAACAAAAGTAAGTAATCCTGAGCTGCCATCAATTGCAAAAATTGAGATGGTGTCACTACCTCTATTGGAAGTATATAAGAACTTTCCATTAGGAGAGATTCTTATTGCTGCACCGAGATTATGGCCTTCGTAATCTTTTGGAAGAGAATTAATTGTTTGTAATTTTTTTATAGTCAACTCATGGTCTTGATAATTGTATACATCGACGTTAGCATTAAGCTCATTTATAACATAGAAGAATTTCAATTCCTTATGGAATATTAGGTGACGTGGACCAGAACCAGGTTCCGATTGTATAACCTTTTTATTATGCTCGTCCAATACACCGATGTTTTTATCAAAAGGATAAAAGGTTATAGAGTCTCTTCCAAGGTCAACCACTGCTAGATGTTCTTCACTAGGTGTAAGATAGCAATAATGAACATGAGGTTTTTCTTGGCGATCAGCAACTATCCCAGAACCATCTCCTGTATGTCTGATAACTGATGTAGGGGATGAGAGAGTGCCGTCTTCTTTTATTGGAAGCACTGTTATAGTAGCTTCATGATAATTGCCAGCAAAGACATATTTATAATCGTTATCAAAGGAAAGATGACAAGGGGATTTTCCTTCATCTAAAGCAGTATTTAATTCAGTAAGAGTGTTATCAGTGTTAATCTTGAAAGCGCTAACTCCTCCAAAATCTTGTTGTTTTAATACAGCGTATAATAAGCTTTTTTCTTTGCAAGTAATTACGTATGTAGGATGTGCAAGTGTAGCAACTGGCTGTAGATTGTCTACTTTATGGTTTTTGTGATCGAATTCAAATGAATATATCCCTTTACTGTCACCGTAGGTATATGTTCCTACGTAAACTATGGATTTATCATTGTTTGTGTTCATACAATTAACCTCCAAATGTTATCCCAATATAAATTATGAGATTATTAAAAACTTTATAATAAATTGTCTTAGTTAAATTATACCTTAGTATAAATAGGTAGGTAAATGTATTATTCACTCTACCTATTTTCTAAAACAGAAAAATTATCCTAAAAATTCAGGAGTTTCTTGATAATCTGATCGAATGGCCTTTTGTACTATAGTAAATTCTACATTATTACTGATATCATCTACAGAAAATTCGTATATTGTTCCACAATTCTTACAATGTAGAAAATCTTTTTCTTTAATTTTTTTTCTGTCATCAAACATAAAAGGTGTTTCTTCTGCCCTTCTAATGGATCTATCAGAACTTGAACTGCTTATATCGTATGTATAAACATATGTAGCTTCACGTTTAATCTCTAAATTATTGCTAGAGCACTTTTGGCACTTTAAGTTACTATCCATACTCATAATAAATTTCCTTTCTGTATCTAAAACTTATATAAAGATGAATTACTTCGATTTAAAAATATTGATTTAAGTGCGAAGTAGTTCATCTTTATAGTATTGCTTTATAAAGTAATTTTTAAACAAATATATAATATTTGTTTAATTCATGCACCAATGTGGAATTATATAATTACAATTTTTGTTGCAATTAGTAAGGTATTTTGGTAAATTGTTGAATATAAATATAAAATAATTTGGTATCATACTATTTTTAAGGGGGATTTATGAATAAATTATATTATATGCTTATTTTTATACCAATTTCTTTTTTATCTAAAGAAGTGTTCCATCTAAGCCCTATATTAACATTTATATTTACAGCCTTAGCGATAATACCGCTTGCTGGACTTATGGGAGAAGCGACGGAAGAGTTGTCAGTATATCTTGGATCAAGACTTGGAGGATTTCTAAATGCTACTTTTGGAAATGCTACTGAATTAATACTTGCTATATTTTCACTTAAGGCAGGGCTGCTTGAAGTAGTTAAAGCATCTATTGCAGGATCAATAATAGGAAATATTTTATTAGTGCTTGGTGCAAGTATGTTTATTGGAGGAACTAAGTTTAAAGTGCAGAAGTTCTCTAAAAACAGCATCAATTTTTCTTTGAGCATGCTTACCTTCGCGATAATAGGGGTAATAATACCTGCAGCCTTTACTAATAATATTACTGTAGATGATGTTAATCCTATGAAATACGAGAATTTGAGTGTTTTAATAGCTATTATAATGTTACTTATATATATAAGTAGTTTATATTTTTCGTTTTTTACGCATAAAGATATATTCGGAACTGAGCATGAAGCTCTTACAGGAAAATGGAGTAAGAAGAAAAGTATAATAGTATTGGTAGTTGCAACTATATTTGTTGCTTTTGAGAGTGAGTTTCTCGTATCAAGTATAGAACCTATGACAGAACAACTACATTTAAGTAACTTATTTGTTGGACTAATAATACTTCCTATAATAGGAAATGCTGCAGAGCATTCAACTGCTATAGTTACTGCACTAAAGAACAAGATGGATATATCAGTAGAGATAGCTATAGGATCAAGTCTACAAATAATCCTTTTTGTTGCACCAGTTTTAGTTCTATTGAGCTTAGTTTTTACACCTATGGCTTTAATATTTAATAAATACGAATTGATTTCGCTAGTATTAGCTGTTATTATTGCAAATAAGGTTGCATATGATGGGGAGTCTAACTGGCTTGAAGGACTGCAGTTGATGAGTGTTTACTTAATAGTTGCTGTAGCGTGTTTTATAGTGGGTTAATAGGAAATAACTTTTAATACTAAAGTGGTATATCTTAAGGTATACCACTTTAGTATTAAATATTATATTTTTTTTAATGAAATCGTCTATTTTAAGAATAGATAACTTTAAAATCAAAAATATAAAATTGATTACGAAGTATTGTAATTGTATTTAGAATAAACCTAAAATATAACTAAAGAGGTGATAGAAATGGCAAAAGTAAATGCTAGAAACAATGACTTTTTGAATACTGCAAAAACAAAAGCATCTCCAAAGATATACTCAATCCTAGTTGATTTGGTTAATGGTGGAGATGAGGAACTTGCTGAACTGGTTTTAAAAATAGACTATCTTCTGCAATATGCAAGCTCATGTATAAAGGATAAAGATTGGGAAGAGGCAAGAGAAAGTCTTGATAAAGCTAAAAATAGAATAGAAAAGTTAGAGGCGAGTAATGTAGATACAGAATATATTAGATATCTCTATGAAGGAATAGAAAGTAAGTGTAAAAGATAAAACTCTAACATCGAAGTAATAATTCTATTCCCTGAAACATATAGATAAACAACTTGAATTAATAATATTTGTGTGCCAGGGGGAGATATTATGCCTGATAAGGGAAAGAGCAAGAGTGGTTCAACAAAAAATAACGGTAAGAAGCAAGACACTAAGAAAAACCCAAAGAAAAAGTAATCGTTTATAAACTAATAGTTTTACTTTATTTAAGAAGTAAACAAACCAGCAGAAATGCTGGTTTTTTCATATGCACTGAAATTAAAGTGTCTCTACTTCCTATGCTTTAATGAGCTACGTATAGAATTAATATAATTTTCTTCGATTACATAGCTAAAACTGTATAACTCACTTCGTTCGGACAATACAGTTTTTTAACGCTATTTCATCTCAGAAAATTATTTAATTCTAGTTACTTGCTCATATAGCATCTCCAGTAGAAATACTTTAATTTTAAGGAGTATTAAAAAACTTATAATAGGGAAAAGAAATTATTATAGTTTTGATGCTTTTATAATAGCCGTGAAGAATTAATATAATTTTCTTCTATGCACATGGCTAAAACTGTAAACTCACTACGTTCGAACAGTACAGTTTATTAACGCCATTCCATCTGAAAAAATCATTTAATTCTAATAGCTCGCTCATAGAGCGTCTCCTGGATAACCAATTAATTTCAATGGTATATTAAAAAGCTTATAAATAGTAAAAAAGAAGCACCTCCACCTTCTATGCTTTGATGAAGTTTGTAGTTAAATACCTGGATATGGATGTACCACTTTGTAATAAAATTATTGTTTTTAAATTCTCTCTCCAAAACCCGTGAGAGTTTTAAAAATAGATTTCGGTTCAAAGTGGTGCACCTATAAAACAGTACATTGAAAACAAGATTATTATGTATTATAATACTTAACAAAACTAAAGATGTATCGGTTCAATGGGAAAATTATAAGAAAACTCTTTGGGTCTTGATAAGAAGTTTTAAATATATAAATTCCATTATGAAGTGGTATATCAATATATAGGGAAAGGTAGATATACGAAGATGACAAAGGATCCAAAGGATACACGAGTGGTTGTTGGTATGTCAGGTGGAGTAGATTCTTCTGTTGCAGCGTTGCTACTTAAAAAGCAAGGCTATGAGGTTATCGGGGTTTTCATGAAAAACTGGGATGAGGAAGATGAAAGCGGTGTATGTACTGCGGTAGATGATTATGATGATGTTAGGAGGGTGTGTCAGAAGCTTGAAATACCTTACTATACAGTTAATTTTGTAAGAGAGTATTGGAATAAAGTGTTTCAATATTTCTTGTCTGAATATAAAAAAGGAAGAACACCTAATCCTGATGTAATGTGTAATAAGGAGATAAAGTTTAAAGCTTTTCTTGAATTTGCTATGAAGGTAGGAGCGGACTATATTGCAATGGGACATTATGCTCAGGTTGATTTTAAAGACGGAGAATATAGATTGCTTAGAGGAAATGATTCTAATAAAGATCAAACATATTTTCTTTGTGAACTTAATCAATATCAATTGTCTAAAAGTATGTTCCCTATAGGGCACCTTAATAAATCAGAAGTAAGAAAAATAGCTAAGGAAAACGGACTCGCTACTGCAGATAAAAAAGATAGCACTGGAGTATGCTTCATAGGAGAGCGTGATTTTGATAAATTTTTAGATAATTATCTTCCTGCTAAGGGTGGAAAGATTATGACTTTTGATGGAGAGATAAAAGGAGAGCATTTTGGGTTAATGCACTATACCTTAGGTCAAAGAAAAGGCTTAGGAATAGGGGGAGAAGGAGATCCTTGGTTTGTGGCTGAAAAGGATCTACTAAACAATATTTTATATGTAGTACAAGGAGAAAAAAATCCTAAGCTATATTCATACGGGCTTATGGCTACTGATGTTAATTGGATAAGTGGTAAAACTAAAATAGGTAGTTTTAAGTGTACAGCTAAATTTAGGTATAGACAAAAGGATCAAGATGTAACAGTTTATATAAAAGAAAATGATTGCTGTGTAATAGAATTTAACGAACCACAGAAGGCTATAACTCCAGGTCAAGTTGTTGTTTTTTATGATGGAGATAAATGCCTAGGTGGAGGGATAATAGATAATTCCTTTAAGAATAGTGGGGAATTGAAAAGATATATTTAGCATTGATAAAGAGGAAGGTGTTTATGTTGATATAAACACCTTCTTCTTTACAGTTTTTATGATTATTTGTTAAGTTAAAAGTTGAATATATTTGAAATACAACTGTTTGTACGTTGAATAGGTTTATTAAAGTAACAGGTATTATAAAGCGTTTAATAGTACTTTATTTATAACAAAAAAATAATAGCACTTGAAGTTTAAGTAACTAATAAGGTAAAATAAATGTATATTTATGTTGAAATATGATAAAAGATGCAGAAGATAATCTTACAGCATTTGTAGGAGGGGTCTATATTAGTAAGGGCATTATAAAAAAATTAATAAACTTCATTATTGTGTTTATATTATGTGTATCAATGGACATTACTAAAGCTAGCGCAATTGAAAGCGATACAAAATTCAAAAGAGTTGAAACTGAAAATGGATTATCTCAAACATCTGCTCAAATTATTATTCAAGATTCAAAAGGATATATGTGGATAGGAACTTCAGATGGTGCAAATAGATATGATGGGCATCAATATAAGACCTATAAATATGAATTAGACAACAAGAATAGTCTTACTTCAAATAACGTAGATGATATTGTTGAAGATAATAATGGATTCATATGGTTAGCTACTAGCAAGGGGTTAAACAAACTTGATCCTAGTACAGAAAAAATAACAAGGTACACAAGTGATGAAAGGAATATGAATACCTTATCAAGTAGCAATGTATGGGCGCTTTTAAAGGATAGAGATGGCAATATATGGGCTGGAACTACAGCAGGCTTAGATATATATAATAAAAATACAGATAGCTTTTATAGGTACAATAATAATCCAAAGGATAATAATAGTCTAAGTAGTAATTTTATAACATGTTTGTTTCAAGACTTAGATGGCTTGATATGGATAGGAACTAAAAATGGTCTTAATAGTTATGATCCTTCTAAAAAGCAATTTACAAGGTATTTTAGTAGTGAAAATACTGATGGAAGTAATGATAACAATTATATAACAAAAATATCTGAAGATAGTAGTGGAAACATTTGGGTAGGTACATATGATAGTGGGCTCAGAAAATATAATAAATATAAGAACACTTACGTAGAGTTTAGAAATAAAAGTGATGATAAGAATTCAATTCCATCAAATAACATCCAAGCCTTATATAAGGATTCCTTAGGAAACTTATGGATAGGAACAAATAATGGCTTGAGTAAATACGATAGTGTTACAAATAAATTTATTAATTATAAAAATAAGTACTATGATTCAAAAAGCCTCGTAAATGATGATGTAGTAAGCATCTATCAAGATAAATCAGGGCTTATTTGGGTGGGAACCAATAAAGGGATTAGTACCTTTCAGCCTTATGTAAATTTTAAAAATTATTCTATGAATCCTGCTGAAAAAAACGGACTTAGTGATGATATGATAAGCGGTGCATATGAAGATAACGAAGGTATACTTTGGGTTGGAACAAATTCTGGAACTCTAAATAGGGTTGATAGGTCTACTGGAGAGGTTAAATACTATAAAAATGGATCTAATTCTAGAATAGTAAGTTTAACTGGGGACTCAGAGGGACATATTTGGTTATCTACTGATAATGGATTATATGATTTTAATAGGAATACTAAAGAGTTTAAATTGTATACTACTAGCTCTAAGAAAGATGAAACAGAAACAACTTCTATTACAAATAAGAATGTTAAATTCACATATGAGGATAAGAGTGGAGTTCTTTGGATTTGTACAAGAGATGGTTTAGATTCATTAGATATAAGTAGTGGTAAGTTTACTCATTATAAAGATCTATTCAAGCAGAATGGTGTGACTGATGGCTTTATATCGTATATATACGAAGACCAAGATGGTATAATGTGGGTTGGATGCGGCCTGGATGGTGGACTTATAAGATTTGATAGAAAATCAAATAAGATAAAAATATATAGAAATGACAGCAATGACACGAATTCACTTACTTCAAATAGTGTTAAGTCTATAGCAGAGGATAGTTTAGGTAACATATGGATTGCAACAAATCATGGATTAAATAGACTAAATAAGGAAAAAGAACAGTTTGAGAGATACACTGAAAAAGATGGACTTGTTAATAATTATTTGTATGGTGTTTTGATAGATGAATATAATAACCCATGGGTAAGCACTAATGGAGGGCTATCAAAGTTTGATGTAAATAAAAATACCTTTGTAAATTATGATGAATCGGATGGACTTCAAGGTCATGAGTTTAATGAATATTCTTTTTATAAAACTTACTCTGGCGAGATGTTTTTTGGAGGTATTAATGGATTAAATAGTTTTTATCCTTCGGAAATTATTCAAACTGGATATGTGCCAACAGTTTCTATACAGAAGCTTAAAGTTTTCAACAAGGACATTAATATTCAGAATGAAATGCAACTTAAGTATAATGAAAACTATTTTAATTTTAATTTCTTTGTTACTGACTACAAGAATACAAATAAGAATGAGTATGCTTATATGTTAGAAGGTGTAGATAAGGATTGGGTTTATTCAGCTAATAGAAACATAGCATCATATACTAATATAAATAGCGGTACATATGTATTTAAAGTGAAAGGGAAAAATAGTAGTGGAGTTTGGAGTAAGCCGACCAGTATAAAAATTATAATAACTAAACCACCATGGAAATCAATTTATGCTTATTTGGTATATGTTCTTATATTTGTAGCTATTGCATATTTCATATGGAACTATGTAAATATACTAGAGAACTTGGTGAAACAAAGAACTTCAGAACTAAAAAGCAAACTTGAAGAAAATGAACAATTGTATGCTAAATTAATAGACAATGAAAAATTTAAGAATAATTATTTCGTTAATTTATCTCATGAATTAAGGACTCCGTTAAATGTTATTCTTTCAGCAGTACAATTGGTAAATAACTATGATGAGGAAGAAAATAGGATAAGTAAACCTAAGCTCAAAAGCTATATGGATATTGTGGATAGAAATTCTAATAGATTATTAAAGGTTATTAATGATTTAATAGATTCATCAAAGATAGAAGCAGGGCAGTATAAGCTTAAATTTATTGAAACTGACATAGTTAATGTAGTTGAAGAAACAGCTCTTTCGATGAAAGATTATATTGAAAACAACGGATTGGAACTTATAATTGATCCGGATATTGAGGAAAAAAATATTGAATGTGCTCCTACTGAAATTGAAAGATGTGTGATAAATCTTCTTTCTAATGCTGTTAAATTCACTAATAAAGGTGGAAGAATAACAGTTTTAATAAATGATTTAGGTGAGTATGTAAGAATAACTGTAAAAGATACAGGTATTGGTATATCGGAGGAAAATCAAGGCATCATATTCCAAAGATTTAGTCAAGTGGATAATAGTACTATGACTAATAAAATTGGTAGTGGAATTGGTCTGACTTTAGTGAAAAATTTGGTTGATTTGCATAACGGAACGATAGAAGTTAGAAGTAAATTAAACGAAGGTAGCGAATTTATAATGACTTTGCCAACAAAAGTGTTATAGAATATTTAGATGATTCCTAATGACCATATTTAGTTGTTAGGAATCATCTATTTTAAAAACTTATTTTTACGCTTTATTATTATTTACAATAACAAATTTAGTTTATAATTATAAGATATTATTATAATCAATTTAATTGGGTGAGCTTATTGAAAAGAGATAATTGTAAAAAAGATTCTGCTAATAATTATGAGCTTAAATACAATAACAGTGAGTATGGAGAGAACAATAACTTAGGAAATAATGTAAATGAGTGGAGAACATATAATAATATAAATTGTAAAAGTGGTAATGTTTATTATAATGATAATAGAGTCTTTGCTTTTTTAAGTAGTTATATTTCTAATGGAAACTCAATAGTACCTTTTGCTAATTCAAATATACAAATAAGCCTAAGGAGTTTTATCATTGGTTTAGCAGTACACCTTAAAGAAAATGATGGTGAGTTATTAAGTTTTAGTAATAATATAGTTACTAATGATCCTATAAATAATAGTCTATTTAACACAAGTGAACAGGACAAAAATAGATTTATAGGGATATTATCAGTATATAGTTCAAATGGGAATGCAATAACTCAAAGCTTGAATTATAATATTCAGATAAGTATGAAAACTTTTCTCATAGTTTTACTTAGCTATTATAGAGAAGCTATTCCGCAATTGTATTTCAGAAATAATAATTATGTTATTCCAGAAAAAATTAATAGAGATATGGCGGAATTGTTTATAGTAAGATAGGAGATAAAGATGTGCCATGTCGATTCGAAAACTATTTTTAAAACTCTCACTGATTTTGGTGATAGAATTTAAAAAGAATAAATTTAATTAGGAAGTTGTACATCTATAGTTGATTATATTATTTTAAATTTTGTATAATATAGATAGAATATATACAGTTGGCATATATATAGTTTTTATGCTTTCTTAATATTTCAAGCTTTTATATTAAAAATGATATTAATATATGAGTTTTATTACGAAGTGTTACATCTAAAGATGTACTAGTTCGAACCGAAAACAATTTTTAAAACTCGCACGGATTTTGGTGAGAGAATTTAAAAATATAAATTTATTACGAAGTAGTACAACTATAAATAGAATAAAAACATAAGAATGTAGGATGGGTGATTTTGTGAAAGTTTCAACTAAAGGAAGATATGGATTAAAGGCATTAATAGATTTAGCTATTAACTCAGGAGAAGAAACTGTTACTATTAAGAGTATTTCAGAGAGACAAAATATATCAGAAGGATATCTTGAACAAATATTTTGTGTACTTAGAAGAAGTGGCTTGGTAATTGGTAGAAAAGGTGCGCAAGGTGGATATTCTTTACCTAAGTCTCCTAGTGAAGTAACTGTAGGAGAGATATTAAGGATTTTAGAAGGTAGTCTGGTTTTAGTAGATATAAATCATGATAAGGATATAGATAGTTTAGATAAGTGTATAAATGATAATCTTTGGGATATGATAAATAAGAAAATAAATGATTATTTTGATTCAATAACCCTTGAAGATTTGGTTAATAAGTACAAGGATAGTAACGATAGCATTGTATACTTTATTTAAGAGATTATTAAAGGACTTTATTTTTGAATAAAGTCCTTTAATTCTATCCATACTTATTTAAGTAACTTAAGTATATTAATGTGAATATGTACAAATTCAAAAAAATAGTGTTAATTAGTTTATATAAATTTATTAGCAATTAATAATTGTAAGTACAAGACTATTTTGAATAAACATAAATTAAATCTTCATAAGGTTACATACAGATGCTGAAATATAATTAGAAATACATTTAAAAATGACATATTTTTATAGGAGAAATTATGTTAAATATTTATATTTGTGATAGTAATGAAAAATTAAGAAAAGATACAGAAAAAATAATGACAGAGTTATTTGAAAAGCATAATATACAAGCAGGTATTGTACTTAGTACGGCTAATCCAGAGGAAATAATTAAGAAAGCTTATCAGTTTAATGATAATAATATCTACATACTAGATACTAATTTTGAAAGTAGCATTAATGGTTTTGCTCTAGCAAAAAAAATAAGAGAATTTGATATAGAGGGATATATAATTTTTTTAACCAGTCATATTGAACTTATGATGATGACCTTTGAATATAAAGTAAGGTCTTTAGATTATATAAGTAAAGACGACAATAATAAAATTAAAAACAGGTTAGAAGAATGTTTATTAAAATGTGATTATGAAATTCATAATATGAAAAGAAGTGTAAATACAAATATATTAAAAGTTAAAGTGGGAAGCAAGCTGATAACGATTGATCAAAGAAATATAGAGTATATAGAAACAATAGATTCAAACCATAAGATAAGAATAAAAACTGTAATGAAAGAAATTGAAGCCTATGGTGTACTTAAGGATTTAGAAAAACAATTGGATAAAAATACATTTGTTAGGTGTCATAGATCTTATATAGCTAATTTAAATCAAATTGCTGAAATAGATAAAAGTAAGTATATTGCAACTACAAAGAGCGGAAGTTCGTTTTATATATCTAAAAGCTATATGAAAGATATTTTACTAAAAATAAATAAAATTTAAGCTGTATATTGATATGAAAAGCAAGTGAACTTACATTGACTTTGTATAGAAGTTTTAATTTAATTATAATGATTATTAAAACGTTGATTAATTAAATGTACAAATATGAGCTTTTCGCGGAAAAAGTAAATGCTCTCGCGTAACAGAAAACGTTTACAAACCGGAAAACAGGATAGACCTACCCATTAGCATGTTAATATAGAGTGAAATAAGCCGATACTTATAATGAAACATTTCAAATTGAGGTGCAAATATGAAAAGAGTAATGATTGTTGATGATTCGAGTTTTTTGAGGTTAAGTTTAAAAAGGATATTGATAGCAGAGGGATTTGAAGTTGTAGTAGAAGCTGTAGATGGTTTGGATGCTATTGAGAAATATGAAGAGTATAATCCTGACATAGTATCAATGGACATAACGATGCCAAGTTTGAATGGTATAGATGCTATTAAGGAATTAAAGAAGATAGATAATAATGTAAATATAATTGTAATATCTTCATTAGGGCAAGAAAGTCAAGTGAAAAAGGCCTTTTTAGCTGGCGCTACAAACTTTGTTGTAAAACCTTTTCAAGAAAGTTTTGTGAAAGAAGCCTTCAATAAGATCTTATAGAGAGGTTAGGAGGTAGATATTTAATGAATGAATCTTTTGATAAAGAAATAATAGATCTTTTCATTTCTGAAACAAGCAGTCTTGTGGAAGATTTAGAAAGAATATCTTTAGGACTAAGCGAATGTTCAGTCCTGTATGAAAATATAAATGAGATATTTAGAATAATGCATACCATAAAAGGTAATTCAGCAATAATGAATTTTAATACAATTTCCAAGTATGCACATTCTTTAGAAGACCTGTTTGATAAGGTCAGAGCATTAAAGTTAATGGAGTTAGATTCTTCTAAGATATCTGATTTTATATTGAGTTTTATAGATTTTGTGTCGAGGCAGTTAGAAATAATACAAGAAGGAAAGATTCCAGAAGAATCATCAGAAGACAATGTTAATGAAATAAAAACTTTTGTGTCACTTTTACGCAATAATATGTCTGAAAATTCTGGAAATTGTTGTTCTGGTAGAAAAGAAAGCTCCTTTAAATTTAATATCTTATTCTCAGAAGGATGTGGAATGGAGAATATACGAGCTTTTACTATTATACATAGATTGAAAGAAATATGTAATATAACTGAACTTATACCGAAAGACATAGAAGAAAATGAGAATTCAATAGAAGAAATAATAAAAAATGGATTTACCATAAAATTAGATACTAAAATCAGTGAAGTTGAAATACTTAAAGTTATAAATGAGATAGCATTTATAAAAGAGATAAAAGTCCTAAAGGACAATATTGAGACTGAAGTTGTAACTGAAAAAGAGCCGAATATTATGGAGGAAAAGAACCAAGGCTCTGAAAAAAACAAAGTTAGTAATGAAGATATATCTGCAATATCCAGTGATACTAATATAAAGAGCGACAACGCAAAAGAAGATGTGAAAAAGCATAAACTAAAGACTGACACTCTAAACGTAGATGTGGATAAGTTGGACTATCTTTTTGACTTAGTGGGAGAGATAGCTATAGCGGAGGCTGCTGTAACTAAGAATAAGATCATTTCTCAGATTGAAGCTGAGGAAGATGAAACCTTCAACAAAGCAGTGAGAAATTTAAGAAAGCTAATAGATAATATGCAAAATACAGTAATGGCTATAAGGATGGTTCCTTTAACCTCTACTTTTCAAAAAATGCATCGTTTAGTGCGAGACATGGGGAAAAAGTTAAACAAAGATGCCGAGTTGGTGATAGTTGGTGAAGAAACTGAAGTTGATAAAAGTGTAATAGAACATATATCAGATCCTCTAATGCATATCATAAGAAATTCTATGGATCATGGAATAGAAGAGAGTGGGCAAAGAGTAAGTACTGGAAAGTCTCCGAAGGGAAAAATAATTTTAGAAGCTAAAAATATGGAGGGATACGTTTGGGTAATAATAAAAGATGATGGAAAAGGATTAGATAAAAACAAAATCTATACTAAAGCGGTAGACAAAGGTATGACTAATAAAAGTATAGAGGAGTTAAGTGATGAGGAAATCTTTTCGTTTATATTTCTGCCAGGGTTTTCTACTAATGAAAGCGTTACGGAGTTTTCTGGTAGAGGAGTAGGTATGGATGTAGTTACCAAGAATATTGAGAAAATAAGAGGAAAGGTTAGTGTAGAAAGTATCCCTAATATAGGGACAACCATATATATAAAGATACCTTTGACATTGGCTATAATACAAGGAATGTTCGTGAAAGTTGGACAAAGCCAATTTGTAATCCCAACTAACTTCATAAAAGAATGCTTTAGTGGAAGTACAAATGAAATAATCACTGATCACAATGGTAATGAGATGATATACATAAGAGGGAAAACTTATGAACTTATAAGATTATCAAATTATTTTTCTATAAGTGGGGTGCGAGATAGTAATAAAGAAGGCATAGTTATAATGACTGAATATGAATCAAAGATTAAATGTGTTTTTGTGGATGAACTTTTAGGAGAGCAGCAGATAGTAATAAAGCCATTACCTGAAATGTTTAAAAACTTAAAATATATAACAGGATGTACGATTATGGGAGATGGCACAATATCTTTAATAATTGACATGACAACAATATAGTTATGGAGGAGAAAACATGAGTGAATATCTAGAAGAAAAGTTAGACGATAATGACACTCTTAGTGGAAAATATATTACTTTCTATATAGAAAAAGAATTTTATGCAATCGAAGTGAGATATGTTTTAGAGATAATAGGAATACAACCCATAACTGAGATACCGAAGACTCCAGAATACATAAAAGGAATAATAAATTTAAGAGGAAAGATAATACCAGTTATGGATGTTAGGACTAAGTTTAAGAAGGATTTTGTTGAATACCATGAAAGAACATGCGTTATTGTAGTAGAAGTGGAGAAAGTATCAACTGGATTAATAGTGGATGGTGTTTCAGAAGTTATGAAGATTGACAGTAGCATGATATCTCCAATTCCCGCTCATGACAATGAAAGTCGATATATAAGTGGAATAGGGAGGCTTGGAGAAGATATAAAGATCATACTTGACTGTAAGGAATTGATAAATGGAATAGAAATATACTAAAGAAGAATGAAGGGATGATAAATTATGAAGCTTTTTAAGAATATGAAGATAGGTGGAAAGATAATATCGGGATTTGTAATAATAGCAGTGCTTACAGCTATTATGGGAATAATAACATACGTAAATTTTTCGAAAATGGATAAACTTGATACAGAACTTTATGAAAAAAATACAAAGGCAATTTCAAGTCTTGGAAACGCAGCGGTATCATATCAAAGAATGAGAGTTAATATAAGAGAATTTTTTGAAAATGATCAAGCAGGAAAAGAAAAGAATCTTGCGAAAATTGCAGAACTAAAGGTAACTTTAGAAAAAGATTTAACTGATTTTCAAAAAACTAATTTGAGTAATGATGAAAGTATTCAATTAGAAAATTTAAGAAAGAACATTCAAGGTACATATGAATTATGGAACAATGTTATATCCATGGTTAATAATGGAAAGGTGCAAGAAGGTAGGCAAGAATTATTTGTCAATGGTAAAGTCATTGCAACGGCTGTAGATGACCAATTCAATAAAATGGTTGATTACAATTTAAGTCAAGCTTCAAACAAATCAGATAGTAATAGTGAAACGGCAAGAGGAGCGAAGACAATAATTATTGTATTAACTTTTATAGTCAGTATATTTGCTTTAATAATAGGATGGTTAATATCAAGAAGTATAAGTAAACCAGTTAATAAGCTTACTGATAATGCTAGAAAACTAGCAAAAGGAGATATAGAAGTAGAGAAAGTTGCTATTGAGGGGAAAGACGAAATTGCCGAGTTATTTATAGCTTTCGATAATATGATCGAAAATATAAGAAGCCAAGCTATAATAACAGAGAGAATAGCCAAGGGTGAGTATTATGATAGTATAGAAGCTAAGTCTGAAAAGGATGTACTAGGTAATAGCTTGATAAAACTAAATTCCAATATTAAAAATATACTTGCAGAAACTAGCTTGTTAACAGCAGCTGCAAAAGATGGACAACTTAATAGAAGAGGAGATGCAAATAAGTTTAGTGGTGGTTGGAGTGTATTAATTACTGGAGTAAATGAATTGTTGGATGAAATTTTGAAACCTATTAGTGAAGCATCAGAGGTATTAAAGGCTATTTCTAATGGAGATCTTAATGTAGCAGTTAAAGGTGAATATAAAGGAGATCACGCTATTATTAAGAATAACTTAAATGCAACTATCAGCAATTTAAGGGGATATATTGATGATATAAGCTATACTTTAACAGAAATGTCCTCTGGTAACCTAACTATTAGTATATCAAAAGACTATCTGGGAGATTTTAGAAAAATAAAAGATTCAATTAATCTTATTGTAGACTCTTTGAATTCAACTTTAAAAGAAATTAGTGACGTATCTGAGCAGGTTGCAAGTGGAGCAAATATGATATCTAACTCAGCTCAATCGATGGCATCTGCAGCTACTGAACAAGCTAGTGTTATAGAAGAAATTACTGCATCTATAACTGAGATTGCGTCTCAAACTACAGAGAATTCTGCAAATGTTAATAAAGCTAATAGCATAGCTACTGAAGCAAGTGTGAATGCAATAAAGGGTAATGAACATATGAAGGAAATGCTGTTATCTATGGAAGATATAAATAGGTCAGCTGTAGATATATCTAAGATTATAAAAGTTATAGACGAGATAGCATTCCAAACAAATATATTAGCTCTTAATGCAGCAGTTGAAGCAGCTAGAGCAGGGCAACAAGGTAAAGGGTTTGCGGTAGTTGCTGATGAAGTAAGAAACTTGGCGGCAAGAAGTTCTAAAGCTGCTAAGGAAACTACAGAACTCATAGAATCTTCAATATCAAAAGCTGAGTCAGGCAAAATAACTGCAAATGAAACTGCAAAAGTTTTAGATGGAATAGTTGATAAGATAGGTTCTGTTGCCGAAATAATGGAGCAGATATCTGAAGCATCTAGTGAGCAGGCAACGGCTAGTACTCAGGTAAATCAAGCTATAGAAGAAGTTGCAGAAACTACTCAAATAAACTCTACTAGTATAGAGGAAAGTGCATCTGCAAGCGAGGAATTATCTCTTCAAGCTAATGTTCTTAAGGAAAAGGTTTCAAAGTTTAAGTTTAAAAAATAATATACAATAAACGAGTTTAAATACACTAGATTAGTTATTTTGGTTATACTAATCTAGTGTATTATATTTTAAAGCATACCTATGAAGGTAGCGCTGTTAAAGTACTGTATTGAAATATAATCTAAATATAATAAATATTTAATGGTATCTTAAGATTGATTTGTTATAATTAGATTAAGAGATGTTTTGGAAAATTCAATAAATTTATATAAATATTTTGCAATACTAGGAAGGAGTCGATTTTAAATGGATGATAAAATAGTAGATTTTAATGAACTGAAAAATAAAGCTAAGGATAAGGATGTAGATAAGTTTGAGGACTATATCTATGGTTTGTATTACTCAGTAGCCCAGGGAACCTTGTCTATGGCTGATTTTACTACAAAAATAATGAAGTATATGGAAGAAAATGATATCTCACAAGAAAAGTTTTTTAATATGCAGAAAAAGCTTATGGAGAGATATGGATTTGATTCTAGCTTTTTGGAGAATCAAGCTAAAATTCTAGGTATTAATCCTAATTCTGTTGGGAACTTAGGTGCTGGTCAAAATTATGAAGCCATGAGAAAAACTATTAGTTTTACTGAAAAATATAAAGGGAAGACAGTTCCTAAGAGTGTACTTACTTACAGTATAAGTAATAAGTCAAACGAGTTAGACCTAATCTTGGAAGGGGATATTGTCATATTAAAAAGTAATAAAAAGATTGATCTCAAAGATGTAGAGTTAAATGAATTTCTATGTTCTTACAAGAAACTTCAAGATGATAAGAATTTGAAGATATCTATCTGTGAGAACGTGGGAGAGTATGAATATTGATTTCTATGAAAAAGATGTTTGAGGAAAACAGGTTATAATAAAAGAAGATATAAACAATTAGGTATATCTATATATGATTTTTTTAAGTAATATAAAAATAGAGCGAATAAGATTAGTTCGCTCTATTTTTACTTTATCATTGAATAAAATTGCTTTAGTTACCTTAATTATTATTTTATAAATTATTCAGATGGAGTGTAGGTATATAGAATAATCATGAAAATTTATAAAAAAATATTGAAAAATGTTTTCTTAATAGCATTTTTCATTTATTATAGTAAAGGTAGATAAATTTAATGGTCAATTTATCAAGATATAAAGGGTATAATTATCTGAAATATATAACAGCTCCTTGAGAAAGTCAGTTGGATATATGAAATTACAAATATTTACATGTAACAACAAATGAAAGGAAATGAATTGAATTGATGGACATTTTAATAGCTTTGGTTTTAAGTTTAATCGCATATTTGGCAGGATCTATACCTACAGGATACATATTGGTTAAAAAAATTAAAGGAATAGATATAAGAACAGTTGGAAGCGGAAATATAGGTTCTACGAATGTAAGAAGAATAGGTGGAACGTATATATCGTTAGCAACTCAGGTTGTAGATATATTAAAGGGGTTACTTCCAGTAGCTATATCGAGCTATTTAATAAATAAAGGAATTATAGATATTAGTTTTGATAAAAATATATTACTCGCAGTTATAGGTATTAGTTCTATAGTTGGGCACAATTATCCTATATTTCTAAAATTTAAAGGTGGAAAAGGTGTTAATACGACAGCGGGAGTGTTTTTGTTTTTAGCGCCTAAAGCATTAATTGCTGCGGCAGTGGTTTTCTTTATCTTAAAGTTAGCTACGTCAATAGTTTCAATAAGATCTATGATTCTTGCTATGGCATTAATTATAGCTGCTATACTGTTTAGATACCCGAATCCTATAGTGTTTTGTACTGTGTTTGCAGCAGGTCTTCTAATATTTAGACATAAAGCAAATATACAGAGGCTAATAAAGGGTGAAGAAAAATAACTAATTAATTTCAATAATACTATATAGATACATACTAGATTTAAGTCATATTAAACTAAAAAAGTTTAATATGACTTTTTTTATTTATTAGAGTGGAATAAAACAAAATTGATTAAGAATGAAATCTTAATGTGAAAAAAGTGTACATTAAGATGAATAAAAGTAAGATTTTTGACAATAAAGCAATAGAAAAGTTAACTAATAAAGAAAAATATAGTGATTTTTTTAAAAAATAGGAATATAATTAAATATATGTTTGTATAAAGATGTTAATTTTACATAAAATGGTGGTGGTGTAGGTGGATTTTTACAATCCTAACGAAAAGATAAGGCTCATGAGAAAGCAGCTTGGAATTAATCAATCACTTCTAGAAGACGTTAATATGACTAGAGCCTTTATAAGCATGATGGAAAGCGGCAAAAGAAGAATAAGCAGAAAGAGTTCTGAGATATTGGCAAGGAAATTTAACTCTATAGCTAAAGAGATGTCTATCAATATAAATCTAGATGATCAATATTTTTATAGGCTTCCAGAAGAAGATGCAAAGTTCTACTGCGAAAAAGAGCTTTCAAAAAAAGAAATCAGTCATGAAGAACTTGAGGATATTATAGAAGTGGCAAAAACATATCAATTAAGTGATATGCTAATTAATGCATATAAGATTAATGGTGAGATATATTTTGTTGAATCAGATTATATGAAAGCTTTTACTAACTTTAGCAACTCACTGGGAAAATGTAAGGAAGTTAATGAAAATTTATTGCAGACTTATATCTATAATGCTATGGGAGTTTGCAAAATTAGAAGAAATGAAGATGAAGAAGCGGTTTTTTATTTTAGTCAAGCCTTGTGGTATGCAAAAGAACAAGATAATGATTTGTATTTTATAAAAGCTAGTTACAATTTAGCTTTAGGGTATTCAAAAATCAAGGAATATGATAAGTGTTTAGAAGTCATCGAAAAAAATATCCTAGAAAAGGATATAAGTGAAAAAAATGAAGATCTGCTAAAGGCGAGAATATTAAAAGCTAATACTTATTTAAGGCTTGGTAAAAAAGAAGAAGTGCTTCAGGAATATGTAAAAATAATTAATGCGCTAAAGGAAGATGATATAGATACACTGTCAATGCTTTACAATAATATTGCTGAATATCATTATAAAAATGAACAATTTGAAGAAAGTTTAAAATACATAAATAAAGCACAAAAGTTAAGAAATAGAGAGTTTACTTCAATAATTCTAGATACAAAAGGAAAAATATTTTTAAAGCAAGGACTATACAATGAAGGAATAATGATATTTGAGTTAGCTATAAGTTTTGCAGAAGAATATAAGCAATTTACGGTTTTATTTGAGATATATAAAGATTTGATAAAAGTATATGAACTTATTGGTGATTTAGAAAAGGTAAAAGAATCGGCACAGACGCTTTTAGAAACTTTAGATAAAAATTGTATTGATAAAGGCAGAAGCTATGCTTTATATAAGCTTATAGAAATTAGCACAGCAGAAGGGAAGGTTGAAGAAAGTCTTAGATTGCTACATAAATTAAAACCTATGTTGATAGGTGAATAAGAATATTGGGTTGTGTTTAAATTTCAATAATGATATTAAACATAATTTTAATAAATATATTTATGAGGTGGTTAATAATGAAAAAGAGATTTACAAAGATAGTTTTAGTAGCTGTATTAATGGGGGTGTTTGTGATGCCAACAATAAAAACTATAAATCATAATAGCAATTTAGGACAAGTAACAATAAATATGATTGCTGACCCAGAAGCAAGCTTATAAAAATAAGGTTAAAAAGTATTGAAATTTGTATTTTGGAAATGCTATAATTAAGTTATCTTAAAGTAACAAGGAGAATGTTTATGAATGCTGAGGTTTCAAACTAAGTAAATTGAATATGGTCTAAATTTTGCAAAATACGCCTGATTTTAGGTTTATTTGTGTTGCGGTTTTAGACATGACTTAGTGAAACATCATAAGCAGCATTCTTTTATAAAGTATATGTGGCTGTGCTTGTGCACAGCTTTTTTTACTGTGAAAAATTGTTAGATTTGCGAGCTAGCTATACAGTAAAAAATAAGACTTATTCTCTGTAAGTTTCCTAATATGCGTTCGGAAAGGCATATTAGGAAAAAAGCTCATTGAAGAAGAGCGCTTCAGTGCCTTTTTTTAGTATTTAAGGGAAGCTTGGAGGGAGTTAGTAAGAGGTTATACTTTTTATATAATGAAATGTAGAGCTGTAAGTGAAGAAGGTTTTCACTTGCAGCTTTTTTGCTATATAAATTTGTTTTAGTATTGTCTAAAAACTGCAAACGAAAGTTAGATTAACGTTTTTTGTTTCATAAAGATTATAAAAAACTTTAAGTTAAATATTAAACAAAATCCTAGGAGGAATGAAATATGAGCATTGTAGGTAAAGCAATTAAGGGTAAAAGAGAAGGCGCTGTTAAAGCATAGTATTGAAATTAATTGGTTAATCATCCGACGCTTAAATGAGCTTACGCAAAGAATTAATATGATTTTGTCATATTCCATGGCTAAAACTGTAAACTCACTACGTTCGAACAGTACAGTTTTACTTTTTAACAATCCATATTTTTTATGAATATTTTATCTCTTAAATTTAAAAAAATAAAAAGGTTATTTGATTAAAAAGTAAAAAGTGAAAATATATCGCCTGCCAGAATTTCTTCACATACGTTCAGAAAAGGCAGATGCGTAAAAAAATCACTAATGAAGAACGATTAGCGATTTTTTAGAGCCATTTCATCTGAAAAAATCATTTAATTCTAATAGCTCGCTCATAGAGCGTCTTCTGTATAACCAATTAATTTCAACTATATTATTAAATATAGCCAGATAGAAAATCAAAACTATAAAAATACTGGAGGAATAAAAGTTGAATAATAAAGCAGTTGAAATATTGGAATTTAATAAAATAAAAGACGTATTAAAGGAATTCGCATTATCAGATTTAGCTAAGGAAAAGATAGATAAGCTAGAACCATATATGGATATAAGTATTGCTAAGAGACATATGAGAGAAACGACAGAGGCAAGAGCAATAGTAAATATTAGTTCAAGTATTCCTATTCATAGTTTAAAAGGAATAACTATTATCCAAGAAAAATTGAAAAAGGGTATGATACTTTCTGCAGAAGAACTTGAGTCAATAGGTAATCTATTAAAAGATGTAAGAAGGCTTAAGAATTTTATGAAAACAAAAGAACAAGTTGCACCATCAGTAAGTTCGTATGGTTTATCTTTATATGAAATGGAGCAAGTAGAACAGGAAATTGAAAAATCAATTTCTAGAGGTATGGTAGATGATAGGGCAAGTAATAAGCTTCAGAAGATCAGAAAAAAGATATTTATTTTAGAAGAGCGAATCAAATCTAAATTAGATAATATTTTAAGAAACGACAAATATAAAAGTTATATTCAAGACTCCCTAGTAAGTCAAAGGAATGGAAGATATGTTATACCTATTAAAAGTGAGCATAAAAGAAATTTTGATGGTAGTGTTCATGATAAATCCCAAAGTGGATCTACTGTATTTATTGAACCAGCTGAAGTTAGAAAGTACCAAGATGAACTTGAGGGAGAGAAGTTTGAAGAAGAAAAAGAAGTTTATAGAATACTGTCAGAACTTACTGCTATGGTAGCGTCCTATGAGCGAGAACTAAATATAAATATTGAGGGCATGAGCTATTATGATTTCTTATTTGCAAAAGGAAGGTATAGTAAGTCTATCGATGGAAATGAGGTTACGTTCAATTCTCAGAATATAATAAAGATAAACGCAGGAAGGCACCCTTTACTTGGAAATAATGCTATTCCTTTAGATTTTTCTATCGGTGAAGAATATAAAGGACTTGTAATTACAGGACCTAATACAGGTGGGAAAACAGTAGCCTTAAAGACAGTTGGACTTTTAAGTATGATGGCTCAATCAGGACTTCATGTTTCAGCAGGTAAAAATAGTGAATTTGCCATGTTAGGAGATATACTAGCAGATATAGGTGATGGACAGAGCATTGAACAAAGTTTAAGTACTTTCTCTTCTCATATTAAAAATATTATAAATATTCTAGAGATGGCAGATAAATATACCTTGGTAATATTAGATGAAGTTGGATCAGGAACAGATCCAGGAGAAGGTATGGGAATAGCTGTGGCTGTGCTCGAAAGACTTTATGAAAAGGGCTCAATTATATGTGCTACTACACACTATAATGAAATAAAAGATTTTGCTAAAGAGCATAAAGGTTTTATAAATGGTTCCATGGAATTTGACATAAATACTCTTAAGCCAAAGTACAAACTTAATATAGGAAAACCTGGTGAAAGTAATGCGTTTTTAATAGCTCTTAGACTAGGCATGGATAACAAAATAATAGAAAGAGCCCATGAGGTAACCTATAAGGAAAATAAGGCTTACGCTGATATAATGTTTGACCAAAAGATTTTAGAAAAAGATAAGGTAGAAGAGGAGAAGGAAAAACATTATAAGCAGGTTTCAAATATAAAAGCTTCTAACAAGATAAACAAAAAGATAGAGATTCAAAAACAAAGTCAGAAGCCTATGTTTGAAATTGGTGATTCAGTATTTATTAGCTTTATGAATAGAACAGGCATAATATGCGAAGAAGAAAATTCAAAAGGCGAATACGGTGTGATGGTAATGAAAAAGAAAATAAAGATTAACAAAAAGAGACTTTCTAAATATATTAGTAAAGGTGAGCTTTATCCCGAAGATTACGACTTTGATATAGTTTTTAAAAGTAAGAAATACAGGAAGGTAAATAAACTTTTAAATAAAGGAAAAACAGACGGATTAGTACTTGAAGAAGAATAGTTAAGTGAATGATAAAGTAATAAAAAGTTAACAATTATTTCTAAATAAACTTGTTGTATTTTGTTTAAAAATGCTGTAAACTTTCGTATTGGAAAGAATATTATTGTTAATAAAATAAATAATGTTCACTTATATAAGTCTAGTAATATGGGCTAGATGTTTCTACCGAGCTACCGTAAAAAGCTCTTGGCTATAAGTGTTGTAGATGTACCACTTCGTAGTAAAAATTATTATTTTTAAATTCTCTCACCAGAATCCGTGAGAGTTTTAAAAATAGTTTTCGGATCGAAGTGGTACATCCCAAAATACAGTCATCAGTTATTTTGAGGAGGATGGTTATTATGGAATATGATATCATTATTGTAGGTGCAGGCCCATCAGGAGTATTTACAGCATTAGAACTAGTAAGACAAAACAGAGATAAGAAAATCTTAATTGTTGAAAAAGGGAAAAGTGTAGATAAGAGACATTGCCCAAAAGAAAAAACAAAATACTGTGTAAATTGTAAGCCTTATTGTCATATAACTACTGGGTTTTCCGGCGCTGGTGCATTTTCAGATGGAAAGTTATCTCTAAGCTACGAAGTAGGTGGAGATCTACCGGACCTTATAGGAGCAGATGTTGCACAAGAATTTATAGATTATACTGATAATATATATTTGGAATTTGGAGCAGATCCCAAAATTGAAGGACTTGGTCATGAGGAAGAAGTAAAGGAAATAAGAAGAAAAGCTATAGAAGCAGGGTTAAAGCTAGTTGATTGCCCGATTAGACACCTTGGAACTGAAAAAGCTCATGAACTTTATTATAGAATAGAAAACTATTTAATAGATGCAGGAATAGAAATAAGATTTGATACTTTAGTGACAGATTTAATAATAGAAGACGGGGAAGCTAAAGGTATTAAACTAACTGATGCACTAACGAGATCAAAGGATGAAGAAATTTTGGGGGAAAAGATTATTGTTGGGACAGGGAGAAAGGGTGCTGATTGGCTTAACGATATGTGCGTTAAACACGATATAAACCATTATGCTGGAACTGTAGATATAGGAGTTCGTGTAGAACTAAGAAATGAAGTAATGGAAAAAGTTAATGAAGTGCTTTATGAATCAAAACTTATAGGATATCCAGCACCTTTTAAAAATAAAGTTAGAACCTTCTGCCAAAATCCAGGTGGTTTTGTTGCTCAAGAGAATTATGATGACAATATAGCTATAGTTAATGGTCACTCATTTAAAGAGAAAAAATCGAACAATACAAACTTAGCTATACTAAGTTCTCATAACTTTTCAAAGCCTTTTAATCAGCCAATAGAGTATGGTAAAAAGGTTGCTCAACTTGTAAACATGCTTGGCAACGGAAAGATTTTAGTCCAAAGATATGGTGATATATTAGATGGAAAGAGAACTTGGGATCATGAACTTGATAGATCAAATGTAAGATATACATTGCCAGATGCTGTAGCAGGGGATTTAACCTCAGCTATACCATATAGAACTATGACTAATATACTTAATTTTATCCAAGCAATGAATGTTGTAGTGCCTGGTTTTGCAAGTAGTGAAACTTTATTATATGGACCAGAGATAAAGTTTTACAGCAACAAGATTACTTTAGATGAAAAGTTTGAAACAAATATAAAAAATCTTCACTGTTTAGGAGATTCTAGTGGATGGACAAGAGGGCTTATGATGGCCTCTGTCATGGGAATACTAATGGGAAGATATCTTTGTGAAGAATAGAAGAATAATTAAAGTTTAGGCTGAGAATCTTTTCTCAGTCTATTCTTATATAGATAACGATATAATTAAACTTATATCTAAGAGTATTGTTAAAATTAAGTGGTTATGAAGGAGGTGCTATATGAGCGAGCTATTAGAATTAAATGATTTTCTCAGATGAAGTGGCTCTAAAAAATCGCTAATTGTTCTTTATTAGTGATTTTTTTACGCATCTGCCTTTTCTGAACGTATGTGAAGAAATTCTGGCAGGCGATATATTCTCGCTTTTTACTCTTTAGATAAAAAACCTTTTTAGTTTCATAATATCTAAAATATGAAAGACTTATAAAAAGTATGGATTAATAAAGAGTAAAACTGTACTGTTCGAACGTAGTGAGTTTACAGTTTTAGCCACGGAATATGGCAAAATCATATTAATTCTTTGCGAAGGCTCATTAAAGCATCGGATGACTAACCACTTAATTTCAACACAGTGCTTTAAGTTTCTATATAATTAATGCGTTTAGTTGTATTGAAAGTTTATGTTTGTGGAAAATTAGAACTACAGTGAAATTATTGGTTATGTTTAACAATTCTATTATGTGTAGGACATATTTTAAGATATGAATCAAATACTATAATAAGAAGGTAAAAAGTATATTCGGCGATTAATACATCAAGTTGCTTTCTAATGGGAAAACTTGATAAAATAGTATTAAAATAGATTGGCAAATGATCAATTAAATACTTGTGAAAATATAACAATATAAAAATGTAAAAATGTAAAAAGATAACAAGATAAGAAGATAAGAAGATAAGAAGATAAGAAGATAACAAGATAACAAGATAACAAGGTAAAAATATAACAATTTAAAAACATAAGAATTTATAGGAAATATGCGGGTTTCGCCGTAAGTTAGGGGTAAATTAGATGAAGAGAGCAGATGAGAGGAATTTTAGAAAGATAAAGAATCAAATTCAACAAATTGATGAAATAGTAAGACATACTAAAACTAATGCATTGTGGGAACATGAGGCTTCCGTTAGAAAAAAGCTTAAGGAGTTAAGCCAGTTTAGAAAAGAGGAACTTAGAGATTATGATAAGGTATATGAAGGATATATTGATGTTTTAAATTATATTTCGGGGAGACTTCTTGAGGACTATAATAAAAAGAATAATTCATCTTTTGATTTTTATTCAATTGTAAGAAACAATTTTGAGAGTTATGTTAGCTCAGGGATTATAAGTGTTCTTATTGCAGAGCATATACCTAAGATAATATCAGAAGAGTTTGATGAAGTATTTCCTAGGAATCCTAAGGATGAATATAGAAGAGCTAGAGCTATAAAAAGAAAAATATTTTTACATCTTGGAGAAACTAATACTGGAAAAACCTACAACTCAATGCAAAGATTAAAGCAATGTGAAAAAGGGATATATTTGTCTCCTTTAAGAATATTGGCACTAGAAAATTATGAAAGACTTAATAACGAAGGCGTAAAGTGCAACCTTATGACTGGTGAAGAAGAAATAATACATGAAGATGCCAAGCATATTTCTTGTACAATAGAGAAACTTGACATAAATGAACAGTATGAGATTGCTATAATAGATGAGATTCAGATGATAGATGATGATCAGAGAGGTGCTGCTTGGACTCGAGCATTACTTGGACTTAGGTGTAAGGAGATACATGTCTGCGGTGCAAAAAATTCAAAAGAGCTTTTACTTGAAATACTAGAAGATTGCGAAGATGAATATGAAATAATCGAATATAAAAGACAGATTCCTTTAATAGTAGATGAGAAAGCTTTTACATTAAAAGATATCAATCCAGGTGATGCTCTAGTTGTATTTTCAAAGAAAAGAGTGCTAGAACTTGGAATGCATTATTCTTCTTTAGGCATGAGAGCAAGCTTGATATATGGAGATCTTCCTCCAGAAGTAAGAAGAAAGCAATATGAAAGCTTTATAAGCGGTAGTAGCAAGATATTGATATCTACTGATGCTATAGGAATGGGAGTTAACCTTCCGATAAAAAGAATTGTATTCATGGACATAAAGAAATTTGATGGAAATGAAATTAGGTTCCTTAAAAGTCAGGAAGTAAAGCAAATAGGTGGTAGAGCAGGAAGAAAAGGAATTTATGATGAAGGCTTTGTTGCTTGCAGTGGAAATAACCAGAACTTTATTGAGGAAAATCTTTTAGTAGAAGATCAAGTAATAGAAGAAGCAGTTTTAGGACCAAGTGAAGAAATATTAAAGATAAAAAGCTTATCTTTAAGAGAAAAATTAGCATTGTGGAGTACTAAAAAAGAAAAGCTGCACTATTATAGAAAAATGGATGTTAGTGAATATTTAGTTATACTTGATGCAGTAAAAAGCTATAAGATACCAGAAGAAAAGCAGTGGAAGCTTATGAGGATTCCTATAGATATATCAAATGAAGATATAATGAAAGCTTTTTTAAATTATGTGGATGAACATTTTGTTGCTAAAAGTAACACGCTGACAAAGCCAGGTCTTAAGTTTTATGATTTGAAGGAGTTGGAAAATTATTATCAAAAAATCAATTTATATTATTCGTTCTCAAGAAGTTTTAAGCTTGAGTTTGATGAAGAATGGGTGTATGAAGAAAGAAAGAATGTAAGTGAAGAAATTAATAAGATATTATTAAATTTATAAAAACAGCCTAATGATTTAGCATAATCATTAGGCTGTTTTTTTCTTGCTGTAGTTTCTATAGATGTACCACTTCGAACCTAAAGATATTTTTAAAACTCTCACGGCTTCTGGTGAGAGAATTTTAAAATAATAAATTTCATTACGAAGTGGTACATCCATAATTTTCAGTAAAGTTATAGTTTGAATTTACGGCTAATACTCTAAAGGAATTTTTATCTTCAACGTATTCTATCACGCTTATACTTCCGTTTGGAATATCTAGTGCAGCTCTATTTTGAAGAGGCATTTGTAAAATAGTGCATAGAATCACTTTAATAACAGCGCCGTGAGATACCATAACTATATTGCTATTATTGTTTGGTAAAAGAGAATAGAGTGCATTAAAAACTCTTTCTTTAAGCTCTAGATAAGATTCACCCTCAGGGGGAGCAATACCAGCAATATCTTTTGACCAAGTTTCTAAAAACTCTTTATATTCAATTTTTATTTCGTCCCAGGTCTTTCCTTCCCACTTACCAAGATTAATCTCTTTAAATTCGTTTATAATATCTACATTAATATTAAGCTTTTTAGCAAGAGGTTCTGATGTCTTTAAAGCTCTTTTCAAAGGGCTTGAATATATTTTTCCAATAGTACAACTTTTTAAAATTTCAGCAATATTATTAGCTTGTTCTAATCCTTTTGAATTTAATTCTTCATCCTGGCTTCCTTGATATCTAAAGTTTTGATTCCATTCCGTCTGTCCATGTCTTATTAAATAAATGATCATACGTATCACCTCTTTTTCATGAAATGAGTTAAAAAAGCTGTATTCTATATAATTTAAGATAAAAAATCTTTAATATTTGAAATAGAATAATAATGCTTATTTAAAGTATATATAGATAAACCGATTGCCAATAAAATCTTTATTTTATAATGTTATTACCATTAATAGTTAATGCAAGTATTACTTGATTTTACTTAGATATAACTGGATTATCTATATAATATGAAAATAAAAATTATATAAATATTATTAGTAAAAAAATCAACAATATTATTTGATTATTAAATTATATAGCAAATTTATAAAAAAAAACAAGTGACTGATAGCAATAGGTTAAATGTTTTCATGTTTTTAAATGGTAACTTTAACATATAGTATATGGCAATTAAAATTGGAATATTTGCTTTTAAATTATGAAAATACAAAAAACAAGACATGCTAAATTTGGCTGTATTAGACGTTTTTCGACTATAAATAGGTAATTAACATGAATAGAATCATCACATCTCACAATATGTTAATATATTATGAATTTAAATCAATTTTAAGAATTTGAAGCTTATATCACACACTGATATAATACGAAATTGTTCCATTAATTATTTAGAAATATTTTCGGGAGAGGATTCTTATGGAAAAGATAAAAAGAAAGGTTATTGGTGAGCCCTTAAAATCATCACAAATTAAACATGAAAAGTTTAGCATTTTTAGAGGTCTTCCAATACTGTCATCTGATGCGATTTCATCAGTAGCATATGCTTGTGAAGAAATACTTATAGTGCTTATTCCAGTAATGGGAATACTATCATACAAGTACTTAATATATGTTACAGCTGCAATCATTGCATTATTGTGTATTTTGATTTTTTCTTATAGACAAACTATCGATAGTTACCCTAAAGGTGGGGGTTCATATATAGTTTCGAGAGAAAACTTGGGTGTAACACCAAGCTTACTAGCAGGTGCATCACTAACTACAGATTATATATTAACTGTAGCTGTAAGTTCCACTGCTGGTGTTGCTGCTATAACTTCAGCATTTCCGGCACTTTTAGAGTTTAGAGTTCCATTAACCTTACTTATAATAACTATAATGACCATAGGTAATTTAAGAGGTGTTAGGGAATCAGCTAAGTTATTTAGTGTACCTACATATTTCTTCTTATTCATTACATTATTAATGATAGCAGTAGGAATCGGTAAATACCTTATATATGGATATGTTCCAGTTGAGACAGCTCAAATTGTTCAAATGGAAAATACAATTGGGGATATGACCTTATTCTTGTTCTTAAGAGCTTTTGCTGCAGGGTGTACAGCTCTTACAGGTATAGAAGCTGTTAGTGATGGAGTTGCTAACTTTAAATCTCCTGCAACTAAGAATGCGAAAAACGTACTAAGTTTATTGTTCTTAATAGTTGTAATTATATTTGGTGGAGTATCATACCTTTCAACAATCTATCATACAACAGCAGGAGGAGATAGGACAGTTATATCCCAGATTGCTGGACAAGTTTTTGGACAAAATAGCTTATTGTTCTTCGTAATGCAATTTGCTACTACTTTAATACTAATTATGGCTGCAAATACAGCTTTCTCAGATTTTCCGTTATTGCTTTCTTTTATAGCAAAAGATGGATTTGCGCCAAGACAGTTTGCTAAAAGAGGAGATAGATTAAGTTTCTCCAATGGTATAATATTACTTGCAGTTGCTGCAGCTATATTAGTTATCGTGTTTAAAGGTGAAAATCACTTAATGTTACCACTATATGCAATTGGTGTATTTATATCCTTTACTTTATCCCAAAGTGGTATGGTAATGAGATGGATTAGAACAAAAGCACCAGGTTGGAAGCACAAAGCGTTTATAAATGGGTTAGGAGCTACAATTACATTTATAACTTTGATAGTTATATCAATAGTTAAGTTTAAGCATGGAGCATGGGTAGTTATAATACTTATACCAGCATTAATGCTTCTTATGAAGAGAATAAGAAGACATTATGCAAAGGTTGCTAGACAATTAAGCTTAGACAATAACTACTTCCCAGTATTTAATAGTAATGCTGCTAAAAGATTTATAGTTCCTGTGGGAGCTTTAAATGAGGCTGTTGTAAAAACAATAAACTATGCAAAATGTTTATCTGATGATATAACTGCTTTCCATGCATCAACGGATGAAGAGGAAACAGCAAAGCTTAAAGAAAAGTGGGATAAATATGAAATGGGAATTCCTCTTATAGTAAGAGAAGTTGATTATAGAGAAGTCGTTAATCCGTTGGTAGATTTCATAGAAAATGGTGACTTTAGGGAAAGTAAAAAAGATATGGTTACAGTCGTTATCCCTCAGTTTAATGCAGAAAAATGGTGGGGAAATGCACTTCATAACCAAACTGCAATGTTCTTAAGAAGTACATTACTTAAGAGAAGAAACATAGCTGTTATATCTGTTCCATTTATTATAGAAAATGATTATGATACACAAAACATGGAAAAGGTATTAGAAGAATATACCGATAAAGAGTGTTTCAAGTGTAAAGATACAGGAAAAGCTCAAGAAAAAAAGTGTGAAAGTGAAAAAACTGAGCAAGCTGATAAGAATAGTAATTAATGTAATTAATAGAAAAAAGAGAAAAGTGATAAAAAATAGAGATAATAGGAGAAAATCGCAGTTAAGGTCTGGTGTGGTTGCTCCTATTATCCTAATTTGATATTTGAACATATAGACTTTTCTTGTATAATTATAGCAAACATAATTGAATATTTAGGTCTTTTATCAAGAACGGTGGAGGGACTGGCCCTTTGAAGCCTGGCAACAGCTAGCAGTCATTAGCTAGAATTGTGCTAAATCCTGCAGGATTATATTCCTGAGAGATAATGGATATATGCTAAACACATTGAAATTGTATATTTGCAATGTTTTTTAAGCTATTTCTCTATCTCTATAGAAAAATAGCTTTTATTTTCTATAGAGATAGTTTTATAGATTTATACTAGTTCGAATCAAAATCCGTTTTTAAAATTTTCACAGCTTTTGGTGAGAGAATTTAAAAATATATTTTATTACGAAATGGTACATCTATAAAGAGGATTATTTTAGGATAGAAGACTACCTGTGATTTTTTAAAATCATACTAGGTGGTCTTTTATTATTTTTAAAATCCATAATAGAGATTTTATATAGATTTTAAATTTGGGGAGGTAAGCTAGGTATGACTATATACTGTAAAGGGAAATTAGTGGGAGCAGATTTAATAAAATATAATAAAAATATTGTAATAGATAGAGTTGAAAAGAACTTACCTAAAATAGGAATTCTAAATTTAATGCCAAATAAGTATGAAACAGAAAGGCAGCTTTTAGAATTGCTATCTAGAACTTCTTTAAATATGGAGGTTAAGTTTATAAGGCTTGTGACCCATGAATGCAAGTCTGTTCCAAAAGAATACTTAATTGAAAATTACGAAGCTTTTAATGATATTAAGGATGAATTGGATTGCTTAATTGTAACAGGGGCGCCGGTAGAAAAATTGGATTTCGAAGATGTATCTTATATAGATGAATTAAATGAAGTTTTGAGCTTTGCTAAGGATAATAATAAAAAGTCTATATTTATATGTTGGGGAGCTCAAGCTGCATTAAATCATTATCATGGAATACGTAAAGAACTTTGTGATAAGAAGATTTTTGGAATATTTGACCATAATAAAGTGGAAAATCACTGGATTTTAGAAGGTATAAGTAATGATCTTTTTGCTCCTCATTCTAGACATACAAAATTAGTAAGTGCAGATGTAACTGCTTGTAAGGATTTAAAGGTTATAGCAAAATCAGATGAGGCAGGAGAGTATGTAATAATTGATGACAATTCTTTGTATATACTAGGTCATTGTGAGTATCATAAGGAAACTTTAAAAAATGAGTATTTTAGAGATTTGAATAAGGGATTACCTATAAATATACCAAAAAATTATTTTGTAAAGAATGATCCGAGTGATGACATAATTGAAAGCTGGAAAGAAGATGGAATAAGGTTATATGATAACTGGCTTAAAAGTTTTATAGTAGGATTTTAATGAAAGAGGAGGCTTATATGAAAAAGATAGCGGTATTAGGTTACGGTGTGGTTGGAACAGGACTTATAGAACTAATAGAAAAAAACAAAAATAAAGATGGAGAAGCTGAAGTTCAGGTTGAGACAATATTAGTAAAACATAAAGAAAAGCATCTTAATAAAAAATTAGGTGATAAGATAACAGATAGTATTGAGGACGTTTTTTCTAAGGAGTGGGATATACTAGTTGAGGTTATTGGGGGGATAAATCCTGCCTACCGATATGTAAAGAAAGCTTTAGAACTTGGAAAGCATGTGGTCACTGCTAACAAGGATTTGATTGCAGAGTACGGTGATGAGCTATTTGAGTTAGCAAAAGGTAACAGAGTTTCATTAAAGTTTGAAGCTTCAGTTGCAGGAGGAATACCAATCATAAAACCGCTTACTGAATCCTTAAGTGGAAATGATATAAGAAGTGTAAAAGGTATAATAAATGGAACTACTAATTTTATACTTTCTAAGATGTATGAAGAAGGCGTTGAATACGAAGAAGCACTTAGAGAAGCACAAGTTCTAGGCTTTGCTGAAGCAAATCCGGATTCAGATGTATTAGGGTACGATGCTGCTAGAAAACTTGCTATCCTATCGACTTTAGCTTTTAAGAAGAGAGTTTTTTGGAAGGATATAGAGGTAGAAGGTATAACATCTATAGATAGTAAGGACTTTGCATATGCAAAGAGAGCAAACTGTAAGATAAAGTTATTATCATATAGTAAGAAAGAAGAAAATAAAGTTTTTGCTTCTGTAAAACCAGTTTTAATAGATAGTGAATCTGACTTTTACAGAGTAAACAATGAAGTTAATTCAGTTATTGTTAGTGGAGATGCTGTTGGTGAATTAGTTTTTAAAGGAAGTGGAGCAGGTATGCTTCCTACAGCTTCAGCTGTATATGGAGATATTATTGATCTAGCTTTAAACAAAAATAGTATTGTTATAAACAGCTTCTCAGAAGATAAGGTTAATATAGAGTCGAGTTTAAAAGAAAAAGTTCAAAGTCTTATTAGAATTCATACAGATAATAAGGAAAATCTTATTAAAGAATTGAATGTTAGATTTTTGGCCTCTGAGTTTATTGATATATTTGATAATGAGATAGGTTTGTTAGTTAATGGATACACAGAAGGCGAGATAGAAGACGGTTTGATTTTAATAAAGAATCTATCCTATGTAAACAATGTAAAAAGAATACTTAAAGTGAGCTAGCGGAAAGTCAACTGAATAAAGTTGACTTTTTTTTCTTTACAAAAATATAAAATATTTAAATTTACTAATGATTTTCTAGTTTAAATATATTGAAAAAGCACTGCAAATCTAAAAAAAGTAGCATTGTAAATAACTGACATAATTCTATAATTTAAGAGTGAAATACATCTTAGAAGGTTATTTAAAAAAGAGATGGAGGTTTTTATGGTTAATATAGAAAATAAAGCTGATTTATTAAGACTTACAGAAGAGTTTTTACATCCCATGATGAATAAGTTTTCTGAAGGTAAAGCATATTTGAATTTTGGAGTTACAGAAGCTCACTATGGCAAAAAAGTAGCCGGCTTTGAAGCTTTTTCGAGACCTTTATGGGCAGTGTTCTTTAGTTTGGCAAGTGGAAAGGAATTAAAAGAGCTAGACTATTTTGTTGAAGGAATTAAAAATGGTACTAATCCTAATCATGAAGAATATTGGGGTGAAGTTAAAGATTATTCTCAGAAGTTGGTTGAAATGGCCGTTTATGGGGTAGGGCTAATAATGGCTGGTGATAAATTATTAGCGCGTTTTAATGAAGAAGAGAAGGCGAATTTTTTAAATTGGCTTAGTATAGAGATTCAGAGAGAAGTTCCTGATAACAATTGGCATTTTTTTAGAATACTTGTTTCTATAGGGCTTAAGAAAGTAGGATGGAGCTATAATAAAAAGATTTTAGAAGATAGTTTAGAACGAATAGA
Source organism: Clostridium yunnanense (assembly GCF_016595795.1). Lineage (GTDB taxonomy): Bacteria > Bacillota > Clostridia > Clostridiales > Clostridiaceae > Clostridium_AR > Clostridium_AR yunnanense. Next base: position 528,702 of record NZ_JAENHN010000010.1, read on the forward strand.
AGAATTTTATATAGGTGATGGTTGGTATTCAGATGGAATAACTAATCAAAGGGATTATTATATCTCCTTTGCAATGCATTTTTATGGGCTTATATATGCAAAGTCTATGAAGAATGAAGATTCTGAGAGAGCTAAAATATTTAAGCGAAGAGCATATATTTTTGCCAAAGACTTTATTTACTGGTTTGATAAAGAAGGAAAGGCACTTCCTTTTGGAAGAAGCTTAACTTATAGATTTGCACAGTGTGCTTTTTGGAGTGCCATGGTTTATGCAGATTTAAGGCCTTATTCATTAGGTGTAATGAAGGGGATAATACTAAGACATTTAAGATGGTGGACAAAACAGCCTATACTTTCAGATGAAGGGTTACTAACCATTGGATATGGATATGGAAATATATCTATGGCTGAGGAGTATAATGCACCAGGATCTCCTTACTGGGCTTTTAAGAGTTTTTTGATTTTAGCGTTAAAAGAAGATGATGAATTTTGGACAGTGAAAGAAGAGCATTTGCCGAGACTTGATAAAGTACATTCTATTAAACCTGCATATATGATATTAAACCATGATGAAGGCTCAAAACACGTATTCTGCCTAACTTCAGGACAATATGCAGACTTTGAACCAAACTATACTCAGGAAAAATACACAAAGTTTGCATATTCCAATCATTTTGGGTTTAATATTTCAAAAGATAATTATAGCATTGAAAAGTTTGCATTTGATTCTACCTTAGCCTTAAGTGAAAGAGATAATTATTATAGAACTAGGCGTAGGTGTGATCAGGTTAAAACAGAAGGGAATACTATCTTTTCAGAGTGGTGTCCTTGGAAAAATGTTAAGATAAAAACCTGGCTAATTGCTTTAGGTCAGTGGCATGTAAGAATTCATAAAGTTAATACAGAAAGAAAACTTGATATTGTTGAAGGCGGCTTTTCGGTTATAGCTTCAGAAGTACAAGATCGCTGCAAAGAGAGAACTTACGTTATTTGTAATGGGGATAATGGAGTATCAGCATTAGTGGATTTGCTTAACAATAGAGATGTTTTAAGTAAATACACTCCTCCGAATTCAAATATATTATATCCAAGCAAGATGAAGATTCCGGGATTATATACAACTGTAGAGGAAGGTGAGTACATTTTTGGCTCAGCGGTGCTCGCACATCCGGATGAAGATACTTTCCAAGAGTTGTGGAAAGATATACCTTCCTTATCAATTAATAAAGATATTGCGGAAGTGTTTTACAATGATTCAGTTACTAGTATAAAATTATAAGAAAATTGAAATACAATGATAAATGGTGTTATAATATTTTGTACAAAATATTATAATGAGGTGAACATATGAGCGGTATAGCTGGAAATGGATGCGAGATAGTTGTTCCATTTAATGAACGAAAGTCACTTGATGAGATAGAAAGAAGTCTTAGAAAGACTTATAAGAAAAATATATGGTCAAAGTTTGTAAGAGCAATTAAAGATTTTAAGATGATAGAAGAAGGAGATAAGATAGCAGTAGCTATATCAGGCGGTAAGGATTCTATGCTTATGGCTAAGCTTTTTCAAGAGCTTAAAAGACACGGACAGATGAATTTTGAGTTAGAATTTATTGTTATGGATCCCGGATATCACCCTCAAATAAAAGAACTGCTTATAAGTAACTGTGAACATCTTAATATACCAATATCGATTTTTGAGTCAGGTATATTTGATATAGTAGATAAGATAGCACAAGATTATCCGTGCTATATGTGTGCGAAAATGAGAAGAGGAGCACTTTACAATAGAGCAAAGCAATTAGGCTGCAATAAGCTTGCCTTAGGGCATCATTACAATGATGTAATTGAAACTACAATGTTAAACATACTTTATGGGGCAAGTTTTAAGACTATGCTTCCAAAGTTAAAGTCTGATAACTTTGAAGGTATGGAGCTTATAAGACCAATGTATTATGTTGAAGAAACATATATAAAGAGATTTACTCAAAATGCTGGAATATGGCCACTTAACTGCGCATGTATGGTTGCTGCAAAGAAGGTTGGAAATAAGAGATATGAAATAAAAGAAATGATAGAAAATCTAAAAAAAGATTTCAAAGATGTAGAAAAATCTATATTTAATGCAGCTAAAAATGTAAATATGAATTCTATAATAGGATGGGAAAAAGATGGTGTAAAGCACTCCTATTTAGATGAGTATAATGACGACGGCATTGGTGACAGTTCAGCAGATGGTGAAGATGAAGTATAAATTAAGTTTTGATATAGGAACTCTTTATAGGATTCATAACTCAACTATTAATTTATACGTGCCCGATAATCCCCAGAAGCCGGGATTATCGAACAAGTATAAATTAAGTTTCGATATATGAATCCTTTAGTAATACAATTATAAGATAGTGGGATAATAACCTTTGAAAACATATAGTTTAAGGAGGAATATTATGGCTACTAAAGAGAATAAAGATAAAAGCAAACAAGTGGATGGAAGAATAAGCATGGAGATTCAATCAGACGTAGTTCATGAGAATACATCTCATACAGACAATCAACCAAAAGCTAAATATCAGAAAAAATAATATATCTTTTAAAAGAAGTCATTTATCAAATGGCTTCTTTTTTTATTCTTTAGGAATTTATAACTCAATTATAAATGTGAATAAATACAAGCAGCCACTTAAAACATAATGTGATCTAAAGAATAATATGTAGCCTGTCAAATTTTCCTCCTATACATTGGGAAAGTCATATGCGTTAAAAAAAGCTCTCTTCAGCACCTTTTTTACCAAAATTGGCCTTGAATAACCAATATCCTTATTGGATATAATTACAATTGTACATTTTATGGTTAAATGCACTTTTGCTCTACGAAGTTTTATATTAATGGATAGTTCGGATATTTTAAAATCATAAAGATTGGGTATTTATCCATATGAGAAGATAAACTACTTCAGTCATTAGACTCTAAGTAAAGATTTCTATGAACCTACGAATCTTTATTTGGATGGATTTTAATATGAAGTAATATTTCTATAGAGATACTATTAGGAGATGCATATAAGTGGAAAATAGAGTAGTAGCAACCCAATTGGACAATAATAAAAATTTCATAAAAAGTAAACTTGGTGATAGTGGAGATGTAATGTACAGAGATTTTACTATACCAATGTTTGCAGATAAAAAAGCATTAGCAGTTTATATAGATGGATTAGTTGGTGCCAAGGAGATAGATGATATACTGCTTAGACCACTTATGTCAAGAAAGAATGAAAATATAAATCTACAGGATAATAATGCTTTAGATCAATTAATAAGTAAAGGAGTTATATCTAAAGCTGTTACTGTCTCGAAAGATTTTGAAAAACTTTTGGATAGTCTTTTATCTGGAGACACTATTGTTTTTATAGATACAGTAAATGAAGCAATGATTATATCAACTCGTGGATTTCAGATGAGGAGTATAGCAGAGCCTAGTAATGAAGCAAGTATAAGAGGACCTAAAGATAGCTTTATAGAAAGTATCAGAGCTAACACTGCACTAATAAGAAGAAGAATTAGAGACTATGACTTAAGATTCGATTCGTTAAAGGTTGGAAAAAGGACTAAAACTGATATTGCTTTAGCTTATATAGATTCTATTGTAAATAAAGATGTTTTAAAAGAAGTTAATGATAGGTTAAATAAAATAGACATAGATGCGATTTTGGATAGTTCATATATAGAAGAATTAATTGAGGATTCATCTTTTACTTTATTCCCTCAAATGGAGGTAACTGAAAGACCGGATAAAGCTTGTGCTTCTATATTGGAAGGAAAAATTATTATAATTGTTGATAATAGCCCATTTGTTCTGATGTTGCCTGTTGTATTTTGGCAGTTCTTTCAAGCTGCAGATGATTATTATGAAAAATTTCAAATAGCAACTTTTTTAAGATGGCTAAGGTTAATTGCATTAATTTTATCAATGACGCTTTCATCAATTTATGTTATGCTTGTATCTTTTCATCAAGAGATGCTGCCAACTTCATTAGCTCTAAAAATAGCAGCTTCAAGAGAAGGTGTTCCATTTCCTTCAATTATGGAGGCTTTGTTTATGGAGACTATGTTTGAGCTTATGAGAGAGGCTGGACTACGTATGCCTAAGCCTATAGGGCAGGCAGTTGGAATTGTAGGAGCCCTTGTTGTTGGAGAGGCTGCGGTTTCAGCAGGACTCGTAGGGCCGCTTCTTATCATTTTTGTAGCAGGTTCTGCTATAAGTTCTTTTGCAATACCTGCATATAATACTTCATATTCATTGAGATTGACAAGATTTATTATTCTTATTGCCACTGGGATATTTGGGATATTAGGGTTTTTAGGTGCAGGTATTCTGATAACACTTCATCTTTTATCCTTAAACTCGTTCGGTGTTCAATTCCTGGGAGCTTTAGATCCTGTTACTCCTAGGGCTAGAAAGGATAGTTTATTCAAGGCACCGCTACGGAATATGAACAAAAGATCTCCTGCTTTTGGGCCTAAAGATGTGAATAGACAATCAAAAACTAGTGATAAAAATGAAACACCAAAAAACTAACTTTGCATATGCCTTTTAGAAAGTGGTGAATACATATGAAAAAACTCAGAGTCATAAGCGTAATTTTAGAAATATGTATAGTTGCAACGTTTTTTCAAGGTTGCTGGGATATGAGAGAAATTAATGAATTAGGTCTAGTCATGGCCGTAGGAATAGATAAGAAGGATGACAATGATTTTACTGTAACTGTTCAAGTTGCTAAACCTAATGAGGCTGGAAGTAGTACTCAAGGTTCTAGTAGTGAACCAGTGTGGGTAGGAACAGCTGATGGTAAAACCATATTTGATGCTATAAGGAATGTTGCGAAGATGTCTTCGAGAAGGATTATGTGGGCTCACAACAATATTATTGTTTTAGGAGAAAATCTAGCAAGAGAAAGTATAACACCAGTGATAGATTTTTTTGCACACAATAGTGAGTTAAGAATGAAAACCTGGATAGCGGTAGTAAAAGGAGATGCAAGGCCATATATTGAAGCAAAGACAGGTATGGAAAGTATTCCAGCGTTATCTTTAGCTAGACTTTATAAATATGGTCAATTGCCAGCAAAGAGCATTAAATCTGATATGTTAACTGTATTTAGAGATTATAAAAGTGAAACACAACAGCCAATTATATCTCAATTGAATATGGTAACAAATGCTTCTAAAAAGGAACCGCAAGTAGAGCTAGCAGGGTCTGGAGTATTGAAAGATGATAAATTAGTAGGTTTTCTGACTCCCGATGAAACAAGAGGGATTAATTTTGTAAGAGAAAAAGTTAAAAGTTCCATACTGTCAGTCGCTTCTACCTTGTTGAATAACAAAAGGGTTACAGTTGAGATTCATGATATTAAAACAAAAATTAAATCTACAATTATTGGTGACGCTCCTCAGATTACTGTAAGTATTTCTGCTATAGGGGAGATTACTGAGCAAGATGAAGTGTCAAATGTATCAATAGAGGTATTTAAGAAAGAAGTAGAAGGTTTAATACAAGCAAAAATTAAAGGTGATACTGAAGATGCGATTAAAAAGCTTCAAACAGAATTTAATAGCGATGTTGTTGCTTTTGGAAGATTCGTTCATATACAAAATAAAGAGCAGTGGGACAAAATTTTTCAATATAAATGGGATGAAACTTTTAAAAAGACAGCAGTAAAAGTAAATGCAAAAATAAATATAGATTCAAGTTCTTTATTTCAAATACCAATTCAAAACGAAAAAGTTAATGGAGGAGAAAAGGTTGAAGGCAAAGATAAGTAGGTTACAGTATTTTTTTATGATTCCGAATCTTATTTATGGCAAGGCTATAGGTATAACTTCAGGCATAGTGGTAAGAAAGGTAGGAGGGGATGTATGGACCTCTATGCTTATTGGATTTTTAATAGGGACTTTAATTGTTATGGCAACTAGTGTAATCGCCATCAGGCTTGGGGAGGATAACATAGTGCAGTTTGCAAAAAAAACTATGGGACCCAGATCTTCGTATCTTCTAGGCATAGTACTAGGTATATATTTTGCTATAGCGTTTACTGTATCTTCCAATGTTCTTATGTTGCATTTAAAGGAATATCTGCTTCCTCAAACACCCTTTTTAATGCTATGTATAGTATACATAGCATTATGTACATATGGTGCTTGGTTAGGCGTAGAAGTAATAATAAGATTTTCTTTTTTTGGATTCATAATGACAATGTTAATAAATATAACTATGGTTATTGGAACCTTTAGAGATTTCAGAGTTCAAAATTTGCAACCAACATTAGATAGGGGGATAATAGCCAATGTTATGGCTAGTCCTTATGTTTTTCTTGATATATCAATGATTATATTATCAATATTAATTATATATCCGATGATTAATAATAAGAAAAATATTAACAAAATAACATTAGGGGGTACCCTGTTAGGAATAATTAGCGTAATAATATGGCCTATTTTTGAAACGGGAGTTCTTGGCGCCGATGTAATGAAACAGTTTGTAGTAGTTTGTATGCAACAGGTACGAAGTGCTGAATTAACACAGTATTTGCCTAGATATGAATTAATAATGGTTAGTTTTTTTGTTTGGGGACTTTTTGTACAGTCAGTGGTGATGCTGTATTGTTCAATGTATAGTTTCAAACAAGCAACAAGAGTGAAAAAAAATCCGTTAATATTAATACCATTAGCTGTAGTATGTGTGTTTATTACTAATTATCAAGGAAGAGATCATAATGACTATATCAAGTTTTTAACTAATATATGGACGCCAGTATCTGTGATATTAGGTGTAGGCATACCTCTAGTTTTAGCGGTAATAATGATTTTTAGAAGAAAAAAGTGCAATTAAAATAATATTTAAGTAATTAAGTTTTAGTATAAAGGTAATGATTATAGTATTAAAAAGTATAAAAGAATAATATATTGACATCTATGTTTTCTTTGTATATAAGAAAAGATGCAAAAATCGCTAAAGTTAGCCACTTTAGCGATTTTTTTTTTAATTTTTATTAACTATCTAATTTAGTCAAAATCAAAGATGCAGATACTGAGTTAACAGAATTTAATATTATTGGGTTTTCTGAGTTGTTAATCAATTCTACTGTCTCTGAAGTAGAAAGTGGTATTATTGCCTGCCCAGTAATGAGGTTAGTATCAGTAGGGTTAGAATAAACTGTTGTTGAAACTATCTGAGTACCGTTAATTCTAAGCGCTATACTTTGAAGATTAACATCTGCAGATATAACTATAAATCTAGCTTCATATAAACCTGAAGTTGCAATTGATACAAAAGTTGAAATAGGTGTAAATCCAAAACCGTTTTGAACTGCTCCATTGAAAGCAACAGGAGAACCAGGATTTACTACTCCACCTATATTGTTGAAGAAATATCCAAAAGCCACTAAACCTAGACCAGAGGCTCCAGTAGCACCAGTTGCTCCAGTAACGCCAGTAGGACCAGTAACACCAGTAGGGCCGGTAACACCAGTAGGACCAGTAACACCAGTAGGGCCGGTTGCACCAGTAGGACCAGTAACACCGCTAGGACCAGTAACACCGGTAGGACCAGTAACACCAGTAGGACCAGTAACACCAGTAGGGCCGGTAACACCAGTAGGACCAGTAACACCAGTAGGGCCAGTAACGCCAGTAGGACCAGTAACACCAGTAGGGCCAGTAGGACCAGTAACGCCAGTAGGGCCAGTAGGACCAGTAGGGCCAGTAACACCGGTAGGGCCAGTAACACCAGTAGGACCAGTAACACCAGTAGGGCCAGTAACACCAGTAGGGCCGGTTACGCCAGTAGGGCCAGTAACGCCAGTAGGGCCAGTAACACCAGTAGGGCCAGTAACACCAGTAGGGCCAGTAGGACCAGTAACGCCAGTAGGACCAGTAGGTCCAGTAACACCGGTAGGACCAGTAACACCAGTAGGGCCAGTAATACCAGTAGGGCCGGTAATACCGGTAGGACCAGTAACGCCAGTAGGACCAGTAACACCAGTAGGACCAGTAACACCAGTAGGGCCAGTAACACCAGTAGGGCCAGTAACACCAGTAGGGCCAGTAACACCAGTAGGACCAGTAATACCGGTAGGACCAGTAGGACCAGTAATGCCAGTAGGGCCGGTTACACCAGTAGGACCAGTAACGCCAGTAGGACCAGTAACACCAGTAGGACCAGTAACACCAGTAGGGCCAGTAACTCCGGTAGGGCCAGTAACACCAGTAGGGCCAGTAACACCAGTAGGACCAGTAATACCGGTAGGACCAGTAATACCAGTAGGACCAGTAATGCCAGTAGGGCCGGTTACACCAGTAGGACCAGTAACGCCAGTAGGGCCAGTAACACCAGTAGGGCCAGTTGCACCGGTAGGACCTACGATTGGTTGGTAAAATATTTTTAGTATAGGTGGATTTGAACTTTCTTTTGAAGAAAATGCTACTAGAGAATTTGTAACATTCTCACAGCCTCGTATTGTGATTCCATAATTATCGTAGAAGCCCAAAGCCCAGCCTTTAACTAAATCTGTTATGTCTATACCTATATATGAATATCTGTCAGATACGTTTATTTCTCTGGCATATCCGGTAGATTCAAAGGTAGGAGCGTTGTTCCAGATTACTGAATTTTCATTGAAATTTTGTGTGTTTCGATATATTGTAATTTCAGAATCTCTAAAAGTACAATCTTTCAAATTGATATCATCAACATATAAGTATAATGTTGCTCTTGATATCATTGTTCCATATGGGATATCTGGGTTCAGATTGAACTTTATTAAAGATCTAAATATATTAGAATGGCAATTATGCCTAGTATAATTGCCAACTAATAAAAATGGTGCTGAAGAAAAATTTTCATTGGGATTTAAACTTGAAACATAGACATCGTCGGTTGGCAATACATTAATATAAGCCATATTTTTTAAATCACCTCACTATAGTGATAGTATTAGATAACTACATTTTGTATACTACTATGGATGTACCACTTTGTATTAAATTAAATTCTCTCACCAGAAACCGTGAGAGTTTAAAAAATAGATTTCTGTTCGAATTGGTGCATCATTAGTAATATAATTATTGAGTAAATTAATGTAGTTGATATATAAAAACTTTAAGACGATAATCGGACATTATAGCGTAATGTATAATTATCTAGTATACAATATGTAATAAGAAGGTAAAATGTGTCTAAAAATGCCATAAATAAGTTATACTATGGGTATGGTTATAGAAGTTGCATCAAAAATAATACTATGCCTACATGGGGTTATTTAATAAGTTTTATAGTAAAATTTTAAATTCAACAATAATATTAAATAATATACTAAGGAGGGATAATATGTGTGGTAGATTCTATCTTGAAGAAGGATTTTGTCATAAGGATTTTAGCTCAGATAATAAGATAGGTGTAGAGTACGGAGAAAGACTTCCATCAAATAAAGCTTTAATTATGACTAATGGCGAAAGTGACACTATGAAATGGGGAATTCCATATGAGAATAAACTTATTATAAATGCCAGATCAGAAAGCTTATTTAATAAAAAGATGTTTTCAGAACTTATAACCACCAAAAGGTGCGTTGTTCCTGCTAATTGGTTTTATGATTGGAAGAATGGTGTTAAGTACAAGATAAGTCTTAAAAATGATCAGATTTTTTATATGGCTGGAATATATGGTAAATATATAAATAAAGAAAATAAAGCGGAAAATGGCTTTGTTATAATAACAGCTAGTGCAAATAAAGAGATGAGTGAGATTCATCATAGAATTCCTGTAATGCTCAACGAAGATGAAAAAGATATTTATCTTAATCCAGATAGCGATTTAGGAACTATAAAAGAGTTATTAAGGGCAGTTAAAGATGATTCATTAAATATAATAGAACATAGTGGAAGTGAACAACTATCGCTATTTTGAGCTTAATGTTCGTGATTTTATAAATTTCAAAGAAATGGGAAAGTTAATAAGAAAGATATTTAATATACCTGTAATTGAAGTACGGCCTAAAAATATAATAAAAAGATGATATAAATAAAAAAAATAAAATTTCTATTGATTTTTTCTTCGACATGTTATAACATACTTTTGTAAGGTAAATGCGAATAATTAATTAACAATTTTATATAACGTTCACATCGTATATGCTTAATAATATGGATTAAGCGTTTCTACCGGGAGGCCATAAACTACCTGACTACGAATGTGCAGTTGCTATTAAAATTATATATTTATAATTTTAATATTTTAGTGATTGTATATTCCTGGGCAGACTGTTGCTCAGGAATTTTTTTATTCCTTTGGAAATTGATGTAAGGCAAAAATCACATTGGCGATTTTTTATTTGAAAGGGTGTAGGTTATGAAACTACTTAAGGAAAAGATTCTAACTGATGGAAGAGCAAGAGGTTCAAATATTTTAAAGGTTGATAGTTTCTTGAATCATCAGATGGATATAAGGTTATTAAATGAAATAGGTAAAGAGTTTAGAGGCAGGTTCCAACAAGATAAAGTGGACAAGATTTTAACAATAGAAGCATCAGGAATTGGTATAGCAAGTATAGCTTCACAATACTTTGATTTTATTCCAGTAGTTTTTGCAAAAAAAACTGAAAGTTTAAATATTGATAAAGAAGTTTTTGAATCTAAAGTGCATTCTTTTACAAAGAATAAAGATTATAACGTGATGGTTGGAAAGCAGTTCTTAAAAGAAGGCGAAAATGTCTTAATAATAGATGACTTTCTTGCTAATGGATGTGCAGCAATAGGGCTAATAGATATAGTTAAGCAAGCAGGTGCTAATGTAATTGGTGTTGGTATAGTTATTGAAAAGGGATTCCAAGATGGAAGAAAGAAAATTGAAGAATTAGGGCAAAGAGTTGAATCTCTTGCAATAATAGAAAAAATGGAAGAGGGAAAAATTTATTTTAAATAAATTTATATAGTCTACTTATTATCAAACTTAGGGAGGAAATAAAATGAAAAGATTTTTGAAAATAATGTGTAGTGCAGTAGTTGCTTCGTCTTTACTTCTAGTTGGATGTGCAAGTAAGAGTGAAAATAGCAGCAGCAGTGATAAAGGCGGCGATAAGAAACCGGTAGTAGGTTTTCTATACGTAGGACCTGTTGGTGATGGTGGCTTTACTTATTCACATGATCAAGGAAGGCTTTACTTAGAAAAAGAATTAGGTGTTAAAACTGTAGCTAAAGAATCAGTAAAAGAAGATAAAGCTGAAGTTGAAAAAGCTGTTGAAGATATGATAGAACAAGGTGTTAATGTAATATTTGGAACGAGTTTTGGATTCCAAGAAGGTATGCTTTCAGAAGCAAAGAAGCATCCTGAAGTTAAATTTATGCACTGTTCAGGTTATGAAACAGCTGACAATATGGGTCAATATTTTGGAAAGATCCATGAGATGATGTACTTAAATGGTATAGTTGCTGGTCTTAAGACAAAGTCTAATACATTAGGTTTCGTTGGAGCATTTCCTATCCCAGAAGTTATAAGAAACATAAATGCATTTACACTTGGTGCACAATCAGTAAACAAGAGCATAAAGGTTAAAGTAAACTGGACTAACACTTGGTATGATCCTGCTAAGGAAAAAGATGCAGCTACAGCTTTAATAGATGCTGGTGCTGACGTAATAGCTCAACATCAAGATACTGCAGGTCCACAACAGGCAGCAGAAGCAAAGGGTGTTTTCTCAGTTGGTTATAACACAGACATGAGCAAGACTGCTCCAAAAGCAAATATGACATCAGCAGTTTGGAACTGGGGTCCTTACTATGTTAAAGTTGTTAAATCAATAATGGATGGTTCATGGAAGTCAGGAAAGTATTGGGGAGAATACGCTGACGGAGTAGTTGATTTAGCTCCACTTACAGCTAATGCGCCAGAAAAAGCTAAAGCAGCGGTAGAAAAAGCAGAAGCTGATATAAAGGCAGGTAAAGGTATATTTGTAGGACCAATAAATGATCAAAAAGGTGCTGTAAAAGTTGAATCAGGAAAAACTCTATCCGATGATGAAGTTTGGAACATTAACTGGTTTGTACAAGGAGTAGAAGGAACTATTCCGAATCAATAATATGAATGTACCACTTCATAATAAAATTTATATTTTCAAAACTCCTCTCAGAACCCAGAGGAGTTTTGAAAATAGTTCTCACATTGAAGTGGTGCATCTATAGACAGTATATAAAATTTTGAATTTGAGCTGAAGAATTCTATTCTTCAGTTCTCTTATATTGTGGAGGAAGATATGAATAAAAAGCCTTTAATTGCATTAAAAGGAATTAGTAAAACTTTCGGAAAAGTAGCTGCAAATAAGAATATTCATCTTGATATTTACGGTGGAGAAATTCATGCGCTTTTAGGAGAGAATGGAGCGGGGAAAAGTACTCTAATTAGTGTTATATCAGGTGTATACATGCCTGATGGTGGAACTATGGAGTGGAACGGAGAAAAAGTAAATTTCAGTTCTCCGAAGGAAGCTATGAAATATGGAGTAGGTACTATATATCAGCACTTTAAACTTGTAGAAGCTATGACTGCAAGAGAAAACATATTACTAGGACAAAAGGGCAAGATTTTTAGAAATGATAATAAAGTAGATAAAGATATAAAAAATATAATTGAAACTTACAGTTTAGATGTAGATTTAGGCAAGTATGTTATGGATATGTCTGTAGGGGAAAGACAAAATCTTGAGATATTAAAGGTGCTATATAGAGGTGCAAAACTTTTAATATTAGATGAACCTACTACGGTATTTACGCCTCAAGAAACAGAAAAACTTTTTAAGATTATGAGAAAGATGAAAGAACAAGGATGTGCACTTATATTCATTTCTCATAAGATGGATGAAGTAATGGAAATCTGCGATAAGATAACAATACTTAGAAAAGGTGAAACTGTTAAAACCTTAGACAAGGCTTTAACAAATCCGAAAGAATTAACTGAAGCTATGGTAGGTAGAGCGGTAGACCTATCTATAGAAAAAGTAGAATGTACTAGAAAAGAAAAGTTATTAACAGTTGATAATCTTATAGTTTTAAATGAAGAAAAAGCTGAAGCAGTAAAATCAATTTCATTTGAAATAAAAGCAGGAGAGGTATTTGGGATAGCTGGAATTGCAGGTTCTGGACAAAAAGAGTTATGCGAAGCTATTGCAGGAATAGCTAGTGTTAAATCAGGTAATATAGTATTTGAAGGTGAAAATTTAGTTGGAAAAAACCCAAGAGAATTTGTTAAAAGAGGCATAAGTATGAGCTTTATACCAGAAGATAGACTTGGAATGGGATTAGTTGGTTCTATGGATATGGTTGATAATATGCTGTTAAAAACTTATTACTCTGAGAAAGGTTTCCTAATAAATAGAAAACCAGTTGCAGAAAAGGCTAAAGCTTTAAAAGGAACCTTAGATATAAAGACACCAAGCATTCATTATCCAATAAAATATCTATCTGGAGGTAACATTCAAAAAATACTTTTAGGTAGAGAACTAAGTTCAAATCCGAAGCTTTTAATAATGGCTTATCCAGTAAGAGGATTAGATATTAACACTTGCTTTATTATCTATAATCTTATAAATGAAGCTAAATCTAAAGGCACAGCAGTCCTATTTATAGGAGAAGACTTAGATGTTTTAATGCAACTTTGTGATAGAATCATGGTGATGTGTGATGGAGCTTCAAGTGGAATAATTGATTCAGAAGAGGCTACCAGAGAGAAACTTGGACTTATGATGGTTGGAGCAGATGAATAGGAGTAGGAGGGAATAGCTTTGGCAAGACTAATAAAAAGAGAAGAGATAAGTAAAACTACAAGAATTAAGGTAATGGTAATTGCTATATTATTGGCTTTTGTAGTTGCTGGTATATTTTTAGCCATACTTGGTTATGAACCTTTAAGTGTTTTTGGATCTATGATAAAAGGTTCTTTTGGTTCAATTTATAGAGTTAGACAAACTATAATAAGAGCAATACCTTTAGTTATTGCATCTATAGGAATATCAGTTGCATTTAAGATGTTATTTTGGAACATCGGTGGAGAAGGTCAGATTTTTATGGGAGCTTTAGGAGCCGCACTAGTTGCTCTTAACATGCCAAACCTGTCAAAGCCAGTATTGCTTTTACTAATGCTAGTAGCTTCCATTGTATTAGGAGGATTATGGGCGCTTCTATCGGGAATTCTAAAGGTTTATTTTAATACGAATGAAACAATAATAACCTTAATGCTTAATTATATTGCTTTAAAGTTTATAACATATTTACAATATGGACCACTTAGAGATAAGAAAGCTATGAATTTTCCGAAGATACCTAACTTCTCTGACAACGCTATATTGCCCAAATTATTCAACATACATATAGGTTGGATATTTGCAATAATAATCGTTATAGTATTCTACTTTATAATGAAACACTCAAAACTTGGATATGAGATATCAGTTATAGGGGAAAGTCATAACACTGCAAGATACGCAGGCATAGGTATAAATAAGACTATACTAAAGGCAATATTTATAAGTGGAGCTCTTTGCGGTATTGTTGGATTTATTCAAGCATCTGCAGTTAGTGGCACACTTTCTACAGAAATCACTGGAGGAGTTGGAAATACAGCTATTATAATTGCTTGGTTATCCAATCTTAATTCAATTGTTATTCTAATTGTATCAGTTCTGTTTGCGGCTTTATTAGAAGGTGGTAATTATATTCAAACAGCATTTGGTATACCTAATGCTGCTGCGTCTGTTGTTCAGGCGTTGATATTGTTCTTTGTTCTTGGAAGCGACTTGTTTATGAGATATAAAATTTCTTTTAGGAGGAACGAATAATGAATATAGTATCATTTTTACATGCTACAATAGTAGCTGGAACTCCTCTTTTATTAGCTACTTTAGGTGAAATACTTACTGAAAAAGTAGGTAACCTTAACCTAGGGGTAGAAGGTATGATGCTTATGGGAGCTGTGATGGGATTTATAGTAGGGTATAGCACAGGTAATCCTTATATGGCACTTTTGGCAGCTATGATAGCAGGAGGATTGGGAGGCTTTATTTATGGAGTTTTAACTGTAGGGTTAAGAGCAAATCAAGTAGTGACTGGATTAACTTTAACCATATTTGGTACTGGACTTTCTAGTCTTCTAGGACAAAAGGTTGTTGGACAGGTAGTACCTAATACAATAAAAGACTTTTTTGCTCCAGTAAGTATTCCGATTTTAAGTGAGATTCCATATATAGGACAGATACTTTTTACACAAGATGTGTTTGTATATATATCATATTTATTAGCAATAATTACTGGTATTTATCTTTACAATACTAGAGCAGGATTAAATTTAAGAGCTGTAGGAGAAAATGCAGCAGCAGCTGACGCAGTTAGTATAAATGTTAGTTTATATAAGTATGTAAATATAACAATAGGTGGTGCTCTAGCTGGACTTGGAGGAGCATATCTTTCATTAGTCTATGTTCCTGCATGGCAAGAAAATATAGTAGCAGGTAGAGGATGGATTGCTGTAGCTTTAGTTATCTTTGCAGCTTGGAATCCTTATAAAGCAATAATAGGTGCATACTTATTTGGTGGATTAGATATAATAGGTTTTAGACTAGGAAAAGTAGTTATAAACCAATATTTCTTATCTATGCTACCATACTTAGTAACTATTATAGTTTTAGTATTTGTATCAGCTAAAAAATCTAAGAAAAATTCTCCTCCTAAAGGACTTGGAAACAGTTATTTTAGAGAAGAAAGATAAAATAAATTATACCGCTATTGATTTTTATTTTGGTATGTGATATATTCTATTAGATAACAAAAAACCTTTAAACCAGTCCAGAGAGGCTGTAAGGAGCAGGATATAATTACAGGTATTTTTATGTGGTTTTATAACTTCTTACAGTAGTAAGAAGTTTTTTTTATTCTAATAAGCACTTTAATTTAGTCCAGAGAGGCTAAAAAGGAAGCGAAAGCTTCCCCAATATTAAACAGGGGGGATTTTTTTATGGCAAGTAATGCAATAAAGAGACAAGAAGTAGTAAATTCAAAATCAGGGAGTATAGATGTTAATGATAAGCTTCCTCTAAAGACAGCAATTCCATTAAGTTTCCAACATTTGTTCGCAATGTTTGGATCATCAGTTCTAGTACCAATTCTTTTTAATGTAGACCCCGCAATCGTATTGTTTTTCAATGGAATAGGAACATTGCTTTATGCCTTCATAACTAAGAAAAAGATACCTGCATACTTAGGTTCAAGTTTTGCCTTCATAGCACCAGTTTTAGCTTTAATGGGAAAAGGATTAAGCTTTGCAGAAGTCCAAAGCGGATTTGTGTTAGTAGGAGTAGTTTTATCAGCAGTAGCTATATTAATAGGCTATACAGGGGTAGGTTGGATCAAGAAGGTGTTTCCGCCTGCGTCAATGGGAGCAATAGTTGCAATAATAGGACTTGAGTTAGTACCTGTAGCAGCTGATATGGCAGGCTTTGCAGTAGGTGGTTCGAACACGAAAGTATTTAATCCAACCTGGGCAATTGTCTCGATGATAACTTTATTAACAGTAATATTCTGTAATGTATTGTGCAGAGGGTTTATGAAGATTATACCAATACTTATAGGTATAGTTGTTGGTTATGTAACAGCAATTGCAATGGGATTAGTTGATTTTACAGCAGTAGGTAATGCAAGTCTAATTGCAATTCCTAAGTTTACAATAGTAAAGTTTAATATGACAGCAATCATAACAATAGTGCCAGCAGCCTTCGTTGTAATGGCAGAGCATATAGGACATTTAGCAGTAACAGGAAATATTGTTGGAAGAGACTTAACTGAAGATCCAGGACTACACAGATCAATGTTAGGTGATGGACTATCAACTATAATCTCAGGATTTTTTGGATCGGTTCCAACAACTACATATGGAGAAAATATAGGTGTGCTTGCAATAACAAAAGTTTACAGCGTATATGTAATAATGGGAGCAGGAGCACTATCAATAATTCTAGGTTTCTCAGGAAAGCTTGCAGCAATCATAAGGAGCGTACCAACTCCAGTAATTGGAGGAGTTTCGTTACTATTGTTTGGAACAATAGCTATAGCTGGTTTTAGAACTTTTGTAGAAGAAAAAGTAGATTTTTCAAAGCAAAGAAACTTAATGCTAACTTCCGTAATATTCGTAGTAGGTTTAAGCGGAATGAAGATGACTTTAGGAACTATAGAAATAAAAGGAATGGTTTTGGCTACTCTTGTTGGAGTGGTACTTAACTTAGTGTTTATAATATTCGATAAATTAGGATTAATGAATGAGGCAGAATAGAAGTTCCTTTATTTAATCTGTTTATAGTATGATATCCAATCTAAAAAAGTTATAAATTCATGTTTATTACTTAAAACATGAATTTAACTTTAAGATTGGGTATTTTTTATTTTATAAGAAATATAATATATGTATATGTCTATAACAAGAAGTCGTTTACAATAGAATTGGTATTTGAAAATGGCAGTGTTACTTTGTTTACAGGCAATTTAAGAAGTCTATGGTTAATAATTCTTTAAGTGAAGGATTAATTCCATTTATGACATAATACTAATTAAATGGATAATTAAACAAGTATCATAAAGTTAAATTTTAGTTAAGTAAATGATGATAATGTTAAAAAAACATAGATTAAGTTATTAAAGTTAAAAAGTGAAGAAAATAATTAAAATTATTAATGAAACTTAACACAATCTTAACAAACAACTTGTATCATTAATAGAGTTGAGCAAATAAAAGTTATATCATAGGAGGAAGCTATGTTTAATTTATCACCTAAAAACGACAAATTTTTTGATTTATTTATTTCATTTTCCGAGATTATAAGTGATGCAGCTCGCGCACTTGATGATTTTGTAAAGTCTCCAAATGAGGCAAATGAAAAATACGAGCACTTAAGAGATATCGAACACAGAGGCGATGATGAGCTACACAAAATTCTTGAGGAAGTAAATAACAGCTTTATCACACCTATCGATAGAGAAGATATTTTTATCATTGGTAAAGCACTTGATGATGTAGTTGATTATATCGAAGATACTGCAGCAAGATTTTTAATGTACAATGTTAACGAAGTTAATGAAAATGCATTACTTATTTCAGCAAATATTGTAAAAGCAAGCGATGAGATTAAGCTTTTAATGCAAGCTTTTAAGAATATGAAGAACACAGCTGAAATAAAAAATAAGATAGTAGAAGTTAATAAGCTTGAAAATGATTGTGATAGAATATACAGAGAAAGTATGAAAGCACTATTTAGTGGCGGAACAAAGGAAATCAAAATAATCATTTGGAAAGATATTTATGAATCTTTAGAAGATGCAATAGATTCATGTGAAAAGCTTGCAAATGTTATTGAAGGAGTTGTAACAAAGCATGTCTAGTTCTGTATTAGTAGTAACTGTAGTTGTTGTAATTTTAGCGTTAGGCTTTGATTTCATAAATGGTTTCCATGATACTGCTAATTCTATAGCTACATCTGTATCTACAAGAGTTTTAACTCCGAAGCAGGCTATAATGATGTCAGCTTTTCTAAACTTTGTAGGTGCATTTATAAGTACTAAGGTTGCTCATACTGTGGGATCAGACATTGTAGATGGAAGTGCAATACCTCAAACAGTGGTTTTAGCAGCACTAGTTGCAGCTATAATATGGAATTTAGTTACTTGGTATTTTGGTATTCCTAGTAGTTCATCTCATGCATTAATCGGAGGACTTGTAGGATCTGCAATAATATATAAATTAAGCTTTGCAGTTGTAAACTGGCACAATCTTCTTTATAAAGTAGTTTTATGGTTGTTTTTATCACCGGTAATAGGTTTTGTTATGGGATACGTGTTTATGATACTATTAAATTGGATACTAAGAAAATCAAAACCGGCTCAAGTGACAAAGTCATTTTCAAAGCTTCAGATATTATCAGCAGCTTTGATGGCGTTTAACCATGGAGGAAATGATGCACAAAAATCTATGGGTATTATTTCTATGGCTTTATTAAGTGGTGGTGTTATTAGTACTTTTCATGTTCCTTTTTGGGTAAAGGCAGGCTGTGCATTAGCAATGGCACTTGGTACATCAATTGGTGGATGGAAAATAATAAAGACTATGGGCGTGAATATGGCAAAACTTGCACCAGTAAATGGGTTTGCTGCCGAAACTGGAGCAGCTGCAGTAATATTTACTGCTACTATGCTTAACGCACCTGTAAGTACTACTCATATAATTTCAGGTTCTATTATGGGTGTTGGAGCATCAAAAAGATTTTCATCAGTTAGATGGAGTCTAGCTCAAAATATAATGTGGACATGGGTTATAACTATTCCAATATGTGCAACTCTAGGTGGAATAACAATATTTTTAATTAAGCTTATATAATTTACGGAATTTTAATTACATAATATGAATTTTATGTTCCAAAGTAACTATAGATTTGAGATGCTGAAGTTAATCAAGCATTTCTCAAAGTATAATTACTTTGGAACTTTTTATTATTTAGGAATGTATAAAGTCTTTAGGTTATGATTAAGAATGTTAAGAAATTAAGTGGTTATGCGTAAGCTAATTAAAGCATCGGATGCATAGGCACTTAATTTCAACACGATACATTAATAGAGGTTATTTTTATGTTTACTGCATTATTTGATTAAGCATATCTGGGTAGTTAGTGATTATTCCATCTACTCCTAATTGAAGAAGCTTTTTCATATATTCTGCTTCATTGACTGTATATGTGTTTATTTGAAAGCCTTGCAATTTAATATTATCCACAATGTCTTTATTTAGAACAGAGAAAAACTGGGGATGCATAGCATCAGCTCTGCAAAGTCTACAGTAGTTACCAGGTTCATATATCCAGCAATCATATAGAAGACCGGTTTTATATGAAATATCTAATGCCTTAATATTTACCATAGAATAATGATTAAAAGAAGATAAAATTACTTTGTCCTTTGGGTAGCTATATTTATCTAACAAATTTAAAGTGATTGTTTCTATGCCTTCATATGCAATTATACTGTTTTTTAACTCTAAATTTATAAATAAGTTTTTTTCTTTTGAAAAGGCAATAAAGTCTTCTAAGGCCGGAATTTTTTGTCCGCTTCCAAAGTTTAGTTTTAATAATTCTGAATAAGTATAATCTTTCACTAGTCCAGTTCCGTTAGAGGTTCTATCTAAGGTTTCATCATGAATTAGTACAGGAACACCATCTTTGCTAAGTTGTATATCGGTTTCAATGCCACTACAATGGGCTTCTGAAGCTTTTTCAAATGCTAGCATAGTATTCTCAGGGTATTTGCCGCTAAAGCCTCTATGTGCAATATTAAGAGTCATAACATCACCTCAAAAATTTATTGTATATAAAATCAGTGTAATATACAAATTTTTTGCTGTAAAGTAAGTGGAAAAATTAAGGTGACTAAATCCATATATTTCAATGTTTTTTGAAGTTTTTTATACAATACATTTATATTGAAATATAAACTTTGATTTTTTACTAAAACATTGGTAAAATTTTATTTAATAGCACTATATGTAATGCTTAAAAGGTTATTAATTAAATTAGGAGATAATAGTAGAAGATATGGCAACAATAAAAGATATAGCAAGTAAAGCTGGTGTTTCTATAGCAACTGTATCACGAGTACTAAATTTTGATGATACCTTGAATGTGTCTGATGTGACAAAAAAGAAGATTTTTGAGGTAGCAGAAGAATTAAATTATACGACTATGAAGCAAAGAAAAAACAAAAAGAGTTCCTACCAAATAGGATTAATCCATTGGTACACTGATCGAGAAGAATTACTTGATCCTTATTATATGTCAATTAGAATGGCAATAGAAAGAAAGTTTAGCGAAGAAAGTATAAGCTTTACTAGAATTAATGAAGTATCTGATAATATGTATAGCGTTGACGGGATAATTGCAATAGGAAAATTTGGAGAAGAAGATATAGATAAATTTAAAGATTTATCTAAGAATATTGTATTTGTTGATTGTTCTCCAAATGAGGAAATATATGATTCTGTAGTTATAGATTTTAGAAGAGCCGTTAATGAGGTATTAAAATATCTAACAAATCTAGGGCATGAAAGAATAGCATATATTGGTGGACGTGAAGCAATTAATGATGGTAAAGAAGATATAGTAGATTATAGAGAAGTTACATATACGCAGTATATGAAGGATATTAATTTATACAGGTCTGATTACATAAGGGTGGGTAATTTTACTCCTGGTAGCGGATATGAACTGATGAATAGTTTATTGAAACAGGAGATTATACCAACTGCAGTTTTCATAGCTAGCGATTCCATGGCTATAGGAGCATATAAAGCAATCAATGAAAAGAGGTTATCAATTCCCAAAGATATAAGTATTGTGGGATTTAATGATATTTCTACAGCTCAATTTATTGTTCCACCTCTAACTACAATAAAGGCTCATACTGAATTTATGGGAGAAATAGCATTTGATCTTTTAATGGAAAGATTAAAGAAGGATAGAGAAATATGTAAAAAGATTATAGTACCTACGAAACTAATTGTTAGAGACAGTTGCAGTGCACCTAAGCTTGACTAAAGTTTAAAAATAACTTATATAGGATGACATCATAAATTATATATAAGTTTTAATAAGTTTTATTCATAATAAGTATTGAAGTAAGGATGTTTTAGGCCGTTAATTGATGAAGAAGATTAAATAAGACTTATATATTTAGATAAATTACTACAAAAGACAAGGATGAAAGAATGTGAAGTACAGGAATACTAAAGATAATAGATTGAGAAGGGTTTTTATTATAATATATCTTACACAGCTAGCTCTAGTAAGAATATTTACTGATAAAAGTATTTTTTTTATAGATATTATTGTGGGCACTATTATTCTAATATTTATGTATTTAATAGTAAAAAAATATACTGTAAAAAGAATGTTAAAGTATAAGATGGAAAATGTAGATAAATTAAGTGGCGAAGATTTTGAGGAGTTTTTAGCCTTAAAGTTCAAAAAGCTAGGATATAAAGTGAAATTAACTCCAACAACTGCTGATTATGGTGCGGATTTGGTATTAAAGAAAGATAAAGCAAAGATAGTGGTTCAAGCTAAAAGATGGAATAGCAAAGTTGGAGTAGAAGCAGTTCAGCAGGTAGTAGCTTCTATGAAGTATTATAATGCTGACAGATCTATGGTGATAACTAATAGTTACTTTACCGATAATGCAAAGATATTGGCTAAATATAATGAAGTGGAATTATATGATAGAAGCAGACTGTATAATCTGCTAGAAGCTCAAAATACCAATGAAATGTTTAATAAATCAGTGTGCCCTAAATGTGGGGCTGATTTAGTTATTAGAAACGGAAAATATGGGTATTTTTATGGTTGTGAGAGCTATCCAAAATGTAGTTTCACTAAAAATATAGAAGGCTCAAATAACAATCATAATGTGAAATAATAAATATGGCATATAACATAAATCTATTAAAGGTAAGGAGAAACAAATGCAAGTAGAAATTTTCATAAATGGAGTAAAAGAACCTATAGTTTATAAAGGTGATAGAATAGATGTCTTAGACTTTAAAATGAATAATATAGATTATAAGCAAGTAAGATGCTTCGTAAATGGATTTAGCAAAAGTGAACTAATAGAGAAAAAACTGATAAAAAGAATATCTGAGAAATCTGAATAAAAGAATGGACTATCTCCAAAACTAATTATAATAGTTTGGAGGTGATTTTATGTCTAAAAAAAATCAACAATCATCATGGAACAGTAAAAGATTTAAAAGTCCTGAAAAAAATGAACAGGAACCAGTTAAAGAAATTCAAAACAAGCATAAAGATAAGTAAATAGTATATAATAGATTTTCAAAGACTGCTTCGTAAATGAAGTGGTCTTTTGTTTTTGCTACCCTGTTAATTTTAAAAGATTACTTTAACAGCTCCTTTATTTTAGATGATTTACACATAAAATTTTCAAGTTTAAGGCAAATTAATAAAGAAAATACATTAATTTTGCGAAGGGGTGTTTGTTTTTGAAAAAAAGATTCATTGTATCTGCATTGTTAATTACAGCTCTATCTATTCCTACAATAGCCTATGGCATAGATAATCAAGCTATAAATACTAATGTAGATAATAGAAATCAAGTTTGCCAAAATGTGAAGCATCATTATAAAGCAAAAGCTTTAGAAAGAGAAAATAAATTTGAGGCGTTGCTAAAAGTTGAAGGGTTGAGTAGTGAAAATAAAAACTCACTAGAGGTTGCTTTACAGAAAAAGTTTGAACTTAAACAACAATTTTTTAGTTTAGCAGGGAATAAAGTACATGATCAAAAAGGGTTTGATGAATTTAAAAGTCAAGCAAAAGCCATAAAAGACAAGGTAATAAATAAAGAAATTACTGAAGAAGAAGGCAAAAAACAGCTTGATGAACTAAGAAGTAATAAAAGAGAATCATCAGAGATGTGGAAAAACTTAAGTGATGATGGCAAAAAGGAAATGGAAGAATTAGAAAAGGAATCAAGAACATTAAGAGAAAATAACAAAAGATATTTTGAAGAATATAAAAAAGCTGCAGAAAGCAAAGATGAGACTAGTATAAATAGTGCAGCTAAAAATGTAATTGATACAATTAATAAACAAAATTCCTTAATGCAAAGAAAAATAGATGTTTTAAAGAAAGAAGCTAAGTAATTGTAATTGATAAAACGGCACAGTTTAAGGTGCCGTTTTAAATTTAAATAGGGTTATTTTATATATCAAGTAATAATAAAGCATAATTTCGTATAAATTAGTACAAGTTTAATGAAAAATACATTATAATTTATATAGTCAAAAGATAAATTGTAGTGAATAGATAAAATTATGAAAAGGCGAGAGGGATTATGGAGGGGGATTTAATATTATTACTTGGTATTGCTAATATACCTTTATATAAAATGATTTATGAGACTTTCTTTCAAGAGACTATGAGAAAAGATGATGCGAAGATTAAAAATAATTCTGTAATATATAGCATTGGTCTGGAACGTAAAAGTAAAGATGATGGACGAGGTTCTTTATTTTTATTACTTTGTATTTTAGCTGTAGCATTTGAATTTTTTACAATAGAAGGAACAATCTCAATATTTATATCTTAATGTATTTACTTGAACGTAAAATCAACATATAAATTCTAACAAAAGTTTAGTAAAGTTTTGATTAAGTTATGAATACTAAAAATACAGACATTTCGATTTGGAATTATAAATTCCATTACGAGATGGGCTGTATTTTTCTTTAGGTCTTTATGATTCAATTATGTTTGTTGTGGTCTGAAATTATGCAAGTATAGATAAACTAATAACTTAAATAAAAGACTTGTATGCTTAATAGTTTTAAGGGAGGACATAAGTTAAAGAAGAATGTATTCTCATAGTCGTAGAGTTATAGCAATATGCATTTGTTAAACATAGTATATATAGATTTACCTCAAAGAGCACCCAAATGTATAAGCTATTATAATAAATTATTTATAAAAGCTAGTAAGTTTTTGATATAATAGTATTTAAATAAAAAAGTTATTGGTTTGATGAATTTTTAAGGCTTTACTTTTTAAATTTCAATAGATAGAAGTTTGGTATATGAAGTATCAAGTGTGCTGATACATAAGAAAAATACTTGCGTAATTTTAGGAGGTTATTATGGAAAGACAAAAACCACTAATAGGAATTATGGGAAACCTTTTATCCATAGATAATGGAGCTTTTTTAGGTAGTGAAAGAGTATATGTAACTGATGCGTATGTTGATTCTATAATAAGGGCAGGAGGAGCGCCAATTATAATTCCTCCAGTTTTGGATGGAGAGGCCTTAAATATTATAGTGAACCAAATGGATGGTATATTACTATCTGGAGGATATGATGTTGATCCTCTACTTTATGGTGAACAGCCAAAGCAAAAGCTTGGTTTTGTGCATAGAGTAGTAGATGAGGCTACTATAGAAGTGATAAAAAAAGCATATAGTAAAGGTAAGTCCATATTTGGGATATGCAAGGGAGCTCAGGTTCTAAATGTAGCGTTTGGAGGAACTGTATATCAAGATATGTCCTATATTGAGGGAAGTTATATAAAACATGAACAAAATGCTCCGAATTTTAGAGGAACTCATCCGGTAACTATTGAAAAAAATAGTAAATTATATAAAATAGTAGGAGGGGACGTTTTGGTTAACAGTTATCATCATCAAGCGATAAATGATGTAGCTGATGGTTTTAATGTGGTAGCGATGGCAAGTGATGGAGTTATTGAGGCCATTGAAAAAGATGATGATAGCTTCGTAATCGCAGTTCAATGGCACCCAGAAATGATGAGTAAGTATGATAGGACAATGCAAGAACTTTTTAATAGTTTTGTTAACTCATGCATTAATAAAACTATTGGTAATTCAATATAAACTACACTAAAGAGTTACTGTATCGAAACTTAATTTATACTTGTTCAAAAATCTCGGCTTTTGAGGATTTTTGGGCATGTATAAATTAATAGTTGAATTAGGAGCCCTATATATAACAAATAAAAAAATACGATAAAGGATTGAAAAAATGAAGAGTATATCTGTATACACAGTAGATAGTTTTGCTAATGAAATATTTAAAGGAAATCCAGCTGGAGTTTGCATATTGAATGAGGAATTAGAGGACGGTACTATGCAGCTTATAGCTAAGGAGTTAAGGTTTTCTGAAACAGCGTTTATTATGGCTTTTAAGGATAACATATATAGTATTAGATGGTTTACTCCAGAATATGAGGTTGATATATGTGGGCATGCTACTTTAGCTGCTTCACACGTTTTGCTAAATGAAATAAAAGTCCCTTTTGATAATATACTTTACAGTGGTAACAAAGGAATAATTAGGGCTTGTAAAGAGGATAATGGAGAAATAAGTTTAGACTTTCAAATTGACGAACCAGAAACAAGTATACCATTTGATTACGAAGAAGTAATAAAATCATTAGGAATTAATAAATACGTAAATGTTTTTTGCGGAAAACTTACAGGAAAATTAGTGGTTGAGTTGGAAGATGAGGAAGAGATAAGACTTGTCAAACCTAATTTTGATGCCATGAAAGATATACATATAGGAGGGCTGAAAGGTGTTGGAATAACAGCAAACTCAGATAATGAATATGATTTTGTTACCAGATATTTCAACCCTTGGGCAGGGGTAAACGAGGATTATGTAACCGGTTCGGTTCATACCTTATTAGCTCAGTATTGGTCTTCAAAAAAAGATAAAAAATTTCTAAAAGCTAAGCAACTTTCTTCACGAGAAGGAGAGGTAAGCTTGCATATACATGATAATGGTAGAGTGAAGCTATCTGGAAGGGCTGTGCTGGTTTTAAAGGGAGAAATGTTCATATAGAGATGTACCAATTTTATTTGAAAAATGGTATAGGATTCCTAGCTCAACTATTAAGTTATACTTGCCCGATAATCTCCAGAAGCCGAGATTATCTAACAAGTATAACTCAAGTTTCTATAGAGGAATCCTTTAGCTATATAAGTGATTTTTATAATGAAAATATAAAGTGTTTTATACATTTAGGAGTATAGGAGAAACTATACTCTATTTCTTTTTTCATTTCTTAGGTAAGCTTCTATATTTTTATAAACTTCTAAGATTAAATTCTGTCTTGCCTCGATACTTGCCCATGCAATATGAGGAGTAATAAAAAGTTTATCTGAATTTGCCACACTTAGCAGAGGATTTGATTTATCAATTGGTTCTTTAGATATAACATCTAAACTAGCACCTAAAATTAAATTCTCATCTAATGCTTTTGCTAAAGCACTTTCATTAATTATTCCGCCACGTCCCATATTTAATAATATTGCTGTTTTTTTCATTTGAGTAAGTTCTTTATAATCGATAAGATTTTTAGTAAGTTCATTTAATGGGCAATGGACAGAAACAACATCACTTTTTGAGAGTAGTTCAGAAAGATCCACTCTTTTATAAGAGCTGTTAGAATTTTTACCTGAGGTCGAGTAATATATAACCTTGCATCCAAAGGCTGAGGCCACAGTAGCTACCCCTCTACCAATTTCACCAAGGCCAATTATGCCAAAGGTTTTTCCTTTTAACTCCCAAAAGCTTTTGTTGATATGGGTGAAAAGCTCGCTCCTTGAGTATTCACCTGTTTTAACGTAGTTATCGTAATATTTAAGGCTCTCTAGAAGGTATAGCAATGAAGCAAAGGTATGTTGAACAACGCTGTTTGTAGAGTAACCTGCAACGTTGGTAACAGCAATGTTATTGCTGTTTGTATAACTTAAATCTACATTGTTTGTGCCAGTTGCAGTAAGACATATTAGCTTCAAGTTTGGACATTTAGCAAGATTTGTTTCATTTAATAGAATCTTATTTGTAATAATAATTTCAGCGTTTCTTATTCTATCTACAACCTGTTCAGGGTTAGTTGTCTCGTAAATTGTTAAATCACCAAAAGAGTGTAAAATACTTAGATCTATGTCATCTCCAAGAGTTTTAGCATCAAGAATAACAAGCTTCATTATATCTCCTCCATAATCTATAGACTTTTAATTAATATTATATGATAAGCACTGATCTAATTAAATGATAAGTTTTGAAAATGTTTGATTACAGTTACTCTTTTATATAGTATATCAAAAATTTAACTAAATTCTAAAATATATTAAGCTCAAACCTAATGTGTATATAACTAAAATATAAAAATAAATAATAGTTTATTTATAATATAGATAAACTATTATTTATTAGAATTTATCCAAATAAAGATTCGTAGAACCATGGAAATCTTTATTTGGAGTTTAAGGAATGAAGTAGTCTATCTATGAACTTGCAAATAATAATGAGATAAATATAAAAAAGATTATGTTGGTAGTCCATACATGTATATAAATATACGGTATATGAGGAGAGAATATTTTATGATAACTAAAGATAAAAAACACTATATAGGTTTAATATTTCTAATATGTATTTTTATATGGTCACTTATTAAACCTAAAAGCTATCTGATTTGGATTTTGGAAGCTGCTCCATTAATCATAGGGATACCTGTGTTACTGTTAACCTATAAGAAATTTAAGTTCTCTAATCTTACATATATGATGATATTACTTGCTTCATGCATAATGCTTGTTGGTGGACATTACAGCTATACGGAGGTTCCACTTTTTTCATGGATACAAAAGTTCTTTAGCTTAAGCAGAAATCACTATGATAGAGTTGGACATTTTATTCAAGGAGCAACAGCTGCTTTAATAATCAGAGAAATATTGTGGAAGCTTAGAATCGTAAAGCAGAAAGTATGGGTTACTATAATTTCAATATGCATGTGTTTAGCTGTAAGTGCCTTTTATGAAATTATAGAATTTGCTATTACATATATAGTTGGTGGAGAAGCTGATGCTTTCTTAGGTATGCAAGGAGATATATGGGATGCACAATGGGATATGATTTGTGCATTAATAGGTGCTATAGTTTTTAACTTTATATTTGGAGTATTAGGGCATGATGAAAATTAATAGCAGTGTGTATAATTTTTTTGACTCATAGTAAGTGAAAAATCAATTATAGATAAACATAGTAATTTCAAGCGGTTAAGATGATTTTTTAGTGAATATAATAAAAAAATAAAATTTGCATTGTATCAAAATCATTTAACATAGTGGTGAAAACAATGATATAATAATAAGGTTAGACTTTCTAACCTTATTATTATTTATAATCATAAAGAGAGATTAAAACGAAGTTTTAAGGAAATGATTTATAGATAGTGTATTTGCTTAATTGTTCATCCATTGTAGGAGGTGAATTCTTTGAATTTTAGATATGGAAACTTAGGTGAGTTATGTAAACCTCATATATTAAAAAAAGGGGAAACTTATTATACAGGAGAATATGTTTTTGATTTTGAGATTCAAGATATAGAGGAAGATTTATCAAGAAGTATAAGGTGCTATGTTGCATCAGAGTATTTTGATCAGTATTTAGTGAATTTTCAAATAGACTTTAAAAACAAGCTTATGGAGGGTAAGTGTACCTGCGCAAACTACCTCAAAGATGGAAAGGTATGTAGTCATATTGCAGCAGGGTATCTTCATTATTTAAATAAGCTAGCTAAGAAAGAAGTAAAGAAAGTTAGTATAGTAGAACAAATGGTAAAGCTATATGATAACTTAGTTACTGCAAAAAAGCATAAGGAACCAGTGAAATTAGATGTTATTTTAACTCTTAATAAAGAAATTACTTTGCTTGATTTAAAGGTTGGAACTGATAAATTATATTCGGTCAGAGATCTTGAAAGATTTCTTTTAGATATTAAGAAAGAAGATTGTATTTTAGAGTTTGGCAAGGGGTTTATACTAGACCTTAACGAACAATATTTTGAGGTTCCTGACAATAATCTAATTTATTTTCTTCAAGATTTGCTTTCAATTGGAGAAATTGCATCAGAAAAAGGAACTCCTAATAAGTTGTTTCAGGGTAAATATATAAAGTTAGTGGATTCAAGTTTAAAAAGAGTACTGGAACATTGTAAGGAAAAAAGTATAACTATAGTAATTGATTCAGATAAATATGAGAACTGCAGGATATGTACAGATGAATTGAAGTTTGAAACAAAGATTGAAGAAGAGTTAGTGGTAATGCGGGTTAAACCTAAGATTAATTTGCCAGTTCCTGTAACGATAGACTATGAATATATGTTTTATGATAAAAAGATTTATAGATGTGATAAAAGAAATGCAAATAAGTTAAAGGCTATTTGTACATTCTTTATGGGTAGTGAAAACAACGAACTCATAATACCCAATAGGGAAAAGGGGTTATTCATAGGGAAGATATTGCCGGTGTTAAATACGATTTCTAATATCGAGTTGCCAGAAACTTTAAAGAAGAAATTGGAAGACTCAGGAGCTCCGCTAACCTGTAAATTCTATTTTGATAAAGTAGGAAAGCACGTGGGATTGAAGGTCAAGTTTAACTATAAGATTGTTGAAATAGATGCTGTTTCAGAAAAATACGTGCCTAAAGATGTATCAGTTATAAGGGATATAGATAAAGAAGAAGAGGTTAAAAACTTATTGATATCGATGGGATTTATAAAGAATAAAGATAATTTAATTATAAGTGATGAAGAAAAAATAATTGAACTTCAAAGTGAAGGCTTAGAGAAACTGGCTGAATTTGGAGATGTATATTATTCTGAGGACTTCAAAAAGTTTAAGGTAATAAAAAAGCTTACATTAAGTGCAAGTACAAGTATTAATGAAGAAGATTTACTTGAGTTTTCGTTTAATATTGATGAATTAACCAATGAAGAACTTGTTGGGACTATCAAAGCTTTAAGAAGTGGTAAAAAATATTATAAAGCGTCGGATAAAGGGTTTATTATGCTTGATGACCCTATGTTACAGAACCTTAATAAGGTTTTGGAATCATTAAATATTAAAGAAAGCAGTCTTCTAAATGACAAAGTTGATCTTGATAAATATAATGCTCTATATCTTAATGATAAAATAAATAAATATCTTAGTGGTAATATTGTTAAGAAGGATGACAGTTTTTCAAAATTGATTGATTCTTTTGAGGGGGTAAACAAGGAGAAAATAAGTATACCGAAACAACTGAATTGTCAGATGAGAAATTACCAAATAGATGGTTATAAGTGGCTCAAGACATTAAAAAAATATGGCTTCGGAGGAATATTGGCAGATGAAATGGGCTTAGGTAAGACCTTACAAACAATTTCCTTGCTTTTGTCAGAAAAGGAAGACCAAAAAACTAATCCTTCTATTGTTATATGCCCAACCTCTCTTTTATACAATTGGAAAGAAGAACTAGAGAGATTTGCTCCTTCACTTAGGGTCTTAATTTATTATGGCAGCAAAGCTAATAGAAGTAGGCTTGAAGAAGAGTTCAAGAATGTTGATGTTATATTAACCACATACCCTATTGTTAGAATAGATATAGAAGAGCTTAAAGAACATACCTTTAACATAGCTATAATTGATGAAGCTCAGAATATCAAGAACAGTATTTCTCAAAATTCAAGAAGTGTAAAAGAATTAAGGGCGGAAAATAGATTTGCATTAACAGGAACACCAATTGAAAATTCGCTTATGGAACTTTGGTCTATATTTGATTTTATAATGCCAGGATTCCTTTTTTCTTCAAATTCTTTTAAGAAGAAATATGAGCTTCCTATAATTAAGGACGATGATAAAACTGCATTAAATGAACTTTTATCTAAAGTTACTCCGTTTATTTTAAGACGTAAGAAAAAGGATGTGCTTAGCGAATTGCCACCTAAGATTGAGAGAAAGGTATCGGTGGAACTAAACAAGGAACAGAGAAAATTATATTCTACTTACGTAAAAATATATAAAAATGAAATTCAAGCAAATATAGAAAAAAATGGTGTGAATAAAAGTAAGCTTCAGATATTATCAGCGCTTACAAGACTTAGACAGTTGTGCTGTGATCCATCAACCTTTATTAATGATTATACAGGGGGAAGCAGTAAGCTTGATACCCTTTATGAACTTATAGAAAGTTGTATCCAAGAAGGTCATAGGATTTTATTATTTTCTCAGTTTACATCGGCACTTAAAAATATAGAAAAACATCTTCAGGAAACTGGGATATCCTATATGTACTTAGATGGTTCTGTAAAGTCAGAAGAAAGACTAAAATTAGTGAATTCTTTTAATAGTGGCAACAGTTCTGTATTTTTGATTTCTTTAAAGGCAGGAGGAGCAGGGCTTAATCTTACGTCAGCTGATGTGGTTATTCACTTTGACCCTTGGTGGAATCCTGCGGTGGAGGATCAAGCTACAGATAGAGCTCATAGGATAGGTCAAGAAAATAGCGTTGAAGTAATAAAGCTTATAGCTAAGGGAACTATAGAAGAAAAGATATATAAGCTTCAAGAAAAGAAAAAGGATATAATCAATAATGTTATGGAAGAAGAGTCTATAGCATCATCGGTGATAAGTACTATGAATATTGATGATATAAAAGAACTTTTCAATGAAACAGAATTTTAAACAATAAAAAAGTGATTGAAGTGATCTTATTCAATCACTTTTTTTGCGCATCTGCCTTTCCGAATGTATATGAGGAAAATCTGGCAGGCGATATATTCTTTTTTTTATTCTTTGAAATAATATTACGTCTTAAGTGGTGACACATATTTATCAACAGATACAGTTGAGATATAAATTTCTAAAGAATAAAAAGTGATTGAAGTGATCTTATTCAATCACTTTTTTTGCGCATCTGCCTTTCCGAATGTATATGAGGAAAATCTGGCAGGCGACATATTCTTTTTTATTCTTTAAGATAATATTATGGTTTAAATAGTGACATATATTTATCAATAGATATAGTTGAGATATAAATTTATAAAGAATAAAAAAAGCTGTAGTCAATTAAGGAGGGCACTGAAAAACTTTAGTTTTTCAGGAGCGATTTATTTAAATAGTTTAAAAGTAGCTGATAAAACTAAGAGTTTTTAGTTTTATCAGCTGCTTTGTTTTAAAAACTGCTTAAGTTAATTG
>NZ_JAENHN010000011.1 GCF_016595795.1 Clostridium yunnanense
GATACGGCTCTGTTTTATTTGCATGTAAAAAAATATGGCAAAGAAAAGAAAAAAGTCAATTGAAAGCATATACACTTTCAATTGACTTTAATTTTGCTGTGGCAAAATATTAACTTAATGACATTGATCTATACAGGGGCTTTTTTTATTGTAAAAATTTATAAACTTAATTAATGATTTTCTTAAGTTCTAATTTTTATAACCGATAAATATATATTACAAAAAACATCAAAATACGACATAAGTGCAATGCTGATTTCCTTTTAAATAACTAAATTTAATTAACTTTATTTTAATCAGCAGAAGGGAGAACATAAATGTTTCAATGGTCTAAAAAGTATGAAACAGGCTCAGGTTTTATAGATGATAATCATAAAAAGTTGTTTGAAATTGGCTGTGATATATTAATGCGCACACAATCGGCAAGCAACGAAATTGATACAAGCTATTTCAATAATGCTCTTAAAGATTTTATAACCTATGCAAAATTCAGTTTTTCAATTGAAGAAGATTATATGTCTGAGATTGAATATACAGGATTTGTAGACCATAGGCGAGAACATTATTTTTTTATTAAAAGATTATGTTATTATGATTTTGATGAGATTATTACTAACAAGGAAACTTTGCAAAGGTTGTTTGAATTTATATATTCATGGTTAGATCAACACATGATTTCTGAGGATCTAAAGCTTTTTAGTAAACAACTTTAAATATAATGTTAAGTCAATGTAAGGTTTACAATAACTTTGCAGGGAGTCGTGATATGATTAAAAAAAAGAGAAGATTATTTATACTAATGTTAGTATATTTCATTTGCTTTACTTCTTTTGGAGTTAAGGCTGCGACAAAAGTTATCTATCAAGTTGATAAGAATTATCCTCCGTATACATTTACATCTAAAAACTATTTGCATGGTTTTGATATAGATTTAATTAATTTAATATTTGACCGTGAAAAATATGATCTTAATCTATCTGCAGATAATTGGAGCTCTGTTTATAGCAAATTGATTTTAGGTAAAGTAGATATAGGTGGTATAGCGGGAATAACTGACAGCCGAAAAACAGAAGTGTTGTTTTCTAAGCCTTTATTTAAAGCATATTCTGCTGTATATACTCGTCATGATTATAGAAAAGTTGATTTAAATAGGCTAAACGAATATAGAGTTGGGGTAGGTAAAAATTATTTTACTGAAGATATTTTAAGAGACAAACTTGGAGTTAATAATTATATAGCGTACGATAATATGGAAGATGCTATTAAAGACCTTGAGGATGAAAAAATAGATGTAATTTTTGAGAATCAACAGTTAATGGATTATATGCTAATGCACAAAAATTTAAAAGGTGTGATAACACCTCAAATTACAAATCTATTTCCTGTAGAAGAAGCTTATGCTGTAAGTAAAGACAAACCTGAGCTAGTTGCCTATATTAATATTAGAATTGATCAATTAAAAAAATCAGGTGTCTTTGAAGAACTATATAAAAAGTACTTCTACTCTAATTCTGAGGAGTATCATGATAATCAACATAAAAGCTATTTGGTATTATTAGGATTTGCTATAGTTATAATTGTCATAATATTTATCTTTTTAAAGATATATATAGATAGACTTAAATCTACTGTCTTAAAAAATTATGATGAGTTAGCGGTTGTCAATATTGAATTATCTGAAACAAAGACAAACTTGGAAAAGCAATATGAACAATTATATAAAAACCAAATTGCACTAAAGGAAAGTGAAGAAAGATATCGTTTAGTTTTAGAAGCATCAAATGATGGTGTCTGGGATTGGGACGTAGAGAATGATATAGGCTACATCTCAAAGCCTTGGAGAGAATTACTAGGAGTTCAAGCAGAAGAGATTGAAAATTATTTTGAGTTTTTACGTGAAATTGTTTATCCAGAAGATAGAAAGTCAGTGTTAAGTTCTTTAGAAGAATATTTCATGGGAAAAACTAATTCATATGAGGTTTTCTTCAGATTAAATCTAGAAAGAGACGAATTTATATGGATTCAGTGTAAAGGAAGAATTTTTAGAAATGAAGATGGTTCCATTGTGAGAATGGCAGGATCCATTTCTGACATCACTGAAAAAAGAAATTATCAGTCAAAAATTTTTAAAATGGCATACTACGACAATTTAACAAATCTACCGAACAGAACTTATTTAAATGACAAATTAGACGAATTAATAAAAAATGTTACTAAAAAAGGTGGAAAGGCTGCTGTTTATTTTCTAGATTTAGATAACTTCAAAAATATCAATGATACACTTGGACATGACTATGGTGATATAGTTCTAAAATGCGCTAGTAATGAATTATTGTCGGTACTAGGGGAAGACTATACTGTGGCTAGATTTGGTGGGGATGAGTTTATAATAATTCAACACAAATTAGATAAAGAAAATGAACTCAACGACACAGCTCAAAAAATAATAAAAATTTTTGATAAACCTATCTTAATTAATAACCAGCCTTTTCATGTTGCAGCAAGTATTGGAGTTGCAATTATACCAGAACATGGAATAGAATCAGTTGAAATTTTAAAGAAGGCCGACATAGCTATGTACAATGCTAAAGAAGAAGGCAAAGGAAGATTTAAAATTTATGATGAAGAAATGTCTAAGAAAGTACAATTAGAAAGTGATTTTGAAAAGAGTATAAGAAAAGCTATAATTCAGAAAGAATTTTACTTAAATTATCAGCCTTATTTCCATGCAATAAGTGGTGAATTAGAGGGAGTAGAAGCCCTAATAAGATGGAATCATCCAAAAAGAGGTATAATTCCACCGGGTGAGTTTATTCCTTTAGCTGAGAAGACTGGTTTAATCAAGGAAATAGGTGATT
The DNA here is from genome assembly GCF_016595795.1 of Clostridium yunnanense. Classification (GTDB taxonomy): domain Bacteria; phylum Bacillota; class Clostridia; order Clostridiales; family Clostridiaceae; genus Clostridium_AR; species Clostridium_AR yunnanense. Next base: position 2,859 of record NZ_JAENHN010000011.1, read on the forward strand.
GGGTTCTTATGGAGTGTTGTTTACAAAATAAAATTTGGCAGGATAAAGGCTTAAAGAAAATTCCAGTTGCCGTAAATGTATCTGAACATCAATTTCAGTCTCCTTTATTTGTTGAGAGAGTTAATAATGTTCTAAAAGAAACAAATTTAGATCCTAAGTATTTAAAAATTGAGATTACAGAAGGAACAGTTATAAAATCCTTTGATAACAATATTAGTATTTTAAATAAGTTAAAACAAATGGGAATCGGTATATCTCTCGATGACTTTGGTACAGGGTATTCATCCTTATCTTATTTAATAAAACTACCGTTAGATGTAATAAAGATAGATAAAAGTTTTGTCGATGATATTTGCAGAACTGAAAATACAAAAATAATTATTGAAGATATAATTTCTATGGCACACAAACTGAACTTAGAAGTTATCGCAGAAGGTGTTGAAACTGACGATCAATTGAAGTACTTACAAAAACATAAATGTGATAAAATACAAGGATATTTATTTTCAAAACCTATTTCTAGTACTGATATAGAAAAGCTACTATAAGATTATTTTATGATTTTCTATACAATAAAAAGGCTTAATCATGAACTATGTGATTATGCCTTTTATTTTCCTTGTATCAATAATTATATTAAATCTGTGTAAATAGCTTATTTCAGCAATTAATTAAAATCTTATAGATCTTTTTACAGTAAACACAATAGTAATTTTAAATTACTATTGTACAAGATAAGAAGGTGTAGAAGTGATTTAATTTTAAATAAGAAACATAGTGATGCGGTTAGCACCAATAAAGATAATTTATTACCTAAGTATAATCTTTCGACTATAAATAAGCACATCACTACCAAATATTAATGGTTCACTCGACCTTATTAGATATTTACACAACTATATATAACCTTTCGGCTATATATAACCATTACAACACCTAATAAAATCTTATCTCGACCTTATATGATAAGTTGGAACCTTATTATAATCAAGATACTAAAACTATCTGACTATAATAAAGCTTTTCCTAACCATATAAAATCTTATCCAAAAGTTTATAACTTGGATATTACTTATATCAAATAGAAATACTATTATAATAAGTATAGACTAAAGAAATTCAATCATTCTAGTCAAATTATTTCATCTTATATCAATACAAAATTGATAGTTTTGAAAATTTAATAGAATTAACTGACTCTTTTCATCACTATGTTCCTTACAGTATTAATATAACCTTTTTTCAACATTGAATACTTAGTAAATGTAGGATTTAATTTAATATTTTTACAGCTCTAAATTTTATATGCCTGAATCAATAGAAGCTTAATATGGATATACAACTTTAAACTTAAAAATATAAGCTTAGAGTTGTATATCCATTAGTAATTACTGAGATAACAAACTTACGTTCACCAACAAGTCTAAAGTAATCTAAAGTAAGGATTCTATAAAATTATAGGCAGTTTCATCTTCGAAAGTAGAAAGCTTCACATTTCTAAGTTCAAGTTTACTGGAATTTAGTGTTAAGAGTTTCTTAAGATTTTCATAATATATATTTCTATCGATTCTGATATTACTTATTAATAACTTCTGACAACATGGCTTACTGTTAGCATCAGAAGGTAAGAAAAGCATAGCAAGACCACCAACATATTTTCCTTTGTTTATGTTTGGTTTTGCCATACTAAGATAGGCTATGCCATCTTCAGTGCTCTCCATATTAAAACTCATAATTTTTTCGGAGTTATTAATATTCCCTGAAAAATCCTTCATAATAGAATCTCCTAAAAGTATCCTAAAACTTACTCTTTCCTCATGAAATTCTAAAATTCCTTCGTGAATTGAGTCGTCTTTTCCTATATTAGTAGCAAAAAAGTAGCAATAGTAACTACCGAAAAATATATTACTATTTGAATAAAGCCCTTTCTCAATATTTTCTAGTTCTAGTGCTGATAATCTTAGATTTATAAATCGATCAATCTTGATCTTATATGTATTACAGATATAAGCTAATGTTTCAATAGAAGGAAATGCATCACCTGACTTATATTTTGAAAGCAAATCTTCTGATACTCCAATTTTTTTTGCTAATTTTTTTTGAGTTCCTTCAAGTTGGATTAGTTTTTTTAAATTATATATGAAGTTATTTGAGATATTTTCAAACAAATTATTTTTAGATGCTTTGACAATATTAATTTCATCTAAAGAATCTTTTTTTATTGTATAAAGTTTTTCATTGTCAGTATAGTACAATTCTTTAGTATTTTTCGCCGCTTTATTCAAGAAAAAACCTCCTTCTAGTACTTTTTACGATCTAAGTTGAATATTATTCAACTTAGATTATAATATTTTCAATTTAATCACATGTTTTTATAGATTTGTTGAGTATTAACATCTTATATATTACCATAATAATGGATTTGCAATAAATATTTTAATTATCAAACTTAAAGAAAGGATTGTTATTATGACTGATATTATTACATCTATACTTTTTTCATTTTTGCTTTCAATTGCAATTGGAAGGCTAATTATACCTATTTTAAAAAAAGAAAACATAGGGCAATACATAAGAGAAGAACAACCTAAAGAACATCTAAAAAAAGCTGGAACACCAATTTTTGGAGGATTTATATTTATCATTTCAACAGTAGTTACTTCGGTTATCGTCATAAAGGATTTTAACAATGAAGTAGTGTTTATTATATTATCATTTTTAATTTTTGGCGCTATTGGATTTATCGATGATGGGCTTAAAACCTTCAAAAAGAAAAATGAAGGGTTAAGTGTACTTCGAAAACTTATTCTCATATTGATAGGAGCAAGTTACCTAATATATTTTGCAGATCAAAATTTAAATATGAGTGATGTATTAGTGATTCCGTTTACACTTAAAAATATTCATATTGGCATATTTTACATTCCGTTTATTTTGTTTTTCTATACCTGTGTGACAAACGCTGTAAATCTAACTGATGGCCTAGACGGATTAGCTGGTACAGTAACGATGCTTATAGCAATTTTTTTTACATCAGTTTGTCTTCTTTTAGGTAAAAATTACTTAGCCGTAGTCTGTGGTTCGCTTTTTGCATCATTATTAGGTTTTTTAAGATTCAACATATTTCCAGCAAAAATAATAATGGGAGACACAGGTTCCTTAGCTTTAGGAGGTTTTGTGGCTTCTATAGCAATTGTATTGAAGTTGCCGCTTATTATACCAATAGTAGGAGCTATATATCTAATCGAAACCTTGACTACATTTATTCAAATAATAGTATTTAAGATTTCAGGAAAAAGAGTATTTAAGATGACCCCCATACATCATTCTTTTGAATTGTCAGGATTTCACGAAACTAAAATTGTAACCATATTTTCTCTTATAACAGCTGTTCTCTGCATCATTGGTTATTTATCCTTAATTAAGTTAATATAATTTTCATTATAATCTCGTTTATAAAGAATTGATGCATAAAAAACAACTTTTTTATGAGATGAACTAATATAATTTTCTAATTTAAAAGAAATATAATTGAGACGCAGTACAATGTTATTCTTGAAAAGGAAGTTATATAATGGTATATTTTATATATATTAGTGTATATACATCTGTAAAGGAATGGTGAACATTATGTCGTTAATAGAAGAAATCCAAGTTTTAAAAAGAGAAAAGAATGCAATAATACTTGCACACTATTATCAAAGGCCTGAAGTACAAGAAGTTGCTGATTATATAGGAGATTCATATTATTTAAGTAAAATAGCTAAAGATTCTGATCAAAACACCATAGTATTTTGTGGTGTTAAATTTATGGCTGAAAGCGCAAAAATACTATCTCCACATAAGAAAGTACTTCTACCAGCATTAGATGCAGGCTGCCCTATGGCAGATATGGCCACAGCTGAAAAAGTACTTGAGTATAAAAGTAAGTACCCTAAGGCTGCTGTAGTTTGTTATATAAATTCCTCTGCAGAAGTAAAAGCCGTAAGTGATATATGTTGTACTTCATCTAATGCATTAAAAATAATTAACTCAATTGACAATGAGCAGATTGTATTTTTACCTGATAAAAATTTAGCTTCTTATATTCAAGAGAAGGTGCCAGATAAAGAAATAATAGCTTGGCCTGGATTCTGTATTACTCACAAAAGAATTCAAGTGGAAGAAATCCTTGCTGCAAAGGATGCAATTGACGATTTATTAACTTTAGCTCATCCTGAATGTGAAAAGGAAATAAGGGATCTTTCAGATTTTATAGGTAGTACCTCAGAAATTATAGATTATGCAACTTCAAGTAACAATAAGAATTTTTTAATAGCTACAGAAGAAGGAGTTATCCATGAATTAAAAAAGAGAAATCCTAATAAAAAATTCTTCACCCCAAGAGGAGGCTTAATGTGTATTAACATGAAAAAGACTTCTCTTAATGATGTAAGAGATGCATTACTTTTTGAAAAGAATGAAATTTTACTTGATGAACAATTAAGAATCAATGCATTTGATTGCCTGATGAGAATGCATAGAGTTTAAAAAATTTTATAAAATTTGAAACAGTATGTTTCTATCTCCAAAGTTTTATTTTTGAAGGAAGGTTAGGGTATGATATTAAATACTGATGTTCTAATAATTGGTGCAGGCATTACAGGGTTAAACTTCGCATTAAATTTAAGAGATGATCTTGATATAATTGTTCTAGCTAAAAATAGTATACAAGAATGTAATAGTTATTTAGCTCAAGGAGGTATTTCGGTACTTAGGAGTGAAAATGATTATGAAGCGTATATAAGTGATACTTTAACTGCTGGAGGTTTTAAAAACAGAAGACAAGCAGTTGAAATCTTAGTTAAAGAATCAAGAAATGCAATAATGAGGCTAGAACAATTAAAAGTTCCTTTTAATCGAGATAAGAATGGAGAACTTATTTATACAAGAGAAGGGGCTCATAGCATTAATAGAATAGTACACTGTGATGACAATACTGGCGAGCAACTTCACAAAGTTTTGGAGAAAAAGGTTAGAGAAAAGACAAATGTTAAAATTATAGAAAACTGTTTCTTCGCAGATTTATTAGCTCTAAAAAATAAATGCATTGGAGCTTTGGCAATTAACGAAGGTAAAGAGCTTAATATAATTGCTAAAACAACAATAATTGCTACAGGAGGAATAGGAGGGTTGTTTAAGAATTCAACTAATTTTCATTCTATCAGCGGCGACGGTATAGCAATAGCTATAAAGAACAATATAAGAGTTGAAAACTTAAATTATATCCAGTTTCATCCTACAGCCTTTTATGAAGATATAGAAGATAAAAGACGTCTTTTAATATCTGAAGCAGTAAGAGGAGAAGGCGGAAGGTTATTAAATAAAGAAGGTAGTCGCTTTGTTAATGAGCTTCTTCCTAGAGATAAAGTTACTGAAGCTATTATCAAAGAAGAATTTAAGTATAAAAGTAAACATGTATATTTAGATATAAGCTTTTTAGAAAAGGATTTTATTTTAAAGAGATTCCCTAATATTTATAAAAATTGTTTAGAGAGAGGAGTAGATATTACAAAAAATCCCATTCCAGTAACACCTTCACAACATTATTTTATGGGTGGGATTAAGGTTGATATGTATTGCAGAACTTCCATGGAAAATCTTTATGCTACGGGAGAAGTAAGTTCTACTGGTTTACATGGCGCTAATAGACTCGCAAGTAATTCACTTCTTGAATCATTAGTTTTTTCAAATAGAGCTGTAGAACATATAAATAACGCAATTGCTCCTTATTCAGTAATTTATAAAAATTTAATAAAGAAACTTGAAGGAGATAAAGCTTATTATAATAATAGCCTATCTATTATATTGCAACAGGAAATAAAAAAGGTTAGAGGAGATATTATAAATGAATTGGTCGCTTTATGATGATATTTTTAAAAATGCAATTAAAGAAGATGCACCCTATGGTGATATAACCACAATGGCTATAACTAATGAGTCAAAAAAATGCACTGCGGACTTAATAGTTAAAGAGGATGGAGTGATAGCTGGACTAGGCGTATTTAAGAGAATTTTTGAAATTCTAGGACCTATTGAAATAGATTTTTATATCAAAGATGGTGAACCTGTAAAAAAGGGACAAGTAATCGCAAAACTTCATGGTAAGTCTGATGTTATCTTAACAGGTGAAAGGGTGGCTTTGAATTTTCTTCAACGTATTAGTGGTATAGCCACTATAACAAAACAGTATGTTGATGAAATTAAAGAAACCAATGCTAAGCTTTTGGATACAAGAAAAACTACACCAAATTTGAGAGTGTTTGAAAAATACGCTGTAAAAGTTGGAGGTGGAATTAATCACAGATTGGGACTTAGCGACGGCGTACTTATAAAAGATAATCATATATCAGCTGCAGGGGGGATAAGTAAAGCTATTAATCTAGTAAAGGATGCTGTTCCCTTTGTGAGAAAAATAGAAGTTGAAGTTGAAGATTTGATTCAGCTACAAGAAGCCTTAGATGCAGGTGCAGATATAATAATGCTTGATAATATGAACATTGAAACTATGACGAAAGCAGTTCAGATTGTAAATAAAAGGGCTTTAACTGAGGCGTCTGGTAATATAACTTTAAATAATATAAGAACAGTTGCTATGACTGGAGTGGATTATATTTCTTCTGGAACGCTAACTCATTCATCAAATATTCTCGATTTAAGTCTTAAAAATTTAAAGCTTGAAGATTAGCGTTAAAAAATTATTAATAAAAAAGTGACTTCAGAGATCTTCTTCAGCGAACTTTTTTACGTCTCTGCCTATACAAATAAATATAAGGAAAGTTTTACAGTTTCGATATAGTAAAAAGGCTTAAACCGATTATAACTAATTGGTTTAAGCCTTTTGCTTATTATTTAATTAATTTACGACAACATAAAATTAAAAATACTATAACAACTATTGGAATAAAAGCAAACATTAGATTAAGTCCTATGAAAACTAAAACTAATGTTCCGATAACAGCTCCAATTACTCCGAATACAGCTCCAAAGACAAACTTTGTTAAACTTATAATTAGCCCGAATCCTAATACAAGTACCATTAAAATAAATCCTAAAATCATTTATATCACCATTCATTAAAATTTAGTTATAAATTATAGACTTTTATAGTGTACTACTTCGTAATAAGTAAACTTAAATTAGAGCGCTATTTGTTTATAACCATCCATATATTATATTAGCATATCTACTAATGTTATTATCGAAAATGACAGAAATTAAGGAAAATTTAAGAATAATAATATAGTAACATTCTTAACGATTTTAGACATGTTAACATCTTTGTAAAATAAAATATTTTTAATAATAAAATTAATTGAATGAAGTACTAGAATAAGTTACCTAAGTTTGATAAAATTGATTATTGTAAAAAGCTTAGGGGGGCATATTAATGAATACAGACAGCCGTAAAAAACTAATACTAAATGGTAGTATGTATAAGGTCATATTAACTTTATCACTACCTATAATGATAAGTAACCTAATACAAACATTGTATAATTTGGTTGATGGAATATGGGTAGGAAAGCTAGGCTCTGTGCAGTTTGCAGCAACATCTTTTGTTTGGCCGGTTATTTTTCTATTTATCTCAATAGGATCAGGAATGTCTATTGCTGGAACTTCTTTATTATCACAGCTTATTGGAGCATCAAAATACGAGAAAGCATCAAAATATGCATCTCAATTGATCGTAATTTCAGTTATATGCGCTGTTATTTTTTCAGCACTAGGATATTTAATAAGTCCTATAATAATAAAATTAATGGGGGCAAGTGGGGATTTAGCATACTATAGTAATATATTTCTAAAAATAACTTTCTTAGATATGCCTTTTACCTTTATATTCTTTAGCTTCAATGCAATAATGAATTCACAAGGTAATACTATGATGTCCACAATATTAAGTGGATGTAGTGTAATATTGAATGTAATTCTTGATCCTATACTAATTTTTAATCTTAATCTCGGAATGGCAGGGGCTCCTATTGCCACTTTAATTGCAAAGGCTGTGCTTGCATTTGTAGGTTTATATATACTTCATAAGTCTAAATCTGAAGTAAAACCTAATTTTAGGAATTTTAAGTTTGATATACGGTTAATAAAAAGAATTTTTAGAGTAGCTATTCCATCTGCAATAGGACAATCTGGTTCTGCTTTAGGATTTATAGTTATTAATGGATTTATAGCTTCTTATGGGACAGCTACTATTGCTGCTTTTGGAATGGTAAATAGAATAACCTCCTTAATAATGCAACCGTCTATGGGTGTTGGAGCAGCTCTTACAGCTATTGTTGGACAAAACTTAGGTTCAGATAAAGTACATAGAGTAAAAGAAGCTTTTATTAAAGCAGTAAAGCTTACTATGACCTTTTCAATAATAGGCTGTATTATTATGATATGGCAGGACGAGCCTATTATTAACTTTTTTATTCAATCTAAGGATGACCCTTCAGTTATAACTCAAGGGATAACATATTTAATATACATTTCATTCTCAATGCCATTGATGGGGTTATTTAGTATTTATCAAGGTATATTTCAAGGTGCAGGACACACTAAATATTCAATGAATATGGAAATAGGTAGACTTTGGCTTGTAAGATTACCAATGATACTTCTGTTTAAATACATTACATCAGCTGGTCCTGTAGGAATATGGTTCTCTATGTCCTTTAGCAATTTAATTGTATGTATATATGCATATATTGTATATAGAAAAGGGAAGTGGCAGAAGAAACAGATTTAATTAAAGCTTTATATAAAAATTTATTCTAAAATAATTAAAGGTATTATAGGAAGAATCCTATAATACCTTTAATAGCTTTTCTATGTCATTTTGTACTTTCTCTGAACCAGAGTTGTCCACTATATGTATTCCTGGTACTTCTGGCTTTGAGAAATCTTGTCCACTTACGTACTCATCCCAATTTTCAAGTTTCCAAGTATCTCTGTCTGATGCTCTTTCTATCATTCTCTGATGACATACTTCAATATCACAATGTACCCATACTTGTACAAGTTCAGCATCATGAGCTTTTAATTTTTCTTTTAAGTTATTTATGTATATTTCATCTCTAAATTCTTTAGCAAAAGGTGCATTTACCATAACATGAGTGTTAAATGGAAGTGCTTCAAAAGCAATATCCATTATTGCTTCGTATTCAGCATTTCTTACGTATTCCTTAAAAAAAGCTGAATCTCTATTATAAGGCTCATTTGCTGCTTTATATATCATTTTTGATAATGGAATTACAGTATCCTTGTCCAAATAAACTGGATTAGGCAGTCTTTTTGCTATTTCATTAGCCACATAAGTTTTTCCACATGCTGGTGGAGATCCTATTAACATTAAATATTTCTTCATTTGATCGCCTTCCTTATTTCGAATAATTAATAAATATAAAGTTAGATTAGTTAGTAGTGTTTATAAAGCTAATAGCTCTAAACCTAAGTCTATCTTAAAGCGTACTGGGTTTTGAGCAGAGGGTTAAATACAAACTCAAGTGTAATATATAGTCTTATAATTAAATATTGTATTTAGGTAAAATAAACATACTCAAAGCCTCTTCTGCAAACTGAGAAGAGGCTTAATCTTTACAATTAAGTTAGTATATTCATATACTTATAAACACACTATTGTTAATTATATCACAAGTATTGAAATGATAAAATAACTTTTGAAGAAAATTATTTGTTGTAATTTCTTATTTGTGAAAAATACATTATAATTAATTTACAAAAAACTATAAGAATAGGATATAGAAAGTATAATAAAAACTATTAAAACTATAAAACATTGATAAAAATAAGATAATAATTAAAATCTATCTATTTATAAAATTATATTAAAGAGGAGATATGTTATGTTTAGAGAAATGAGAAGAAAAGATAGAGAAGTAGACAAAACAGAAGTAATAGAAATATTAAAAAATGGAGAATACGGGGTTTTAGCTACACTATCTGAAAATGGATACCCAGTAACAGTACCTTTAAGTTATGTATATATTGATAATTATATATACTTCCATAGTGCTACAGATGGAGAGAAGCTTGATAATATACAAAGAAATAGTAATGTATCTTTTTGCGTTGTTTCTGACACTGAAGTTCTACCAGGTGAGTTTAGTACTAGATTTAAAAGTGTAGTCGCTTACGGACAAGCATCCCTAGTGACAGGAGAAATAAAGGAGAAGGTTTTATATAAGATTATCGAAAAATACTCCAAAGATTTTCTTGAACAAGGGAAGTTATATATAGAAAAAGCCAAGGATAGAACTAAGGTAGTTGGTATTGAGATAGTTAAAGTTACAGGAAAAGCTAGAAGATAACTATAAGTTAATATTTAGGAGGCTATAACATTACTTAAATAGTGTTATAGCCTTTACTTTTTTCTTTATTAGAAAATAACTTCTTTTATATTTAAAATTTCATTATAATCTTTAATAACTGAGGGAGTTTGATTTATCAGCGAAATAGATATTTTAATATTTTATAAACGTTATACAAGGGGGAAAGTAAATGAAATATAAATTAATTGCAATAGATATGGATGGTACTTTTTTGAATGAAGAAAGACAAATCACAGAAAGAAACCTTAAAGCGGTAAAAAAGGCTGCAGAACTCGGCACTAAAGTGGTTATATCATCTGGAAGAATCCCATCTGCTTTGAAATATATTATAAAAGATATGCCCAAAAACCAACCTATTATAGCTTGCAACGGAAGTATAATTCTAGATCATAACCATAATGAAATAGCTTATGGCGCAATGAATAATCAATCATTAATCAATATGATTGATATACTCAAAAAAGATTTCAAAGATACTTTTTTCAGTTTTTTTTCAGAGGATATTATTTATTCTGAGAAGCTTCACCCATTTGCTGAAAAATTTAATGAACACAATTTAACCTTACCAGTTGAGTATAGGATGGAATTAAAAATGATAAGCGATGCTAGGACTTTTATACTGGGATCTAATCCAAGGATATCTAAATTTGAAATCTACGATGATAACACAAATAATATAAATGCTATTAGAGATAGGTTTGAAAACTTGTTTGATATTGAAATAGTTTCATCTGGAATAAATGGAATAGAAATTACTAATAAAGGATTAAGTAAGGGTAGCTCACTTGAAGTTTTGGCTAAACATTACGGATATTCTCTCGAGGAGTGTATTGCAGTTGGTAACGATGAAAATGATATTGAAATGATATTGAAAGCAGGACTAGGAGTTGCTGTTTGTAACGCCAAAGATTATGTTAAATCAGTAGCAAACTATATAACTATAAGAGACAATGATCACGATGCAATCTCAGAGGTTATAGAAAAGTTTGTGATATAAATTTATTAATTTAAGGAGTTTTTACACTAAAGATCTTTATTAAGTTAATTTATAATAAGTACATTTTAAAATATGAAAATATTTTTATAAAATAGTAAATAAATTCATTGATTTTTGTCCAAAATAAGTTAAATTATATTTTAGAAAGAAGGCAAAATTAATGAATTTTTTTATTTCTACAGGGTTTAATTTTATAATCTATTCTTTTCTTGGATGGATCATTGAAAACTTATACTGCTATCATTTGTTTAAGAGATTCCAAGAAGATGGATTTTTATATGGGCCATATAAGCCTATGTATGGTTTTGCTTTTTCTATTCTAGTTTTGTTCAACGATTTTATACATAACAACATTATATTGGCAATGGTTATCTGTTTAATAATTCCTACCTTTATAGAATATTTAAGCGGGTATTATCTAAAAAAGTTTTTTAATAAGACTTATTGGGATTATTCGAATGAAATAGCAAATTATAATGGATTAGTATGTGCAAAGTTTTCGTTTTACTGGATGATATTGAGTTTACTTGGGATGTTTTTTATCCATCCTATAATAAATAAGTTTTTTTTATTTTATAAAGATATTTCTTTTGTATTTATAATACTAATACTGTTGTCAATTTCAATGGATCTATTCATGACAATAGCAACATTATATAAAGATAATAAACTTTTTAAAAAGTTTTAAATATTCCTATATAGTAAATATAATCTTTCAAAGAAAAACACATTAAATTCCGCTAGATATTAGAAATTACTTATATAACTCCCTATTAATAAAAGGACATATAGTGATAAAAAAAGGGCAAAATACTTAAGGATAAATAATTTCAAATTAATAGGAGGGTGTTTTATGAGAAAAAAGTTTATAGTTATTAGCTGCCTTCTATCGGCTGTAGTTATGTTTACTGGATGTACTGCTACTAAAAATAATACAACTGCCCAAAAGCCTAGAGGCACCTATAGTGCACCAAATAATCAGCTATGGAATAATAATGGAACAAATAACAAACTAGGTAATAATAATGGAACAAATAATACTAGTGGAATGGATAACAATTCTGGTACAAAAGCACCTCAAACTCAAACAGCTCCAAACACTCCACCTTCAACACAACCTGTTCCTAATCAACAAGGAACACAAAATGGTGGAACACAAAATGGAGCACAAAACGGAGCACAAAACGGAGCACAATATAATACGCAATCATCTGGAAATAATTCAAATGGAACAAATAGCAACGGCTATGGACCAAGTGGTAATGGCTCTGGCGGCTCTACAACAAATGGCGACGGCTCTGGAACAAATAAAGCTCAACCTAATCAAAGCAGCACTGGTGTACAATATATGTCAACAATAGAAGCTGATATCTGGACGTATACAAATCAAGAAAGACAGAAAAATGGTTTAGCACCTCTTACTACAAATGCAACTGCTGCTAAATATGCTAGAAGTAAGAGCGAAGAAATGACTAGACTTAATTATTTTGAACACAAATCACCGGTAAACGGTTATATATCTGATATTGCTCAAAAGAATAATTGGAAATATTCATATATAGGCGAGAATATTTATACAATGAGTTTTACAGGGCAAAGAGTGGAAGATGTAACAAGTGGTCAAAAAATTGTACAATCTTGGATGAATTCACCAGGACATAGAGCTAATATACTAAATAAAAACTATACACAAATAGGCATAGGTGTTACATATGAGAACGGTAAGGTGATGGCAACACAAATATTCTATACACCTTAATATAAAAAAATCGCTGGAGTTATCTTTCAGCGATTTTTTGAGTAGAAACTTTTCAAAATGTATTAAATAAGAACTTCATAGTATTTTATTTTTGAAGCATATAAATAAGCTGATCTAGTAGACTTTTTGTTTTTTTAATATTATCAATATAATCTGCAACGTGAGTGTTATAATATAACAAGCCAGCATCAGTTATAGAATATATCTTCTTACTTCTCTTATTGAGAAACTCATCACCTTCCCATTTACTTTTCACATAACCTCTAGTTTCCAAGTCGTACAAGGTATCATAAACCGTGCTTGATGATACTGGCAGTGGGAGATTGTTATTTACAAAAGCTTCTCTAAAATCTTCTAGAATTCTATTGCCAAAAACTTCTTTACCTTTAGCTAATTCCTTCAATATATAAAAAATATATATCTGTTTTATGTTTACAACATTTCTTGGTGCAACCATCCTATTACGGCTCTGTGACATAAAAACACCTCATTTCAATAATACTAATTATAAAACATATGTACGCCTTTATCAATATAACCATTTTTATATGATTTATTTTATGTTTTTATATTATTGTATTTCTAACTTAATTTTAAATTTATGAATAAAAAAAGCTCTACAACCTGTAATTCTCGAACAATTAATAATTGAATTTTAAGCTAAGAACTCTATAAATATGATATTCCTATGAAAACAGTATTTAAAATAATATTAAAATCACTGTCAATTTATAACATAATTGAATACTATGTACTATACAAAAGAGATGGGGTGATTAACTTGTCAAGAAGACACGGATGTTGCTGTGGAGGCAATAATTGCTGTAGAAATAACTGTTGTGGTAATAACTGCTGTGGCAATGGATTCAATTATGGCCCAATGGGATGTGGTGCTGGATTTAATAATTGTGGCTGTGGCGGTGGTTTTGGTAATTACTACAATAATCCATTATTTTTATTATTATTGTTAGGTTCATTCCGCTGCTAGTAAAAGGCCATAGGCATTTGCCTATGGCTTTAATTACAATTATAGAGATTCATAAACTTTCTTTAGCAATAACGCATCGTTTTCTAATATAGGACTTTCACAAATGATACATCCCTTTACATTAAAGTTCACAAATGCTTTTAAGCAAGCTTTATAGTTAAAATCACTTTCTTCAAATGGTAAGTGATTTTTTTCACCTTTAACTGTGTATGCAATTCCTGAAAGGTGTATATGCATATCTTTTATTGCTTCTTCACCAAGTTCAGTTCCTATAAGATCTAGGACTTTTGCAAAATCATCATAGTCCTTTAATATACCATTACCTCTTGCGTGAACATGAGAAAAGTCAACGCATATTTTACAGGTGGGTATATCCTTACAAAGCCTTACAAGCTCATCGTAAGAACCAAATTGAGTGGGTTTTCCTGTTGTCTCAAGTCTAAAATCTACACCTTCATATGATAAGTTTTCAAGTTCTTCCTTTATATTATTAAAAGCCTCTTCATTGGTAGAATCTAAATAATACCCAGGATGAAACACAAGGCTTCTTCCTCCTACTTTTTTCAGTGCGTTTGCGCCATTTTCTATTCTTTCCTTTGACTTCTCTCTTTTCTCTTCTTCTATAGCATTTAAGTTTATAAAATATGATCCGTGAGCAGATAAGTAAAAGTTTTTTTCATTTTTTATATCTAGAATAGATTGTCTATTTTTTTCAGTTACGTTAATTGAACGCACAAAAGGTAGTTCCATTGCGTCAAGTCCTAATGAATGAAGATATTCTATCCCAGACTTGTAAGTGAATTTATTTTTACCATCACCAATGGGCAAACCTGAGATTCCAAATAATAATTTTTCCATGTTAGTAATCCTTTCGTTTCAACAATAAGAGCAGTTAATTTAGATAAGCGAACTCAATAAATAATATTTAATAAAAATTAACTTTAGATTATCCTAAATCTTTAAAAAATATCATATTGATTTGGATGTACCACTTCGTAATAAAATTTATATTTTTAAATTTTCTCACCAAAAGCCGTGAGAGTTTTAAAAATAGATTTCAGTTCGAAGTGGTTCATCTTTACATACGATGTATCCTCTCTTATAGATATATATTCAGTATATCAAAACCAAATGAAGCCCTGCAAATTATTTTCCAGGAAATGTAAACTAAATAATATTTATTGAAATCCTCTTTGTTATTTATTAGAATGGATTATTAGAGGTGATAATTATGGAAGAAAGACTTCAAAAGTTTATGGCTAGATGTGGAGTTGCATCTAGAAGAAAGTGTGAGGAACTTATACTTTCAGGAATAGTAAGTGTAAATGATATAATTATAAAAGAATTAGGAACAAAAATTGATTGTGATAAAGATATAGTAAAAGTTTCTGGTAAAGAAATAAGACCTGAGGAGAAAAAGAGATATATCATGCTTAATAAGCCTGAAGGATATATTTCCTCTGTAAAAGACGAACACGATAGATTGACAGTAATTGATTTGATTGGGATAGAAGAAAGAATATTTCCTATAGGAAGGCTTGATTTTGATAGCTCAGGTCTCTTACTGCTTACTAATGATGGGGAAATATACAACAAGCTTATTCATCCAAGACAAAAAATAACTAAGACATATGTTGCTATAGTAAATGGAATGTTCTCAAAGGATGATATAAAGAAATTCGAAAATGGTATTGATATAGGTGGTTATATAACAGCTGATGCTAAGATAGAAGTTATTGAAATTCAGGAAGATCGTTCAAAGATTAGACTTCAAATTCATGAAGGTAAGAATAGGCAGATAAGAAAAATGTGTGCAGCTTTAAATCATGAAGTCCTCGAACTAACAAGGGAAAGTATTGGGGAAATAAAACTTGGTACTTTAGAAAAAGGTAATTTTAGAGAACTAACTGAAACTGAATTAAATTACATAAAATCTCTATAGGAGTGATTGAATGTTTAAGTATGTTGGAGATATAAGCAGCATTACCCACTATATAGTGAGTAATTTTGTAGATGAAAAGCTTATTGCTATCGATGCAACTTTAGGCAATGGTTATGATTCAGATTTCCTAAGTGATAACTTTAATAAAGTATATTCCTTTGATATTCAAGAAGAAGCTATAAATAATTACAAATTAAAACAAAGAGAGAATGTAGAGCTTATATTGGATTCTCATGAATACATAGAAAAGTATGTGACAATGCCGGTTAATTGTATCATGTTTAATCTTGGCTTTTTACCTGGAGGCTCAAAAGAGATTACGACACTTACAGATTCAACACTTAAAAGTTTAGAGGCTTCAATTAATATTTTGTCTTCTGGAGGTATAATAACTATTGCTTTATATAACGGACATACAGAAGGAAAAAAAGAAAGTTCAGAAGTAATAAATTTTGCAAGAAATCTTGATAAAAAGTTCTTCGGCGTGATGCATCATAAATATCTTAATCGTACTAATTGCCCACCAGAACTAGTTGTTATAGAAAAGAAATAAGTTTCTATAATATTGAACATCTTCATATTTGATGATAAAATGAAATAAATATTGCATTTTATCATCAGCAATGGAAGAAGGGATAGCTAGTATGAGTATCAACGATAATCACGATTTAATGAGATTAATACAAATAAAATTTCCACGTTTAAGTAAAGGTCAGAAACTGATTGCTGAATACATACTTAAATATTATGATAAAGCAGCTTTTATGACTGCTGCAAAATTAGGAGTTAGCGTAGGAGTTAGCGAATCAACAGTTGTTAGATTTGCAAATGAATTAGGCTTCAGTGGCTATCCAAAGCTACAAAAGGCACTTCAAGAACTTATAAAGAACAAATTAACTTCAGTTCAAAGACTACAGCTTTCTAATGATTATATAAGTGAAGAAAATGCTCTAAAAGGTGTTTTAAAAGCTGATATGGAAAATATAAGAGCAACTTTAGAAAAAATAAATCATAAAACCTTTGAAGATGTTGTTCATAATATTTTTACAGCTAAAAGAATTTATATAATTGGTCTTAGAAGTTCTTCTGCACTAGCAGAATTCTTAGGGTTCTACTTAAATTTAATATTAGATAATGTTAAAATAATTGGTAATGGTATAAGTGATGTTTTTGAAGAGATGATTAATATTGGAGATGGTGATTTAGTAATTGGCATAGGTTTTCCAAGGTATGCGGTAAAAACTATAGACGCACTAGAATTTGCACAATCAAGAAACGCAAAGGTTGTCGCAATAACAGACAGTTTACTTTCACCACTGGCGTCACAGGCTGATTATACTTTAATCGCACAAAGTAACATGGCTTCTTTTGTTGATTCTCTTGTAGCACCTTTAAGTATTATAAATGCTTTAATAATAGCTGTAGGAATGAGAGAAAAAGAAAAAATATCCAAAACTTTTGCAGATCTTGAAAGTCTTTGGAAAGAGTATCATGTATACTCATATAATAAAAGTGGTAATGAATCTAGATAAAGAGGCATAAAAGCCTCTTTTTACTGTAAATAATAAAATTTTTTAGCTTGCTAAGTTTTCCTCATACACATCCGGAAAGACATAAGCGTAAAAATTATTAATAAAAATAAATTAGCTATTTTTATAGAAGGAGTAATACACATGCATAAGGTTATTGTTATTGGTGCTGGACCAGCGGGAATGATGGCAGCTATCTCTGCTGCTAAAAATAATCAAGTTATTTTATTAGAAGGCAATAATAGATTAGGTAAAAAGCTTTTTATTACTGGAAAAGGTAGATGTAATGTTACTAACTCTAAGGACATCAGTGATTTCTTCGATATGATTCCTGGCAATCCACATTTTTTGTATAGTTCTTTATATACTTTTACAAATGAAGATACTATGAATTTTTTTCAAAAACTTGGAGTTAAGCTAAAGATTGAAAGAGGAAATAGAGTGTTTCCTGAATCAGATAAATCCTCAGATATAATAAGTGGCCTTAGCAGGGCGCTGGATGAAGCTAGAGTAAGAGTAATGCTTAATTCTAAGGTTAGTAAGATACTAACTGAAGGAGACATTATAAAGGCAGTTGTTTTGACTGATGGTAAAGTAATAGAAGGCGATAGTTTTATTATGTGTACTGGTGGTAAATCATATCCCCTTACTGGTTCTACAGGAGAAGGGTTTAATTTTGCAAGAAAATTAGGTCATAAGATTATTGATCCAAAACCATCGTTGGTTCCAATAGAGATTAAAGAAGAATGGGTAAAGGAATTACAAGGACTTTCGCTTAAAAACATTGAATTTACAGTAAGTAATGGTAAAAAGGTTTTATTTAAAGATTTTGGTGAGATGATTTTTACACATTTCGGGATATCTGGACCAGTGGTACTTAGTGGTAGCAGATTTGTTAAAAACGATGGTACTACATATACGGCATCTTTGGATTTAAAACCAGCCTTAGATGACAAGGAATTGGATTTAAGAATACAGAAAGATTTTCAAAAATATATAAATAAAGATTTTAAAAATTCATTAGTTGATTTATTACCAAAGAGACTTATAGAAACAATAATTCATTTAAGTGATATATCTGGTGATAAAAAGGTAAATGAAGTGACTAAGGAAGAGCGAAAGAAACTTGTAAATCTTCTTAAGAATTTCAGTTTTACCGTTAGAGGTCTAAGACCTATTGAAGAGGCTATAGTTACTGCTGGTGGGGTTGATACAAAAGAAATAGATCCATCTACTATGAAATCAAAGATTATCTCTAATTTATCCTTTGCTGGTGAAGTAATTGATGTTGATGCATTTACTGGTGGATATAATGTTCAAATTGCACTTTCAACAGGCTATATAGCTGGAACTCATGTAAATGACTAGTTAGAAACGTTTTTTTATATAACAGAAAACATATTTATTGAATTTTATAAAATGTGGTATAATCAGAAGAAAAACTACATAAAGAGAGGACGATTTAATTGAGATTATCAGTTGCTATTGATGGCCCAGCTGGTGCAGGCAAAAGCACTATTGCTAAAATTGTGGCTAAAAGATATAACTTAATGTATATAAATACTGGCTCGATGTATAGAGCTGTTACATATAAGGCTTTAGAAAAGGATATACCTCCTGAAAACATAGAGGCTTTATGCAATTTAATAGACACTATGGAAATGCATTTTGAAAATGATGAATTATATCTCAATGGTATTAATATAAATGATCAGTTGACTATACCTAATATTAGTAAGAATGTTTCAGCCTACGCATCAATTAGGGAAGTTAGAACTAGACTAGTAACACTTCAAAGAGATATGTCTAGAAAGTATGACGTAATAATGGATGGTAGAGATATTGGTACTGTAGTTTTAAAAGATGCTTCTTTTAAATTCTTCTTAACAGCTAGTCCTGAAGAAAGAGCAATTAGGAGATATGAAGAACTAAAATCTAAAGGACTTGAAGTAGATTATAGTAATATCTTAAAGGATATAATTCAAAGAGATTATTTAGATAGTAATAGAGAAGTTGATCCATTAACTAAGGCAGATGATGCATTGGAAGTGGATACTACTGGAATAAATATAGATCAGGTTGTTGACAAAATTTGCGAGTATATAAATAACGGATTAGAAATTAGTATGAGGTAAAAATATGAGGGAAATATTATTAGCTGAAAGCGCTGGATTTTGTTTTGGAGTTAAAAGAGCTGTTGATGAAACTCTAAAAGTTCAAAAGCAATATAATAAGAAAATTTTTACGATAGGGCCTTTAATACATAATAATGATGTAGTTAAAATGTTAGAAAATAATAATATTTTTGCTATTAATATAAGTGATATTGATTCCTTAGCTAATGATGATGTTGTTGTAATACGTTCACATGGCGTTCCCAAAGATCTGGTTGATAAATTAAATGATAAAGGTTTAACTGTAGTAAACGCTACGTGTCCATATGTTACTAATATTCAGAAGAAAGTAAATAAATATCATGATGAAGGATACAATATTATCATAGTAGGTGATAAAGATCATCCAGAAGTTGTTGGGATCAACGGATGGTGCAATAACGAAGCTATGGTTACAAAAAGTGGTGAATTCAATTATGATCTTCCTAAAAAAATTTGTATAGTTTCTCAAACAACTGAGAAAAAATCCAATTGGGATAAGGCATTAAATGTGGTTAATGAAAAAAGTACTGATGTACTTGCATTTAATACCATTTGTTCAGCTACTGATGTAAGACAAAGAAGTGCTGAAGAAATATCAAAAAAGGTTGATGCAATGATTGTTATTGGCGGAAAAAATAGTTCAAATACAACAAAGTTATTTCAAATATGTAGAAGTAACTGCGAAAACACTATTCACATAGAAAATATAGAAGATTTGCCTGAAGAACTACTAAACGATAATTCTATCCGCGCCATAGGTGTAACCGCAGGTGCCTCTACACCTGACTGGATAATTAAGGAGGTTATTGATAAAATGACTATGAATAACAGCGAATATAATGAGCAACTAGAATTGATGGGAAAATCTACAAAGAAGATACATGTGGGTGAAATATTAAAAGGCGAAATTTTATCAATAGTTAAAAATGAGCTAATCGTTGCTATTGATGGATATAAAGCTGATGGTGTAATCCCTAATTCAGAAATTTCAGTTAATGAAGGTGTTAAGTCAAAGCTATCAGAACATTTTAAAGTTGGAGAATTAGTAGATGCTAAAGTCTTAAGGTTACAAAATGAAGAAGGTTATGTTGTTTTATCAAGAATTGAATTAGAAAAGGAGAAGGCATTTGACGAAACTTTGGAAGCATTCAACAATGGAACTATAGTAACTGTAAAAGTAACTGAAGTAGTGAACGGTGGAGTTGTTGCAACCTTTAAAGGGCTTAGGGTATTTATTCCAGCATCTCAATTAGATATAAGATATACAGGAGAATTCAATAACTTTGTTGGTAAAGAGATAGAAGTTAAATTTATTGAAGTTGAAAAGGAAAGATATATCCGAATAGTGGCATCAAGAAGAGTATTATTAGAGCAAGAAAAACATCAACGTGAGCAAGATGCTCTAGACTCATTAAATGTAGGAGATATAGTTGATGGTACTGTTAGAAGATTTACTAATTTTGGCGCTTTCGTTGAAGTAAATGGTATTGATGGTTTGGTTCATATATCTGAAATTTCTTGGGGAAAAATATATAATCCTTCAGATGTATTAAAAGTTGGTGAAAAAATTAAAGCAAAAGTTATAGCTTTAGATGTTGAAAATAAAAAAGTATCTCTTAGCGTTAAAGCATTAGTTCAAGACCCTTGGATGGATATAGAAGAAAAATATCCTGAAGGGAGTATAGTTTTAGGTAAGGTAGCTAGGCTTAATGATTTTGGTGCTTTTCTTGAATTAGAACCCGGAGTTGATGGATTAGCACATATATCTAAAATATCCTTCAATAAAATTAATCATCCTTCGGAAGTGCTAAAGGTAGGAGAGTTAGTTAAAGCCAGGATAATAAAAGTTGAAAAAGAAAATAAACGTATTGGTCTAAGTATTAAAGACGTATAGCAAGGAAAGCAGCAGAAAATTCTGTTGCTTTTTTGTTTTATAAGGAATTTGTTGCATTATATTTTATTATATAAAAAAGTAATCTATTTTAAGCCAAGGAATAGAAACTGATATAATAAAGATTTAGATAACATATTTCAATATAGTTAGTTGATTTATTTACCTAACAATATTAAAATATTATTAGGTAAATAATGTAAAGGACATAATGGTATGATTAAAATTAAGAGACTTTGCTTTGATAAAAATATACTAACTGACTTATTTGAAAGCTCAAAAAGCTTTAATTCCTTTAATAATAGTTTTATTAAATTCTATAAATCTAAGCCTCCAATCATAAGATTGTTTCTTCTAAGGAATATTAGATTTATATATTTAAACAAAAAAGTTGTGGGTTACTTTTGGTTTGAGCAGATATATGAAAAAACTTATTCGATAAAGGATTTTGTAGTAGATAGAACAGCTGATTTATCAAAATCCTTAGAAGAAAATACAGTAAAACCTGGTTTCTTCTCTAAGGGTCTCTTTATATATGAGTGCGAAGATAATACCTTAAGTAATATTACATTAAATACACTAGGGTTTAAAAAATCTGGTGAAACATTACTTATGGAAAAAAACATTGAAAATAAAACTATAGAAGAAGTTCCTAATAATATATCATTTACTTTTATGGTAAATAATAAAGATGAGAACTTAAGATGCAACTTACAAAACAATATATTTGAAGATGATAGCAGAATACCATTAACAATAGATGATATATATTATGATCAGTGCCAAGACTATTATTTAGATAATGCATCTGTTTTTATAAAAAGTTATGATGAATATGTAGGTTATGGGCAAATAATACTCAATAATGACAGTTATTTTATTGTTAATTTAGGTATTGTAAAAGAGCAAAGAGGCAAAGGGTTTAGTACACATCTGCTTAATCATTTGATAAATGTTTGCTATGATAGGGGTATTAAAAGTATTTATATTAGAGTTGATCAACAGAATGAAATAGCTAAAATGCTTTACCTAAATAATGGTTTCAAGTTTGTAAATACGGTAAGCATCTGGGAGCAATAAAGTAGCAACTACTACCTTATTGCTCATTTTTTTTAGAATAGGGATTCTGTTGGAACATAGGATGCCTTAGTGTATAATACACTGTCAGTTAAATGACTTCTGTAATATGCTCTGTCACCTATATTTCTTGAGTCATTTTCTTTGTTTAAGTCTGTTTCCTTAGAGGTGTCATTACTTTCTTGATTTTGCTTTAGATCATACATAAAAAATCCCTCCTTATTTATTATTCCAATAAGAAGGGATTTTATTTATTCAACTAAATTTCTTTATAATATTCTTTTAAAAGGTTCCTATGATTCCAATGTTAATTTTATTTTTCTTCTTTATGAAATATTTCATAAATATTATGCCTCCATTTTAATATTATTTAATTATTACAATTTGATTATTTATAATTATCGGCTAAAATAGAAAATGAAGTCAATAAGTTTTAGCGAATTTGTATTATATGACCTAAATTAATTACTTTTTCCACAATATATGTAATTAATTTAGTGAAACTTACCTATAAACACTTTAAAAATCTTCACAAATTCAGTATAATATTAAAGAATTGAATAATTGGAGGAATAAAATAGTGAGTAACGTAATGGATAAATATTATATAGAAACATGGGGCTGTCAGATGAACGAAGAAGATTCTGAGAAGCTTTCAGGTATGCTAAAAAGAATTGGATATGAACGTACTGAGGAAAAAAATGATGCATCAATAATAATCTTTAATACTTGCTGTGTTAGAGAAAATGCGGAAAATAAAGTTTTTGGAAACTTAGGTGCTCTTAAGGCTCTAAAAGCAAAGAAACCAGAACTTATAATTGCTATTTGCGGATGTATGATGCAACAAAAAGATATGGCAGATACAGTTCTTAGTAAGTTCCCTTATGTAGATATCATATTTGGAACACATAATGCTTATAAGTTCCCTGAATATTTAAATACAGTAAAGCAACAAGGGGTTCAAGTAAAAGAAATTGTTAATAAAGAAGAGCAAATAGTAGAAGGTATTCCAATAGATAGAAAGAGCGATATAAAAGCTTTTGTTACAATAATGTATGGATGTAATAACTTCTGTACTTACTGTGTAGTACCATATGTAAGAGGACGTGAAAGAAGCAGAAAGCCAGAGGATATTGAAAAAGAAATAAAAGAACTAGTTGCAGCAGGTTATAAAGAAATAACTCTACTAGGTCAAAATGTAAATTCTTACGGTAACGGCTTAGAAGAAGAGCTTAGTTTTGCTGGTCTTTTAAGAAGAATAAATGAAATAGATGGACTTGAAAGAGTAAGATTTATGACTTCACATCCAAAGGATCTTACTGAAGATGTTATAATGGCGATAAAGGAATGTGATAAGCTTTGTGAGCAAATACATCTTCCTGTTCAAAGTGGATCTTCTAGAGTTCTTAAAGAAATGAATAGAAGTTATACTAAAGAACAGTATATAGAATTAGTTAAAAAGATAAAGAAAGAAATACCAGATGTTGCTATTTCTACAGATATAATTATTGGTTTCCCAGGAGAAACAGAGGAAGACTTTAATGATACACTAGATTTAGTAAAAGAAGTAGAATATGATTCAGCCTTCACTTTTATATATTCTAGAAGAAAGTATACTCCAGCTGACAGAATGGAAAACCAAATATCAGATGAAGTAAAACATGCTAGATTTAATAAGTTAGTAGATGCAGTAAATGAAATTATTGCAAAGAAGAACTCTACTTATGAAGGGAAAACTGTTGAAGTTCTAGTTGAAGGAACAAGTAAAAATGATGAAAACAGACTTATGGGAAGAACTAGAAATGGTAAACTTGTTAATTTTGACGGTTGCAAGGAAAGCGTAGGAAAGCTTGTAAATGTTAAAATAACAAAAGCACAATCATTCTCTCTTGTAGGTGAAGAAGTATAAAGCTCTTATTATAAGAGCTTTTTCGTTTAAGGAGGTTTACTATGGGATTAACGCCAATGATGCAGCAATACATGGAGATAAAAGAAAATTATAAGGATTGCATTCTGTTTTTCAGATTAGGGGATTTCTATGAGATGTTCTTTGAAGATGCAGAAGTTGCAGCAAAAGAATTAGAGCTTGTTCTTACAGGTAGGGACTGCGGACTCGAAAGTAGAGCTCCTATGTGTGGGATACCATATCATGCTTCAAATTCATATATTGGAAGACTTATAGCTAAAGGCTTTAAGGTAGCTATATGTGAGCAAGTTGAAGATGCGGCACTAGCCAAAGGTTTAGTTAAAAGAGATGTTATAAAAATAATTACACCAGGTACATATAGTGATTCCAATTACATAGATGAGTCTAAGAACAATTATATAATGTGTATATTTGTGAATGCATCAAAAAACACTGTAGGACTAAGTACAACCGACATATCTACTGGTGATTTTTTAACCACAAGCTTTCAATATAATGAAAATATTATTTTAGATGAGATATCAAAATTCTCTCCTAAGGAGATAATATTAAATATATTAGAAGATGCAAGTTTAATTTCTGCTATAACAGATAGTTGTAACGCTTTAATCACAAGAAAGCCTGCAAACTACTTTGAAGAAGATGCGAATGATTTATTATATTCTCAATTTGGTGATGAAAAGAAAAAACTAGATCCATTCTCTTTATATAGTTCTATAGGTTTAATTAAATATGTTATTGATGCTCAGAAGATGTCTTTGAGTAACTTGAATAGAATTGATACCTACTCAATAGTAGATTTTATGACTATAGATACTAATTCAAGAAGAAATCTAGAACTTACAGAAAACATTAGAGAGAAAACAAAAAAAGGTTCTCTTTTATGGGTACTAGATAAAACCTCTACAGCCATGGGCAGTAGAGAAATCAGAAGGTGGATAGACCAGCCTCTAATAGTAAAATCATTAATTGAAGATAGACTAAGTGGGGTAGAGGAATTACATAATAACTTATATCTAATGGAACAGCTAAAAGAAACACTAAAGGATATATACGATATAGAGAGAATCACCGGTAAGATAGCTAACTTTAATGTAAATGCTAAGGATATGATATCCTTAAAGGTATCACTTCAAAAGATACCAAATTTAAAGCAATTACTAAAAGACTGTAACTCATCTATGCTTTCGAAATTCTATAACAGTATAGATGAATTAGAAGATGTCAGCGAGCTACTTGATATTTCAATTGCTGATGAACCTTCTCTTTCTGTAAAGGAAGGAAATATAATAAAAAGTGGTTATTCTATAGAAGTAGATGAGCTAAGACAAGCAAAAATACATGGTAGAGAGTGGATTGCAGCTTTAGAAAATCAAGAGAGAGATTTTACTGGTATTAGATCTCTAAAGGTCGGCTATAACAAAGTCTTTGGATATTATATAGAAATATCTAGGGCAAATTATTCATCTATTCCCGAAGGAAGATATATAAGAAAACAAACCTTAGCAAATGCTGAAAGATTTGTTACTCAAGAGCTTAAAGAAATGGAAGAAAAGATTCTTGGAGCTGAAGAAAAGCTAACAAGTTTAGAATATAGCATCTTTGTTGAGATAAGAGATAAAATTGAAGCAGAAATAGATAGAATGAAACATACTGCAAAAATAATCGCAGAGCTTGATTGTTTATGTTCATTAGCTAATGTGGCTATTAACAATAATTACGTAAAGCCACTCATAAACGAAGAAGATGTGATCGATATTAAAGATGGAAGACATCCAGTTGTAGAACAGGTGATTTCTAAAGGTGAATTTATATCTAATAACACAAAACTAGATGTTAATGATGAGCAGCTACTGATTATAACTGGACCTAATATGGCAGGTAAATCTACCTACATGAGGCAGGTAGCCTTAATTACCTTAATGGCACAAATAGGTTCTTTTGTTCCAGCGTCTTTCGCTAACATATCTGTATGTGATAAGATCTTTACAAGAATTGGAGCATCGGATGACTTAGCTGGTGGAAAGAGTACTTTTATGGTAGAGATGTGGGAGGTTGCAAATATCCTAAATAACGCTACTAGAAAAAGCTTGGTGCTACTCGATGAAGTAGGAAGAGGTACTAGTACTTATGATGGTTTAAGCATAGCTTGGTCAGTAATAGAGTATATGACAAAAGATGATAGTTTAAAATGCAAAACATTATTTGCTACTCATTATCATGAACTTACTAGATTAGAAAAAGATATTAAGGGTGTTAAGAATTTTTCGGTTGCAGTTAAGGAAGTAAATAATACAATAATATTCCTTAGAAAGATAGTTGAAGGCGGTGCAGACCAATCCTACGGTATTGAGGTTGCAAAGCTTGCAGGATTACCAATTAAGGTTATAGATAGAGCTAAAGAGATATTGTCTTCCCTTGAAGATAATAAAATTCATGACAAACTTGACGGGGTAGCTACAAGTAATAATACTCATAAGAGTGAGGCGTTAGAAGTAGCTGTAGATACAATTAAAGAGACTTCTGACCTACCTCTTAAACCTGGTAAAAGTAAAAAACAAAAAGAAGATTTCTATGAACCACAAATGCAGCTGAACTTTACAGACATAGAAAAAGAAACTTTGTTAAAATCAATAGCTTCAATGGATATTATGTCTATGACACCACTAGAAACAATGAATAAATTGTACGATTTGGTGAAAAGAGCTAAGGAGCTATTATAGGTGGTGATAATTTGAAAAGAATTAATCTACTAGATACTAGTACTTCAAATAAAATAGCTGCTGGAGAAGTTGTCGAAAGGCCTTCTTCAGTGGTTAAAGAGTTAATAGAGAATAGTATAGATGCTAAAGCTAATAAGATAGTCTTGGAGATAGAAAACGGCGGAGAAACGCTTATAAAGGTTACTGATGATGGCGCTGGAATACACCCAGATGATATTGAGAAGGCATTTTTGCCTCATGCTACTAGCAAAATACAAACCATTGAGGATGTTTATAATATAAATACTTTGGGCTTTAGAGGAGAAGCGCTTCCAAGTATTGCGTCTATATCACATATAAGCATAAAATCAAAGAGTACAGAGTTTGATACCGGTAGAATGCTTCAAATTGATGGTGGAAAAACCGTTATAAATGAAGAGGTAAGTATGCCTAACGGAACTCAAATAGAAGTAAAAGATTTGTTTTTCAACGTTCCTGCCAGAAAAAAGTTTTTAAAATCTCAATCTAGAGAAGCTGCTTTGATAAATGAGATAATTAGCAGAATAGCAATAGCTAATCCTGATATAGCTATTGAATATCATAACAATGGAAAAAAGATATTTAATACATATGGAAATGGCAATATGTTAGATGCTATCAGAACAATATTTGGCAAGAATATAGTTGATAACCTTATATACTTTGAAGGTCATACAGATACTTCTTCTGCTTATGGTTACATTGGTAAAGAAGAAATAAGCAGGGGTTCTCGTAATAACCAAATCCTTTTTGTAAATAAGCGTTATGTAAAAAATAGATTAGCTACTGTAGCAGTTGAAAATGCTTTTAAATCTTTCAGTACAGTAAATAAGTTTCCGTTTTTTATTTTACTTATTGATATTTACCCTGAGCTTATAGATGTTAATATTCATCCGCAAAAAGCTGAAATAAAATTTAAGGATGATAGAAGTATATATAAGATTGCTTTCGACAGTGTTCATAAAGCATTAAAAGATGATGTTTTTGAGTCTTTTAAATTGCCTGAAGAGCAAGTTCAGGAGGAAAAGGTGGAAAATATTCCGCTGGATATAGATTTTCATAATTTTGATAAAGTTTATCATCCATATGAAAAGCCTCAAAATGACTATATAATTAAAGAAAATGAAGAGAAATCAACTTATGAAGATAAACAACAAGTTGTAGATTTACCAGTTGATCTGAAGCCAATTTCTTTTAATAAGGAAGATGTAACAGATGATAACAAAAATTCTGAGGGTGCTAATAGCTATCCAGAAGTAAATCAATCTTATATTGAAAGTGTTGAAACTGATAGTTCAGTTAAAAAAACTTATAACTCTGTAGAAGAAAAGAGTAATGCTAAAATACCTAACCTTAGAATAATAGGTCAGTTTAATAAAACCTATATAATAGGTGAGTATGACGATACTATGTACCTGATTGATCAACATGCAGCACATGAAAAAATACTTTTCGAAAAGTATTTAAAAGATATTGAAGCCTCCCATATACAGGTGCAAAGCTTACTGGTACCTTGCGTAATAAATTTAATTATGGACGACTATGAGATCATTTTAGAGAATAAATCAATATTTGAAAAAGCAGGTTTTCTTATCGAAGATTTTGGGGATAATAGTATATTGTTAAAGGAAGTTCCTTACTTCTTGGATAAACTGAACCCTAAAAGTCTGCTTCTAGATATTATTGATAATTTAAAAAATCTTGGTTCTGGTAAAACTACTGAAGTTAAGTACAACAGAATTGCCACAATGGCCTGTAAAGCTGCTGTGAAGGCACATGATTTATTAAGTACTGAAGAGATGTATGAACTACTAAATACCCTTAGATTCATAGATGATCCGTTTCATTGCCCTCATGGAAGGCCGACAATAATTAAATTAACGCTTAATGAATTAGAAAAGAAATTTAGAAGAATACAATAAAGGATAGACTTATGGAAAAAAAGAAATTATTAGTGCTTGGAGGACCTACTGCAGTTGGAAAAACTGATATATCTATAAAATTAGCAAAAGAGCTAAATGGCGAGATAATATCTGCTGATTCAATGCAAATATATAGATATATGGATATAGGTTCTGCAAAAGTTACGGAAGCTGAGATGGATGGGGTCAAACATTATATGATTGATGTAGTTCATCCAAAAGAAGAATTTAGTGTTTCAGATTTTAAGGCTCTAGCAAAAAACTACATTGAAGATATATACAGCCGAGGGAAATTGCCTATAATTGCTGGTGGTACTGGTTTATATATAGATTCAATAATCTGTAATTTAAGCTTTACTGAAAGTAAAAAAGATGAGGAATATAGAGCTTATCTAGAAACTTTGGCTGACGAACATGGTAACCAATATGTTCATGAGATGCTTAAAGCTATTGATATGGAAAGCTATGAAAGTATCCATTTCAATAATAGAAAAAGAGTTATAAGAGCTCTTGAGGTATACAAAACTACAGGAAAAAAGTTTAGTGAGTATAAAGAAAAAGAATCGATTTACCAATGTGATTATGATCTTTCTTACTATATTTTGACCATGGATAGAGAGAAGCTTTATAATCGCATCAACAAAAGAGTAGATATTATGTTTGAAAATGGACTAATTGATGAAGTAAAGATGCTAATGGATATGGATCTTACTCCAGAGATGCAATCGATGAAGGGTATAGGTTATAAGGAGATTTTATACTATCTACAAGATAAAATAACATTAGAAAAAGCTATTGAGATGATAAAACAAGGTAGTAGAAACTATGCCAAGAGGCAGCTTACATGGTTTAGAAAAGATCCTAGAGTTGTTTATTTAGATAAGGATAGATTGTCTGAGGATGAAATAATAAGCAAAATAGTTGATGACATAAATATTTAATAGCATTATAATAATATATAAGATTAAGAAAATTTGGAGGTTACGGTTATGAACAAGTCAACAAATAATTTACAGGACATTTTCCTAAATGGTGCAAGAAAGAATAAGATTTTAGTTATAATACATTTAGTTAACGGATTCCAATTGAAAGGTTTTGTAAAGGGTTTTGATAGCTTTACTGTTGTTCTAGATTCAGATGGAAAACAGATGCTAGTTTATAAACATGCGATAACTACAGTAACCCCAGCAAAGCCAATACTATTTAATACACCACAAGTTGATGAGAATTTATAAGTATTAGCATAGGCAAACAAATTGTTTGCCTAATTTTTATTTATGTGTTAACATAAATTTTATTGTGTTAGGATAAATTTGGAGGTTTATACATGTTTGATATTACAAAAGATTTTTTAAGAAAAAGCTACAATATTAGCGAAAATACCTTTGCTCTTTATGAAAAGGCTATTGAAGATGTACAAGAGCAATTTGATATGTATGATAAAATAAGAGAATTTAATCAATTAAAAGTACTTAACGCACTTCAAGAAGAGCGAATAAGCGACACACATTTTACTAATTCATCTGGTTATGGATATGGTGATGTAGGTAGAGACGCTTTAGATAAGGTTTATGCAAGAATATTTAATACAGAAAGTGCTTTAGTTAGACCACATTTTGTAAATGGAACTCACGCCATTGGAGCTGCTTTATTCGGCAATCTTAGACCTAATGACACTCTATTTACTGTAAGTGGTAAGCCGTATGATACTTTACATAATATTATTGGAATAAGCGGAAATGAAAACATAGGTTCTTTAAAAGAGTATGGTGTTAATTATAAACAAGCAGATTTGACTTCAAAAGGGAAATTTGATTTTGCCTTAATAGAAAAAGAGTTAAAAGAAGATAAAAGCATAAAAGTCGTACATATGCAAAGAAGCACTGGTTATGGCTGGAGAAATTCTTTTTCTGTAGCAGAACTAGGAGAAGCTATAAAGCTTGTTAAATCAATTAGAGAAGATGTTATAGTGTTTGTGGACAACTGCTATGGAGAGTTTATAGATACTATTGAACCAACAGATGTTGGAGCTGATTTAATAGCTGGTTCCCTAATAAAGAATATAGGTGGAGGAATAGCACCTACTGGTGGATATATAGCAGGGAAGAGTGCCTATGTAGAGCAAGCAGCATTCAGATTAACTATACCTGGAATAGGAGGAGAGTGTGGTTCTACTTTTGGAGTGATGAGACAATTGTTCCAAGGTTTATTTCTTGCACCTCATGTAGCTATTGAGGCTGTAAAAGGAGCTGTATTCTGTGCTAGAATCATGGAACTTGCAGGTTTTGAAGTTTTACCAAAGTTTAATGAAAAGAGAAGCGATATAATCCAGGCTATAAAATTCAATAATCCCGAGAAGTTAATTAATTTCTGTAAGGGAATCCAAAAAGGATCACCTGTAGACTCTTTTGTTGAATGCGAACCGTGGGATATGCCAGGATATAACGATCAAGTTATAATGGCTGCAGGAGCATTTATACAAGGCTCATCAATTGAATTATCCGCGGACGCTCCAATTAGAGAACCTTACATTGCATATTTGCAAGGTGGTTTAACTTTTGATCATGCGAAAATAGGTATATTAATTGCTTTATCTAATATAGGATAATAAAAAAAGAACGGTTTAAACCGTTCTTTTTTACTATTTACGAAACTATAAAATTTTCAAACTAGCTAAACCTAGCTATTTAAATGGTTTTAGAAGTTTTGTATGTAAATTAATATGATCTGAATAACCCAACTAAACGTCCTAAGATAGCGCAGTCATCAACTATTATTGGATCCATCGTCTTGTTTTCGGGTTGTAATCTTATATGGCCATTTTCTTTGAAGAATCTTTTTATAGTTGCTTCTGTCTCTATCAAAGCGACAACTATTTCCCCATTGTTAGCGTGACTAGATTGCTCTATTATAGCAAGATCACCATCTTCAATACCAACATCCACCATGCTACTACCGCTTACTCTTAAAGCAAATAATTCATTATCATGTTTGATGTAGTCTATAGGCATAGGAAAAACATCTTCTACATTTTCAGTTGCTAGTATTGGTTCACCTGCAGTTACCTTACCAACTATAGGAATATGTATCATTTCTTTTCTAGGAGTAGATAACTCAGCTATTTCTAAAGCTCTTGGTTTAGTAGGATCTCTCTTTATTAAACCCTTTTTTTCCAATCTCTTAAGATGACCATGAACAGTTGATGTTGACTTTAATGAAACAGCTTCACAAATTTCTCTTACTGAAGGTGGGTATCCTTTGTTTTC
Organism: Clostridium yunnanense; assembly: GCF_016595795.1. Taxonomy (GTDB): domain Bacteria; phylum Bacillota; class Clostridia; order Clostridiales; family Clostridiaceae; genus Clostridium_AR; species Clostridium_AR yunnanense. The sequence goes on from NZ_JAENHN010000011.1 coordinate 35,442, forward strand.
AGTATAATTTTTCAGGAATTCATATATCTCATTTTGTTTAGTATTTTCAAGCATAACTTACACCTCTCAATCTAATTAACTTGATTATATCACAGATGGTAGTAGTAATCAAACGAACGTTCTCTATTTATTGATATTATTGCTAAGATTTGATATAATTACTGGGTATATTAATATATAATATTGACAACGCACGCAAAGTAGAATAGTATACTTTAGTAGAACTATAACTTTGTGTTTTATTTTATTGAGTTAAGATTGTAAAAAATAGATAATTGAGGATTGTTATAAATTAATAGTTAAAAATAGAGCGGAAATACTTTCAGAAAAAACTATTAAATTTCCTATATATAAATGAATAAGTTAATTTGTACAGTCAATAATCTATGTAAGCAATATCTTATGCAATGTAAACTTAATATTATAATCTTTAGGATAGGAGAGAAGAAATGAATACAAACGGTAATCTAGCAGATGAGTTATGTGATATTTTCCCTAACAAGGTATGTGATAACTGCGGAAAATGCCTTGAAAACGAAGGGGTAGACCTAAAAGCTATTAAGATTGAAGATATAGCTAGAAACGTCGATGAAAATGATTTTGTTGAAGAAGAATTGATAGAGTTAGATGAAGATGATTATGATGATTTAGACCTAGACGGCGTTGATGTTGAGAGTGAAGAAGTAATCTATGAAGATGAAGAATACGAAGACGCTTGGGATCATATAGAATACATAGATGACTTGCAAGATATATTAGATGATGAGGTTAGTATACAAAAACTAACTGAAGAAGTTTATCCTGGTCTTATTAAAATTAAAAGAAGAGAGTAGAAGAGCGTTCATTTTGAACGCTCTATTTATATTTGTTTATTTTTGAAAGTGGGTTTGAATTTACAGCTTCTCTTAAGCCTTCGTCATCAATGTGAGTATATATCTGAGTAGTTGAAACGCTTTCGTGACCTAGTATCTGTTGAAGGCTTCTTATGTCAACATTGCCGTACTTATACATTAGGGTAGCGGCAGTGTGCCTCAGCTTATGAGGAGTGTATTTGTCTTGTGTTAATCCGCTATTTGTAATATGTTTTTTTACAAGGATTTCAACGGTTCTTTTATCAATTTTTTTATTTCTAGAAGAAAGAAATAAGAACTTTTTGTTTTCTGCATCGCATTTAGAAGAATCTCTTGCAGCGATATATTTTTGGATAGAATCTAGAGAAGCTTCATTTAAATACACAGTTCTTTCTTTATTACCTTTACCTATTATAGTGAGAGTGTCGTTTTTTATTTTATCAACTTGAATATTGCACAATTCAGATAATCTTAATCCGCAATTTAAAAATAATGTTAAAATGCAGTAATCCCTTAAGTAGTTTTTATTTTTCTGATCTAAGGAATTAAGTAAATTAATGCTTTGATCTAATGTAAGGTATACTGGATGTCTTTTACTTATCTTAGGTGTTTCGAGTTCTACAGTAGGGTCCTCAGTAAGAATTTTTGCCTTTGTAGAGATAAATTTAAAATAAGATTTTAATGCAGCAACCTTTCTAGCTCTAGCGTAAGTTCCATTGATTCTTTGTTTTTCTACAAAACTCATAAAGGCGTATAGATCAGTAAGTTTTATAGTTCTTAAGAAGTTTTCATCTATATCCGTTAAAGGAATTTCATTAAAATCAATTTCTGGATTACATAATCCTTTATATAATTTTATAAATCTAAAAAACACTGTTAAATCGAATTTATATCCAGCAATAGTTTTTTCTGATTTACCTTTTATTGTTTCTAAGTAATTTAAAAAATCTATAACTGAATTTGGTAAGTTATTATATGCTTGAATTGCTTTTATATCATATTTCATTAAAAAATCTCCTTAATCATATGTGATTATTAAATTATACCATATTTCCCTTTGAAATTATAGCATAATTTCGCTAAATTAGCATTTAGCGAAATTAATTTTACGCATTTTTAAGAGTTTTTACTGATTTTAATCATATAAATTATCATTTATCACTCAGCCCCCTTAAACTTATTTATATAATTGATGATTTCACTTTAAATTTTAATAAGTTTGAAATAATTTTAATTTAATCACTTTATTAGATATTTTTTAATTTGTCAGCAAAATTTTATTTTTCAGTCACGAAACTACATATTTTGTCAATGAAATCTTTATTAAAAATAATCGTCGATTTTGATGAAAAATTTCTACGGAGAATTTTTAAAATCATTACTATGTATCTTATATAATTTCTAAAAATCTTATTTTTCTACAAATTAATCATACAATTTTGCTAAAATTCAAATAATCATTTATAACATATGTTGAACAATTAATAACAACTTCTTAATACTTAAAGATTTTTAATGATGCATATATTTAATATATACTTAAAATTTTAGGCTTTCTCTTAATCCGTTAACTTATAAACAAATTTTATTTCTAAATGATCTCAACTAACATCCAGCATCCAAAGTTAAACTTATTTCTTTCTTCATATTTATATACTTCTATATTTTCATATATTTCATAAATGAGAATCATTTTCTCTGAACTTTTTACTGACACCCTTCTTAATAATTTTTTCATAATAACATATTAAACATTATGTAAAGTTGATATTAATAAAAAAAGGTTAAGAAATCTAATTTGATTTCTTAACCTTTTTAATTTTAATTTAAATTCTACTAAACATTGATTTGAGCTTCTACACCTAATAATTCTTTATTAGCTTCAAGTACTGGTGAAACTTCATCTCTTAAGAATTCAACCACTTGACCTGGTGCTCTACCAACAAATTTAATTGGGTCTATTATGTTGTATATTTCTTCTTTTGATAATAAGAAACTATCATCAGCAACAATTCTTTCTATTAAATCATTGTTTAAACCTTCTTCTTTTACTCTTCTAGCTGCAGCCATTGAATGCACCCTTATCTTCTCGTGCATTTCTTGCCTGTCTGCTCCCCTTTTTACAGCTTCCATCATTATGTTTTCTGTAGCCATAAAAGGTAATTCATTAAACACATGTGCTGATATTACTTTATCATAAACAACCATGTTTTCAGCTATATTTATATAAAGATTTAAAACTCCATCTAAAGCTAAGAAAGCTTCAGCTACAGCTATTCTCTTATTTGCAGAATCATCAAGCGTTCTCTCAAACCATTGAGTAGAAGCTGTTATAGCAGGATTTAAAGCATCTACAACTATGTATCTAGCTAAAGCCCCCATTCTTTCTGAACGCATAGGGTTTCTCTTATACGCCATTGCCGAAGATCCTATTTGATTTTTTTCAAACGGCTCCTCTACTTCCTTCATGCTTTGAAGAAGTCTAAGGTCATTACTGAACTTGTAAGCACTTTGAGCAACTTCTGATAATGTATTAAGTACTATAGAATCAACTTTTCTAGGATATGTCTGACCAGTTACAGCATAACTACTAGTATACCCCATTTTTTCAGCAACCATTTTATCTAAAGTTCTTATTTTTTCTTCATCACCATCAAATAAAGTCATAAAACTTGCTTGAGTTCCAGTTGTTCCCTTAACTCCCCTTAGTTTTAACTTTTCAATAACAAAATCTAAACTTTCAAGATCGATTAGTAGATCCTGAATCCATAATGTAGCTCTCTTCCCTACTGTTGTAAGCTGAGCTGGTTGAAAATGTGTAAAACCAAGTGTAGGTAAATCCTTATATTTATTTGCAAAATTACTTAAATGATTTATAACATTTATAAGCTTCTTTTTAACTAATAATAAAGCATCTTTCATTATTATTATGTCAGTATTATCCCCTACATAACAACTAGTTGCTCCTAGATGAATTATTCCCTTAGCACTAGGACATTGTAATCCGTACGCATATACATGACTCATAACATCATGTCTTACTTCTTTTTCTTTCTTTATTGCTTCATCGTAATTTATATCATATATATGCTCCTTGAGCTCATTAACTTGCTCTTCAGTGATATTTAAACCTAATTCCCTTTCGCTCTCCGCTAGTACTACCCAAAGCTTTCTCCAAGTAGAAAACTTCATATCATCAGAAAATAAATATGACATCTCTTTAGATGCATATCTTGAATTTAAAGGTGTGCTATACAAATTTCTCATTTTCTTTCCTCCTGCGAATAAAATGTCAAAAAATACAGTTATCATTCGTATTATATCATATTTTTTCTTTTTTTACAGGTATATTTTATCATTTATTTTAATATATATACTATGGGAATTTAATTTGATGGGAGTTGAAAATTGTGTACAAGCTAAGTCTTATCGACAAGCTAAGTTTTCTATTAGTACTTATAGGAGCAATTAATTGGGGGTTAATAGGATTGCTTAATTTTAATCTAGTTAAGCTAATATCTCTAGGCAACTGCTATATCGAAAGAATAATTTATATTTTGGTATTTGCTGGTGCTGTTAACCTTATAGTTGTATTACTAAGAAGTAAAACAAATTTCAAAAAAAGTTGCTGAACATAAATAAAAAAGGTTCCTTTCGGAACCTTTTTTATTATTCGTCTAATCCTTCGATTAATTTAACGATTTCTTCAGCAGCTAAAGTTTCGTCATCTCCAGAAGCTATTACTTTTATGTTAGCATCTTTAGTTACGCCTAAAGAAAGAACTCCTATTAAACTCTTAACGTTAGCTTTCTTTCCATTGAATTCGATGCTAACATCAGACTTAAATGATGATGCCTTCTTTACTAATAATGTTGCTGGTCTAGCATGTAAACCAGTTGAATTTTTAACTAATACTTCTTTAGTTACCATTATATCCACCTCTTTAATTATATTTTATATCATTAACTATTACATTATAATAATTTTTGGACAAAATATCAATAAGTTTTGGACAAGTTGGTTATTTTAGTTTATTTATAAAAGATTTTAGTCTTTTTACACCTTCTTCTATATTGTCTATAGAAGTGGCATAGGATAATCTAATATAGTCATCAAGTCCAAAAGCTATACCTGGAACAGTGGCTACAGCACTAGCTTCCAACAGAAGTTCAGAGAATATCTTCGAATCTTCAATTATAGTTTCTCCAAAATTCTTTTTTAAATAATATGATATATTTACCATTACATAAAAAGCTCCATTTGGATTGATTATTTTTATGTTTTCTACCTCATTTAGCTTATCTACCATATAATTTCTTCTTTTTTCAAATTCGCAAACCATATCCTCTACTAATTTTACAGGAGAATTTAACGCCTCAATAGCGGCATACTGAGCTATAGTATTTGGATTAGATGTCATATGACTTTGTATACTAGACATTAGCTTTATTACGTTTTCTGGACCAGCAGCGTAACCTATTCGCCACCCTGTCATAGCATATGTTTTTGACAGTCCATTTATGACTATTGTTCTATTAAAAGCATCTTCTGATGCAGCTGCAATACTAAAGTGTTTCTCTCCACCGTATATTAGTTTTTCATAAATCTCATCTGATACTATATAAAGATCATTTTCTTTGGCGAAATTAGCTATTTCTACTAACTCTTCTTTAGAATATATAGTTCCAGTAGGATTGTTTGGAGAGTTCAGTAATAAAGCCTTTGTTTTTGCTGTTAAACTTTGCTTTAATTTTTCTATAGTGTATTTGAAGTCATTTTCCTCTTCACATTGTACATAAACAGGAACTCCATCTGCTATCTTTATAAGTTCAGGATAACTTACCCAGTAAGGTGTAGGTACTATCACCTCATCGCCAGGATTTAATAAAGCTAAAAATAAGTTTCCTAAGCATTGTTTAGCTCCGTTTGATATAATAACCTGTGAAGGTAAGTATTCTAATCCATTGTCATCTAAAAACTTTTTGCATACAGCCTTTTTTAAATCTAAGAGTCCTGATGCTGGTGTATATTTAGTGTGCCCATTTTCCATAGCACTAATTGCAGAATCAATAATATTCTTAGGAGTATTAAAATCTGGTTCTCCTGCTGCAAAACTTATTACGTTCACCCCAGTTTTTTTCATTTCATTTGCTTTTGCTGTTATTGATAATGTTATAGAAGGCGTTAAAGCTTCTATTTTTTTTGATAATGTCATGATACCCCACCTTTATAATTTATTATAAAATCTAATAATCTTATCTAAGTATTCTTTATCAATTCCATACTGTCCAATTAAATTACTACCATCATTTGAGCACACTCCGTGGCAATCACTTCCACCAGTAACTAAAAGTTTGTATTTTTTACAAAGATTAAAAAATTTATTTACTTGCATCCCTGAATGGCTAGGATGAAAAACCTCTACACCACAAAGACCATAATCCTTTAATCTTTTAATTACCTTCTCCACATCTATATTTCTATAGATTTTTCCTGGATGAGCTAGAATCGGAATTCCACCAGCTTTTCTTATCAAGCTTAAGGTTTCAGTATAATTAAATTTGTATCTTTCTACATAAGCAGGACGACCTTTTATAAGATAATTATTAAAAGCTGCTTTATAATTATCTACATAGCCTTTTTCCACAAGGATCTTAGCTATATGTGACCTTCCAGCAGTATCCTTACAACAACATTCAATGTCATGTATGTTTATGTCTACAGAAAGTTCATTCAGCTTTGATATTATTTGCCTTATCCTATCGAATCTTATGTCCTTAAGCTTATTCATAGCATCGTTAAGTTCAACATTATTGATATCTATAAAATAGCCTAATATATGTAGCTCCGAATCATTGCAGATAGTGCTTATCTCAACTCCTGGCACAATATTAACCGAAGTCTCACAATCCTTTAAACCGAATTGTGAACATATAGAGTCATGATCCGTAATAGAAATAGTATTTATGTTCTTTTGTTCTGCGATATGTATTATTTCTGAAGGGCTTAATACCCCATCAGAGTAATTAGAATGTATATGCAAATCGGCATATTTCATCTCAGCACCTTATTTCCATTTTATATATTAAAATATATCATTATTGATTGTAAATGTAAATATGGGGTTCCTCTACGGATATTTAATTTATTATTGCCCAAAAATATCGGTTTTTAGAGATTTTCTGGCATGTATAAATTAATAACTATTGTTGAAACTCTATAATTCAGAGCAAAGAAACAGTTATTCAAATATATTGTAAAAATGTAGATGTATACAAGATGCTCTTTTTGTGATATACTAAGATAGTTACAGAAGAATGTGCCTTACGGCGCAAAACAATTTTATCCATAAATATAAGATATTATTTGGCTCTTGTGATTTTTATTGCAAGGGTCTTTTATTTTTATTTAATAAAAATTAGGAGGAAAAATGGAAATTTTAATAGTATTTTTACTAAAACTACTGGACAACACTCTGGGCACAATGAAAAATATATATCTAGCCAGAGGAAAGTTCTTCTTTTCTAGCTTACTAGCTGCGCTATCTACAACTATATACATGATTGCTGTTGTGAGGATGGCAAAATCAGAGGGTATATTAAGTATCGTGGCTATATGTGCTGCAACATTTATCGGGACGTTAATTCCAGGACTTGCAGTTAAGAAATCCGAGAAGGAAAAACTTTATATATTTGATATCACAGCAGACAACATGCACAGTGGCAAAGAGTTTGCAGATATTTTAAGAAGTGCTAATATCGCCATAAAAACCAGTGTTGTCTATGACCAGATGATGACAAAGACTCTTTCTATAAAGGCGTATTGTTCCAATAAGGAAGAAAGCAAAATGGTGAATGAAGTTATATACCCAGCTTTTAAATACAATGTTTATGCGCCAATGAGTTTGGAATAAGCTTGGCTAAGTATCTTTATCTCTTAAATAACTTGTTTCTATTATTTCTACTACTCTATTCTATAGTTCCTCTGCAGAAGTAAATCTTCTCAAAGGCGTCTACTAAAACTTCAAATTTCATAGTTCTAACACTTATTTTCATGGTAAAAAGATATATAAACTTACAATCACTAACCATTCTATGCAATATAAAAATGGACAACCTTCATTTTTTATGTATTTCCATATACAAGAATCCGCATTTTGTGAAATATTGATTGCAAGTTTCCTTCAATTGTATTAATTATCATAACTAATTCTGATAAAATAACTTTATTATCAAAGCATATCTTTATTATATCGTTATTACAGATATTAGATTTGTTCAAATATTCTTAGATACAAGCATTGTATGTATGTTTGTTTACATGGTCTAAATCGAATCATTTTCACCCAATCCTTTAAAACACTATATAAAAGTAATGGTTTCAATTGTGTTGACATTGAAATAGGACAAGTGATATCATAAATTATGTTTCCAGGAAACATAATTTATGATATCACTTTTAAGGGAGTAAATATAAAGTGAAAGAATTCTAGTTTAGATTAAAAATAAATAGAAAAAGAAAGAGTATAATCGGTTTTTTTGAAATTTCTAAGAATCGCTTATATTAAAAGGAGAATGTATTATTATGAACTTTAAAAGAAAAATCGCTAAGTTAAAAATCTTAAGGAAAATAAGTGAAGCTAAAGGACATATTAGGAATGACAGTAGTAAATGTGTTTATTGCGGTTTATGTGAGAAAGTATGCCCTGTTGAGGCTATTTCAGTTTTTAAAGAAGATCCAAAGAGTTGGAATATTGAACACAATGTTTGTATGCGTTGTACTCGCTGTGTTTCAGTATGCCCTAAAAAGTCTTTAGCTTTATTAAGAAGTAGCTAGCATGATTAGATCAATGGAATATATTTAAATATTTAAGTAGAATACCTTCATTTAAACAAGAATTGACAGCTTCTCACCGGTATGCTTTTACTGAAATTCAAACTATCTAATATTTAATAAGTGACTCATCAGCATACATTACTTCCCATTGATGGTCATCTAGATCTGTAAACCGATCATAATACATCCATCGTTCATCTGATGGCTCCAAATAGCGTGTTACACCATTTTTAAGTGCATTTCTAATAATCTGATCTACCGTATCCTTACTTCCCACATCTATGGCCAGAAGCACCTGAGTTGTTGACCCGTCTGCAATGGGACGATTTGTAAATGTACTGTAAAACTCATAGGATATAAGTTAAGCTTACTTTAATATTCTGTTGATTTTAATGACCCATAAAAGTAAGATGTTTTAACTCCACCGTCAATAAAAAAGCTTCCTGTGAGAAGAAAATCTTTCATTGCGTTGAAATCAGTGATATATATGTAAAGGGAGTTGCCCTTAGTTATTCTTCAGATTTTAAATATTTAGTGAGTGATGATAGGATGATCATATTTATAGCTAAAATTAATTTTTATATTTCTTTAAGTTTTTCTACAACTAAAATATCCGCAGGAACCCAATGAAGATTGTCTAGTTCTTCCAAGCATGCCCATTTTACAGCATTATGTGCATTTAATTGCAGCTTTCCTCCACAAACTTCGCATAGGAAGCAATGCATTGTAAGATGGAAGTTAGTATAGTCATACTCCACTGTTGTTATATATGTAGAAACCGTAATATCCAATTCTAATTCTTCTTTTATTTCACGAATAAGAGCGTCTTCTCTTGTTTCTTCAGCTTCAATTTTACCACCTGGAAACTCCCACATATTTTCAAACTCACCATAACCACGACGTGTAGTAAATATTTTATTATCATGTTTTATAACTGCTGCTACTACCTCTATAATTTTCATAATCATTATCACCTCTAATATGAATATTATACTATAAGTTGTAGGAAAATGAATTTATGAAATTATAGAAATTTGCCTCTCAGAACTATTTGTGAGTGTTTGATTATAAATATACATATAAGATATTTTAGTGCGTTTCCTCTGAATGCTAACTACAATCTTTATGCATGTGTATACAATCATAAGATACATCTTAACAAGAAATTCTTAACACAACCTAGAGACCTTATTATCGAAAAATCTGATAAGATTAATCATGCTAGAAAGCATGAGCTCATATATAAATATTCATTTAAACCATGATTTAAAAACTACTTAGCATTGTTTTTTTGCATAACTATCAAATTCAATATAAATTTTATATAAGGGATGTTTTTTTACTTTATAACTATTAATAGATGTTATTTTTTTAGTATTTTCTTTAACAGTCTTAAAATCATCTATCCTATTTATTAAATTGATTGCTGCTACTCTAATAGCAATTGACTTTGTCAGTATTAGTTCATCAAAACTATTTACCAACCAATTGAGAAACCTTAAAGTTTCTTCAGTAAAATTTTTATTTTCTATTTGATTGTACTCTAAAAATGCGTCAATTAAATTTAATGTTAAACTATTGATTTCTCTTTGCTTTAATGCTTGATCTATATAATCTATTATAATTTGCATGCAATATTTATTTATTGGATATTCTAATCGTAAATTTTCTGCAAAGTAAGGAATCATATTTTGGGGATTTTTATTTAAATATTTTATTAATATTAAATCACCAGCACTGTTCCCAAATTTTATCATTGAAGATAACACTGAAGAAACGTTTAAAAGAACTAAAATAATTCCTGTTTCTCTAAAACTTTGAGAGAATATAAGCCCTATACCAGTTATTACAAGTATTCCTGTTACTAGTACACCACCTAATAACATTCTTTTAATAGATTTAATGAAAGTATTATATTCTAGTTTTTCTGTCAGTACATTATTTAAATCAATCATTACAGATCCACCTAATACTAGTGGTGTAATTTTAAATTTAATTTTAAAAGATACCTCTTCTCTTGCACAGACAAAGGGACCTACAACAAATAGTTTAATAGGATATCTATATATTTTATATACTATCAGATGTCCCATTTCATGTAAAAATACGGAAAAGTAATATATTATGAAAAAGTTAATAATTATTTCGCATAGATCAGTAAATCGAAGATATCGCCCATATGCAGTTTTTAAACTTATTAATTCAAGTCCACAATAAAATGAAACAACAATCATTATTAATGCTATTAATATAGTGCTTTTTGTGTGTTTCATTTTAGAATGCTTTATGGTATATTCATTAATCATTTAATTTCTCCTAATCACTCGATTTATTATAGTTCACTGTAAATAGTATTAATTCCAAATGTAAGTATTAATTGTTTATGTTTGTCTAATCTTTCTCATTATTAATGATAGTATATCGAAGTAATATAGCCACCAAATTCAGTAAATCATCTTCTAACATTTCCTCTAAGGTTTTTCTATAAATTAAGGTTAGTGACTCGCAGTAGTTTCTTCCTTGCTTTAAGGTTTCTAGGTTCATGTTGTAGGCAACAAAGTTTATGCCTGTTTTCTCTACTAGGTTTCTAAGTATCTTAAAACCTCCATAGTCTATATCTCCAAAGTAATAAAATTCTTTTGAGTGCTTGCTTTTCTTCAGTTTTTGTAGCAGTTCTCTTCTGGTATTATTATGAAAGCCTCCTAAATATATAGAGAAAACCTGTCTCATTAAAGGTGTTGAAGGTAGTTAAGTTCTCTATACTTATTATCTTAGCTGCATTTATCTCAATGCTTTCGATATCACTTAACTCCTTGGAGCTTATTCCTATGCGGTATTTTAGTTCTGATCTGTCTAAGGCTGCTGATTTTAGTTTAATCACTGCATTTCCTTTAAAGTATACATAACTTGGATTGCTTACTACATTAAATTCCTCTAAGGTTAGGGTAGAATCCTTAGTGCTTCTCCTTCTATAGTTTCAAATCTTTTTGAAGCTCCGAAAAGTTTCTTTTAAATAAATATCTCTTCTTCTTCAATCAATAGATTTTTAATAGCTAAAAATATATGGTTACATTCCTCCAGATTTTCTACATCTAGTTATTTCTTTATAGAAGTTTTCTCCTCCGCTTTTTTCCTTGCACCACTTATATTTCCACTTGTCTTTGATATAAAGTATTCTCTAAATTCAGACTCATCTCTTTATTTGGCTTTCTTTACATTGTCCTCGTAGTCTACAATACTACTTTTTCTTAGCTTTTCCAATTCTGATAAAAAGGTGTTTATACATTCTTCTCCTACAGAATCACCAAATTCATAATCTCTATTATATGAAATTGTAGCTCTTTAAGCTCTCCTAGTCTCATATTAAGTTCAATAAAGGTGTTATCGTTACTCAAAGATTCTTTTTCCTTTAGCAACGCTTTAAGTGCTGTAGCTTCCACCTTTTCATGTAGTAATATATAAGCCTCTGCCCCTATATAAGGCCTTTTATAAACCTCTGGATCAATTGCTCTTGCCACATGATTTTTATATACCATACACTCAGGAGTTATAGATGTATTATGTTCCTTTAGCTTTGATATATCTTCCTCTCTTGTGACTTTTACAAGAATCATATTTATGAACCTTTTTGCATCTCTGTTATTTGAAGTTACTACCGCAGATAAGGAACTAATATTAGCTTCATCATATTTTTCTAACTTAAGGGTGTTTATAAGCCCTATAGAGTGAAGTTCATTTTTTCTTTTTAGTCTATCATATACCGAACTGGTACTATTTTAAATAAATGATTATCGATATTATCACCACCATATTTATTTTGTACAAAGTACTATTAATACTATATTTTTAACTTTCCTTCTTATTTTAAAGCTTTTGTATTATATGTCTATAGCATTCTAATTATATACTCACTGAGTTTTTTATGATATTTTTCAAAAGAAAAAGTACCAAGGCTATTGCCCAATGTCATTAAGTTAAGAAAAGACTTGCATCACAAATACGTGGTGTGGGTCTTTTTTTTATTTTCAGATTATCACTTGACAATATGCCAAGAATATGCGGCCGCTTTCGCTACCAATCCTTTTAAAGGTAGCGAAAGCGGCCCT
>NZ_JAENHN010000012.1 GCF_016595795.1 Clostridium yunnanense
AACTTATTTCAGATATTAAAAATATCTTTATCGAACTTAATTCGAAAAAGGATGAGATTTGTTCGTTAGCATATGCCAGAAACTACCTTGTATAACTTAAACTTTAATCTGGGATACCTATAAAGGATTCCTGTATCGAAACTTAAGTTATAATTGTTCGATAATCTCATCTTCAGCGAATTATCAGACACGTGCAACTTAATAATTGGTTTAGGAACCCTATGTCTAAACTAAAACCTGCTATTCAGATTTTTTTATAATATGTATTTACAAAAATCTACTTTCTACCATAAGAAATTAGTATATATGGTGCTTGAATTATAAAAACATTCTTCAAATTTACAAACTACCTATTATACATATTATAACATTTTATTCCACATATTGTATAATAATAAATAAAATATTGACTCTTAATTAAAAATAACCTTATATTTATTAGTATTATTTCAAATTCTATCACTATAACCCGGTGAGCTTTAAGAATATATTTCTGATTACACTGGTACAACTTTAAGAGTAGATGAGTTTTTAATATAAATTTTGGTATTAAAAGCTATAACTTTATACTATCCCTAGCTGGAATATACTTGAAGAATAGTCAAAACCACTCTATACTTAATATAAAAATACCTCTTTATATTGATTAGTGGTGATATTTTGAGAACAAAATCTATTCTTTTTATCATTTTCTCCTTTGCTATATTATTAATTGCCAGTTGTTCAAAGCCTAAAAATAAAGAAATTATAAAACCATTTAACGACATTGAAGTAAGTTCAACCAAAAAAGTAGAATTCGAAAACATGGCAATTACCAGCATTGAAAAAGAGTTAGGTAGAAGTAAAATGGTTACTAACTCCGAAGATATATCTAAAGTAGCTGACTACTTAAAAACAATAGAATGCGTATCAGTTAATCAAATAGAGAAATCTCCTGATCTAATTATCTCATTTATAGACAACGAAGATAATCATATAAATTCAATAGTTTTTTCTAAAAATAAAATCCATATATACAAAAATAGTGGCACCGATACTACTGAACTTAGGTTTGCTCCAGTAGATAAGAAAATAATTAAAGAATTAAAAAATTTATACAGCTCAATGAATTATGAGGAATACCTTCTTATAAAGAAATAGATTGGTTTTATTTAAACTACGAAAAATATATAAATAAAAACTTGTTAAAGCTGTGAAGCAGATTAAGGAAAGATACTAGCATAATAAAATTATTATCTATAAATATTCCATTGCCTCAAAGCTTAAGTAAATACACGAAAAGGAGCATTTTTTTATGACATCAAAAAACATTTATACCGATTGCCCAATATATAAAGGTAGTCTTATTTCATTAAGGCATACAAAACTAGAAGATACTGAAAATTTGTTAAAATGTTATTCTGACGAAAAATCAGTACCTTTCTTTAATTCTGATAATTGTAATGGAGATAATTTTCACTATACAACTAAGGAAAGAATGAGACAAGCAATTGAATTTTGGAACTATTCTTATATTCACAAGTATTTTGTAAGATGGACAATAATTTTAAATGATACTAATGAAAAGATTGGAACAATTGAGATGTTTCATAGAATTGCAGACGATGAATTTAATCACTATGGAGTTTTGCGCATAGATTTACGCAGCGATTATGAGACTGATTCAATAATTAGTGATATATTACAGATTGCAAACGAGAACTTTTTCCATGCCTTTGATGTTAAAGCAATTCTTACAAAAGCCATTCCAGATGCAAGTGAAAGAATCTCAGCATTAACAAATCAGGGATATGCTCCACTAGGTAAGAATTTCATGATATATGATGACTATTTCATTATCACACAAAAATAATCTTCAACTAATTACATAGATAAACTTTATTATTCTTCAAAAAGACTATTTAAAACCATACCAATAACTACTAAAGCTATTCCTATAAAATAAGTAGTTGTTGGTATTTTATGTTGAAATAAAAATAACCACCTAGTAGAGTAAATATTACTTCTCCTGATTGAGTAGATTCTCTAACTGCTAATCTGAGAGAGGAACTCCAAATCCAGGTACCACCCGAAACACTCATTTGTTGATTAAATATAAAAGCAGGCAGCCTAATTTCTACTGAAATTTCGACTACCTGTTTTTATATAATGAGATGTCAATTTCTTTTCAATCTGCTTAATCTGCTATATAATCTTACTTTACGAGCATTCTTCGATTAGAATAATATCTTAAGTCATTTATACTTTAGTTTCTATTCAATACCACCTGTTTAGTAAATGGGTTTTTCCTAACAGCCAAAGAATACAAGTAAGGATATTCTCGTTTTAAATGATTCATATAGTATATCCACTCTACTATAATCTGGGTATAACATCTTTTAATATCTACCGACAGATGTACTAAATCTTCATCAGAAATATTATTAAGATCTTCTCTGTACGAAAGTTCATCATAAATATGATATAAGGCCCATAACATGTCAGTAAAGGAATTGTGTTCTAGAAGAGTTGGATTCTCAAACATAGAAAGTATATTTTGCTTACTACTATATATAAATTCTTTTAAATCGTTTAAGTCACTTGACTTACTGTCAATTAAAATATCGAACTCTTTTAAGTCTTTTATCGCTCTTGCAAAATCCTTATCTGTCCATCCATCTCCTATACTAAGCTTTTCACTAATTTCCTTAAAATTCGAGTTAAAACATGCCATATTACTTATAGCTCTAACTCCAGTCTCAGTGAAAAAAGCCCCTATAACCACACTAATCTTCTTAAGATTATCCTGTCTTTCTTTATTTTTAACAATCTGATCTATCAATACCGTGACAATAATAACCTGCAGTGGCACAAAGGCTAAATCCTGTAATAAATAGAATCCAGTGTCTCTTTGATCATGAAATATAAAAATTTGAATAAAGTAAAATGATACCGAAATACAAAGTAGTAAAAACACTAACAAAATATTTTTAGATAACTTATTTATATTAATCCCCCCAAATCTTTTAGTATTTAAAAAATTAGCGCATCCCCGTGAGTATTTTATCATATTTCCTGCATCCATGGCAATTTTGTCCAACTTTATCTTTTATCTATCATTTGAATATCTTTTATATATCCTATACTAATAAAAGACTATTTCAATTAATTATTACGCTACTATTATTTTTCAAACAAAAATAGTAGTCTAATTTTAGACTACTATCTTGAAAAGAAAGAGTAATTCAAGAAACAAATTATAAGTTATATTAAATCTTGTCTAACATGTCCAGGCATTTTCCTGCACCACGAACTACACATTCAAGTGGGTTTTCTGCAATATGTACATGTATATGAGTTTCACTATGTATTAATTCATTTAATCCTTTTAAAAGTGCACCACCACCTGAAAGCATTATACCATTGTCCATTATGTCTGCAGCAAGCTCTGGAGGTGTTTCTTCAATAGCAGCTTTAATTGCATCAATTATCAAATTAACAGGATTTTTTAATGCCTCTCTTATTTGGCTATCTGCAACTATAATAGACTTTGGTAATCCTGTCACCATATCTCTTCCTCTTACCTCAATCCTTTTTTCTTCTTCACCACTTTTAGCATAGACACAGCCTATCTGAATTTTAATATTTTCTGCTGTTCTTTCACCTATCATCAAATTGAATTCTCTTTTTACATAGTCAATAATTGTCTCATCTAGTTCATCTCCTGCAACTCTTAAGGTTTTGCTTACCACAATTCCTTGAAGCGACACAACTGCCACCTCAGTAGTTCCAGCACCTATATCAATAATCATATTTCCAATTGGTTCATCTACAGGAAGACCTGACCCTATCGCTGCAGCTACTGCTTCTTCAACTAACATGATTTTACGAGCTCCAACCTGACTTATTGCTTCATTTATAGCTCTCTTTTCCACTTCTGTAACTCCTGAAGGATGAGAAATAGTAATTCTAGAATTTTTAAGAGCACCTTTATCGTTAATTTTTTCAATAAACTTTCTCAGCATTTTTTGAGTTAAATCAAAATCTGCAATTGTTCCATCCTTTAACGGTCGAATAGCTTCGATACCTTCTGGCGTTCTGCCTATCATATTTTTGGCCTCTAATCCCACTTCTAATACCTGTTTATTTTTTGTATTTATAGCCACCACTGAAGGCTCAACTAATAAAATTCCTTTTCCTTTTACATATAACAATGTGCTTGAAGTACCTAAATCTATTCCTATATCTCTACTCTTCGTAAAAAATCCCATTAAAACTTCCCCCTTAAACTTGTAATACAGTTCCTCTTTAGTAGATATAATGCAAAATTTATGGAAGTGCTAATATATATTTTCCATAATGTATGCAATAGCAAACTTTTTTTACAGTATATACCTTGGTTTGCTTACTTTTCAATGCATAAATAATGGATATTGCTTCTCAAGCTTCATAAAAAAATTTTATTTAGTATTTAATGTATCACATAAAAATCTATATTAATCGCTTATTTTTTTTGATTTAACGGA
Source organism: Clostridium yunnanense (assembly GCF_016595795.1). Lineage (GTDB taxonomy): Bacteria > Bacillota > Clostridia > Clostridiales > Clostridiaceae > Clostridium_AR > Clostridium_AR yunnanense. Next base: position 4,506 of record NZ_JAENHN010000012.1, read on the forward strand.
TATAAAAATACACTTTTTTACTGTATACCAAAATGTACTTTTGCTACCTTTAAAATATTGTTATCATTAACCCCTTTAAACATAAAATCTCTTACGTATATATCTATGAGGATTCCTTGATTACTATGCAATTGAACTATTCCAGATATAGATACTCTATTCTACTGTACAAAATTTATTAATAAACACTTGAACAAATGCTATACTCATAAGCTATTAGAATTAAATAATCGGATGGTAAACTACTTGGTTTCTAAGACCGTTGAAATATTTGGACTTAGCTAGCTTGAAAATTTTATATTTTTTTATACAGTAAAAAAGACCTCACAAGTTGTGAAGTCTTTTCCGTATCGTCAGATACTAATTACCTAGCAACCACTTACTCTCCCACACAGTCGCCCATGCAGTACCATCAGCCGTCTAAGTCTTAACCTTCGTGTTCGGAATGGGTACGGGTGTAACCCTTAGACGCATCATTACTAGATATTGAAAGATTATTCTTTCAAAATTGCACTTAAGTTAACTTTGTAATAACATTTATTGGTCAAGCCCTCGACCTATTAGTATCGGTCAGCTGAACATGTTACCATGCTTACACCTCCGACCTATCAACCTCGTGTTCTTCGAGGGGTCTTACTAGCTTACGCTATGGGAAATCTAA
>NZ_JAENHN010000013.1 GCF_016595795.1 Clostridium yunnanense
TTGCCAAGGTGAAGGTCGCGGGTTCGAGTCCCGTCTTCCGCTCCAAATATGCGGGTATCGTATATCGGTAATACTCCAGCCTTCCAAGCTGAAAAGGTGGGTTCGACTCCCACTACCCGCTCCATAAACATCTAAATATTAGATGTTAGATAATTACAAGTTTATATGCGTCTTTAGCTCAGCTGGATAGAGCAACGCCCTTCTAAGGCGTGGGCCAGGGGTTCGAATCCCTTAAGACGCACCATTTTAAATGGATATCGGGGTGTAGCGCAGATGGGAGCGCGCGTGGTTTGGGACCATGAGGTCGCAGGTTCGATCCCTGTCACCCCGACCAGTTTAAATATGCGGGTATCGTATATCGGTAATACTCCAGCCTTCCAAGCTGAAAAGGTGGGTTCGACTCCCACTACCCGCTCCATAAACATCTTAAATATTAGATGTTATAATACATAGTTTTTAATATGCGTCTTTAGCTCAGCTGGATAGAGCAACGCCCTTCTAAGGCGTGGGCCAGGAGTTCGAATCTCTTAAGACGCACCATTATGCGCCATTAGCTCAGTTGGTAGAGCACCTGACTCTTAATCAGGGTGTCTTGGGTTCGAGTCCCTGATGGCGCACCAAATATGGTGGACGTAGTTCAGTTGGTAGAGCA
>NZ_JAENHN010000014.1 GCF_016595795.1 Clostridium yunnanense
GAAACTCGCCTACATGAAGCCGGAGTTGCTAGTAATCGCGAATCAGCATGTCGCGGTGAATACGTTCCCGGGCCTTGTACACACCGCCCGTCACACCATGAGAGTTGGCAATACCCGAAGTCTGTGTGCTAACCCGTAAGGGAGGCAGTAGCCGAAGGTAGGGTCAGCGATTGGGGTGAAGTCGTAACAAGGTAGCCGTAGGAGAACCTGCGGCTGGATCACCTCCTTTCTATGGAGAAATTATTAAGTACTGATGCATTTCAGACTTAATATACACGAATTCTGGTTAGAATATCTCTCTCTGTTTAATTTTGAGATACCAAGTATCTCTGATTGTTCTTTGAAAATTGCACATAAGTTAAAGTAAAGATATTTACTATTCTTTGTAATATAAAGGGCTGAATAAAATACACGCTAGTATTAAAATCAGTCAATGATCTGCGGGCTAGATATATATATCTATAGTCCAAACGTACAGTATGCAATGTACTTTTTTTTGAGTCCAGAAAAATACTTGTACAGCAGATTAGGAGTGGCATTAGAACCAAGCAGAACGATAAACCGACGAACGAGCAGCGGAGTTTACTTCAGGTAAGTGAGTAGCGTAGTGAGTAAGGTGATGAAGTAATGCGCAGGTTATAATGACACGACATTAGGTCAAGCTACAAAGGGCGCATGGTGAATGCCTTGGCATCAAGAGCCGAAGAAGGACGTGACAAGCTGCGATAAGCTTTGGGTAGGCGCAAATAGCCTGTGATCCAAAGATTTCCGAATGAGGAAACTCACGTAGGTAACCCTACGTATCCTGTGGTGAATACATAGCGACAGGAGGGTAAACCTAGGGAACTGAAACATCTAAGTACCTAGAGGAAGAGAAAGAAACATCGATTCCG
>NZ_JAENHN010000015.1 GCF_016595795.1 Clostridium yunnanense
TAAATCTGCTAGCCGTAGCTTCGGTGATAAGTTTGAGCCCCGAACATCTTCGGCGCAGGATCTCTCGACTAGTGAGCTATTACGCACTCTTTTAATGAGTGGCTGCTTCTAAGCCAACATCCTAGTTGTCTTAGAAATCCCACATCCTTTTCCACTTAACTTATACTTTGGGACCTTAGCTGACGATCTGGGCTGTTTCCCTTTTGACTACGGATCTTATCATTCGCAGTCTGACTGCCGGACTAATACTATATGGCATTCGGAGTTTGATAAGGTTCGGTAAGCGATATGCCCCCTAGCCCATTCAGTGCTCTACCTCCATTAGTCATATCCGACGCTAGCCCTAAAGCTATTTCGGGGAGAACCAGCTATCTCCGAGTTCGATTGGAATTTCTCCGCTATCCACAGCTCATCCCATGGTTTTTCAACACCAACGTGGTTCGGTCCTCCACGAAGTTTTACCTTCGCTTCAACCTGGCCATGGATAGGTCACCCGGTTTCGGGTCTACGGCATGCAACTAGTCGCCCTATTCAGACTCGGTTTCCCTTCGGCTCCGTACCTTAAGTACTTAACCTCGCTACATACCGTAACTCGTTGGCTCGTTCTACAAAAAGCACATCATCACACACATATGGTGCTATGATCGGTTGTAGGCACACGGTTTCAGGTTCTATTTCACTCCCCTTCCGGGGTTCTTTTCACCTTTCCCTCACGGTACTTCTTCACTATCGGTCATCAAGTAGTATTTAGCCTTGGGAGGTGGTCCTCCCTGCTTCCCACAAGGTTTCACGTGTCTCGTGGTACTCTGGAGCAGAACTA
>NZ_JAENHN010000016.1 GCF_016595795.1 Clostridium yunnanense
GCTTTTTAATCATTTGAATCACCCACATAAATTTAATAATTTAAGTATAACATAAAAGACCTAGAAAATTGTCTCCTGACAATTTTCTAGGTCTAATTTGCTAAAAGGGACTTTTTCAGTGCCCTCAAATATTTGTGGGTGTTTTTATATATTTCTATTTATTTGAGTAATAGCTTTGTATTTTATCTAAATAAAGTGAAAACTCACAAGAATATACAATTGTCTTGTTGTCATATACCTCTAGATAGAAAGAACCGTCAACATCATACCCATAAAATTTTAATTTTTCCAAGTTCAAATCTGATCTTATTGAGGCTAAATGCTTGACCCCTGCCTTGAGAAATCTTGTATATGGTAAATATCCTTTGATAGGTACTATGTCTACTTTATTAGCAGATATATTTAAAGTTTTCCCATTAACTTCTATCTTATGAACAAGTTTATTAGGTTCATAATTATTTGTTAGATTATATTCTATCCCCTCAGCAGTAGCAAGACTTTCCGTCCTTCTTGTTGGCTGAGAGTTAGGAGAGCTTACAGTATTATTGCTTGAACTTGCACCAATACTAGTACTACTATTGGTAGCATTTAAAGCTTTGTTTTGCTTTTCTACCATCAATTGCCCAGCGATACGAGCTTGTTCCGCTTCTGCCCTTTGTCTATTCATAATCTCTTCAATGCGAAGTCTCTCTTTTTCCTTTTCGATTTCTTCTCTTTTTCTTTCAGCCTTAGTTTGCAGCTTATAAACTTCATAATCCATATCTTCTGATTTATAACTAACTTCTTTTAATTTACTAATTGCTTCTTCAACTTTTTTTCCTTCTATCAAGGTATCAGCTTCCTTAAGAATGCTACCTGAGCTTAACTTTTTACTATTTAAATCATCAATCTTGTTTTGTATTGATTTGCTATTTTTTAATTGCAGTGCCTTTTTGTACTTTTCTTCAGCCTCATCATATTTATTATTCTTAATTAGCCCCTCACCCGATGCAAGCAATGTTTCTACTTGTCGATTGTTTGCGATGTTTTTATTTATATTAAACGCCAAAACTATTATCGGAACAGCTATGATGATACCTATTAAAACTTTCTTTATTTTCTTATTCAAAAGTAGTTGCCTCTTCTCATTATAATATCTCATAAAACCCCAAATATCCTAAATAAGGGATTCCATTACGAAAACTTAAGTTATAAATTTATACTTCTAACTAAAACCTTGAAATATAACTAGATTATATAATATATCCTTAACATATTCAATATTGTAAAAAATCACATATTTCAACTACAGTCTGTAATCTTTCCATCTCTTTTTCCAAAAGTAAGTATCCCCATATTAATCAATTCAACTTTATTTTCGTATAATGAAAAAAGGCTCTCGATAATAGCAAAAATATCATCGTTGTCAATTCCTAAGACATTATGCTTGATTATCAAACTATAGGTATCATTATAAATGGATTTTACTGGATCCACATCTATAACAGGGGAAATAGCAGGACTAACGTTATTTTTAACCTTACCTGTTGGATCAAATAATAAATCTAAATACTCTCTTGGCCTACCTGAAATATCAATCAAATATCTTTCTTTTAACGGCAAGCTTTCAACTTCTATCTTATAATTATCCAAGTATCTAGCCTTAAAAGGATAACTACTTGTAAATATTTCGTGATCAAATATCTTTTCCAAATAACCATCTGAATAAGCATAAATTGCACCAACTGCATAGCCTCTTACCTCTAAGAAACTTCCCCTCACTAGTATTTCATCTCTCCCGTCCCCATTAAAATCTCCTAAAAATAGCTGAAAATAATATCCGCTAAAAGGCACTTTAACTAAAGATGGTCTTTTTTTTCTTCGTGGTTGTACTATTAACTCTATATTGTTTGTAAATGTTGTTTCTACATAGGGATATTCACCGGTTAAGATGGCTTTGTCCTGCGAAAAATATCCTGTAATATCACCTTCTTTTACTTCAATTATTTGTCTGTTACCAAAACCTAACATAGGTTACCACCTTAATATTACTATAATATATATTAATATTTTTCTATCGATAAGTTACTAAAGGATTAGTATATCAAAACTTAATTTATACTTGTTCGATAATCCCGGCTTTTGGGGATTATCGGGCACGTATAAATTAATAGTTGAGTTAGGAATCCTATAAAGACAAGCTACTAAATAGTTTAATTTCTATAGAAAGCTATCTTTCAATCCATTTGGTAAGTTCTTTTCCACTTTTCCTTGCTGTTGGCTTCTTATCCATATCTGCATATCCAATATATATAAGTGCAACTACCTCGTCTTTCTGCTCTAAGCCAAAGAATTCCTTCATTTTGTTGTCATAACAAGCTTTTCCTGTCTTCCAGTAAGCTGCTACTCCTAAGGCATGTGCAGCCAAAAGCATATTTTCTACAGCAGCATATGTTGCGCCAAGTTCCTCTATTCTTAATGCTTTGTCATTTTCAGCTACCTCTGCAGCAACTGCTATGATTACAGGTGCCCTAAAAGGTTTATTTATTTCTTTCTCTAACTTTTTCTTTCCAGCTTCACTTTGTACATCAATACCTGAAGATAGTACAATTTCTTCCATTACCTTTGAAAGTGCCTTTCTTCCTTCACCACTTATAACAAAAAATCTCCAAGGTTGAGTTAGATATCTATTTGGTGCATGTGTCCCAGCTTCAATTATATTTTCTATTACCTCCTTTGGTACAACTTCTTCTCTAACTTTGCCTATAGAGGTTCTTGTTTTTATTGCTTCTATTACATCCATTTACTACACCTCCAATTAAATTTTATAAATCTATAATTAAGCTTTACTTTTACGAACATTACTTAATAATTATCACTTAGTATATTTTACTAAGTTTAAATTTTCATTATACTGATTTTTAAAAAATAATATATTATTTAAAATACAAATTTTATTACAAATTGGTACTTCTGTAACTCTGTAAAAGCAATAAAAAAATAGCTAAAGAATCCTTAAGCTACTTTTTGATCATCTGCATTTCCGAATTAATAATCGAAAATTATGGCAGGCAAATATTCGTTTATTATAATTATAATTTTTAATATTATTGATGCTTACCGAAAAATTTATAAAGCACCTTATCGTAAACTTCTAATTTTTCTGCAAGCATATGCCAATTCTTATGTTCTGCATTGGCAACTTGAATCTGATTTTTTTCAATAGTAGCCACTCTTTCCTTCACATCTTTCACTTCCGCAAGCAATTGCTTCAATAATTCTTTTACTTCATCTTGATTTTGTTCCATAATAATTCCCTCCTAAAATTCTATTCTAATCATATTGTTCGCTTTGTTGAAAAGTAAAAGCTTTAGAAATAGCTATTATATCCTTCCATACCACAGCTTTCAACTTTTCTTCAACACTATCTACAATATGTTTTAAAAGCTCATTTTCATCCATTAACCCATCTTTTGCTATGCTTAATATTAATGTATCTAGTTTATCTTTTATGGCTCCATTTAAGTTTAATCTTAAAGAATAGTTACCTAAATACTCTGAATCCTCTCCCTCTTGTTCTAGCTTTAACCTTTCACTTTCAGTTCCTATAGTAAGGTTTATATCAATTGCTTCAGAGTCATAGAAGTATAATAATCCCGTAGTATAAAGAGTTTCTTTATTATGGTTCAATTTTATACTTTCTATAAAAAAGTCACTTATGTTCTTAACTAACACTTGCATATCTTGCTTAATTTTTAATAAATTATATCTAATATAAACAGGAATATACTCTTTATTTAAATCAGATATTATGCCAAATTCATTTAAGATTCCATCTACATCAAAAGAGATCTTTATATTACTTAAATCATCATGTATTCTTACATCGTATAAATGCCTATAACCATTGTTCAGTATTTCATAAGTTGGTGAATAACAAAAAATCAAATTTTGTTTTTCAACTTCACTATCAAATTCAAACTGGTCTTCCACTAATACCTTTACTTCACCTTTCACATTTTTATTAATCAATATAATTTGATCAGAATCTGTATATACATTGTATAGCTTTTCCATCCAAATACTCCACTTCATTTTAAAATTAACTCTTAAATTATACCAATAAACTGCTAGATATCCAATGTTTCTATATAATTTAAATTATCAAGTACAAATGCCCCAAAAATCAACATACTATTTTAAAGCTTTAGTAATTTAAGTTATATAAGAAAGTCCTAATATAGCTTATCTCTATATTAGGACTTTCTTAAATTATCTACTATTGATTCTTAGCATCTTTATCTTCAAATACATAGTTTTGTATTCTCTTCTTTAATGCACTTTCATCATATTTAAAGTAGAATATACCATTACTTGCTATTCCACCCTTACAGTTATCTAACCCTTCAATCGGGAAAATCTGTTGTTGTATGTTTCCAACTCCACTCTTTAAAACACCAGTTCCTAAACTTAATATGTCAGATGCACCTAAAGAAGTTTCTAGATATGGTGAAACCTTTTGAATTACACCAGGCAACTCTGTAGGGCTTAATGTTTTAACCTTATTAAACATTGCTACTAAGACAGCTCTTTGTCTATCTGTTCTTGCAAAATCACTATCATTATATCTTATTCTGCAATATCCTACAGCTTGTATACCATTCAAATGCTGCATTCCAGGAGCAGAAAGTGACTTGGCAGACTTTTTCACTTCATTAGCAACATCTTGTATGTATTTATTAGTTTCAGTAAATTCGCTCTGCTTTACATTAATATCAACGCCACCTATAGCATCTATTATGTTAGCCAGTTCACCAAAGTCTACCACTACATAATCCTTAATATTTAGTCCGAAACTTTGATTTATAGTCTTTATTGATAGCTCTCCTCCACCGAATGCAAATGCAGCATTAAGCTTATCCTTACCATGACCATCAATACTTACATAACAATCTCTCATTATTGAAGTCAATTTTAACTTGCCATGTTTTTTGTCTATAGTAAGAAACATTGTAGCATCCGATCTTCCTGTATCACCACTTCTTCTATCTACTCCAAGTAAAGCTATATTAATTACACTATCATCATATTTTTCTTTTACATCATTATCTATACTTTTTTCTACTTCTACTTTAGAAATATTGTCTTTCTTTATACCTCCTAAGGTATTATAGAAATACACTGTTCCAAACCCTATTGCAAATAACAAAATAGCTGTTATAGTTATTAAAGTTATTTTTGTAGATTTCTTCATCTTTTTCTTCTTAGCTCTTTTTGCCATCTTTATTCCTCCAATTATACTGTTATCGTCAAATTCTTATAATTATTTATGGACGTTAAAGCTCACATACAGTATTCTACCATAAATTTATTTATTTTTCACAACAATAATACTATTTTTGAGTAAATAGAACATGTTTTTCACTTAAACTACCACAATTGCTTGTTTTAATTATGTTATTAAATTATTATGAACATTTATTTTTAATGATTAAAACAAATTTTCCATTTACTATTATAATTTATACTAAAACTCTTTTACAGTATTAACAAAATGGTTAAATCCTTTAAATTTTATACCTAGAATTTTGCATCCCTAATAATATAAAGATGAACTACTTCATATCAGAACTTATCCAAATAAAGATTCGTAGAACCATCGAAATCTTTATTTGGAGTTTAATGACTGAAGTAGTTTATCAGTTCAGCGGAATAGATAATCCAGTTCTATATAAATAAAACTAAGTGATATTTCTTTTAACTATTAATGGCAAAAGGATTATCAAATATATATTCTATTTGGAACTGGTTTATCTATATAGAACACAATCTTGGTATGTCAAAAACAAAAAAAGCATCATGAAATATATTTTCACAACGCTTTTTAAACATGATTCTATGTTAGTATATTCAAAAATCTATTCATTCTTTCATTCTTAGGGTTTGCAAAAATTTCTTCTGGGCTACCCTCTTGAAGTATTTTGCCATCTTCCATAAATACTACCTTGTGTGCAACTTCCTTAGCAAAATTCATATTATGAGTTACAACTACCATTGTCATTCCTTCTACAGCTAAGTCTTTCATTACCTTAAGAACTTCTGCCTCCAGTTCTGGGTCTAAAGCTGAGGTTGGTTCGTCAAAAAGTATAATCTTTGGATCCATAGCCATAGCCCTAGCGATTGCTACTCTTTGTTGTTGACCTCCAGATAATTCATATGGATAACTATTTTCTTTTTCACTCAAGCCTACTTTAGCTAAAAGCTTTCTGGATTTTTCTTTTGCTTCTTCCTTAGAACGTTTTAGAACAGTTATCTGCCCTTCCATTACGTTTTGTAGCACGTTCATATGTGGAAATAAGTTAAACCCTTGAAATACCATTCCTGTTTGTTTCCTAAAAGAAATTATTTCTTTTTCAGAAAGCTTGGCATCTTTATGAAAGACCATAGTCATATCCCCTAAAGTAATTTCTCCTTCATTTGGAATTTCTAAAAGATTCAAACATCTAAGTAATGTGGTTTTACCTGATCCCGATGGGCCAATAACAACAGTTGTTTTTCCTTCATTAATATTTAAATTGATAGATTTTAAAATGTGATTATTCCCTATAATCTTATCTAAATTTTTTATATCAATCATTGTGCTCCTCCATTACTTAGCCACATATTTTTCTAGTCTTACTTCTATTCTTCTTTGAATTGCAGAGAGTACAGTACAGAATATAAGATAAACTACAGCAGCCTCTGTATAAAGCCATAATGGCTCATAAGTGGTTGCAGTAACTCTTTGAGCAATCTGAAACATTTCTGTTAAAGTTATAGTTGCTGCCAAGGAAGTATCCTTAACTAAACTTATAAAAGAGTTAAATAATGGCGGCACCGAAACCCTAGTTGCTTGTGGCAAAATTATTCTTCTAAGAGCTTTATTCCTACTCATTCCTAGAGAAAATGCTGATTCCCATTGCCCTTTTGGAATTGATAGTATTGCAGCTCTTATTACTTCTGAGTTATATGCTCCTACACTTAAAGTAAAAGCTATAATAGCAGAAGGCAATGGATCTAGTATAATTCCTATTTTCGGCAACCCGTAAAAGATTATAAACAATTGAACTAATAGAGGCGTTCCTCTTATTATCCAAACATAGAATTTTGCAATTCCATTTAAAATTTTTGAATTTGATAATCTACAAAGAGCAGTAAAAAGTGCGACAATAAGACCTAATATAAAAGATATGATGGTAACAGGCATGGTAAAAACCAAGCCTGCTTTTAATATTGGCCAAAATGCATCTAACAGAATATTAATTATTCTCGTAGTACTATCGTCAAGAACCATAATATAACCTACTTAGATACGTCTGTATTAAAGTATTTGTTAGATATTTTTAGATAAGTACCATCACTCTTCATATCTGCTAAAGCTTTATTGATTGCATCTACTAACTCTTTATTGCCCTTATTTATAAGTATAGCATTTTGATCCGCATCCTTCTTTTCTGCAGCTATCTTTACTGCAACATCAGGTTTTTGCTTCTTTAAATCATAGAAAGATAAACTATCATTTATAGTTGCATCTGCTCTTCCAGCAAGTATTAAATCTATCGATTGGTTAAATCCATCAGACGTAACTATTTCAGCACCATTTTCCTTTGCTAGCTTACCTAAGTTACTTGTCAAAGTTTGTGCAGCTTTCTTTCCCTTAAGATCTTCAAAAGTTTTTATAGTAGTGTTATCACTCTTAACAATAAGTACTGCTCTTGAAGTTACATAAGGATCTGAAAAGTCATATTTTTGTTTTCTTTCTTCATTTATTCCTACTTGGTTTACAACAATATCAAATCTCTTTGCATCTAAACCAGCAAGCATTCCGTCCCATTTTGTTTCAACAAACTCAGACTTTACCCCTAATCTTTTAGCAACTTCTTCTGCAATTTCAACATCAAAACCTACTAGCTTTCCAGTACTATCATGAAAAGTATAAGGTGCATAAGTACCTTCAGTTCCAATTTTGATTGTCCCTTGTTTCTTAATACTCTCTAATAAATTTGCGGTTTTAGTTGTATCGTTACTCTTAGATGTACACCCAACTAATCCTACCGTTGCAATAAGTAAAGCGCCCATAAGTAATGCTATTTTTTTCATCTTTCTCCCTCAATTCCTAGTAATATTATCATTTTAGTATGTTATAGGTATAGTATCATTTTATCTATTATATGTCAACTAATAATATGTGTTACCTTAAGTTATATTTATAAGGTTATTTTTATAAATTTTATTAGGACTTTTTATAGTATTCCTAATTGATTCATTTAATATTATTCTTATATTAAATTGTATCCAAAAGAAAAAACATCCTCTTATCTAAAGCATAATTCTATAAATAATTCAAATATATGTATAATACACATTCGTTTTATGTTAAAATATGATAATCACAATTCAAAAATTATATATTTTTTATATATTATTAAGGGGGATTACTATTGCTTAAATTTAATATATTTCAATTTATAGTTTCTATGTTTCAGTTTGTAGTTTTCGGATTTGGCATTTACGCTTTTGTTCTTTTTATAAGGTTTTGTACTAGAGGGATAAAAGCTTTTGACTTATACATAGCCGAAAAAACTAATAAGGATATGACAGATAAAAATTAGACTCTTAAGCTTAATATTAATGACAACCTAAAATAAAGGACCTAATAAAATCACGTAATATGACTTTATTAGGTCCTTAAATTTTACTGTATAGAAAAATTTCGAATTCTTATACCCGCTAGAAAACCTATATATTTCAGTAGTCTCAACTATTTTTTTTATAAGCTTCTTCTTGGTATATTATATTTTATAGCTCTTTCTATTTCTTCTAAATCTCTCTTATTCTTTGGATCTATGAAAAGACAAGTATAGCCTTCTTCGCCTGCTCTACCAGTTCTTCCTATACGATGGATATAACCTTCTGCATTTTCTGGTATATCATAATTATATATATGCCCTACTCCAGTTACATCTAACCCTCTTGCTGCAACATCAGTGGCTATCAAATACTGAATTTCAGCATTTCTAAATGCTTTCATCACTTTTTCACGCTTAGACTGAATCAAATCGCCATGAAGCTTTTGACAGTTATACCCACGTCTATGAAGTGCTTCCTCTAAGTCATCAACTCTTCTTTTAGTTCTGCAAAATATCATAGCCATAAAAGGATTATCTTCGTCTAATACCTTACAAAGTGCATCTTGCTTATTCCTATCAGTAGTCTCAACAACTTCCTGTTTGATATTATCTAAAGTTATTTCTTGAGATTTCTTTACTGAAACTACAACTGGGTCTTTCATGTATCTATATGCCAATTTCTTAACCTGCGCATCCATAGTTGCAGAGAAGCAAAGAATCTGTCTTTTCTTTGAAGTTTCTTTCATTATAGCTTCTACTTCATTTTTAAAGCCCATAAGAAGCATTTGGTCAGCTTCATCTAGAACAAAAGTCTTTAACTTTGACAAGTCAACAGCTTTTCTTTTGATATGGTCTAATAGTCTTCCTGGCGTTGCTATTATTAAATGTATGTTGCCCTTAAGTTTTCTAAGCTGCCCATCAATATCTTTACCGCCATATGCAGCTAGTATATTAATATCCTTAGCTTCTTTAAGTTTATTAGCTTGTTCTGTTATCTGGATAGCTAATTCTCTTGTTGGAGTCAGTATCAAAGCCTGCACAGTATCAGTTTTACCCCAAAGATTTTCAAAAATAGGCAGCAAAAATGCTAAAGTCTTTCCTGTACCAGTTTGAGCTTCTGCTATAACATCTCTACCAGATCTTACAAACTGAATACTTTCCTGTTGTACTTGAGTAGGAGTTGTAATTCCTGATTTTTTTAATACTTTTATTATTTCTTCATTAATTCCAAGTTCTTTAAAATTCATTGTAGTTACCTTTCTTCTTTATATAATTTACCTTTATACACTTACATAAGATATATCACTTAATGTTTATTTCGCCTTAAAACCTTCACCATTTTAAATATAAAATCTAGTTTTTCATATATTCCTTAAGGAATTTACATAATATTATAAATAAGTTGGCAATAGTAAACTTAATTTATCATTTTTTAATATTATTCTAAATTCAAAAAATAAAGGAACAGTTTAACTACAGGTCCACTAAGGAAATTTAATTTGTACTTATTCGAAAATCTTAGCATCTCAGCACTTTCGATAGTACAAAATTTAACAATTATTATTGGAACTCTATAGATAAGATATATCCCATAAATTTATAACTGCATTTTATGTAACAATTAATAATAACACATAGTTTTAATTATAGATAGAAACTTTATTCTTTATTTATATAAAATACAGCTATATACGCAGTTTATTTAAACTTTTTCTAAAAAATCGCTGAAGCGACTTTCTTCACTGGTTTTATGCTCGTCTGTCTTTCCCAGTGCATATGAGTATAAATTAGCAGGTGAACAAGTTTTATATTTACTGTAATGCCATAAATAACATGTAAAGTTATTAAAATATTTAGATTTAACTAAGCCATAAGTTTTATAATCTTATAAACCGTAAAAAAGCACTCTAAATATATCTTTATATATTCAGAGTACTTTTATATTATAGTACTAAGGCTGTACTATTTTGGTTTATATTCAATATTCCAAACTAAATTATTGGTGTATCAATAATTTCAACTTTTTTTACTCCAATTTCTCGTGCAAGGTTTTCAATATAATTCATTCGTTCTTTTGTCGGAACTTTATCCTTTATTTTTTCCTTTTGAGTTTCTTTCAAGCCTTCAGTATGGACTTTTATTAGTTTATATATAACCTCAGGATAGCTTTTAAGAATATTTGCTACCGTAACAACTGTATTATCTAAATCCATAAAATCTTCAATTAATACAGTTCTTACTTCATATACTTTATCAATACTCAAAAGATACTTTAGATTTTCTAAGTTATTTTTCATCTTAGTATCACATAAGGATTCCAACTTATCTATAGCCTTTATATCAACCATAAACTTATCTGTAACTTCAATAAGCTCCGAGATACTATCTCTATCAAAAAAACCATTAGTATCTACGAAACAAGTGAGACCTAAAGTCTTAACTTTTTTAAAAAGCTCAGTTATAAAGGATGCTTTTAATGTTGGCTCGCCACCTGAAACAGTTATCCCTCTTATAAAAAGCTTATATTCCTCAATTATTTCAACTAGCTCATCTACACTGTAGTTTTTTGTTCTTGGAGAAGATTTAGTTTTACATGTTTTTATGCAGTTATCACATTCAACACATAGTTTATCATCAAAAACTACTTTCCCGTCTGTTTCTTTAATAGCTTTTACCGGACATCCTGGAATACATAATTTACAGTTAGAACAAAGATTTATAGTCTCAGGATTATGGCAATAAACACAACTAATGTTGCAACCTTGAAAAAATATAGCTAATCTATTACCTGGACCATCTACATTTGAAAAAGGTATGATCTTATTTACAGGAACTTTATTTTCCATCTTTCCTCACTCTTCTATCAAGAACACGTGCCATTGTATTTGAACCCGAACCTAACATATCTGTATCTCTAAGAACAGCTTCACCTTCTCTTACTTTCAGTATCTCACTTTTCTTAACAAGATAACCTGTAACTCTTATTAAATCAGTGTTGTGAAGATAAGTAGTTAGATATCTTCCACCAGCAGCAAATGCTCCATCAATTATATCTAATACTGCATCAAGCTTATTTAAATATGTCTGATCTAAAGCGAACAAATCGCCAGTACCAGAAGTAAAATAAACATGGAAAGGCATTGCTTGTTTTATATGAAGAGGAAGAATTGGTTCTTCTCCAACTGGAACTCTATGCGCTGGAGTATTATTATGATCTTCTTCACTTAAGCTTGCACCAACCTGTGCGTGAAGTAGATATTTGTTATCAGTTCTCTCGCAGTAAACAGCCTCATGTTCATTTGCAATCTTCTCAATAAGCTTCAATATGCTATGTGCTATTTCATCGCCTCTTTTAGAAGTTCCAAATCTTTCTTCTGATCCTTCAAGTTTTAAAATATAATTAACTGCATCAGCAAGTCCTACTATACCAAACATCGCTGAAAAGTTTTCTCTTTTTAGAAAACCTTCTTTTACTAAGAAAGAGGTTTCAAAGAAATTTGATTTTTCCACTAAAAATCTTATTCTCTTATCCATCATTGTTGCCATAGCTTTTGTTATTTTTGGAAGTCTCTCATTTAAAAGTTCATCAAGAGAACTTATTCCCTTTACAATAGTTCCAAGTCGAAGTCTTGGAAGAGTATAAGCCCCTCCACCGTTTGGTAGTGCATTATAACAGCTTACTATTCTATGGTCACCAACATCTTCAGTATACTTTTTATTATTACTAAATGACGGCTTGGATACTTTCAAGCAGGCTTCAGCAGCTTTTAATGCAAAGTCTCTTGGAGTAATATCTTTATCATATCTTATAGACATATTAGGTGTTGGATTTTGAAGTTCAACTATGGCTCTTAATATTAATTCTCCTGCTCTAGTTTTTTCTGGACCTATATCAGCATGACAGAACGAATCTACAATAGCTTTATCTACATGGTTTAAAAATCTCTTTATCTTTTTATAATCACTTTCTTCATCTGTTATAAATGGTTCCATAAGCTTATCTAGGTCCCCAATATATACAGGGAAAGAAGTTATAGATGGTATATGAACATATAATATTAATAAACTATCAAGTAGTTCGTCCAAATCATTTGGAGCTTTTAGATCTAAAAACTCACAGCCTTTTTCTAGTAAGACAGAATAATCAGGCACTATATATCTAGGTCTGTATATTGCATATCCTTCATTAAGGTCACAAATCATTTCATCCTCAATATATTTCATTTCCTCGTCAGTATATCCTAGAATATCACGTGGATCTAAAAGTCTTTCTGCAACATTAGCCAAATTGAAAAGCTTTTGTTGGTAAGTTAAACTTTTACTTGTTGCTATATCGTAAATATCACTAGTCTTAGATATCATAAAAGTACCTCCTAAAATTTATAATTATGAACTATCCTAAATAATTAATTTTCTTTTCTTTAAATTACACTTTCAATTATAATCTATTTAATTAAATTTTAAAATAAACATGTGCTTAGACATCCATTTACTATTTTTCTCTATGTTCGTATTTATGATTGTAAAATCCATAACTAATTAGGACTTCCTTCTATACTTTTAGTGAAAACGATATTATAATGTACTTATAAGCAATAATATTTTTTAATTTTTGTGGAGAGGAGCATTGCTCATGGAAAAATCAAAGAAAGTTTCAATTACTTTTTACGGTATTATAATAGGCCTATTTCTTATTACAGGTATTGCAAATATAAATAAAAACTGGGGTGGTCCAACCTTTATTTTCTTAGCATTTTTGTTTATGGTATTTGCTGCAATGGACTTTCTTTCAAGAGGAAAACTACAAAAAAATGTTGCAGTTAATAATGCTGTTTCTAAAAATAATATTACAAGGAACACAAAAAAGAGAAAGAATAAAAAAAGATAGAATACTACATAATGAGTTTATGTCCTTTAAAAATTATTCAATATAAGCCAAACCTAAAAATAATGGTTTTTAAGCCTTAAGCCACACAACTATTTACTTTGATTGTGTGGCTTTATTCATCTTGCATTAAAATAACATTCTTGATACCATATATAGTATTACTTTAAAGGAGATTTCTTATGACTGTAGAAAATGTTAGCGAAATTGCTCTTATGGCAGGCGGCATACTATTAGAAAATGGTGCTGAAACTCATAGAATAGAGGGAACAGTTTCATCTATTTGCCAATCTTATGGGCTAAATGCTGAGTGCTTATCAATGTCCAATGGTATATTATTATCAACACAGGATTCTGAGAACAGAAAGATTACATCAATGAAAAAAGTGTGTCCTAAGCAGGTTGATTTATATAGAATAGAACTGATAAATTCTTTTTCAAGAAAGCTTAAAAATAATAAGGTATCTTATGGAGAGGCCATGAGAACACTGGAATCTATACAGAATTCTCCTACGTTCACTTTCCCTGTCCGTATTTTTGCTTCTTGTATGACTGGATTTGTTTACTCATTGTTTTTTAATGGTTCCCTTATTGATGGTATTGCCTCATTATTTGTGTGTCTTATTACTTATTTGGTTACTGAAAAGATCTCAAACTTTGGGATTTCTCAATTTTTCAAATATTATTTAGCTGGCTTTATTATTGGCGGAACAAGCCTACTATCACACTTACTACTTCCTTCTATAAAAGAAAACAACGTAATAACTGGATCAATTATGATTCTACTTCCTGGGGTAGTGCTCACAAATGGAATTAAGGATGTTATTTTTGGCTATTTCTCTGCTGGTATAGCTAAATTCTGTGAAGCATTGATAATTATAACAGCTGTAAGCGCAGGAGTAGGTACTGCTCTGCTTATTGGCATGAAAGGATTCTAGTGATATGTCGATAAAAATGATAGCTTTAGCCTTTGTAGGAAGTATATTTCCTGTAATATTATTTAACATTGATAGAAAAAAAATCATCTATGCTGGAATAGGGGGAGCCCTTGGTTGGATTGTATACAGTATTGTTTTAAATAAGACAAGCAGTGAGGTGTTAGGTTCATTTTTTGGCGCTTTAGTTGTAAATACCTATAGTGAACTAATGGCGCGAATTTTAAAAACTCCAGCCTCTATGTTTTACGTACCTGGTATCTTTCCTTTAGTACCAGGAATTACAGCCTACAGCACTATAACCTACCTTGTTCAAAGCAATTTTACTGCTGCACAAAATAGCGGAGTACTGATGCTTGGAATTGCTGGTGCTATTGCCTTTGGGATAATGTTATCTTCAACATTTTTCGGATTTTTATCAAAGCTATATAAAAACCACGTTTAGAAGCATTGGTAAAAAAAATTGAGGAAACCTTAATAGGTTCCCTCATAATAATTACATAAGTATTAGCTTAAATTTAAAGTAAGAAACATAGTGATGTGGTTAGCACTAATATAGATAATTTATCACCTATTTATAATCTTTCGACTATAAATAAGCACATCACTACCAATATTAATGGTTCACTCGACCTTATTACATATTTACACAACTATGTATAACCTTTCGGCTATATATAACCATTACAACACCTAATAAAATCTTATCTCGACCTTATATGATAAGTTGGAACCTCATTATGATCAAATAATGACCATAATAAAGCTTTTCCTAACCATATAAAATCTACTACATCTGAACAACAAGCAGTTCCAGGCTGCAACTATTCAGAATCACTTATAATGTTAGTATAAACTAGTTTCATAAGCATTGCCTTATCACTATGTTCCTTACGATATTAATATAACCTTTATACAGAATTTAATACGCGTATTTTAAAATTTTTTTAATTTTTTTAAAAAAGTTTTTTTACTTCTCAATTCTAAAAAAACTTCACTTAAGTAAGTTTAATTACATTCTTTTCTGAATTATTATAGCTTCCTATTACTTCATATCTTTCTCCTATTTTTGTTTCAAAAATGATAACAGTATTTTTTTCATCATAGCTTCCAACAGACTTATTATTGCACAATACTGCTAGATTATCTTTTGAATATATCTTACACGGTTGACCAGCCTTTGAGAAAATAGTTGCTTTTATAAGATTACAATTACTCCATATAATATCAACTTCAAAACCACCACGGGCACATAATCCCTTAACTTCTCCACTTTTCCATAACTTAGGCAATGCAGGAAGAAAGCTTATACATCCGGCATGGCTTTGTACTAACATTTCTGCTATACCTGAAGTTCCACCAAAATTTCCATCGATCTGAAAAGGAGGATGATTGTCCAACAAATTTGACAAAGTAGATTTTGTTAGTAAAGCATTTATATTTTTATAAGCCAGCTCTCCCTCTTCCAAACGTGCCCACATATTTATTATCCAAGCCCTACTCCAACCAGTATGACCACCGCCATAAGTTAATCTTCTTTCAATAGTCTTTTTTGCTGCAGCTGCAAGTTTTGGAGTTTGCTGTAAATTGATTTGATTTGATGGATGCAATGCAAAAAGCTGTGATATATGTCTATGCCCAGGCTCTACCTCATCGTAATCTTCAGCCCACTCTTGAATCTGTCCATATTTCCCTATAGTTGGTTTAGGCAATCTATCCCTTAACTCATATAATTTATCTCTAAATTCATGGTCACAATCTAAGATATTTGAAGCATTTATACAATTAGTAAATAATGCAAATAAAATTTGACTATCCATAGAAGGCCCTATACATATACATCCAGTTTGCCCGTTAGGTAAACTATAAGTATTTTCAGGAGAAACTGAAGGACAAGTAACTAATTGGCCTTTTTCATTTTCTATTAGAAAATCAACAAAAAACAAAGCTGATTCCTTCATAGTATCATATACTTTTTCTAAAAAATCATAATCTTGGGTAAACTCATAATGTTCCCATAGGTGAAGACATAACCATGCAGCTCCCATTGGCCACTGTGTTGCTGGCATCCACAGATCTTGTGGGGCTGTATCTCCCCAAATATCAGTATTGTGATGACATACAAACCCTCTACAATCATACATCTTCTTAGCAGTTACTCTTCCTGGAGCTCTCATCCTTTCTATATGATCAAAAAGTGGTGTGTGAAGTTCTGAAAGATTACAAGTTTCAGCTGGCCAATAGTTCATTTCAGTATTTATATTAATAGTAAATCTTCCTCCCCAAGGTGCTATCATATCTTTATTCCATACTCCTTGAAGGTTTGCAGGCAGAGTTCCCGGCCTACTGCTGCTTATTAATAGATATCTCCCGTATTGGAAGTATAGACTGATTAATCCTAAATCTTCTTTTCCTTCTTGCATCCTCTTAAGCCTTTGATCAATTGGCATTTTCTCTGTTTGTTCATCACTGTCTAATTTTAAAGTTACTCTATCAAAGAAACTTTTGTAATCATTTATATGATCATTTTTCAAATCACTATAGTTTTTTTTCAATGCTTTTCTTATAATCTGCTTACACCATTCTTCAGGTTTGTCCTTATAATAATCTGTCCTAGCAGTGAATAATATCGTGACTTCATCTGAGTTTTCTACAACTATTTTATTGCCTATACTATAGGTATTTCCACCATCAGCTTTTACTTTGACCATAGAGCAAAATCTAATTCCTTCTTCGCTTCCACTCTTTCCTTTTAAAACTACTGTATCCTCGGAAATAGCATCAATATGATCAAAATATCTTTCTCTACTAAGATTCAACATGAAAGAAATACAATTTTTTCGGCTTGAGGATAATTTCATTACCATAACTTTGTCAACTGCACTTATAAATATCTCTCTTCTAAATTCAATATCATCTTGCTTATACTTAACTTCTGCAACAGCACTACTTATATCCAAAGATCGTTTATAATTAGTAATTTTATCAGAATCACCATCGAAAGTTAAAAATACATCTCCTAAAGATTCATAGTGTCTAGCATCCTCTGGGGTACCTGCCATGGCTAATGAAGTCAATTTTTCTGCTTCCTTAATATTGCCTTCAAACAAAAGCTTTCTTATCTTAGGAAGATATTTAAGTGAATCTTTGTTATTTCTATCTCTTGGGCCACCATCCCACACAGTTTCCTCATTAAGCTGAATCCTTTCAGACTTTACTCCTCCGAAGACCATAGCTCCAATGCTACCGTTTCCTATTGGCAAAGCTTCATTCCAATTGTCTAATTCAGCTGGCTTTGTATACCATAATTTCAATATAAACACCTCCCACTGATATTTTTACTTTGTATATATTTTTATTAAGATTATGTTTAAGAAAAATTATTAAAGTTAATTGGTTATAAATGAGATTCCTAACCAATTAATTTCAACGTGTAGCTTAAAAAGAGCCTCAATTTAAGCCATATCAACAGTTTCAATCCATTTTCTTGCTATAAGTTCATGTCCTGCAGCAGTTGGATGCACTCCATCCCAAATCCAATATTCTGGTTCGCTTCTTTTACATGCATTATTGAATTCATCTTGCAAAGATACAAATATATAATTATATTCTTTTGCAATCTTCTTTGCTGCTATCTGACGCTTTTTTATCTCTTCACACCAATAGTTCCAATTATCTTTCACACCTTTAACCGGAAGGATAAAAGGTTCACAAATCACAATAACTATTTTGGGATTTACTTCTCTTGCCTCTTCAATCAGAAGTTTATAAATCTTTTCGTATTTTTCAGCTGAGATTCCTGCCTTAACATTTAATTCCCAAACTATATCATTCACCCCAACTAATATACTTAATATATCTGGTTTTAAATTCAGGGCATCTTCCTGCCATCTTGCATATAAGTCCACAATCCTGTTTCCACTTACACCCCTATTAAAAAATTTATAATTCTTCTCTGGCTCATCAGCTCCAAGTTTTGCAGCTATTATATATGCATACCCATGACCTAAGAAGTGATTAGGATCATTGTCACGAGTCCTATTACCATCAGTTATTGAATCACCTTGAAAAAGAACTTTGCTATTATTTTCAAAATTCATATACAGCCTCCTAAAGAATTAGATTTGTACTTAGATACTTCCCTCTAATATAAGTAAATCTTTAGAATTTATTGTTACCGTCCCAATTTTTTTCTCTCCAGTTAAAAGATCTGAATATACATTTTTATCTAGCTTAATTTCTACATTGTATTCATTATGATTTAGTATAAATGTATATTTATATTCACCCTTTACTCTTTCTGTTATTTCTACACCCTCAATATTTTCAAATTTTGATGATATATTTTTTTCATTACATACATGTGCTATAAAATCTTTTATAAATAACTCCTCTGGATCTGATGCTATATAATATGCTTTTCCTTTTCCAAACTTATTTCTAGTAAGTACAGGCATATCCTTGTAGAAATCACTTCCATAAAGAGCTAGTGCTTCAGCACCTTCTAGATGAAGGATATCACATAGCATTCCGCAGCTATATTCATCTCTTAAATTAATTGCTTTATTAACTACTTTTATACTGTTTTTCATATGAGGGAAAAGCGCATCAATTTCTTCTACCCAAATACCTAAAACTTTTCTTAATTCACCAGGATATCCCCCTAGTGTAACTAAGTCGCTTTCATTAACTATTCCACTAAAGAAAGTGGTTATAAAAGTGCCTCCATTTTCTACGAAATTTTCTATATTATCTGCAACACCTTTTTTAACCATATACAATAGTGGAGCAATAACCACATCATATTTAGAAAAATCTGCTTCTGATTTAATAAAGTCTATAGCTATGTTTTTATCATGAAAAGCTTTATAATATTTCTCAATCTGCTTTAAATAGTTTAGCTCTATAGTTGGGCCGCTAGAAAGTTCAACCGCCCACCAATTTTCCCAATCAAAGACTATTGCTACCTTAGACTCTATCCTAGAATCAATTATTTTATCCTTAAGAATACTAAGCTCTTCTCCGAGCTTAGTACATTCTCTAAATACTCTTGTGTTTTCATGTCCAACATGTTCAATCACTGCACCATGATACTTTTCACAGGCACCAATAGATCTTCTTAGTTGAAAAAACATAACTGTATCTGCTCCATGAGCAACAGCTTGATAACTCTGAAGCCTCATAACACCTGGACGCTTTAAGCCGTTGTAAGGCTGCCAATTTTGTTGGCTTGGAGTTTGCTCCATAAGCATAAAGGGCTTTCCATCCTTTAGTCCTCTCATAAGATCATGTCTTAAAGCAGTAACATACATTGGATCTATTAACTGAGGATAGTTATCCCAAGATATCACATCCATTTTTTCTGCCCATTTGAAATAATCCAAAGGCTTAAAGGTTCCCATTAGATTTGTTGTAACATGTAAATCAGGCGTAATTTCCTTAATAATCTTGTATTCCTCTAGGTAACAATTAAAAATAACTTCAGACATAAACCTATGATAGTCTAAAGAAATTCCTTGAAAGTTTGATCTATCTCTGCCGTTATCTCTCCACATCTCACTTATTCCAGATGGCACAACTATTTCATCAAAATCATAAACAGTGTGTCCCCAAAAACTCATATTCCAGGCCTTATTTAAATTTTCAATTGTTCCATATCTTTTCTTTAACCAAACTCTAAATTCTTCTTCACAATGATCACAATAACAGTAGTTTCCATACTCGTTACCAATATGCCATAGTAGTAGTCCCGGATGATCTTTATATCTCTCAGCAAGTTTTCTAGTTAGCTTTGTTGACATATCCTTATATATCTCACTGGTTGGGCAAAAGTTAACTCTTCCCCCATGCTTTCTCTTCCTTCCATCAAAATCAACGGGCAGCATCTCTGGGTACTTTTTAGACATCCAAGCAGGTTGTGCCGCTGTAGAAGTTGCAAGGCACACGTATAATCCATTTTCAGAAAGCTTATCCATAATTCTATCTAGCCACTGAAAATCATATATGTCTTCTGAAGGCTGAAGTTTAGCCCAGCTGAATACTGGTAAAGTAACTACATTAATATTTGCTTTTTTAAATAGTCTTATATCCTCTTCAAGAACCTCTTCTGGCCATTGATCAGGATTGTAATCTCCACCATAAAATATAAAAGGTAATTTTTCATTTATCATAAAATTTTCTCCCATCAAATTTAAAAATAAAAGCACACTCAAAGTTTTCTCTTTATCTTTTGAGCATGCTTTTTTCACAAATCTATATAGTAAATACCCTCTCTAGTTTTATATCTCTTGAAGAACTTCCAACTAGAACTTTAAAGTCTCCAGCTTCACATACCCATTTATTCTCTTTATCATTATAGAAGGATAAAGCTTCTTTATTGAGTTTTACCTTAACTAACTTTGTTTCACCAATTTCTAAGAATACTTTTTTGAAAGCTTTTAATTCTTTCTTAGGTCTTATTAATGATGATTCTAAATCGGATACATATATCTGTGCTATCTCATCTCCTGAGACTCTTCCGGTATTTGTTATGTTGAAACTTAATTCAATATTAATTTCTTCAAAGTTATCAACTTTTAGTGTCAAATCGCTATATTTAAATTCTGTATAGGATAATCCATACCCGAACTCAAACCTTGGCTCAACAGCCTTTGAATCAAAATATCTATAGCCCACAAAGATACTTTCCTTATACTCTACAGTTTCAACACCTGGAAAATCACCAATACAATGTGCTGGTGAATCTGATAGTGATCTAGCGAAAGTAACTGGGAGTTTTCCGGATGGATTTACATCACCGAATAAAACTTCTGCTATTGCGTAGCCACCTTCCATTCCAGCGTAGAAAGAATGTACTACTGCTTTAGCTTCATTAATCCACTGTTCCATACCTACTGGTGAACCACTTATGTTTACAACTATAGCATTTGGCTTAACTTCTAATACTGCTTTAACTAATTCATCTTGATTATATGGAAGAGTTAAATCCTCCCTATCTTTTCCCTCAACATCAAAGTCATGATCTAACCCAACAACTATAATGACTTCGTCAGAACTTTTAGCCAGCTCTACTGCTTCGTTTAATAACTCAGCTTTTAAGGCTTCATCTTTTGAATAGCCCTTTGCATATTGTACCTTTGTGTTACCACCAAGTCTCATCTTTAGTCCCATAAGTGGAGTATATTCATACAATGCTTTTATCTCAGCACTTCCTCCACCATTAGAATGTTGTTTGTCAGCATTTTCTCCTATGACTGCTAGTGATTTTACTTTATCATCCTTAAGCGGCAGTAGGCTGTCTTGATTTTTCAATAAAACTATTGATTCTCTTGCTATATTTAGAGCTACTTCTCTATGCCCAAGAGTATTGTAACTTCCTCTTACTCTCTTTTCAGAGAATACATTCAACTTAAACATTAACTTTAATATTCTTTCTACTTTTTCATCTATAAATTTCTCATCAATTAATCCAGCCTTTACTTTTTCAATCAATGGGTCTGCTAAAAAGTATTCATTAAAGTTGTCTGTAACACTCATTTCAATATCAACACCGTGTTTAGCTGCATTTTCAGTATTGTGCACAGCGCTCCAGTCAGATATAACTACGCCGTCATAATTCCACTGCTTTCTTAAAACACTGTTAATAAGGTAATCACTTTCACAACAGTGCTCACCTCTAAGCTTATTGTAAGCCCCCATTATTGTATATGAGTTTCCCTCTTCAACAGCAGCCTTAAAACCAGGAAGGTATATTTCATTCAGTGCTCTATCATCCATTTCTACATTTATATTAAGTCTTTCATATTCCTGATTATTAGCAGCAAAATGCTTTACACAAGCAGCTGTATCATTTGTTTGAACACCTTTTATAAAAGGTACTGCCATCTTCGAGATTAGATACGGATCTTCACTCATATATTCAAAGTTTCTACCACAAAGTGGAGTTCTTATTATATTTATTCCCGGTCCAAGTATTACATCTTTGCCTCTCGCTCTAGCTTCTGCTCCTATTGATACTCCAAATTCATATGCCATATCTGTATTCCAAGTAGATGCTAAAGCCATATTTGATGGAAAATAGGTTGCATAGTCATAACTGTTTCCTAGGTCTTCCCATTTATCATTTTTATAGTCTTTTCTAACTCCCATTGGCCCATCAGACATGGTTAATGCAGGAATACCTAATCTTTCAACAGCTTCTGTTCTAAAAAGCCCATTACCATGAAGCATTGATACTTTTTCTTCTAAAGTCATTTCTTCAATAATTTCTTTTATCTTTTTATTTATTGACTGATTTGTTTCACTCATTCTCACTATCCCCCATAGACCAAACTTATAATAGTTTGTTTATATTTTTAGCTTGATGTGATCTACATTATAGATAAACTATAATCTTATTGTAAGTTTGTTTATATTTTTATTAATTAAAACGCGTACACCTAAACTACTACTATCAATTGAAGCTTCTTCAGCTTCACTAATCTTATCTATCCCTCTAAGAACAATGCTGAAAGGCTCATGTTCTCCTTCTACTTCGATAGTAATGATATCCTTTTCTCGTTTAGCTATTACTGATAATACTAGTTGACTTTCTAAATTAAGTAGCTCAGTAGTTGCAGCTTTTCCATCTTTAAGGTTAAATAAGTGTAATGCAACATCCTCAGTATAATCATAATCTGGCTTATGTTTATTACTTCCTACTGCAATCAAACTATTTTCCTTAGCCATTAAAGGTATGCTTAAATAATCATGTTTTTCACTTCTCCACACTCCACCTTCAACTACTTCATTTGTTATGAAGTTAGTCCAAGTTCCTTTAGGAAGGTAATAAGAAACTACTCCGTCTTCACTGAATACTGGAGCAACTAAAAGTGAATCTCCAAACATGTACTGTCTATCTAAATAATGAGTTGCTGGATCATCTTCATATTCAATAATCATTGCTCTCATCATTGGAACACCAGTATGTGAAGTATTATTAGCTTGAGTGAATATATAAGGCATTAAGCTACACTTTAGTTTGCTAAAAAATCTAACTACCTCGCAAGATTCTTCATCATAAGCCCAAGGTACTCTATAGGAATGACTGCCATGTAAACGGCTGTGAGTAGAAAGAAGCCCAAATGCTGCCCATCTCTTATACACATCAGCTGTTGAAGTACTTTCAAAACCTCCAATATCATGACTCCAAAATCCAAAGCCAGATAAAGTTAATGACAAGCCACCTCTTAAACTTTCAGCCATAGATTCGTAGTCAGAAGAACAATCTCCTCCCCAATGAACTGGGAACTTTTGCCCTCCTACCGTAGCAGATCTTGCAAACAAAGTTGCCTTTCCTTTTCCAAAGTTCTTTTCTAGCAGTTCAAAAACTACCTTATTATATAAATAAGTATAGTAGTTATGCATCTTTTTAGAATTAGAACCATCATAATAAACTACATCAGTTGGAATTCTTTCTCCAAAATCAGTCTTAAAGCTATCTACTCCCATATCTATAAGAGCTTGTAGTTTGCTTTGGAACCACTGACATGCTTTAGGATTAGTGAAATCAACTATTCCCATAGCAGGCTGCCACATATCCCATTGCCATACATCTCCATTTGCTTTTTTAATTAAATATCCATTTTCCATAGCCTCTTCAAAAAGTTCCGAAGCTTGTGCTATATAAGGATTAATCCATACACATATTTTTAAACCTTTATCTTTTAATCTCTTTAGCATATTTATTGGATCTGGGAATACCCTTTCATCCCACTTAAAATCGCACCAATTAAATTCCTTCATCCAGAAACAGTCAAAGTGGAATACATGAAGAGGAATATCTCGTTCCTTCATTCCATCAACAAAACTTGTTACTGTAGCTTCATCATAGTTTGTTGTAAAGGAAGTTGTAAGCCATAACCCAAAAGACCAAGCTGGTGGCAATGCAGGTTTTCCCGTAAGAGTAGTATAGTTTTCTAAGACCTTTTTCATAGATGGTCCATTTATTATAAAGTACTCTAAGTACTCACCTTCAACACTAAATTGAACTCTCGTTACCTTCTCAGACCCAACTTCAAAAGATACATTTTCAGGGTGATTTACTAATACTCCATATCCCTTGTTTGTAATATAGAACGGTATATTTTTATAGGATTGTTCTGTACTAGTTCCTCCATCCTCATTCCAAATATCTACTACCTGTCCATTTTTCACAAATGGTGTAAATCTTTCACCAAGCCCATATACAAGCTCTCCTACTGAAAGACTAAGCTGCTCTCTCATAAATACGCCCTCATCTGAAGTCTTAACATAAGCAATATCTCTAAAGCCTGTACCAGTTAACTTCTTATCTTTATTAAAGAAGTTCATCTGCCAGCCAGAATTCTTATCTATTTCTACACTCAAATCTCCAGATATAAGCTTTACAGCTTGATCATCGTTACTAATCTTCACAGCATTACCTTGGTTTTGTATTTCAAATTCAGGAGATTTCTTATTTGCTCCCATATAATGATATAATTGAACCCTTATAACATCTTCCATAGGTGAAGATAATTTTACCGTAATAACAGGCCCTCCTAAAGTGTCACCTCGGTGATTGATATTATTACATGGTGCATATACAATTACAGAATCATCCTTAACTTTAACATCATAAGCTTCTGCTGGACTATAGGTTGTTACACCCTCTCTATTAAGCCAACATCCATTACTAAATTTCATATAATTACACCTCACTAACCCAGTTTTGCTGAATAGATATTCCCATTTCCATGATTTATGGATTTACCACTTTGTTTGGAAGTGTACTATCTATACATAATTTTTTAATTTGAAAATAACTTCTAATATAATGTAAATGTTTTCCTAGCATTATTATAAATTACTATGCTTTATGCTGTATATAATAAAAATCAACTATTATCTTAAAAATCAACTTACTTAGTATAAATAAAAAATCCATGGTTACGCTAATTAAATCATAAATCCATGGACTTCTAATACTCATGTTTATTTTCTGTTTATCCTAAAGATGATGTCTATCTACTATCTATAAAACTATAATAATTAATGAAATAATTTTTCAAGTCTGAGCGAGTTTTAATTTATATTGTCTTTTCTTTCCTGTTAAATATTAAGGTTCCAAGCAAATAGAATATGACCAGTTGTATTCCTATGATCAGAAAACTAGAGTATATTGATATATTTGGATTTTTCATCGTCCTAGATAACTCACCAGTTATTACGCTAACTCCATCAAAATAACCTGCAAAAATCATATTATATAAAGTTTTAATAGCTTCAAAATTACTCCTTGAAACAACATTAACAAATAAACTTGTTCCTACACAAACTACAAAATTTATACTTACAGATAATATGGAATTCTTTGATATTGTTGATATCATCATTATAAACGCACATGCACATATCATATACAATGCTTGCAGACCTATTCCTATCATCAGTACTTTCCATATTGGCAGTAGATACATACTTCCATGTACAAGAGAAACACCATTTAGTAAATCATTCTGATATTTTCCTCCAACTATATTAGGTAACTCAGGATTTTCAAATCCAATCATTATCCCTAAAGTTAAGAAATTTATCAATTCTAATAATAGTACTGAGCCAACAGTTAAAATATTAAGGGTAATAAATTTTGATAAATATATCTTAACTTTGGAAACCGGTCGCACTAGCATCATTCTAATAGTCATTGGATTAAATTCACCAGATATTGAATCTGAAATAATTACCACAACAAAAATTGGTATAAAAAACATACTCATTAATCTTATAATACTTATAATTACGTTAAGAGCTTTCTCTTTATCTCCAGTATAAACAGGCTCTATATTTTTATCTAAACATATCTGATACATTTTTTTACCGATTTCTAAATTATCCTTATCTTCTATGCTTCCATCTTCCAACTTATTAAGTTTATTATCAATATCTGCTATCTTTCTTTCAGCTAAATCTCTCCATCCTAGATCCTTATTATCAATTTCAAACTGTAACTCATTATTTAGTGATTCCATATCCTTAATTTTGTTCTGAATATCATTCTTATTGTTTTTATTATTACTTCTCTCAAGATTAATTTTCAAATCATCTATAAACTTCTGATTTTGTTTAATTCTGTTTTGTGGACTTGAGGTTCTTCTACTATTTAGCATATATATATTTGAAAATAACATTATTATAACTAACATAAATAGCATTATGATTGTTTTCTTTTTCTTAATTTCCTTTAATAATTCATTCTTTATAAGCTTGTACATATTTAATTCCCTTCTTCTCTTAATACATCAAAAAATTCTGTTTCTAGATTCTTTTTTACTTCGCTTATGTAATATATATCAATATCATTAGTTACTGATACTTTAATTACATCCTTTATGCTATTCTTCTTAATAGTTAAATAAATACTATCTTTATTTATATAGCTCTTATTCATATATTCTTTTTCCTGTAGTAAATCATATAATTCATTTATTCTAGAACATCTAATAACATAATCTTCAAATTCCTCTTTATTCCTATCCATGATTTTTTCTTTTACTATTTGTCCCTTATTTATAAAAATTACTTTTTGGCATATGTTCTCAATCTCTGATAATATATGTGAAGATATAAAAATAGTACAACCTCCGTTATTTATATCCTTAAGTATATTTCTAAACTCAACTATTCCCTGTGGGTCTAAACCATTAGTAGGTTCATCTAGTATTAATATTTTAGGCTTCATTATTATAGCTTGAGCCAACGCTAATCTTTGCTTCATGCCTAATGAATAAGCTCTAACTTTCTTATCTAAACTATCAAATATTCCAACCTTTTTAGCTACTTCAATTAAGTTTTCTTTAGATAAATCTTTATACATATTTGATATAATTTTCAAGTTCTCTCTTCCTGTCAAATACTCATAAAAATATGGAGTTTCAATTGTGCATCCTATTTTTTCTAAAGCTAGTTCTCTATTCTTTTTTATATCATAGCCCATTATCCTAACATTGCCTTTTGTTGCTGGTATTAAACCTACCATAATCTTCATCAATGTACTCTTTCCAGCACCATTGGGGCCAACAAAACCAATTATTTCATTTTCTTTTATTGTAATATTGATATCACTTAATGCTCTTTGTTTTTGATAATCTTTATACACGTTGCTAACTTCTAAAACCTTCATAAATATCCTTCTTTCTAGATCTAATGTTCATTAAATCTTTCCACTTGCTATCTTCATATCTCTTTTTAACCTCTTACGATAAAAATATTGGTATCTTTCCTAATAAATCTATAGTATTTTTTTGCTTTTGTTCACACAAAAAGCAGTTTTCTTTTATATTATTGTATCACAACCTTTGGTACATTTAGTGTAAAAATGTATTTTTTTGACTTATACAAAATACTTTTGCCAAATTTAAAGTTATTTTGTTTCATGAAAAAGTAAAAAAATAAGAAAGTTCACTTGAAGAATATTTATATATTTTTATAAATAAAGCCATGCATATAAGGATATTTACTTTCCTTATTATGCATGGCTTTTAATTTAGACTATGTTCAAGAATATTATTGAAATTAATTAGTTCTTTGCGTAAGCTCATTTAAGCGTCGGATGATTAACCAATTAATTTCAATATGGTTCTGTAACATCTCCTTAATTTATGAAGAGCTTTTATTGCTATTCACATTATTTAACTATTTTAAATTCTTTCTAGCAGCAAATCTCTTTTCTGCTTGTTTTCCATAGAACTTAACTACATCATCATAGCCTAAGCCCTTTGATTTTTCTATCATATCTTTTTGTAATGAAGCAAATTCTGAGTCGCTCTTAGCAAATACCATCTTCCAAGAGTTTTGCTTAATAACTGTAGCTATTTGTCCCATTTTTTGTTGTGTTGCACTATCTAGCGCATCATCACTAACATTTGTTACAGGACTAACTACTATCTTATTGTTTTTAACGAAGTAATCCTTATCATTAGTAGCATTCAAAGTCTCTCTCCAGCTCTTATCAAGAGGAGTTACATTATCATTTAAAGTTGAAGACCATAATTGCCAGTTATAAGGCTCTTTAGTATCAGGATTAACAGAGTTTGGATTTACAGTTTGGAAGTTAAGAGCATTTATGCCGTCTTTGTAAGTTCCGCCGCCATATTGGTCTGATACTTGTTCTGCAGCAGTTGATGGCACAGCCCTTTTACCAAAGTCTGTAAATACAGTTTTACCATCTTTAATGTCCCAAGTTAATCCTTTAGGTCCATTTGTAGAAGTCATAACACCCTCTGGTGAGTATAGCCAATCGATAAATTGCATAATCTTTTCTGGATTCTTAGCTTTAGCACCAATTGCTATTACTTGGTTAGCACCATAGTTAGCAAAACCATTTGAATAAACCTTTTCATCGTTGAATGGTACTAATTTAAAGCCTTGTCCTTTATTCACTCTTTCTTGAGTATTGTATTGAGTACTAAAGAATGGGAACCAGGAGAATAATATTTGACCATCTTTCATCTTATTACTTGCGTCGTCGTATTTTTGTGATATAGAATCTGGATCAACAAGTCCCATCTTGTTCGCTTCATAGTAAAGCTTTAAAGTTTTCAAATAGTATCCATTTGGATCTAATATATCTTGATATTTGTCTTCATTTCCATGAACTAACAAGAATCCAAGCTCATCATATCCTTGCATACATGCAAATTGTTTTCCTAGCATCATCATGTTACCATCCCAATCACTCCACATTGAGAATGCATAAGTAGGTTTTCCAGAATCGCTCTTAGGATTTGCTTCTTGCATCTTTTTAAGTAATGGTAAATAATCTTCGACTGTATTTATTGTAGGCTTTCCAAGCTTTTGATATAGGTCCCAACGTACTGTTGGTTCATAAGTCATTTCAGTTCCTTCTGAAGGACTAGTTGCAGGCATTGTAGAAACTCCATGTCCAAGTCCATAAACTGCTTTTCCATCACCGAAATTAGTCTTATTTTTTTCGATTGCTTTTTGGAACTCTTTAATATGTGTTCCGTACTTATCTAAAAGACCATCTTTATTCCAATCTAATAAAAGACCTGCTTTTATCGCATCTCTATACTTTTGATCATCAGCTCCAAATACTACTATGTCACCTAAATTTCCAGAAGCCATCATTGTAGCAAACTTACTATCTCCACCTTGTAGATTTGAAGATATGATGTTCATATCTAGACCAAACTTATCTTTTACAATCTTTCCAAACCATCCTGTTTGCTCACCAGCATAGTTTGCAGTCATTGAAAATACATCAATTTTTTGTAGATCGTTTTTGCTTGTATCTTTCTTAGTATCATCTGAACATCCTACCATACCAATAGACATAGTAGTGATTGCAGTAGCTAAAGCTACTGCTTTTCCGATAGTTTTGCTTAAACCTCTCTTCATTACTAATCCCCCTTAAATTTGTTTCTATTTATTTTAATATCCATATTGCTGCTTATAATAATGATATTTCTTAAGTTGCTATAATCATAAATGCTTAAAAGCAGCAATTAGAATAATAAAAACTTAATATTAACCCTTTACAGCTCCAATCATTACACCTTTTACGAAGTGCCTTTGGAAATATGGATATACGAATAATATTGGAATAACAACAATCATTGAAACTGTCATTCTTACAGATGTTGCAGTTTGCATATTAGCTACATTTGCAGCTGCTATTCCACTTTGACTACTCTTTATAAGCGCAGCCAGTGATGAAGCCTCATTTAGATACTTATAAAGAACGAATTGTAAAGTAAATAATTTTGAATCAGTTACAAGGAAAAGCGTATCTGTGAAAGAATTCCATTGAGCTACCGCAGAAAATATTGTTATTGTAGCAAGTATTGGTTTTATTAGCGGCATTACGATTTTTAAAAATATTGTATAAAGTCCTGCTCCATCTATTTCTGCTGCCTCCTGAAGAGATTCTGGTATTCCTTCAATAAAAGTCTTTACAAGTATAATGTTGAATGGTGATATAATGGTTGGTAAAACATAAGCTAAAAAGTTATTTGTAAGCTTTAGGTTCATCATTGTTATATACCAAGGCATAATTCCAGCATTAAAATACATTGTAATTATTACAAATCTATACCAAAACTTTCTTCCCCACATTTCCTTCTTAGTAAATAGAAACCCTAAGAATGCTGATGCAAATACTGTTAGTGCTGTTCCGATTACAGTTCTACTTAGTGTTATAAAAGCTGCTTGACCAAGTCCTCTAATCTTTAAAACTTCTAAATAATTTGTAAAATGAATGCCTTTTGGAATAAAGTTTACAAGTCCTTTGCTACTTAAATCATTGTTACTTATGGTATTTATAAATAAATAATAGAACGGAAATATACATATTAACGTAAATGCTATAAAAAATGTATAAATCACTATATTAACTATTGTATCAGATAAACTATTTGAATGCTTTTTCATCGCTTTACAACGCTCCTTATCATATATTGCTATTAAATTATTGTTTCTCCTCTAAAAAGTTTAGACATGTTATTTGCTACGAATAATAAGAACACGCTTATTATGGACTTTAGCATACTTATGGCAGTGGAGAATGAGAAGTTTGCGCCAACCATCCCTATGTTGTAAACGTAAAGATCTAACACTTCTATATGTTCTTTATTTATTGCATTTTGGAATACAAAGTATTGATCCATACCATTGTTTATAAAATTTGCTATAGACAGTAGTAGTAAAACAAAATATGTTGGCATAATTCCAGGAACCGTTATATGCCATATTAATTTAAATCTTCCGCAGCCATCAACCTTTGCAGCATCATATAATTCTTGATCTATCCCAGTTATTGCGGCTAGATACATGATAGCTCCCCATCCAAGGCCTTTCCAAATACTCCAAAGTGTCATATTTAACCAAGTATGGTTATCAGAGGCCAAGAAATTTATCGGAGTCTCAATAATATGAAGGTTAATTAACAAATGATTTATTAGACCGTTATCTACTGAAAATAATGTGAATGCTACTGAGTATACTAAAACCCAGCTTATAAAGTTTGGTATTGTAGTCAAAACTTGTACTGTTTTTTTGAATCTTTCTCTTCTTATTTCAGTGAGTAATATTGCAAAAATAACAGGAAATACAGAAGTTAAAATATTAATACTACTTATTGCGATTGTATTTTTCATAACTCTTAAAACTTCTTTAGTCTGTACAGGATTTGCAAAAATTGATTTAAACCATCTAAGCCCAACAAACTCTGACTTACTTAATGGTATTCCTGGTCTATAATCATAAAAAGAATACAACCAGCCATGAAGCGGTAAATATGAAAACAAAAATGTTAAGATCAAGAATGGCAATGCCATAAGAAAAAGTTTATACTTATTCGGAATTGAAAATTTCTTTTGAGTTGATGTTTTATGAGTTTTTTTAACCGTTATCATCTTTTCTTATCCCCTTAAATTAGTAATATAAGTTTGATTATATTTCTGCTTAAACTACCGTTACTTTAAAACGTTTACTAAGTTTTTTTATATCTAGGGCCGATAATTATATTAAAAGCCGCTGTAGAAAAGGATTACATTTACATTAATTAGATTCTTCTGTTTCAGTTATCTGCTATATTTATATCTTAAAACTTATGGTATATACTGTAAATATAAAAAAACAACACTCCTTTTGATAATCAACACTCTTTATAAAGTTATTTAATTATATAAAAAAAAGATATCAGCTTATTAAAAAAATGCTGATATCTACTAAAATTTTATATTATCCTCTTATGACCCTTTCATGGAACTCACCTGGAGCTATGCCAAATGTATTTTTAAACACCATACAAAAATATGATGTATTTGGTATTCCTACTTCTTGTGCAACACTAGAAACCTTTTTATTTGCTTTACTTAAAAGTTCTTTGGCTTTTTCCATTCTATACTCGCACAAATAAACATTAAAGGTTTTTCCAGTAACCTTCTTAAATATATTACCTAAATAGTTAGGAGATAGATACACTTCTGCAGCAATTGTTTTAAGACTTATGCATTCCATGTATTTTTTATCAATCAACTTTATAACTTTCTTCACTATACTCTCATCTTTACTTCCTCTTTTTTCATTCAGAAATGTAAGTACACTTTCAAAGAAGGTATAAAAATATTCTTTTATAGCATTTATATTATTTAAGTTCATAAAAGCTTTGACACTATCGTTGTAATCCTGCATAAATTCTTCAGTTCTTTTATTTATATTGTATACAAAAAGAGATACCTCATTTATTATATTGTAAAGATAGTTATTAAGTAAGTCTCTATCGTTACATTTAGTATTAGTTATATAATCAAACATTTCTGTAATGAGCTGATAAACTTTATCTTCCTCAGAAGAACTTAGTGCACTGACCAAATTTTTGGAAAAGTAATTCCCTTTCACTACAAATTCGCATAGTCTGTCCTCAAACTTTTTTGAATTTGCTTCTACACCCTCATAGTAAGTCAACCCTTTTATTGACCAAAACTCTCCAAACCTAATTGCTTCTAAAGCAGAGTTATAGGATAGAGGTATATCATCTATTGTTTCAACCTTTTTGCCAATTCCAATCTGAAGTGCAATATTATTCTCTCTTTTTATTCTTGCAAGATACTTGTTTGATATATAATATAGCAAAGTATCAAAATCTTCTTCGGAATTTAATGAAACGCAAGCTACTAGTTGACTCCTAATGCTATCCTTATATAAAAATGATTTTTCAACATTAAAATAATTCTTATTCTTGAATTCATCTATATTATTGTTAATTATATCAAACAAACCTTGTTCATCTATAATTGCTGAATCATTAAATTTAGATTGCCTTATAATCATTACTAATATGTTGTCTTCTTTTATAAGGTTTATATGAAAATACTTTAAGTACTCGTAGAGCTCATCTTCCTTTACTCTTCCCTCGAAAAGATCTGCTATAAACTGTGTCCTAGCGACACTATAACTTTCTTCTATCTGAAGCTTACTTTTACTTTCCTCTAAAGCCATTTCATAAGCCTTTATGCATTCATTTGTAGCACCTTTTATAACTTCTATCATCTCTTTTTCTTCTACAGGCTTTAATAAATATGCATAAGCTCTAAATTTTATGGCTTCCTTAGCGAACTTAAAATCATTATATCCAGATAAGATTATAATTTTTACTTCCGGAAGAAACTCCTTAATAATTTTTGACATCTCTAAGCCTGCCATACCTGACATCTTTATATCTGTAATAATTAAATCTGGTCGCATCTTTCTGGCTAGTTCTACCCCCTCTATACCGTCACAGGCTGTCTCAACTACCTCTATTCCAAAACTATTCCAATCCAAAAATTCAAGAAGACCTTCTCTTTCTAATCTCTCATCCTCAACGATTAACATTCTTAACACAATAAGATCCTCCTCCTTAAGAGATTTCTACTTACACTATGAATCAACAATATGGTAGAAAGCTAACTATTTAAATGTAAATCAACACTTCAGTTCCAATCCCTTCTCTGCTGTAAATAGAAAAAACATCCTTTTTACCTGAATAAGTTTCTAATCTTTGAATTATATTTTTCACTGCATATCCACTGCCTTTAGTACTTTCTGCATCACCATTTAACACCCTTATCAACTTTCCTTTGTCCATTCCTACTCCATCATCTATTATCTTTATGCTTAAAGTACTTTCAAATGAACTAATCTTTATTATGATGGTTCCATGAGAACTTTTTGGTTCAATCCCATGGCTTAATGCATTTTCTACTATAGGTTGTAGAATATTTTTTATGATTTTCTTAGAATATGAGGCTTCATCAATCTTATATACTACATCAAACTTATCTTCAAATCTAATTTTCTGTATATGAAGATAAGCCTTTACCATTTCTACCTCTTCCCCAACGGTAATTTCCCTATTTCCCTTACTCAAAACTAATCTATAAAACTTTGCTAAAGAATTTGAAATAGTTTCTATTTGAGATGACTTTACTTTTCTGGCCGCCCACGTTATTGTAGCAAGTGTATTATATAAAAAGTGAGGATTAATTTGAGCTTCTAAGGCTTTAAGTTCTGCCTCTTTCTCCATAAGCTCTATCTTGTAAACGGTCTCTACCAATTCATGTATTCTTGAAGTCATATGATTAAATGTAGTACCTAGCTCGCCAAATTCATCTGTTGAATCAACATTCACAGAAACATTAAGATTTCCATCTCTTACTTGTTTCATAGCCTTAACCATGTCTTTAATCCTAGACAACAATGCTGTTGTAGTAAAAAATATAACTACTCCCAAAAACATGGATGAAAATAATAAAACAAGCTCAATATTTCTAAAAGAACTTTTAATCTCATTATTAAAATTATCAGCTGGAAATATTCCAAGTATATTACAATTTATCTCACTAATCGGAATGGAAATAAAAATATATTTTTTATTGAATACTTTACCAACCTCACTAATTCTTTTATTTGGTGTGAAGTGAAAGAAATTACTCTTTATCACATCTTGCTTGAACAAATTTGGAATATTGTTAGATACTACAACACTATCCTCATCTGCAACGAATATCTTACCAAGCTTTGTTACTATTGGATCCCGAAGCATATCGAAGAGAACAGTTTCTTTGACTTCAATTTCAAGGGTACCAGTCTCCCTAAAGGTATTACTTGAAATTATTTTCTTTGAGTAAGTTAATACTTGCTCACCTGTACCAGTACTATCCTTAAGTGCCCGTGTCTTTGCTTCATGGGTACTAGTCCAACCATTATCTAAAGGTTTCTTTTGATTCAAGGCTAAAAACTTACTGGAATCAGTATCTTTATTCACACTATAGTAGCTGTCTGACATTTCAGTTACTATATTATCTGACATGTATATCTTAATGGAATTTATATATCTATTTTGCTTTAATATGTTTTCAACAATAGGCGATATATTAAACTGATAATCTTGTATTTGATATACGGAATTATCGTATTTATAATCTAAAAAATCCTGGATTCTTTTGTCTAAAACCAAAATATCTGCAGCACTTTCTATAGAATTTCTTTTTTGCAGGATACTCTCCTTGGTTTGCAACAGATTTTGTTCCATAACCAACTGACCTTGCTTAACTGTTGAATTTGATGTCTGTTCATACATATAAATTCCAAAAATTATTATCTGTATAAGTAATATAAAAAAATATACTAATGCAAACTTAAATCTCACGCTTAAATTATTAAAAAAATCTATGATCTTTTTCACACCTATGCACCTTCTATGCATCTATGCCATTAGTATCTTGTGGTTGTAACATAGCTTCTATCTCATTTAAGGTATTAGTGTGGAATAGCATTACTATATAACATAAAATGCTAGCTGAGAAAAGTAAAATAATAGACCCGCCTTTAAGTGAGATTGTCCATAATAAATATAAAATTGCTAATGCAGCTGCTGCTACATGAATTCTTCTAAAGAAATAAAAGATAGCTAACTTAACTATTTGCATCTTTTTTAAATAAAACCTAGAAACTATAGGTAAAACATAAAAATTTATAATTGCTAAGAAAATTATAGCTAGTACTAATATAACCATTTGTAGTATTGCATTTGAAGATGTAACTGCAAAGTATGATCTATCAAAATATAATACCACTAGGATAACTACTTCAAAAAAGCCAAAGATCACTGACTCAACAAAATTAGTCTTATAGGCTTTAAAAAACTCTTTTGTCATGTTAATGTCTTTTTCTCTAATGATTTTTCCCATTGAACTTAAAAGTGCTGTTAATGCAGGCGCCATTGGTAAAAGGGTTAATATAAACAATAATGTATTATCACTTCCTACTGTAGATATTATCCCTAGAACAACTAACAACATTGGCATATTCAAAAGCCAAAAATAGAAGTTCCCAACTAAAAACCACCATATAAAATTTGTTGCTGTAAATATTGGTCCTTCTCCAAATTCTTTCTTTACTTTCATAATTGCCTCCACTATAATATTCTTTCATTTATAAAAAATAGTTTTTCAATTGGTAAAATTGCTGCTCCTATTATGGATGAATCATCCTTAAACCTTGAAGTAAGTAGCTTTAAATCATCTTCACTAAAAAAATTTATATCTTTAAAAATCCTATCTTTTAAAGGAGGAATGAGAAACCTCTCATAATTACTTATGTCTCCTCCTATTACAATATAATGAGGATCCATTATTAGAATTATATTTTGAATTCCAATAGCTAAATACTCTAAATATTCTTCCCAAATAGTACTAGCCTTAAAATCTTTTTCATCAAGTAAATTAAAGAATTGATCAAAAGAGTATATAGGATTCTTTTCTTCCATATTATATTTTTTCAAAATCACTTCTGATGATGTGTAGACTTCCCAGCATCCTTTTTTTCCACAGGTACAAGGAACACCATCTTTCTCTACAGTCATATGCCCAAATTCACCTGCTCTTTTATTCTTTCCTTTATAGAGATAGCCACTTACAACAATTCCAGTACCCACACCTTCTCTTACTGATATGTATACTAGATTTCTCATATCCTTTGCTATTCCGAGTCTCAGCTCAGCCATAGCAGCAGAATTAGCTTCATTTTCTACATATACCTTTATATTAAGCTTTTCCTCTATATAATGAAAATCCATATTCTTAACAAAAAGATTAGGAGCAAGCTCTAATAAAAGTTTTTCTTCATTCACAGTACCTGGAAGTGAAAATCCTACTCCAAGCACATTTGCTTCTTTTATATTTCTTTTTAAAATTATAACTTTAATTATCTTGCAAATTTCATCAAAAATATCTTTTACGTTGCTTTCATTTAGTTTAAATGAGTCATTAAACATTATGCTTTCATCTTCCAAAATAACTGCATCAAGATTAATTAAAATTATTCTTATGTATTTGGAATTTATCTCCACTCCAAAAGAACACCTAGAATTTGGCATAAATCTTACTATCATAGGTTTTCTTCCACCACTTGATTCAGCAACTCCACACTCCTCAACTAATCCATCTTCAATAAGTTCATTCGTAATATTAATTACAGTTGGTATACTCAGTCCTGTTTCTTTTGATATTTCCTGCTTTGTAAGTTCTCTTTTATTAAATAATAAGTTTATTATTAGCTTTATATTTGAACTTCTTATTGTATCTTTATCTAGATTTTTTAATTTCATCATTGTTCTATCATTCCTTTGTACACTTAATATAACTTTATCTTCTATCACCAATCTAAGAAGATTGTCCAAAGATAAATTCGTCTTTTAAATATTTACAGCTAAAAGTTAAAATTTTACGTTATCTTTATAATTTTCTTAATTATACCAAATATAACGTTTTCACTTCAACTACTACAACAAATAATTCAATTCTATTTATAATAGTATGTACCACTTCGATCATCAATGTATTTTTAAAATTTCACGTGTTATAGTGATTGATTTTAAAAATATAAAATTAAATACGAAGTGGTACATCTTTTAAATCGATTAAGTTTAAACTAAGTTCTGGCTTAAGTATAAGTCTTATTTATATTTAAGAAAGTCTATTTATCTTCAAATATATATTGATTAACAATAGATTCTAGCATCTCTTGTCTTCCAGATTTATTAGAGATTTTGTTATTCTCCAAAGCATACTTTTCTAATTCCTTAAATCCTACATTACCTTCAACTATTTCTTTTCCTATTCCACCATCAAAGCTTGAATATCGCTCTTTCATATTATTTTCTAGAACTTTATCTACCAATAGTTTATGAGCTACTCTTAACCCTTTAGCAAAAGTATCCATTCCAGCTATATAAGCTAAGAATAAATCTTCTGGTTCAAAAGATGCTCTTCTTACCTTAGCATCAAAATTCAAACCGCCAGGCGCAATACCGTTATTCTTAAGAATCTCATACATAGCAAGAGTAGTGTCATAGATATTAGTTGGAAATTGATCTGTATCCCATCCCAGATTAGGATCTCCTTGATTTGCATCTACGCTTCCAAGAACATCATTTATTCTTGCTACATGTAGTTCGTGTTGGAAAGTATGACCAGCTAAAGTTGCGTGATTGGCTTCAATATTTATCTTGAAATGTTTATCTAATTTATATTTTCTTAAAAAAGCTAATACCGCAGCTGTATCAAAATCATATTGATGCTTTGTTGGTTCCATTGGCTTTGGTTCTATTAAAAACTGTCCAGTGAATCCTATTTCTTTAGCATAATCTACAGCCATTTGAAGAAGTCTAGCAAAATTATCAAGCTCTAATTCCATATTAGTGTTTAGAAGAGTTTCATAACCTTCTCTTCCGCCCCAGAAAACATAATTTTCTCCACCTAATTCTTTTGTTACCTCAATAGCTTTTTTAATTTGAGCAGCTGTATATGCAAAAACATCAGCATTGCATGAAGTACCTGCTCCATGTACATATCTTGGATTAGAGAAACAATTAGCAGTTCCCCATAACAACTTCTTATTATATTTCTTCATTAATTCTTTGCAATAAGCCACTAACTTGTCTAAGTTTTCGTTAGTCTCAGCTAGGCTATTTCCTTCTGGTGCAATATCCCTATCATGAAAACAAAAATATTCAATGTTTAGCTTATCCATTAATTCAAAAGCTGCTTCCATTCTTGCTTTAGCAAGCTCCATAGAATCGTTTACATTATCCCAAGGACGAAGCATAGTTCCAACACCAAAAGGATCTGATCCATTTGCAGTTAATGTATGCCAATATGATACTGCAAATCTTAGATGTTCTTTCATCTTTTTATTTCCTACTACTTCCTCAGGATTGTAGTATTTAAATGAATATGGATTTGTTGACTTTGGACCTTCAAATACTATCTTAGATATGTTTGGAAAATATTCTCTCATTTTTATAACCCCTCATTCCCATTTTATTTATTACAAAATTACCAATCTTTTACTAAAGTATATCACTGAAAAAAAACTTTTTCAAGTGGTTTTATAAAGTAGTTTTACAAAGTATTTTAATAAGATTCCATTGTAATTTACCACATTAATATAAGTAGTCTGTAAACTTTTCACTTGTAATTTTAACTATTATTTCTACGAATAGTCACTTACAAGCAACCTAACTTATCTTTTTTAATTATTTATGGTTAATTTCGGAATAATACACTTGTTGAATTTAAATACCTATGTGTTATCATAATCTCAACATACAACGATTACAAAGTGCGCACATTGTATTAAAGCTA
This sequence comes from Clostridium yunnanense, assembly GCF_016595795.1. Lineage (GTDB taxonomy): Bacteria > Bacillota > Clostridia > Clostridiales > Clostridiaceae > Clostridium_AR > Clostridium_AR yunnanense. The sequence continues at coordinate 39,677 of NZ_JAENHN010000016.1, forward strand.
TAACCTTTAGCTCTGTTAATATTCTTAAATTTTACTGCTGTATTGGAGAATTTCAGGATATATATTCAATTTCTAGATGGTTGTATCTATGAATGTATAACTTTAAAAATATAAGTTTAATTATAAAGTTATATACTGTATGTTGTTAAGCCAAAATGAAATAACTCTAATCTCTTATCTTAAATTTACAAGGAGGTCAATGATGAATAAAAGCTTATCGGTTTAATCACTACTATAACTCTTTGTACTGCTTTTACTACAACTTCACTTTTAAACAATCAAATAAAGGCAAATGCAAGTACAACAACCTCTACCTATACTTGGAAAAATGTTAAGACAGGTGCAGGCGGTGGTTTTGTACCAGGTATAATATTTAATCAAAAGGAAAAAGATCTTATTTATGCTCGTACAGATATGGGAGGGGCCTATCGGTGGAATGCTTCAACTAGCTCCTGGATACCTCTATTAGATTGGGTTGGTTTTGATAACTGGAATCTACTTGGTTGTGAAAGCTTAGCTACAGATCAAATTGAAACAAATAGAGTTTATATAGCAGCTGGAACCTATACTAATGATTGGGCTGGAAATGGTGCCATACTTAGATCAACTGATAAAGGAACTACTTGGCAAAAAACTGATTTGCCTTTTAAAATCGGTGGGAACATGCCAGGACGTTCCATGGGTGAAAGACTTTCCATAGATCCAAATAATAACAAGATACTTTATCTAGGCACACATAACGGCAACGGGCTATGGAGAAGTACTGACTATGGTGTTACTTGGTCAAAGGTTACTAGTTTCACTTCAACCGGAAACTATATTGATCCATATTTCAACGACTCAATAGGCATCGTATGGATTACTTTTGATTCTTCTACTGGCACTGCCGGCAAAACTACACAAACAATATATGTTGGAGTTGCAGATACAAATCAAAGTATCTATAAAAGTACCGATGGCGGAAACACTTGGCAACCTGTTGCAAATCAGCCTACAAAACAAAATCAAACAAATTGGAAAGACAAAAATGGAACCTCTACAGGCTTCTTACCTCATCACGGCTTAATATCAAATGGAAATCTATACGTTACTTATAGTAACACTTGTGGTCCATATGACGGTGACAAAGGTGATGTATGGAAGTATAATACTAAAACAGGTGTATGGACAAATATTAGTCCTGTATCTCCAAGTAGCAGTGACGACTACTTTGGATATGGTGGACTTGCAGTTGATGCACAACATCCAGATACACTAATGGTTACTAGCCTAAATTCCTGGTGGCCAGATGCTCAGATTTTCAGAAGTACTGATGCTGGTGCTACTTGGAAGCCAATTTGGTCTTGGGGAAATTATCCAAACCGTAACCTGAGTTATAACCAAGATATATCCGCAGCCCCATGGTTAGACTGGGGGACATCAAAAAGCATGCCGGAAGTATCTCCAAAACTAGGTTGGATGACTGGTTGTATAACTATTGATCCACTTAACTCTGACAGAATGATGTATGGCACTGGTGCTACTATTTATGGCTCCGATAATCTCACAAACTGGGACAAAGGTACTAAGATTGATATAAAAGTTAAGGCTGCCGGAATAGAAGAAGCTTCAGTAAACACTATAATTAGCCCACCTTCAGGAGCTAATCTTTTAAGTGGTATGAGCGATATTAGCGGTTTCAAACACGATGATCTTACCAAAGTACCTAGTAAGATGCTTTTAAATCCAAGTTTTAATACTACAAGTATGGACTTCGCTGAACTTTCTCCTAACTTCATTGTTCGTTCAGGCAACGTAAGCGATGATGATGCTAAAAACGGCATTAAGAGCTGCTCCTTTTCATATGATGGAGGCGGCAATTGGTTTACTGGAAAGAATATCGATGGTGTAACATCTAACGCAGGAGGTACTGTAGCTGCTGCTGCTGATGCTAGCGCAGTGGTTTGGAGTGCTTCAGGTAGTTCAGGCAAAGTTGCTTATTCGAAGGACAACGGCAATTCATGGATAAATTCTGTTGGTGTTCCTACAGGAGCTAAGGTAGCATCTGATCGTATAAATTCAAAGAAATTCTATGCATTTTATCAAGGCAAGTTCTATATTAGTACTGATGGAGGCGCAAACTTCAAAGTAACAGCAGCTACAGGCTTACCAACTACAGGTACTGGAAACTTCAAAGCAGTATCAGGTCATGAAGGTGATATCTGGTTAACTGGCGGAAGCACTAAAGAAGGTAACTATGGAATATGGCATTCCACTGATTCTGGTGCAACCTTTCAGAAGATATCAAATATCCAAGAAGCTGATACTGTAGGTTTTGGTAAAGCTGCTCCTGGACAAATTTACCCTTGTATATATATTAGTGCTAAGATAAATAATATCAGAGGCATTTACCGTTCAGATGATGGAGGCTCAACTTGGACAAGAATAAATGATGACAGCCATCAATACGGTTGTACCAATATAGCTATTACAGGTGATCCAAGAATTTATGGTAGAGTATATATAGCTACAAACGGCCGAGGTATAGTATATGGAGATGTATCAACAGCCACAAATTAAGTACTTAATTATTTAAGTGGTTAAGTATCATATGATAATTAAAAATAAAATTTATCTATCTTAAGAAATAGGTGTGTCAATCAAAATATATTTTGTAGCTTTAACTCTTGTTCCCTATAACCATATAATCTTGAAGCTATTCACATTGAAAAGATGGCACATCTATTTGTTTTATTCTTTTGATTTTCTAATAGTCCAATTTACTAATCCGGATAAACTTGACTTCATAAATTAGCATATATCAAACAAATTTTACTAATCATTTTCAATAATATATAATAAGTTTATGGCAGTTATAAAATTAAACTTAGCTATTACTTATGCTTATAACACTTCATCGAATAAAGTTTCAGCTAAGTTTTGAAATACAAAACAAACTGCTTTTCAAAGTAAATTGGTGAAGTTTTAAATATATATTAATAAATGGCGGTGAACTTATGATAATCAATCCTTATTTAAAAGCTGGAATGTGGCTTAAGGGAAACTTACATACTCATACTAACAATAGTAAATGCGGCCACTACTCTTTAGAGACAGTTATAGATATGTACAAATCTCATAAAATGAAATATGATTTCTTAGCTATTACAGATCACTGTATGCTCACAGAACTTAAAGAAAATTATGAAGATATAATTATTTTTCCTGGAGTTGAATATAAATATAGAGATTATCAAACTCTCGGTATAAATATTAAAAGTTATAGTGACGATGAACGCAATTACGATAACCATCAACAAATTTTTAATAAAGTAGATGATGAAGGCGGACTAAATATAATATGCCATCCTCATGTTTATGAGGATAATTACTGGCCTGTAGAAAAATTACTACAGCTTAATGGATATACTGGATTAGAAATTTATAATAATAATGTTAAATTTGATAATAAAGGAAGAGCTTTAGCTACGGATTTATGGGACAATCTTTTGTCAAATGGCAAAAAAGTGTTTGGATTTGCAAATGATGATATGCATGTGTTCCAGCGTTGCGGTTGTGCTTTTAATATGGCTTTGTGTGAAGAAAAAAGTTCTACATCAATAATGGAAGCTTTAAGAAATGGAAGCTTTTATGGTTCTACTGGAATCTTTTTGAATAAAATTGATGCTGTTGATAATAGACTATATTTAGAACTTAAGCATCATAACATTCCAGCAGTTTTTAAATTTATAGGCTATCAAGGTAAAGTTTTAAAAGAAACTTATGGACATGAAGCTGACTATACTTTATTAGGGACTGAGAAATATGTAAGAATTGAAATATCTAGGGAAGATGGTTGCATGGCTTGGACTCAACCATTTTGGCTTGAATAACTAAAGCATAAAGATTAGAATTGGTACTTTATTATTTGTAAAATTTCAGTATAAGTTATTACTAAAATCCCCTTAAAGTACATACTTTAAGGGGATTTCCGCTATCTATCTAGCTAGTGTAATGTTTTCTGCTTGTGGACCTTTTGGACCTTGAGCAACGTCAAAAGATACTTTTTGGCCTTCTTCAAGAGATTTGTAGCCTTCAGCATTTATTTGTGAAAAGTGTGCAAACACATCTTTTCCATCATCTCCTGTGATGAATCCAAATCCTTTTTCTGGATTAAACCATTTAACTGTACCATTCATAATTTTGAACCTCCGAAATTTTATTTTTTTAAACTCTCTGGAACATTTCACTAATAAAATTCCGATGTAACCAGCCATTCCTTATGGATGATAATTTGCATTTTAATCCATTATTTCTTTACTATGTACTAGGTTACCTTGATTTCTAATTAGCTTTCAGAAGAGTTCATTTGGTTAATAGTGTATAAATCTTCTAAAGTTATAGTTTCGTATCTTAAACATTTTAAAACTACAAAGAATAAAACTTATAAGAAGATGCTACATTACATTGATTATTATGCCTCAATATGTAGAAGAATTATACATTAATTAATAATTTAATTATTAATTAATGTACAATTTCTTTAATTCCTCTGCTTTCTTAATTAGAATTTTAAACCAAAAAGTAAACTCTTCAGGTTTTTCATCAATCAACATAAGTAACTCTGACACTGGAATCCACCTAACTTCGTGCACTTCATCTGTGTTAAAACATTCAATATTTGTATCATATCTACCAATAAAAACATGATCAATTTCATTTTCCCATAATTGGTTTTCAAATTGGCATTTATAATGAAAAACAAATTCTTCTTCAATTGCAACATCATTAATTCCTAGTTCTTCATAAAGCCTTCTAACTGCAGCTTCTTTAATTGTTTCATTTTCTTTCTGATGACTGCAACAAGCATTAGTCCACTCTCCTGGTGAATGATATTTTGACAAGCTCCTCCTCTGCAACAGCATTTCATTTTTCGAATTAAAAAGTAATACTGAAAAAGCTCTATGCAATATACCTTCCTTATGCACCAACATTTTTTCTTTATATCCTATTATTTCATCATTGCTATTCACAACTGCAATATTCTCTAATATATGTCTCACCTCTATTTCGGTTTTGATTATGTTTAAAAACATCGTTGGAATTAATTAGTTACTTAAGTGATACTTTTCAAATATCTATTATCCACTAATTATAGAATAATAACTATACCTCTTTCAAGCTATTTAAATTTTATAAAATCACTAACCATTTTATAATGTTATTATTTGAAATATCTAAGTTAGCTAACTGAGGATTTTTATATTTTCTTTACACTAAAAAATAGGCAGCTGATATACTATATATCAACCGCCTAAAAATTAGTTTAACTTTCCGCCTTCAATTACAAGGTTATCAGGACTTACTGAGTCACCATATACTGGCTTTAATGTATCTTCATATGCTTTGTGTACAAAGTTTTCTTTTCCTATGTTTTCAAGTTCTTTATTGATCCAATCTAAAAGCTCTTTGTTACCCTTTTTAACTGCTGGTGCTATTGTATCTTGGCTTCCTAGAGTTGGAACTCCAACAGTGAATCCTTTGTTACTCTTAGCCCAAGCAAGAACTTCTGTGTTATCATGAGCTAGTGCAGCACCACGACCATCTTTTAGAGCTTCAAAAGTTTCTGTATTTTGGTCATACTTTAATAATTGTATATCTGGATAGTTCTTCATGAAGTAAGCTTCTGCAGTTGTTCCTTTGTTAACTATAAGTTTCTTTCCTTTTAATTGATCAACTGAAGTTATAAGAGCTCCATCTGGAGAAACTATTCCAAGAGAAACCTTCATATATGGATTAGCAAAATCAACTTTTTGCTTTCTTTCATCTGTAACTGTAAAGTTAGCCATTGTTATATCAACTTTATTTGATTCCAAAACTGATACTCTTGCTGCTGCTTCCACTAATACAAATTCTATTTTTGACTCATCACCTAAAAGATCTTTTGCAAATCTCTTAGCTATTTCAACGTCAAAGCCTTGATTCTTACCGTTTGAATCTACATATCCGAAAGGTGGTTTATCACTAAATACACCAACTCTTATCTTTCCACGTTTTTTGATATCTTCTAATGAATTTGTAGCTACTGATGATTTTGACTTATCATCTGATGTAGCAGACTTGCTGCATCCAACAAAGCTACCTACTAGTAAAGTACCAGCTATAACTGCTGCTAAAACCTTTTTAATGTTTTTCATTATAAATCTTACCCCCAATTTTAGTATTCAAATATATTTAGAAAGTGCTGTGCACGTTCAGTCTTAGGATTTTTAAAGAATTCCTCTGGAGAAGCAACTTCGCATATGTTTCCTGAATCAAGGAAAACTATCTTGTCTGCAACAGCATGAGCAAAATTCATTTCATGAGTAACTATTGCCATTGTCATACCCTGCTTTGCAAGTTCTAACATAACGTCTAGCACTTCTCTTACCATCTCTGGATCAAGTGACGCAGTTACTTCATCAAATAACATTACTTCAGGATTCATACATAAAGCTCTTACTATCGCTATTCTTTGCTTTTGTCCACCTGACAACTGACGTGGATATGAATCCATCCTATCAAGAAGTCCAACTCTATCTAATAATTGTTTTGCTTGTTCTAGTACTTCATTCTTATCTCTTTTTTGAACCTTAGTTGGTCCTAATAGAATATTTTCAATAACTGTCATGTGTGGAAATAACTCATAGTTTTGAAAAACCATTCCTATCTTCTGACGAACCTCTTGCCAGTTAACATTTTTATCTGTCAATGATTTACCAGACAACTTTATATCCCCACCTTGAATTGGTTCAAGACCATTTAGACATCTTAGAAGAGTACTTTTCCCACATCCAGATGGACCTAAAATAACCACTACTTCACCTTTGTGAATTTCCAAATCAATATTATTTAAAACTTTTTTATTTTCATATTCTTTGTGTAAGCCTTTTATCTCAAGCAACACTTCATTATTCATTTTACTAATGATAATCACCCCTAACTATTCCACTTTGCTTCAAGTCTTTTTGATAATAACGAAAGAGGATAACAAATTATAAAGTATAGTACAAATACTATACTGTAAACCCAGAAAGAAGCTGTTGGAACAGTAAATCTAGCTGTTTCTATTATCTGTTGTCCAACTTTTACTACTTCAACTACACCAATTAGTACAACTAAGGATGTAGTTTTAACCATTCTTGTTGACAAATTAATAGCTCCGGGAAGTAATCTTCTTACGGCCTGTGGTATGAGTATATATCTATATAACTGCATATAAGTCAGCCCTAATGCTTTTCCTGATTCTAATTGATGTTTAGGCAAAGATTCCAAAGCTCCTCTAACTATATCACTCATCTCAGCAGCACCCCATAAACTAAAAACTATTATAGATACCACTTCGCCATCAATCTGTATATCCAGAGCTGCAGTAACCCCAAAATGAAGTATAAACAACCATACTAATGTTGGTATTATTCTAAATATCTCTAAGTACATCCTCAAAACAAATCTTACTACCTTATACTTAGTAGTTCTAAGTAATCCAAAAACAATACCAAGAATTGATCCAATTATTATTGATATAAATGCTATTCTGGCTGTTATAAGTAATCCACCCAAAAGCCTTAGAAAATTGTTTCCTTCAAAAATCGCACTAATTACCGAATTCTGCATATCTTACCTTCCTTTCTAGCCATGTCAAAAGAAGGGACAGCGGCAATAATATTATTAAATAAGATATCACTAACATAAATAAGGATTCAAAGGTCTGATAATAAAGTCCTATTAAGTCCTTTGTAACATTCATCAAGTCTACTATTGCTATAGCACTAAATATTGATGTTTCTTTTAAAAGAAATATACAGTTAGCTCCAATAGCTGGTACACTTACTGAAAAGGCTTGAGGAAGTATTACATATCTAGCTAATTGATATCTTGTAAGCCCAATACTAAGACCAGATTCGATTTGTGTTTTACTAACAGCTTCTATCCCACCTCTAAAAGCTTCAGCCATATAACTTCCACCAAGAAAGGATAGTCCGATAATTGCACATGCTGTTTCACTTAATGTTACTCCGAGTTTAGTTAATCCGTAGTATAAGAAAAATAATTGTATTAACAAAGGAGTATTACGAGATAATTCTACATAAGCTCGTACAATCACATCTAATACTTTAACTTTATAATATAGTATTACAGAACAAATAAGTCCGATTATAATAGATGCCAATATACCCCAAAAAGCTAACTTAAGTGTAAGCCACGCTGCTTTTTCGTATAAAGGCCAATTGCTTGTTATAAACTGCCAATTAATATTCATGGATATACCACCTTTAAAAATGCTGAAAATTCAAAATAATTACTATTCCTATCTGTTTAATATGTTATTTTATCCTATTATATGAACGTTACCCCTTTAATGTCAACGATGTTTAATAATTGCTTTATCAATATTCAAGAGTGTTACATAATTATTTATTATCTTTATTGCATTATTCATAATAATCTCGTAAATATATTAGCATTTACTTAACATTTCATCATTTATAACAATGATTTCACTTTGTTAATTTCATTCATAATTGATTTAAAAAAATGAAGTTTAATCATCATTTACGGTTATTCCTGCAATATTATAATTCATTTTTTGCATATATATATTTACTACTTTATTGCAAAATTTATATTTTTAATTCTGTCTCTCAAAGTCCAGATTCATTTTTGAAAATTCAAAGAATAATTAACTTAATTAATTTATTTATGATAAAATATTGTCTATAATATTTAATAAACTAAATGGCGGTGTTTTTATGGGATTTTTAAGGTCAAAGAAAGATGATGAAAAACAAGCAAAAGCTATGGATAATTCAGATTTAAACAATATGGGGTCTACTGATTTACTTCAATTATTGTTAAAGCGCATGGTTTATGAAGGTGAGTATAATAAAGCTGAAAATCTACTTTTTGAAGAGCTCGAGAGAAATAAAACAAAATCAATAAGAGATGCTGGTATTAAATTTTATAATATGCTTTTAGAAAAAAGTGATGAGGACTTAATCAAAAATAACTTTTCTAGAGAAGAAGTTTATCAGGGGCTTAATGATATCAACTCACTAAATTTTGATCAAATTTAATTAATAATATCTTTATTTTATGATACCATTAATCCATTAAAGCCTCTAAAAAACAGTATTGTTTTTTAGAGGCTTTAATAATTTTCTATATTCATTTCATATCTTAACAATTTCTACTATAACATAAAACACTACTATAGTTCTTTAATTAAAAATTGAGTCTTTGTGTAGATTCAATACAGTATTTTAGTGATACTTATGGAAGTTCATCTACAACCTGTTTCAAAAAATCACTTACAGCTACTTGATCATTCATATTTCCAAAAAGATTTACAGTTAAAGTAATCGTATCATCAAAACTGCTTAAAGCTAACTGAAAATAAGGTGTGTACTTTATTGATCCACACATAAAAACTTGCTCAACTTCTGTGTTTCCAAACTTAAGTCTATCCCTATCAATTACACCTATATTAGTCATACCTAATATAGGATTGTTAAAGTGCTTTTTTAAAAGTTTCTTTATAGTCTTATAACTTAAAAGCTTGAAAGCTAACTCTATTTCTAAGAAACCTTTTATCCCAAAATAACTATTTTTCTTTAAATCCACATCATTTTTTACTTTACAGACTGTATCAAAAAAAACATCTTTTTCACAATATTCAATTCCTGTAACAACCGACGATGCAAGATTGCAAAGAGAGTTAATATTTTTATTCTTTAGATGTCTTCTCATATCAATCATTATTGCTATATTTAAGTTATCGTTTTGCTTTAGCTTCAGTGTATTAAACATAACCCTATAATACGCAGCCAAAAAAACATCATTTATAGTTAAATTATTTTTATGACAATATTCTTTAATCTTAAAAAATCTATCTTCTGAGATTATATATTTTTTAATAAAAGGTTTTTTATCAGAATCATAACTAAGAGGAAACTTTAGATGACCAGTTTTATTGCTTACTATTTTTCTTGAAGTTAAAATCTTAATCTTCTCCAAACTAGAAATATTTCTAGTAATCATATTAATGCTTCTTGTTCCATTTAACTTCTTTTCTAGCACATAATTAACATCCTTAGATAATTTTGAATATAAGTCACTTAATAAATATATGTACTGTTTAAATCCAGCAGCATCACAAATCATATGATTCATTACTACAGTTAACATACAATTAGCACCTTGGTATAAACAAAATTTCACTTGTGGACCATTAAACTCATCAGTACGTATAACAATAAAGTCATCAAAACTACTTTTATCTTTGGCAACGGTCAAATAATCATCTACTTCTCTGAAATCACAAGTTTCCCAATAAGATACCTTTGTATCCTCTACATATTTGCTTGAAAGTATTGGTATTGCCTTAAAGCTTAAATTTATTGCTTTTTCTAGAATTCTCTCTTCCACTTTCCCTTTAAATTGTAATTCGCAGTGAAGTTGATGGTCATTATATTTATACTCTTCTGACAAAAATTGAAATACATCAAAAGCTTCCGATTTGAATCTCATAACAAATTCGCCTTACCTTCTAAACTTTATCATTACTATTTTTGCTAGAATCATCCCTATTTAAAGTTTGCTTCACCAGTTGATTGCTAAGAACTGCTAATCCAGCAGAAACTATACCTTGAAAGAAAGCTAATGCAGTAAAACCTTGTTGCAAAGCTATTGATCCGATTATTCCAATCACTATTAGTATCCAAGGTATTAACCAATCCTGCACTTTAGGTGTAGCCTTTAAACACATTCCAATCACATATAATGCTGCTACTAAAATCATCAACTGTTCAGGAACAAATTTTTCTATATCCACTTTATTCCCTCCTCAAATAAATATACCATTGCATTATTTAATTACTGTCTTTTTATCTTTAAATTCATACTACCATATATTTAATAATTAAACAATATTATGATAATTAGTTACATTATTCATTCGTTATTTATACCTCTCTATTTCAGAATAAATTATAATCTATTCAAGGAGTGTATGCGGATTACAATTTTTCAATTTGCACCACCTACTTATTTGGTACCATATGTTCAGAAATTCATATAATGCAGTGTGAGATTATTGTATTCGCAAGTTAATATTATAATTACAACTCTTGTAAAGTTGCTATATAAACATCAACTATGCGAGAGTTTCTTTTTTAAAATATACTTGATAGGAGGAAATATGTGCTATATTACTATGATTTTTGATTTAAAGAATTCTAAAAATATAGAAAATAGATATGAAGTTCAGAAGTTACTTATAAACGTATTGAAAAAGTGTAATGCAACTTTTAATGATATAATTGCCTCTCCATTTCTTATAACTCTTGGCGATGAATGGGAAGGATTATTGCAGCAGGATGCACCTTATGATAAAATAATAAGTTTTTTTAGAGAAAACTTACCTGAGAACATAGATTTTTATACTGGTATAGGCATAGGTGAAATTAGTATTAATGATTTTGAACTTACGGTTAATCAATTAGATGGTCCTTCTTTTCACCTTGCTAGAAAAGCTATAAAATACGCAAAGAAAAACCATTGCTCTTTGGTTATTTTAGTTAGTTAAATAAACTCCTTATAATTATTCCTCCTAATACGGCAGCTATAAAACTAAAGAAAGTGCCGATAATAAAGTATTCTGCAAAACTGTCATTAGATAATTTTTTTAGCCTTGCTACAGATTTTGCAGTAAGGACAAAGCCAATCATTACAGGATAATTCATAGCTATACTTATCAATATCAGTATTCTTTCTAGTATACCTATTAAATACCCTCCATTTTTAGCTTCAGAAGATGCAATTTTAATAACAGTTCCATTATCACCAATAATGTTCTTTCCTATATTTTCTGTTATATTAAGCTTATTTGCTTCAGAACTTATGTAGCTTATAAGCACTTTGATAAAAATACCTACAGCCCAGGTAGACACAATGAATATTATGGAAGTAATTAAGATTTTCTCAGATAGATTAAAACTATTTGGATAAGTCAAAAATTTATACTTTAACTGTCTTATAAAATAGAGGATATTAAAATCATATATTACAGATGAGATTACCATTAGATGCAGAAACTGATCTATTAAGAATATCCATATGTTATTCTGAGTGCTTGTCCGAAATAAATATATAAGTGATTTAAGCAAATCTATAATAAAATGAGCTAAGCAAATTAAGATTATTTTGCTCATAGGAAAGATTACTTGGTCACTTTTTATTAAATTTATAACTAACACAATTAAACAAAGCCCTAGAAAGTGACTACATGTATGCATTAAATTACCTTTTATAATTTTATATATGTTCTTTTTGCGCTTTAGATCATTGCCATCGCCTTTACAAATCGGAAATCTATAACACCGAAAAAGTTTAATTTGTAATATAAAATCAAAAATATTATGACTCAGTATTGCAATTAATATGAGTTCTATATCCATTAGCTTTGCTCCTTCACCCTTTCACAATATTCCGTCAAGAGACCTTTTATAATATTTCTATTATGTGCTACTAAAAAATAATTTGCAGCTGAAAGTTTACGAGAAATACTTGATTTAGAATACCTTGGGTGTTTCTTCTCAATTTCTGCATAAGATCCTAAAGATTCATATAAGCTAATAACTTCCCTTTGCTTAGCTGTCATATTTAATTGCAGAATTTCGTTGTTCTGAATCATGGCATTCAAAGCATCAATTATGTTAAAATCCTCATAAATTGAAGTCACTGCTACTTCTAACTGCTGCTCTGTTGGAATGTGTTGTTCATTAATTGAGTTATTAAACTTAATAGAGTCTCCAATAAAAATCACCCTACAATCTTTTGTATAAAGCATCTTATTATAAAAGGTGTTTGTCTCTTTAGCACATATAAGAGCTTTCCTTGCATATATAAACGCTTTTCCATCCATTTCTCTAGTATCTTCAGATTCTTCAGTGCTTATTGAACCTAACCCTACTCCACAATAGCAACTAATATTACGTTTTAAAAGAAAATCCTTTATCTTTAAAAACATATTATAGCTTTCCTTAACATCCCTTAAAACAATCTGCCATTCATCGCCTAAAGTAAATGTGATAGGTGCTACTAGTATATGTCTGTTTTCAATATATAACTGTCTAAAATATTGCTTAAGTTCTTCTTGTACTACAGCTCTATCTTCAATTTCTCTTGACCCCACAATATCCATGTTTATAACGCTATATATATTCATATAATAAGACATCCTTTCTATACTTAAATATGATCCTAAGAATTAAGCCATAGGATTTTAGTTCCTAATCCAGATAAAGTAGGTTCCTAAAAATTTATTTATATTTATAATTATACCTATTTATGGACATATTAGACAATACCTCTCCAATTCATTCTTCTTCTTTATTCCTTAATCCTTACTTTTTTAAGTATGCTTATCTACATATATATCTGAAATATACTTTCCTACGGGAAAGATAGGCATTTCCCATTGTATTTTGTGAAGGCTTGCCTTCACTGGTGATCCCTATAGGGTAAAAAACTCATACATATTGGTTTCAATATTAAATCAAAACACAAGTATGTATAAGTTCTGTTTCATAATAAGCATAAAAATTCTTTTTAAAATCTAATATTATTATTTTACAAATCGTCCTTCTTCCGGAATTGCTTTTTTATCAAAATTTTCTACTAACCCTTTTAAGTATGGACCTATCTCTTCTCCATTCATAGGATCTCCATGACTTGGAATTATAATTGCAGGTCTAAGCTCTGCTAATTTTTTCACAGAAGCTTTAGAAGCATCCCAATCAGTTGTGAAGTATGCTGGCGGACCATTAACCTCTTTGTTTTGTGTCAAAACAGAAAATAAAGACTCTTGTCTTACAGTGGTAAAAGCATCTCCTACAATTAGAACTCTATCTCTTTCTCTAAATAATGAAATATGTCCTGGTGTATGCCCAGGAGTGTTTATGTATCTCCATTCTGATAAGTTAGGTACTGTACCGTCTTTAGGTAGCTCTTTTATCTTTCCATCCAAATTAATAGACTTATTTGGAAAAAACTCTGACATCTTTGCAACAATTCCTTTATCCACTGATGGATCTCCTTTAGGATAATCACTTTTCCCAGTAAGATATGGCAATTCTAATTCATGAGCATATATAGAAACATTCCAATGATTGGCCAATTCTACGACTGAGCCAACATGATCAAAATGTCCATGAGTTAATATTATACACTTAGGCGCCTTATCTTTTCCAAAAAACTTTTCTGCGCACTCAATTATTTCATCTGCTGAACTTCTCAAAGCAGTATCAATTAAAACCCAATCTGAATTTTCATTCTTAACACTACCTATCATAATTGCATTAACTATTTTAAATCTTAGAAGCACTATATCTTCTGTAACCTGCTGAAAGGATGCAGACATATCAGATATTTTTTCAAGCATCTCAGTTATCATGTAAAAAACCTCCCACATAATCAATTATTAATATCTAACTATTTTAGATGTACTACTTCATATTTAAACTTATTATTTTTAAATTCTCTCACCAGAACCCGTGAGAGTTTCAAAAATAGACTTCGGATTGAAGTAGTACATCTTTAGTTTGGTTTAATTATTAACTTTGATACTTAATTTTTTATATCATAACTTTAAGGTGATATATATCAAATTAGCCACTCTTTATAATGTATAAAGCTTAATTCTTAATACTGTCCTCAATTTCTCATGGCATTTTTCTTCCTTGTTTAAATTTAAACACAAAATTTTATTGAAGAAAAAAATCAGGTAAACAGTAGGTTTTCTACTAATTACCTGATTCTGATTGTACTAGCTATTAAGCTTATTAGTAAGGTTTCTTTTTAAAATATTATTCAGCATATAAAAATACCGCTTCAACTGATGCAGATATTGCATTTTCACCTGCTTCAATAGGTGTAGTCGCCGCAATACTAGTTTTAAAAGTCATTGGTCTTGGCCCTTGTTCCTCGTTAGTTAGCTCTACTACCCTTATAGGGACTTCATATATCTTCACCTTAAGCTTACTGGTTATAACAACCGCTTTTTTCTGAGCATCCTCAACCGCCGATCTTAAAGCTTCAGAATAGTATTTCGATGGGTTTTGTATAGTAAAACTTATGTTTCCAACATTATTTGCTCCACTTTCCACTGCTGAATCAATTATTATTCCAACTCTACTTATTTCTCTAATTGTTACTCTTAAAAGGTTTCTCACTTCATAACCTTTAAAAACTTGTTTGCCGTCTACATAATCATATTTAGTATTTATTGTGTAGTTTTCTGTTTGTATATCTTTTGTAGCTACTCCATTATCCTTTAAAGTATCTAAAACCGCTATTGTAATCTCTGCATTCTCTTTTTGTGCTGCTTTCAGACTTTCATTTTCAGTGATAACCCCAAGGGTTATTTCTGCAATATCAGGTCTAACCTTTATAATTCCGTTTCCTATAACCTTAAGTACATTATTAAAAACTTCGTTACCATCAAATCCTTTTAGATAATTATATCTACTAGAAAATGCATTGCCATATCCATCTGGATACATATTTTCACCTTCTAAAATTAATGAGCAAGTAAAGATTATCTATACTTCCCTTATCATTTTATATATTATGCATTTTCTTTCAAAGAGTTCAAATTACAATAACAAATAATTGCTCATGCGTATTTTAACATAAAAAAGTTAGCAAGCATGATTACTACTTGCTAACTAATATATTGACTTTAGATGTATTTTTTATTGCTACGGCTAAAAATAAAAAAGCTAACTATGGACATAACTGTAGCGATAAAAGCAACAACTTCGAAAGAAGTTTGAAGTGTATACATATCACCTATTTTCCCTATCAACGGAAAAATTATAATCATGTATGCACTAAAAATCATGCTACCCATTGATAATATAGTAGCTCTTTTTTCCGATGGTATAAGTTTATTAATGTAATCTCCTACTACTACATAAATAAGTGACTCCATAGAACTTACAGCTATGAAAAATATATAATAATACTTACTTAAAGCAGCTCCCCAAATACATGCAGCTATAAGTATAGGTACCACAGCAATTATACCTACTTGCCCAATTTTTCTCTCAATTCTATATCCGTTTGCACCAACTATTGCTGATCCTAAAGATGATAGAGCTAAAATAATTCCTATTTTATCTTGTGTCATACCATTGGCCAATAAGTAGTTTTGAAAATAAAAGAAAATACTTGTATTAAACATGAAAATTGCTTGAGAAAAAATTAAAAGAAACCCTATAACCTTATTTGAAACTATTATAGTATAGCTTTTAACAACCTGTTCTTTTATAGTTTTTAAACTTTTATGCTCAGTTTTCATTTCAATCTTAGGCTCTGTGAAGGAAAAACAGTGTATAAAATTAATTAGACCTACTATTATAGCAGCTATATATGCGTATTTGTAATTGTACTTTGATAGATATCCTCCTATTATTAACCCACCAGTACTGGCCACTTGCATTATAAGCTCACTGAAGCCAAAAATCTTCATATATTTTTTATCTTCATCAATCTCTTTTAAAGAATCGTATATCAGTGCATCCCCTGCCCCTGATTCTAAATTGTAAGATACTGCAGAAATTATAAAAGCCATTGTAAACCCTAAAAAGGTATTTGAAAACAACATTATTATAGAAGACACTAAAGACACCATGCGTCCGCATATTCTACTTACTTTTCTACCCCATATGTCAGCAATTGCACCAGTTGGTATCTCCATTAAAAATGAAGTAAGATGAAACACACCTTCTATTAACCCCAGCTCTGTTAATGTTAATCCCTTTGAGGCAAGATAAATCATCCATATGCCGTTAGTAAAACTAAAGTTATTTAAAAGAACAAATAAATAATTCTTTCGAATATTTTTTCTTAATCTATTTTTATAATTCATATTAATTCCTCCTAAATTAGCTAGTTTATTGTAATTTGAAACAATTTTCTTATAATCACCAATCATACTTATATAAACATAAAAATCTCCCTTAACAATTTCTTGCCAGGGAGATTTCATAATTATAAGACCTCAAATAATAGAAAATCTACTAGTTTTAAAATAAATTTTAAACATAAAAAAACCCAAGCAACTAATCTCGCCTAGGTAAATCAAAAGTTTATTCTTATGGCAAAGATACAGCATTTCTTTTCAGTACAATATTCAATTTTGGGCAGACTTGTCCCTTTAACCCAAAATCAGCCTTTGTTATTCCAGATAATGACAAAGGCAATCTATCCAAAACAGTATTTTCTAAAAAGAAATAAACCATATCTTTCACCTCCAATTCATAAAATATATACTAATTTTACCATATACCTAATAGTCAGTAAACACAATTCTTTACTTAAATTAACCATTTTATGATTCTAAAGAAAAAAATAATCCTAATCTAGAAAAATATGAATAATTTAATTTTACTAATCACATTCTATATATTGAATTTTATATTATCTTGATATACCACTAAATTCTCTTATTTCTATTCAAAGTGGTAATCAATATTCATAAATAATACCTAGGAGGAAATCAAATGTCAGACAAGGATATTAAAGAGTCTTTTGAGAATGCTGCAAAAACCATGAGAGGTGATAATACCACTTTTGGTAGTAAGTTAACAAATGAACATTCAAATGATCCAACCACACATCAAGACATACATAACAGAATAAAGATTGATTATGACCAAATCGAAAAATCACCTCAAGGTGAAGATTTGCACAAGTGGCAAAGAGAACATGTAGCCAAAGGTGATCAATCAAAAGAAGGCTACCCATTAAATGTAATCATAGACCCAGCTATGAGAGAAATGTATCAAGCAGTGCACGATGCAGGAATGACAAACGTATTTGATAGATTTAGCCAACAACAACCAATTCAATGTAAATTTTGTATTGAAGGACTTTCTTGCCAACTTTGTGCCAATGGTCCATGTAGAATAAGTGAAAAAGTTCCAAGAGGTACATGTGGTGTTGACGCGCATACTATGGTAGCTAGAAACTTCGTATACAGACATGTTACTATTGGTACTTCAGCAAACGTATTCCACTGTCACCAAGCTGCAAGAACATTAAAAGCTGCAGGTGAGCATCCTGAAAGTGGATTAAAGATTAGAGATGCTGAAAAATTAAAGAAATATGCAGATATGGCTGGCCTAGATATAAATCAACCAATAGAAAAACTAGCAGTAGCTTTTGCTGATTGGGTCATAGCAGATATACACTCCCCTTATCATATAGAATCAAAAACTGTAGAAGCATTTGCTCCTACTAAACGAAAAAAGCTTTGGAGAGATCTTGGTTTGTTCCCAGGGGGAGCCTACAGCGAAGTTGGTTTTGCTCAAACTAGGTGTATGACAAACTTTAACTCAGATCCGATTGAATTCTTATTAAATAGTATTAGACTAGGCGTTGCTAATGAATACCAAGGATTATTCCTTTTAGATATAATTCAAGAAATACTTATGGGAACACAAGAAATAGCGCATAAGAAACAAAACATGGGCTTATTAAAAGAAAATATGATAAACGTAGTAACTAATGGACATATGCCACTTTTATCACATGTAGCTATTGATCTTGCATCAACTGATGAATGGCAGCAGAAAGCTAAAGATGCTGGGGCTGAGGGAATACAAATTCTTGGTCATGTATGTGAAGGGCAACAACTTATGAATTACGAAGGCACACATAATCAACTAGGTTATGGTGGTCAAGAAGGTGAATGGTTGTCTCAAGAATATTTGCTTGCTACCGGTGTTGTAGATATGTTTATGTTTGATTATAACTGTACTGTTCCAACTATGCCTCTATTTGCAAAACGTTTTGGAACTAAACTATTGAGCACCCATCCAATTATTAAACTTCAAGGAACTGAAACCTTAGATTTTATTCCAGAAAAGATGAAAGAGCAAGCAGAAAAAGCTCTTAATTTAGCAATTGAATCCTTTACTAAACGTAAATCTGAAAACAGAAAAATATATATTCCATCACATACATCTGATTGTATGGTTGGATTCAGTACAGAATCCGTAAGAAATGCTTTAGGTGGAAGTTTTGACCCACTTATAGAACAAATTGCAAATGGTAATATAAGAGGTATTGCAACTATAGTTGGCTGTACAACTGCAAGATACGGTCAAGGCGGAAGCAATATTTTCAAGATAACTCAAGGCTTAATTAAAAATAACATCCTTGTATTATCCGGTGGCTGCACTTCTTCAGTTATGGAATATACCGGACTTACAAATCCAAAAGCTGCTGACGAATGCGGTGAAGGATTAAAAGCTGTATGTAAACAACTTGGAATACCTCCAGTTTTATCATATGGTGCTTGTGTCGATATAGGAAAAATGACTCATACAGCAAAAGAACTTGCTGATGCTCTAGGTGTAGACACTAACAAACTTCCTTTAGTAATTGGAGCGCCTGAATATCTTGAACAAAAAGCCGTGGCAGACGCTTGTACTGCTGTTGCTCTTGGATGGCTTGTTCATGTTGCACCAGTTCCATCAATTACCGGTAGTGATGTAGTCGTTAAAACTCTTACAGAAACAACTGAATCTCTTGGGCTTGGTAAGGTTGTTGTTGAATTGGATGCAGAAAAGACAATTCAAATATATGTAGATCATATAGAGAAGAAACGTAAGGAATTAGGTTTAAACTAGACTAAATAGTTTTTTATTGAATTCCATATTTATAAAATTAATAATTTAAGTTGAACTAGTATACTAAATTAAACTCTTCTTTAAATTAATGGAATTTTTAGAAGCACATGACTTTCTAATTTATATCATTAAAAAGTCATGTGCTTCTTACTAAAAACAAAATCTTGCCAAAATGGTAAGCACTTTCAAATTAATGAAAGTGCTTTTAAAAAGGAGTTCTATGAAAAAAACTTTTACAAGATTATTGTATATCTCCTTTGTGACAATTTAGTGGCAAAACTTTGGATTAATATTTTATTATTCTAACATACTCATTTACGAGTATTTCTTTTTAGTTATACTTTTATGTTTTTCTAGTTATAAACACTATATAAAGATGAACTACTTCATCAGTTAATATCTTAATCCCCCTTGCTTCAATACTTATATGAGTAAAGCTATTACAATCAATAAATTCTATGTTTTATTATAGACTATATATTCTAACTATATGCTTTTGATATATCTAAATTTAACTAGCGCAAAATTTTTATATTTTCTTTTACAGCAAAAAAAAGCATCTTCACCGCAGTGAAAATGCTTTTATAAGGAGATCATGAAAAACTCTACATTAGTTATTATAAATATTCTTTGTGTCATTTATATGACAACTTACCTATCTCCCAAGTAATATATTTAACTTACTTAGGATTTGATTTGTTGGTTCACTATCTCCTTGATTTATAGCAACTTCCATTAGATTACATAATGCAATATCTTTTCCTTGCTCTAAGTTATTTTTATCTAGAAGTTCAATTAAATTTTTTGATGTTTCTCTAATTCTATCAACATCTTTAATTTCTTTATAAATCTTTATTAACTCATTATAAATGGATATAATCATGTTGAAATCACTAAGCTCTTCTGATATATTCATAGCAAGTTCCAATATCATAATACTTTCATCAGATAATCCTTGTTTAAAAAATATTTTTGCTTTTGTCTTTAAGGTATTTGGTAAAGATTTTTTATCCAATTTCCCCTTCAATCTTTGTGCACTATTAATGTATTTTAAACTTTCATGTAAATTAGAAATCTCAAAATAATAATCACCTAAAAGACTATAAACATTAGACAATATAAAATCATTTTTATCTTGTAACTCCTCTATTATTGAAATATATTGTTCTACTGCTTTTTCTCTTCTTCCTGAATTATAAATCTCTTTTGCTTTTAAGACCTTTATATTCATTCTAAAGTTGAAATCAATCTTTTCAAAAACACTAGAATTTAAAATAAACTTATCCAATATTTCCACGCTTTTTTCATGATCTAACATATAGGAGTAAGCTAAAGCTAGATTGTATGAAGCTTCAGTAAAAGAATTATCATCTTTTCCTTCATTAGCATAATTAATTGCTTGATTTAGGTAAAATACTGCCTCTTCATATTCCTTAATATTTATCTTACAAAGTCCAATCTTATTATATACATATGATTGTTCTCCATTTTCTTTAAGTTCTTTTAACTTACCTAAGGCATTTACATAGCTTACAAATGCTGTTTTATACTCCAGTTCATAAAGATATCTATCCCCTTGTTTTATATATACCTTTGCAGTAATATAATCTAACTTAAATTCCAAAGCTATATTTAACAATTCTTCTAACTGCTCATGATCATTTTCTTTGAGTAATTCATTATCACAATAAATCTTTGCATCTTCATAAGGCTTTCTTGAAAAATACTCATCATCTAAACCTAATTCCAGTCCCAGTTCTTTTGCTTTATTATTAAATTTTAGTGCGAGCAATTTGGAGCTGGACCTACTCACCTTTCTTTTCCCACTTTCCATCATACTGATAAAAGCTCTAGTCATCTTTGTATCTTCTAGCTCCATTTGATTCATATGAAATCTTTTTCTCATAATTTTTATTTTTTGACTAGGACAATAGAAATTCAATTTGATCACCTCTTAAATGTTATGTTAATTTTTTTCAGTACTTCCACTAATAATTATACATATTTTTTCATAAAAAGGCATTAAAACATAGAAATTTTTATTAATTTATTTGAATTTAACTGTTTTTATAAAAAAAAGTTCATTTTCAATGTTATGTTTCAAAAAATATATCAATTTAAAAATTTTAATGTATCAATATCATGTAATTCAACCCATTATATAGCAAAATTTATATTAATCAAAATAGGGATAAAGGTGTATCCCTCATCCCTATACATCACTAGTATTTTATTTTATCTTTAAAATCCCATCTTTCAGGTATGTACTTTTTTAATTCTATTCCTCTTTCTATGAGTATTTCTTTAATTTTTTGCGAACCATATCCTGTTCTCATTCTTACAGCATTTAACGAACCATACTTTTGATATAGAAATAAAATCTTTTCTATGTCATAATTTTTTTCCTTTCTCGCCATACCCATCACCTCTTTTTTGAAATGTTAAAACATTTATGTTACATCTTCTACCTGCCGTGTATATATAGATGAACCACTTCATATTAGAGTTTATATTTTCAAATTCTCCTCTCAGAACCCAGAGGAGTTTTGAAAATAGATTTCGGATTGAAGTAGTTCATCTTTAGATGAACCACTTTGTAATAAAATTTATTATTTTTAAAAATTTATACATAAACTCTTTTACTACATCTCTAAAAAACTTTAGTTTAGCGACTACTTTTCAAGGATTTATTATTTAATCTTCTAACTTATTCTATTTTACAAACTACTTGTATATTAAATCTTTTTCTAAATGAAATAAGCTAATGCTTTCTTAACTTTGAATAACAACAAAGCTTTACTCTTCATTTTATTGTATATTTATTTCTCTATATTATATTTATTGTAACTGATTATTATTAAAGCATTTTTTAAATAATTATCAATTGTATATTATTAAATATACGCCTTTAAATTTCATCACCATACTAATAAAAGCTTTAAAAATAGTTTTCATTATAAATTGAAACATCTTTTTATACTGTTTGAGGGTTAAATTTAAATAAAACTCAAATAAAGCCTTAAAAAACTCTATAATTTTCCGTTTTTTACTGTCATATAATATCTCTTTTTGCTATGATATATCTTATATCGCATCTTACTATAAATAGTATTAAGGGGGATGGCTCAAACATGATTCAGCGCTTGCAAAAAAAGGATTTATCAATACGTCATAAAATTATAGGAGGTTTTATTATTCTTATACTATTCTCTTCACTTACAGTAGGTATATATACTTACTATAAGACACAGGAGAATATAGAAACTACAATCGGTAACACAGCTTTAAATATAGTTAAATCCATTTTAGGTACAATTAATTTACAAGAATTTAGTAGCCTTCAAAATAAAGAAGATATGAATTCAGATTATTATAAAAGTCTTCAATCACATTTAAGTGATATAAGAAAATCTACTGGTCTGAAATATCTATATACGATGCGTAAGACTACTGAAAATAAGTACATTTATGTGGTTGATGGTGCACCTATGGATGACGAAAATTTTTCTGTTCTAGGTGATGAAGAAGATACAATTACAAAAACTTTAAGTCAAAGTTTTAATGGCATCTCAGGATTTGAATTTCATTCAGATGAGTGGGGAAATCTTATTTCTGCATATCTCCCAATTAAAGATACTGCAGGAAATGTAATTGGAGTACTTGCAGCGGACTTCGATGCTAACATGATGGTTACTCAACTTAATAAATTTAAAGTTAATATATGTATTTTAGTACTAATAATAATTGCAGGTGGAATAATCATAGGGGAAATCCTTTCAATTTTCTTAGTCCGTTCTTTAAATAAACTTAAAGCTGAGTTAATAAAAAACGGTGATTTTACAGTAAAATTTGATAAAGCTGGTAATGATGAGATTGGTGAGTTATCTCAATCCTTTAGCGAAATGGTAAATAACATTACTGTAATTACAAATGAGATAAAAAATAATACTAGAGAAGTAAATGCTGAAATAACTGATATGCATAAAAGTTTTAGTGAGACAAGCAATACAGCGGAAGAAATAACTCAAGTAATAAATGAAATAGCTTCAGGTTCCCTTGAGCAAACAAGCCGCATTAACGAAGTATCAAATACAATGGACGAAGTTTTCAGACAAGTTGAAAATTCAGTTCAAAAAGCGAATATAGTATCTTCTTCAGCTGACACATCACTAAATAATACGAAGGCTGCTCTAAATATATTTAAAACCTCTATAGAGAAAGTAACTACAGTAACAGATACAATAGAAGCCACAGCAGTTATTATTCAAGAACTTGACAGCAAATCAAAAGAGATTAATTCATTTAGCGAAACTATCTCAGAAATAACTAGTCAAACAAACTTATTATCTCTTAATGCCTCTATTGAAGCTGCTAGAGCCGGAGAACAAGGTAAGGGGTTTGCCATAGTTGCAAATGAAATTAAAGATTTAGCAGAACAATCAAGTAATGCAAGTAGTCAAATAAGTGAGATTGCAAATTCCATGCAAAAAGAAATCTCAAATGCAATTAAAGCTATTGAAAAAGGTGTTGTACATGCAAATGAAGGCGTAGCGTCAGTATATAGAGTTGATACTTTTTTATCAGATCTTCAAATTTCAAGCATTGACACAAATAATAAAGTGAAAGAGATTATTAACTCAATACATATAATTGAACAAACTTGTAAAGATTCCTTAAATAAAATACATGAACTTGATGATATATCAAGAAGTTTTAGTTCTGGGAGTCAACAAGCTGCAGCATCAACCGAAGAGCAGGCTGCTATCATGCAACAAGTAAAAATAAATATGAATAATATTAAAGAGATGACTGACAAGCTTAACAATGTAGTAAATAAGTTTAAAGTTGAATAATAGATGAGCTACTAAAAACAGATATTTAGATTATACATAAGCCTTGCATTATAAGGAAAGTAAATCTCCTTCTTCAATATTTCTTTATAATAACCTCTGTAAAATTAATTAAGCCTATATATTTAAAGAACATGCATATTATAGAACTAGTTTCCTAATATGCATGTTCTTATAGGGTTCCTAGCTCAACTATTAAGTCATGCATGCCGCGAAAATCCTCAGTAGCCACGATTTTCGAGCATGCATAACTTAAGTTTCGACACAGGAACCCTTTATAGGTATCCCAGATTAAAGTTTAAGTTATACAAGGTAGTTTCTGGCATATGCTAACGAACAAATCTCATCCTTTTTCGAATTAAGTTCGATAAAGATATTTTTAATATCTGAAA
>NZ_JAENHN010000017.1 GCF_016595795.1 Clostridium yunnanense
TTTATTTGCATGCATATTTTCCGATTACTTTCCTTATTTCGATTGCACTTCCAAAGCTAATTGCTAAAAAAGAAGCTATCACGTTGTGTAATAGCTTCTTTAATCACTCTTAACTTAATGACATTGCTTGTGAGGATGGGGCACTTTTTTCTTTGCTTTTATCTTCTATATCAAGACCAAGAAACTTAATTTTGATTTTTAAATGATATATAAAAAGATTATTTTTTAGAATCAATTTAATTACATAAATAACTGATATACACTTTATAAAAGTATCAAACATATCCAATACCACCCACTAGCTATGATGAAATAACAGTTGGATTTGATTGGTATCATACTCATTTTGGTTATTCAGAAACAGATGAAGAGGATTTTAAAATTGCACTTGAACATATAAGAGAGATAGTGGAAGAAAAAATAGCTATTATAATTGTAAAGAAGAATGATTCATGGGTTAGAAGCTCTATTATAAGGGATAAGAATTTGCCGGTACTTAATGAAGATGAGACAATAGATGTAAAATCATGGAATGGAACATATTTTAATTAAGCTATGTTCATTATTAGTGAGTAATCAAGCCAACTCAAAAAGTGCATTACCTAGTGGGTTTAAGATCTACTAGGTCTTTCTATTTGTAAGGATAGTCTAATAAGGAAAAAATATTTATTTTTAAGGGAACAAAACCCCTTTAACGCGAGTCTTATTAATGTATAGTTGAAAGAAGGTGATTAATTGGACAGCGAAAATCTTATTATTAAAGCTAAAGGTGGAAATAAGGAAGCTTTTGTTTCGTTAATGAGTTTATACGAACGTGATATGTACAACCTATCAAAACATATGCTTGGCAATACTGATTTTATTTATGATGTAGTTCAAGAAACTATAATAACCGCCTACCAGAAAATAGGCACATTAAAGAATGCAGCTTCTTTTAAAAGTTGGTTAATAAAAATATTGATTAATAAGTGTAAAACCCATCTTCACAAAGAAAGCAAAGTTACATATTTAGATGAGGAAATTGTAATCCCAACTAGGGATGAATCTTTAGAAAGAGTAGAAATTTATGAACTGCTTAAGAAATTACCAGAAGACTTCAGAGCTGTACTTATACTTTTCTATTTCAATGATTTTAATTACAAGGAAATTTCAGAGATACTTAATATACCTGAGGGGACAGTTAAATCTAGATTATTTAGATCAAAAGCCCAGTTATATGAAATGATTAATTGTAAGGAGGAGAAACGTTATGAAAAGTTATAGTGTTGAGGATTTATTTAATAAGGAAAAGAATAAAGCGATAGATACAGAGTTTCATAACTTCTTTAACGAAACTCTAAGTAAGTTACCCAAGAAGAAAAGAAGGCAAAGGCCTTTTATAGCAGTTGCAGCCGTGGTTACATTTATGATGCTCTCATCTACAGTGATGGTATTCGGTAAAAATATACCAGGACTTAAAAATATTAGGAATTATTTCTATGCACCTGAAGAATATGATAAATATGTTAAGCCTGTTGATACCGTAGATAATTTTGATGATCTCAATGTTAATATTCACGATGTTATTTATGATAATAATTTCCTTATTTATTCATATACAGTGTCTAGGACAGATGGAAAGCCAATAGAATCACTTGACGATGTAAAACTAAGGGTCTCCCCAGAAGTACCTGTAAAAGAGAATCAAAGCACCTCTGGAGGGGATTTTATTAGAGAGAAGACCGATGATTCTTTTACCCATTATAGCTATATGATTATAAAAAATTTAAATCTTCCAGATAAAATGACATTGCCTTTCGACATCGTATATATTAATGATGAAACGAAAAATGCTGAGATTGTAAAAACAATTAATGTGGAAGTTGATAAGACTAAGCTTAGCAATTCATTAAAAGAGGTTAAGCTAAATAAAGATATCAAAATACAAGAAGGCTCCATATATTTAGACTCTATTTCTTTCACCCCTTTTGGCGCTATATTCTTTTCTGAGAACAGAGGTGGATGGGATTTTGAAGGCGAAGACCATTACTATTTTGGATTGTTCGATGAAACAGGCAAGCAATTATACTGTCAAGGTACGGGTGTGAGTTATGATAGTGGAAGAAAGGTATCTGTGATTACAAAACCGTATATTTCAAGTCAATATAAAGGACATAGAAGTATTACAATTAAGGTTTATGATAATAGAACTAATAGTGAAGTAGAGGGAGCCAGCACTACAATTGAGATACCAAATTTAGGTCAATAGCTAAGATGTGTTTAATTTTTAGTCATAGAACAATTTAATACAATAATAAATATTAATTATCCTGTACCTAGTGGAAGAAACTCCGCTAGGTATTTTTGAAAAAGAGCAAGGAAGCTTTTTGTGCGTACTGTTCATACAAAAAAAGAAGCGTTAGAGAAAATTTTAGAGGCTGGTTTATGGGCACCGTGTTCAGGAAGACAGCAAGCGGTAAAATTTGTTGTAGTTCAAGATAAGAGATTAAATGATGAGTTGGGAAAGATAAATAGAATTATTTTTGATTAAAAAGATTTATGTATTGTTTAAAATTTAATAACGTATTTAAATATCACATTATCATAGTAATAGATAGATACTGTGATATTTTTTATGTACAGTACTTCACAATACAAGAAAAACATCCCCCATACATAAAAAAAAGCAACCTGATCTGAACCACCTAGTCTCCTCGACAAAGTGCAGTTCAATCTCAGGTTGCCTTTCCCTCTCTACCCCACCTTATAATCATCAACATTCTTAGTTATAATCTGAGCTCCAGATTTCTGAATAAGTTTGCCGCCGGAACTATAAAAGGCATTTTTACTTATTATAACATCCATAGCCTTTGATATTTCTTCAGATGTTAACTTATC
This sequence comes from Clostridium yunnanense, assembly GCF_016595795.1. Classification (GTDB taxonomy): domain Bacteria; phylum Bacillota; class Clostridia; order Clostridiales; family Clostridiaceae; genus Clostridium_AR; species Clostridium_AR yunnanense. The sequence continues at coordinate 2,878 of NZ_JAENHN010000017.1, forward strand.
CTTAATTCCTTTTAGAGATAGATTGATTTTATCTCCGCTCTCATTCTTAAAGGTAAGAACTAAGTACTTTGTTACCACTTATCTTCACTCCTTTCCATATAATTTGATGTTCTTTATTTACTGGATGATATGAAAGATACAGCTATTCCTTTTGGCTGTCCGCTAGTGGTGCTCCAGGAACAGTGTAGTGAAACCTATAGAATAGCTTTTTTCAAAGCCTCCTATATATCCTCAACTAAATAGTCCTGTTGCTTTCTTATATAAACTAAGTCTGAGCTGATTAAATCTTCTAGTGCCTTTCCTACTTCATATAAATCATCGTCAGTTAAGTCGAGTCTTAAATTAGAGAATCTTTGACTGCCAAAGGTATCGTCTCCCTTATCATTAGTTCCTGTTTTATATTTTAATATCATTGCATTACTGCTTAATATTGCTGTTGCCATGTCTACTCACCTCCTTTCATAGAGTTTATATTCAAAGCCTCACTATAGGTACATATACTTCCCTATTAAACCTCTACTCAGCTTGTCCAAATTCATTTTCAAAACTGAAGCTATTTATGACCTTAGTTGTCTTTGCCGTATAGTCTTCAGCCAGTTCATCAAGCTTGTGGCAGATATACTTTAGAGAACAGCCTTCGCAATCTTTTATCACCTCATTCTCTAACAGTGAGCAGCTTAGCTCCTGCCCGTAGGTTGAATTTCTTATCGCTAATGCTATCTGCATTTTATCAATGCTCTGTCCCTCTTCTGAATTAATTAATAACGAATCCTTAACCATAAAACTATTCCTCTCTTTCACAATTAATAAAGCATTTTCATTCTTCTAATTAAGATATATGCCTCTAAGCGTGATTTTTAGGGTTTATTTATATAAATATAAAATCAAATATTCATATAATCATAAAATCATTTGTTTATAAAATTAAAAAATTATATAAATATATAGTATTCATGCTGGTTTGAGCTGTTTCTCAACTATTTTATACTGATCTTTCACCCTAAATTAATGCAGCTAAGGCATATATGAATTTATAGATAGATTGTAGATAAACTACTTCAAATTAAAATTTATCCAAATAAAGATTCGTAGAACCATCGAAATCTTTATTTGGAGTTTAAGGACTGAAGTAGTTTATCCGATCAGCGGAATAGATAATCCAGTTCCATCTAATAAAACTAAGCGACATTTCCGCTAACTATTAATCGTAATAGGATTACCAATTATATCTTTTATTTGGAACTTGTTTATCTACAGTTTCAAATATTTATAGAACAGATCCAAATAAAATATAATTCATCAATATTATTACGAAGTGATACATCATATAAAAAGAAATTTGGAGGACATACAAATGGCTAGAAGAAAATCAAAAGCTTTCACTATTGATAAAGATGATTTGGCTTATGAAGAAGAGATGGATATGAATGGCTTTATAGAAACCGAAATAGTAGGCACTCCTGTTGCTACCTTTAGTTTTTGTGAAGAAGCTTCTGCTGCTCCTTTAATTAATGAAGAGTCTTCTAATATAAGTGAGGACAAATCTAATAATAAAATTGATCTAAATATTACAAATAACAACCAGGCTAAAAACATTATCCAAAAGTCTAATCGTAAAAATTCTCTTATTGATAACAGAACCCTTAAGTCTCAACCTAATGGCATAACCCCTCCTATTGATGGAGAGGCTTTTACAATAACTCGTAGTTTTAAGTTTAGAGTATCTACAGCAAGACTTCTAAATGAAATTAAAGCAGCCCATCCTAATCCTAACGCTTATCTTAGTACTGTTATTGATGCAGCTGTAAGAAAATATCATGATTATATTTTCAAAGAAGGTGGTAATCTCCTTTAATTTTTCACTAGCGGCATATATACATTATGAAAGGTGGTGATTTAAAGATGGAGGTTACTGATTTAGTAAATATAATTGCAAACATTGGTTTTCCAGTTGCTATAAGTGCATACCTACTTATAAGGCTTGAGAAACAAATTGTTGGATTAACTGCTTCAATCAATAAACTCAATACTATAATATCTACTAAACTTGGGGTGGTTATTGATTATTCTAATGAAAATAAAAGCGCTTAAAACCCCTAATGAAAAATATATAACCACTCTAAAGAAAAAATTATTATAATTTCCCAAAACTTTTTCACTATGGCATATATCTTAAGTGAAAGCTAAAAACTTAAAGCTTTTGGCTTCACAACTAAATTTTAAAAGGAGGAAAACATTATGGCAGTAAACAAAGTTTTAGACTCAACTTCATTTGCAATAGAAGTTGAAAGTGGCACAGACAAACTAGGTGCAAAGATCTACAGAAAGAAGTCTTTCTCAGGAGTTAAGAAATCAGCGACACCTGAAAATGTATACGCTGTAGCTGAAGCAATCAAAAATGTCTTAAGTGCTGACACCAGAGACTACTACCTAAACGAAGCATCAAAAATAGTAAATGCATAGTAGGAATTTTAACTACAAAATTCAATTGTAAGAAAGGAGAAAAATCATGGAATATACTTTAACATTAACCTTCGTAAATGCTGCTGGGGACAAGTCAAACCTAACCATATCAGGAGCTAAAGCTGGCGTAACCAAAGATGAAGTAAATAGCCTTATGGACACTATCATAGCTAAGGATGTATTCGAAAATAAAGGTGCTTCTTTAGTTTCTAAGTATGGCGCTCAGATTACTGAGAGACAGACTACTAAGTTTGATCTTTAAGTCAGAAGTGTTATAGAAGGGATAAATAACTCAGCAATCCCTCAATCATAATTTCATTTTATAATGAAACACCCCCTGTCACTTACACAGGGGGTAATTTATTTTAATATTCTGTAAAATAAAACTTTATAAAAATATCGAACGTTTATTTAAAGATATTATTAACTAGTTCTAGTAACTCTTTGGACTCTTTTAAAGGGCCCCTGGATGAATCTATATATTCATCTTTATTTCCATATTGAAAAAATGTATTAGTGTTGCTACAGAAAGATCTTTTTTTACAACTCTTTTATTGGTTAGTTCAACTATTTTCTTATATTCTTTATCCTCAGAGGTTATAGTTTTGGTCTGCCCATTATTATAAGCAATTATTTTGCTTGGTGATGGTATTAAAGCTTTATCAGCATTATTTGACTTGCTACATCCGCTAATTGTTAGCATTGATGATAAAAATATTAAAGCTAAAGTTTTCCTAATTATTTTCATAGATTCCCCCCAATTAATAATATTAAATGCAATATTGCTAAGCATTATTTCCATTATATAGGATTTTCATATTAGTTTCAAATCTTTACCATCTAGCCATACATACAATTCCATTCCCATTAAAATCTCTAGATAATACTTCATCTCTTAACTTACTGTTCTCTACGCCAAGTTTAACATTAGCCCTACTAAGTACCCTATTTTCAAATACCAACTCTTCGATCATCTGCTTCTGCTTCTCTATTTCTTTTTGATAATATAAAAGCTGATATTTCTCAAACTTAGTCATTATCCTCTTCTCCTTCATTACCAATTCCGTAAAGCAACTTTTGCTCCAAATCCTCATAGTCATAATCTCTCTGTTCATAATCAGCAAATCTAAGTTTTCCACTACTACCATATCCTTTAGTGCTTTTACTAATTTCCGATTCCATAGGGTATCCTTCCTTAGACCAGTTTTTTAAGATGCCATTAATATAACTCATATTGGGCTTCCCCAGTTCTATAGCCTTATCCATTGCTAGCTTTACATATTCTGAGCCATGCTGAGATATGGCCATTTTTAGCGCAGCTAAATGAGTTGTACCCTGAACCCCTGTTGCTGCTTCAAAATACTTTGATAGAGTAGTTATTTCATCATGCTGTGCTTCAAGAAACTGAGGATTATCTCTGAGATGTGGATTAGCTTCGGTATTATCTTCTGTATATTTCTCTTTCTCTCTATCTGTAGTTGTATTTGTAAAGTCTTTTGTATCTGTATCTCTCTCTGTATTGGGGGCCTTACGTGCAACGACTCCTTCATCACCCACTTCACGATTCGTAGACACATCGCAAAAACTTAAAAACAAATCTTTTATTGGTTTATTTTGTATATGCTCAGCAATATAGGCTATAAAAGACTTGTCCTTAACTTGCTTTAGTTCTTTTGTTATACAATCTATTACTGGTTTACCTCCCCTAGACAAGTTGTGCTTTCCCCAATTTTTAATTGCTATCTCTCTAGTGGACTTGTTATAGCTTATAACCTTATGATGGTTAATAAACCTTTCCATAAGACTTTCTATAGTTTCAACACTATAGCCAAGCTCAAAAGCCATTTTCTTTTTGGTTATAACATAAATTCCTATACTTGTAGTTGATGGATTTGTTAAAAGATATAGGTAAAAGAACCTATCCTCAGGAGACATTTCCTCCATTGTCCTTGGATCAGTCCAAAATCCTTCATAAATTAATCTATATGCCATATAAATACACCTCTCTAAATTCAAATATTTTAACCTTTTATAACTCTTAAGACCTTTAATACTTGGGTCAATATTCATTAGCTTACAGTTTTCTCCTCATAGTATCTCCTTAATTAAACAACTACTGTTTGCCATATCAATGTCTCTTAGAAGCCTTCCTTGAGCTTTCCATTGGCTTAAGTATTCCTTTGCTTTTTCAAATTCTTTTGCAGGGGTATTCCTGTAAGAGTTTATCTCAAAATACTGCTTATAGTCTCTCCAAATTGCTGAAAACAAGCTATTCTTTATATTCTTATGCTTATATGCATAGCTGTCCTTTCCTCCTAAAATCCTTAAAGCTGTAACCTTAGCAATCTCCTGCAATACAAGCTGCTGTCCATAATCAATTGTCATATGCTGCTCTAAGGTATCAACTCTGTCCTTTATACTTAAAGTTGCATTGATAAGTTCACCAAACTCTGAGTGAATTAATGAAATTGCTCTAAATTCATCACCTGCATTTATAGTTAGTTGATCTTTAGCATTAAAGTAATCATCTATTAGATAGTCATATACTTGCCAAGCCTTATCTGTATTTAAGCTCTTAGCATGAAGCAGTGCTCCTTTTTCTGTCCATAGATAAAGGCTTCTCACCTTACTTGAATTTTGCACCCCGTAATTTACGTGTTGCAAAAATCTCTTAAGCTCTTCTCCTTGAAGATAGTAATAATGCTTTCCTTCAATATATCTATCTTTATTGCAGTTATAATTTTCATATATTCTTTTGCAACTAGTTTCATAACTATCTGCTAATTGCTGAGTTGTCAGCACTCTTTGTCCATTATTTTCAATAACTTGTAAGTCCATAACCCTCCTCCTATCATATCTTTCAAAATAACTGCATATCATAAAATGCAGAAGTATTTACTTTTTAAGATATAGCGGTCTTTTATAAAAGGCTTGTACACCTTTCCGCTGTTCCTACATGCTTCTAGAAATATCTTCTTTTACTTATCTTATGCTCCTACTATTTGTCCTACATGAATCATAAATATTTACCTTAATCAGCTGATTTCATAAAACATTTAGTTTTGTTAACCAAACATTACACATTAATCAAAAAAAATCTGTTCTACAGGCTTTTCAAAATGGCTGGCTATCATGAACTCAATGATTCAGATGATTCTTTAGTTATTAAGCCTGATGAAAAAGACGTTGAGAGATTACTTGATAAAATCAAATATATTTTTATGGAAGATGATGACCTTACTCTTTCAGGTGAGCCAGTATCAAAAGATGCACTAAACTATGGCGTTAGCCAAGCTAAAAAGATAAACAAAAAACAAAAGAACATAGAGTTTTCTCTAGGTTCTTAGTTAAGTTGTACTCTTCCTTTTTACACAGCAACTTATCTCTCGTCCATAGAATAATTTATATTTCCTTCAGCGCCTATATTTAATATTTCCATCTTCCAAGTTCCTTTAGCACCCTTAAATGCTGATACAATCTCTTTTCTATTAGAATTAGTTATCTCTTTCTCAAAAACAACTAAATCATTTGAGTCTAAAAGTCTAACGTTAACTTTTCCTTGTTTTAATTCACCTTTTACTGTAAATTGAATATTTGACTTATCTTTATTAACCTTAAACTCATGTTTTGCAACACCTACCCCAGTACCTATTCCTAGTGTTCCTGATTGACTGCTGTACCCGTTAGTATTACAAAGTACAACAACTCCAACAAATATTGAAAGAAATAAAACAATTGCTACTACATATACCCCTATACTTCTCATCACTTCACCATCCATTTTTATAGTAAACTAATATAGCTCCTATATATAAGTATAACTACCAATTATTTCATTTTAGTTATCAAATTTCTTAAATTTTTCTTACATTTTTACAATTTTTTCAAAAATTCGTTTATTAGGTTTTTGAACTTGATGAAAAAACAGAAGTATTAAGTCGCATAATTAAACTTGCTTAAATCCTTCATTAACTTATCTACCAAATATGCTGTTTGCCACCCTCTCACTGTCCTTCATCTGCACCTATTTCTATTAAAATAAAAACCACATCTTATTGAGATGCTATTGTCCCTACAAAAAAAATCAAAATTTCACTTTGAAAATATTTTAATGTAATTCCACACCCTTTTCTCGAATATACATATCCTATTACTTACCTTATGCTTCTATCCGCTTAATGTTCATGAATCATAACTATTAAACGATATCCTGTTATTTTTACTAATTTGCTCAATCTTCTCACTCATGCATTACATGTTAATCAAAGAAGATTTGTTCTACAGGTTTTCAGAAACATATACCTATCTTTAGAATGAACTCACCTTTCTGCATATTCACACCTCATTCTATATTGGACAATATTGGTCTTGCTATACCTAGCTTTTGTGCAAGTTCATCCTGTGTAATATTAGTTTCTTTTCTTAATATTTTTATTTTGGTACCCATGTATTACACCACCTTGCCAGTTTATTGCAATACGCTCTTTTTAAAAATAACTTCTAATTTTGTAATCTTAGCCTTACAATTATAATGAGGTGTTTAGTTTATGGGAAATCTAAATGGATGGTTAAAACTTAGAAGAAGCGAACTTAACCTTAGCCTTAGAGATGCTGCTAAACTTATCGGCATAAGTCATTCATATTTAAGTACGCTTGAAAAGGGAGTTGATCCAAGAAATGTTCTTGCAGTTAAGCCAACTCCTGAAACATTGAAGCTTATAAGTAGTACTTATGATGTTCCCTATGACTTTGTGATGACCCTATCTGGCTATTATGAACTCAAGTATTCAGAAGATTCTCTAGTTATTCAGGATGATGAGAAAGAAGTTGAAACATTACTTAATAAAGTTAAATATATTTTCATGGAAGATGATGACCTTACTCTTTCAGGTGAGCCAATAACAAAAGAAGCACTAGAAAGTATTATAGATGCACTAAACTATGGCGTTAGCCAAGCTAAAAAGATAAACACGAAATTCAAGAGTAGAAAAGATGCAAATGAACTTCGTCTATAAATTTAATATTATTGATGTCCTAAATAAGGAGCGTGTAACATTTGTTTATAAGACTATTTATTAAAACTATAGACAATATTATAGCAACAGAAACAGTAAAAAATGTACTATCGCATATTCCTTCAGAATTTATCAGTAAAGTAGACGTCAAAATTGAGCCATATTGGAAGTTTGATGATGTTTTAGTAGCAGAACTAAAAATAGAATTATCTAGGGAGTTAAATGACGAAGTAATAAATGATTTTTTATATAGCATATCTAACAATTGGATGTTCCTAGGTTATGAGAATAGTGAAGCTCTATCATCTCATACTATGGAAAACTGCATACTTAAATATAGTTTAGAAATGATAGATGTTCATTTTTTAGATTAACTTTAAAGCTATGTCGTAATAAAAAGTCATTAGAAAGACTATCCTTGAAATAAGTTATAACTAATTTCTGTCTGATTGGAGATACATAAATGAATTTTCATGATTTTTCTGCCCTCAGGTGGATGTTAGGTGATGTAGATGGTTTAATAAAAAAAGGTTATATTTCGGATGAGTCACATAGTATAAGACTACTAAAAATTTTATATATGCCATCTTTTGACCCTATAGTTAACTGGGAGGTTTTTAAAGTAAAAAACGACAATACCATGAAATATTTTATCGTTAAAACCTATTGGGATCGAGCTGAAGATTTTAAAAAGTTTAACTCAATACAGTCTAAAAGCAGATCAAATAATCCTCTATCTTCTGCAAAACCTCTAGATATAAAGCCAACAATATTAGGTAAACTATATGATTCAAATGCTGATTTTGCTGAAAACTTGATATCCAAGCTGCAAAATATTAGAATCACTCCATTTCCTAATAGTAGTCCAACTGGTTGTGATGGCACTTTTTACGAAATATCCTTTCAAAATTCATTTCATAATTTACATATTCACTGGTGGGAAGACGGTCCCGAAAATTGGTCTGAGTTAACTACTTTTATAAAAGACCTTTTAAATACTTTTAATCAAATATCATCCAATTCTTTATAGGATTTTAGGAAGGAAGATTATATGAGCACAATAAATAAATCCAAGAATAATCAAAACGATGAAACATTAATAAACTCTAATAAAATACTGGTAAACTTAGATAGAGATAGTGTTTGTATGGGAGATGATTGTCAATCTCATAAAATAAGACGTTCATTTGAGGATAAGATGTCTGTAGAGGATTTTTTACATGAATTATCATGTTATGTTCCAAGCATGTCTAATGTTGTTTGGGCAATACTGTGTTCAAGCACTATCAATACGGTTCTAGGGTATATTATTACTAATAAAGATTGTATGCCTACCATTGAAAGCGAATTTGAAAAACATTCTTTAAAACAATTATTTGAAGCTAAAATTGATATAGATGTATACTGCAGATACTACCACCAAAGTAGCTTTTCCTGGATAGATGGTGCAACTAATCGTTCTATTGAGAAGCATTCTGAGTACAAGACTTTACTTGAAAAAGTAAAAGCAGAGTATAGCAAATAGAACTTTCTTATTTTTATGTTCCTTAAGTATCTAAAATATCTACTGAAAAAATTCAATTTACTTGAGACCCGCAATAATAGACATTTGTCTTATGTATTATCTTCAAATTAATGTTGCATTAGTTAGTTATAAAAATATATAGCTGAGGTGTTTTTATTTGTTTAATAAATATTTAATTGAATTCATAATATATCTTATACTATTCAGCTTTACTTCTATAATGATTCCAATATGCATGTATATCATATTTAAAGACTTCAGAGCTAAACAAAGAATTGCAAATAGTAATTGCTCCTATCTTCACTTTAACTATAAGCCAAGCAAAATCAAAACAGTTCTTTTTTATTTTGGTAATATTTTTATGGCAGTAGCTTTATTGATATGTTTTAAAATTATAATGATTCCTATGTACATGGATCTACCTTCATTGGTGAGTGGAAATTACAAGCATGTTGAAGGGATTGTATATAGAAACGATCCTGGTAAAGGTTTTTCTTCAATATATATTAATGGCAGTGATGTTCCAATTAAAGAAGCCTATTTTTTCAAATCAAATATATCTGAAAACTGTAAGTATAAAATCTCATTTTTAAAACATTCAGGTTTAATTATAAAGGCAGATAAAATTGAATAGTATGAAAGAGCCTAGCCAAAAAAACACTATCTAAGTTCTTGAATTAATATGAGTCCAGCCAATAACTCTAGCTGGACTCATACTATTTATTTTCTCAATTTCATTTTACAAATAGTCATTATTTCAGATCCAAGTTTTCATTGCATTTTTATATAAAACAAGATAGCTTCAAGTTAACTGCTTTCTAGAAAGTATCTCACCCAAAGCCTATAATATATAAAAATCAAATTACTTTATTCTATTAATTTCTTCCTCAGTTAGTCCTGTTGCTGAAATTATTTGATCCAATGGAATTTTCATATTTATCAAGTTTTTAGCTATTTCTATTGCTTTATCTTTTTTCCCTTTTTCTTCCGCTGAACTAATCATATTAGCTCTTTCATGAAGAGATCTTTCTCTCTCATAATAGATTCTCATAGATTCTTCATCACTACTTAAGTATTCGATTTTTTGTTCAGCTTTTTTTATTGCTGTATCCAAACTCATCAACTCCTTTAATGTAGCTTCAGATATATCTTTTTCTAAAAACATTAGCCATCTTTCTATATCATTTTCTCTATAATCTTTATTTTTCTTATTTCTAAATTTAGGTAGTTCTAAGAAATGTATTTCTACAACATCTGTTAGCATATACTCTTTCTCTATATCTTCCCAAAGATGGAATGAAGATTGATAGCTATTTGTACCTAAAAACTCAAAATCTAAAATATTTATAGTTATGACCTTTTCAAGATTTGCATAATCTTCGCCTTGTTTTATATTCTCAAGATACATCTTCCCCCAATAAAATAATGTTCTTTTATCCATATTACCTTGATTTGTTAGCTGAACTTCTATATCTACATGCTCACCCTTTAAAGTTTTTGCCCTTACATCGATGATCCCTGTTTTATCTAAAATGATATCTTTTGTTAGTTGCTTATTATCTATAATCTCAATTTCCACTATAGGCTCTTTTTTAGTTCTCTTTAAAACAGCATTTATAAAAGATATTAAAATATCTTCATTACCTTTTTCACCAAAAACTTTCTTAAATATAAAGTCATTAAGTGGTTTTACTCTTCTCATATGTACTTACCTCATTTATTTCATCTTTAGTTAAATTATTATCTTGTATTAATTTTATTATAACATCAAACTAATATTTATTTAATCAAAACTTGAAATCTAAATTACTCTACATGTACATGTTGCAAGATGAAAATTTAGGTTGAAATATACATAAAGTGAACGATTGTTCTTGAAAAATTCAATAACCAAGTAAAAATACAACAATAGCCAATTCACTTTAAGGGCTTACTTCCGTTTAATTAATTTAAAACAAAAGAACCTAGAGTTTTCTCTAAGTTCGTAGAAGTTGTACTATTCTTTTATATATATCAACTTACCTCTCTTCCATAGAATAACTTACATTTCCTTCAGCACCAATATTTAATATTTCCATCTTCCAGGTTCCTTTTGCCCCCTTAAATGCTGATACAATTTCTTTTCTATTAGAGTCAGTTATGTGTTTTTCAAAAATCAACCTATTATCTGAGTCTAAAAGTCTAACATTAACTCCTCCTTGTGCCAATTCACCTTTTACCTTAAATTCAATATTGGAATCATTCTTATTAACTTTAAAGTCATGTTTTGCTTTAGTGTCCCCACTCCCTACTATTAATGTTCCTGATTGATTCCTGTACCAGTTAGTATTACAAAGCACAACACCTCCTGCAAATATTGAAGAAAATAAAACAATTGCTACTACATATACACCTACACTTTTCATCACTTCACCATCCATTTTTATAGTAAACTAATATAGCTCCTATATATAAGTATAACTACCAATTATTTCATTTTAGTTATCAAATTCCTTAAATTTTTCTTACAGTTTGCAAATTATGTTTTTAATTTGTTTATAAAATCATTGAACTTTATGAAAAGCACCTCTCATTTAGATGCAATTTCGGCTATAAATAAACCCAAATCTCACCTAGTAATAGGTCAAAAAAGAGCCCAGCCATCAACCCACTAGCTAAGCTCCTTCATACTATTCACTATTTATACATCATTTTATTTGTAGGATTTGTTTGAATCTCATCTTTATTTTTAATAAAATCTGCTATGGTAATCAAGATACTAATCAATATGTCTCTGACTTATTCTGTCCTTTCTATTGTATTTCATATTTTTATCTTTATTATCTTTCTTTTAATAAGCTATACAAGCTTCATCCCAAATACATTTGTAAGATTTAGTTTCTCTATTCTTCTTGCTATTTCTTCTTTGTCTATAGTGTAAAGTCCTTCTGCCTGCATTCTCTTAAAATAGTCAGAGCCTGCAAAGGTAAATCTGCCTTTTCTTCCTTCTCTTGTCACTGATTTTTCGTTAGCATAGGTTATCATATCACCTATGGCTACTGCTCTTGGAAGGATTAGTGCTTGCATTCCTAGTGCAAATCTCACTGCGTTGTGACCTGCAAGAGATCCTGTGCTTATAGCTTCAGTATGACCTACGAAAAGTCCTGCTTTTTCTCCAGCACAAAATAAGTTATCTACTCCTATAACCTTCATGTCATCTGTCCTTGGTGCCACTGATAGATATCTTATTGAGTTTCCTTTACTTCCTGCATATGGATCAACGTATTTTGCACTTTCTAATCCTTTTATCTTTCTAAGCTTATCTAATGGATAGTAGGAAGTCATTAGCTTAGCGTGGCCAGTATCCAGAAGGATTATATTTTCCGCAAATTCTTTTAGAGCGTATTGCTGACAAACCTTTGCCTCTAACTTTCCATAGTTTATATCTTCTACTGGTACTTGTAGTATTACAACTCCTGTTTCATCAAGCTGCTCTACTATTTCTTTTGACAAACTTTCTTTTGCTAGTTTACATGAACCACTGAAAGCTCCAAGCTCATCGCCATTTCTTTCACCTTGGATATCAGAAACTCCTGCTCTTTCACTTATACTGATTCTTGGTCCAAAAGCTGGACATCTTAGGATACACATAGAACATCCATTACCATATCTTAAGCAATTACCCATTGGTCCAGTAGAACCTGTAGTTTCTATAAATACATCCCCTTCAACATAGCTTCCATCAGCTAAGTAAATCCCTGTTATCTTTTTTCCTTCCATACTTATATCAGTGACTCTTGAAACTGTGTGAACCTTTATATCTAGCTCTTTTAGATAGTTTAAAACTTCACCTTCTATTTTGTTTACATCATAGAGACTTGCATGTTTATGTCCCGGGAAATCAATATCTTTGTGTCTGCTAACTCTATCTGTTATATGAATCAAATCTCCTGCTCCTAAAGCTATAAGTTCTTCTGATGCAGTATACCTTCCGTTGTTTCTCATGATTCCGCCAACATTTCCTAGTCCAAGTAGAAGATCTGTTTTTTCAAAAATATGAACTTCTGCTCCAGCCTTTTTAGCAGTAATCGCAGCTGCACAACCTGCCCAACCTCCACCTATTACTACTATCTTCATATAAATCTTCTCCCCTCAAAAATATTCCTTGGATCTGTCTGTACCTTACATAATCTCTTAACTCTGTGCCCTTGGAATCTAGCGGTACAGCTACCACAAACCCCTTCACCACAACACATTTTTGCATTGTTGCAGCAGGACACTTTAATATCTCTCTTATTAATGCTGTTTAAAAACTCAATAACCTTAAAGCTTAGAATATCTGCTCCAGCTACGTGAATAAGAGTAACACCATTTGCAATCTCATCTTCGATAAGCTTTTTGATTTCATCTGTAAGCTTACCTTTATCAATGGTATTTATCTCTTCATAGCCTTCAGTATATTGTTTTAGATATTCATTAACATACACATCTTTATAGGGAGACTTGTCTATAACTATCTTCAAAGTATTTTTGTTGTTTGAAAGTTTTCTTATTACTGGTATTGATGGTGCCATACCTATTCCTCTTGCAATAATAAGAGCTTTGTTATCCTTTAACTCATTCACAGACTTTAGACCAAAAACTCCGTTCCAATATGGCCCTCTTATGACCATTTCATCATCTACCTTTATATCAAGTAGTTTTTTTGTTTTAATTCCCCTTATTTCAATCATTATAGATACTATATCGCTTTCTATATCTGACTCCATAATAGATATTGGAACATCAAAATAGAAGTTTTCATCTGTTCTAATAAAAACGTAGCTACCAGGATGAACTAAATCTAAGGCAAGCTTGTGTGGGGCAATGAACCTAATAAGTAATACATCGCCTTCCAGATGCTCTACTTCTTTTACTTTACATCTAAAAGTCTCTCTCCCTTTCTTAGCTACTTTTCCATTGTTGTTAAATTCCTGATATATACAAACACCCTTCCAATTGAGACAATCGCAAAAACACTTCCCATGCAGCTGTGAGCACAAGATACATTCTCCAGCTTCTGCTAGATGACAAGGGCAATATTCAGTTCCAGCATCAATACAATCTATTAACTCTCTGTCCATCTACTCCTCCACAATAATTATTTAAGATTTCTTTAGCCTATATAATTATGATATATAAGTTCTATTTAATCTTTTTCAT
>NZ_JAENHN010000018.1 GCF_016595795.1 Clostridium yunnanense
ACTCTCAATTTAAAGTTTAATCATAGCTTACTTACTTAGTAAGTCTTTTTTCAAAAGAATTGCTGGTTTAGTTTAAGTCTATATTTAGACTTTGTTTATCTTCTCTGTTTAATTTTCAAAGACCAATGTTTAACTGCTTATTCATATTATCATCTCAATCAAATCTTGTCAACATTATTTTTTTTGTTATTCAAAATCAATTTGTCAGACAACGATATTTAATATAACATGATATAAAATAAAACTCAACCTATTCTATAGTCAATTATATAGATTTATATGCTTAATTCTAAATATACCTTCAAGTTTCTTTTTTTTCCTTCCTTGTTTAATATTCATAATTAAAGAAGAATATAATATCGTCAATAAGAATTTCTCACAGTAAAAACTTATTAAATTATAAGAATTAATCTTTCTACCTTGTTAACTAAAACTGTTCATTTAAGCTCTTCAAAATTAAAAATACATGTATAAAAGGAACTCTGCATTCCTCATATACATGTATTATTTGATTAAACTCTAATTGTTAATTTTCATAAAGCAAAGCCCCATATCTCAAACTAAATTATGATATGTTTTCAAACTGCATATTGTATAGATAAGCATAAGTTCCATCTAAGTCAATTAACTCATTATGATTTCCTCGTTCTTTTATCCCTTCATCGGTAAGAACTATTATTTCATCAGCATTTCTTATAGTACTAAGTCTATGTGCTATAACTAATGTAGTTCTATTTTTAGAAAGATCTTCTAAAGACTTCTGTATAAACTTTTCGCTCTCATTATCAAGGGCAGACGTAGCTTCATCAAGTATTAAAATAGGCGGATTTTTAAGAAATACTCTTGCTATTGATACTCTTTGCTTCTGTCCACCAGAAAGCTTAACGCCTCTCTCCCCTACACTAGTATCATACCCATCATTAAGGGACATAATAAATTCATGTATATTAGCTTTTTTAGCTGCCTCAACGATTTCCTCATCGGATGCCCCTGGCTTACCATACGCTATATTTTCTTTTATAGTGCCAGTAAACATATATACATCTTGTTGAACTATCCCAATTGAGTTTCTAAGTGATTTAAGCTTTATATCTCTTATATCAATTCCATCTATAGTAATTGAACCTTCATTTATTTCATAAAATCTTGGAATTAGACTACAAAAAGTAGTTTTACCACCACCAGAAGGCCCAACAAGAGCAACGTTCCTACCTGCTTTTATACTTATATTTATATTTTCCAGTATATTATGTTTTTCATTATAACTAAAGGATACATTATTAAATTCTATATTTCCTTTTGGCTCTATAATATCTATAGCACCTTTCTTATCTGTTATATCCGGTTCAGTATTTATTACTTGTAGGAATCTATCAAAACCTGTAAGTCCTTTTTGAAACTGTTCTGTAAAGTTAACAAGCTTGTCTATAGGACTTAAAAAGATATTTATATAAAGTATGTAGACCATAAGATCTGCTACCTTTAGAGTACCATTACTTATAAATAAGCCTCCAGCCAAAATAACTGACACATATAGTAGCCCTTGAAAGAAGCCATTTCCACTAAAGAATTTTCCCATTATTAAATAATTATCTTCCTTACTCTTAAGAAACTCTAGATTTCCCTTGTCAAACTTGTGACTTTCAATTGTTTCATTCGCAAATGATTTTACTACTCTAATACCAGAAAGACTATCCTGTACTATAGCATTTACATTAGCTATCTTTTCTCTATTTTTCATAAATACTCTATTCATATGCTTGTTATAAAATATTGAGAAATATAACATAACCAAGGTTATAAAGAAAAGTATTAAAGTTATCTTAACATTTATATTCATAAGTATTATGAATGAACCTGTTAACTTAAGTATAGATATAAATATATCTTCTGGACCATGATGCGCTAGCTCAGAAATATCAAAAAGATCATTTACTATTCTTGATTGTAATGTACCTGTATTATTATTATCATAATAAGAGAACGATAGTTTTTGAAGATGATCAAACAAATCCTTTCTCATATTAGATTCCATCTTAGCCCCCATTATATGGCCCCAAGAAGTTATAAAATACTGGCAAAAGTATCTTACAATATACATACATAATAATGCTAAACCTGCATAAATTACATACTTAATTATTGTATTCTTATCTTCCAATATATACACGTTGTTAGTTAAATATCTTACTATCATTGGAAATACAAGATCTATCCCAGATAATATCAATGCACAGACCATATCTGCAAAAAAAAGCTTCTTGTATGGTCCATAGTAATTAAGAAATTTCTTAAATCTATCCATATTTGTGTAGTAATCCTCCCCCGTAATTTATTCATATAGATTATAAAATAACACTATATAGATTATTAATCAAACAATAGGATATGTGATTAAAGCAGATTATTTGTATTAATAAAATTATTTTAACGTTTACCATCCATTTAATATAGTATTTCAATTAATAATAAAAGTCAACTTACTAAGTATAGTTTATCTTCTACTTCTAAACTAAATATTTAAAACATTATACTTTCCTACGAAAAAACAAACACTTTCCATTATACCTTGTAAAGACTTTGACTTCATGCGTTATTAATTAGACAGTAAAATAGCATCAGTAATTCTTAAGCTAATATCATTAACAATATTATCCCAATAATCACTGATGCTATAATATATTTTACTTTTTGTTATGTTTAATATTATTGTTGAGATTAATTGGTTATACAGGAGATTCCATATTAACTGTTTGGGTAAGCTCATTAAGACATCCTATGAATAACCAATTAATTTTAATCACATTGCTTTAATAAAACCTTACTTTTTAGTCTCAGAAGCATTTAAATTAGTATTCAATAGAAGTATATCTACCCTTCTATTTTTGCTTTTACCTTCTTCTGTATCATTTGATGCCACCGGTCTATATTCTCCGTAGCCAACAGAAGATAATCTATCAGCAGATATTCCACCTCTAGTTACTAAAAACTCTACCACATTAGCAGCTCTAACGGAAGATAACTGCCAATTAGAATGAAAATATGTAGTGTTTATTGGAACATTATCAGTATGTCCCTCTACTCTTATATAATTATCAATCTTATTAAGTATTCCTGCTAAGGAAATAAGTTTTTTCTGATTATCAGTTTTAACATCAGCCTTACTACTATCAAAGAATACTGTATCATTAAAGCTAATTACAAGTCCTCTCTCTTGAAGGCTAGTTGTAATGCTTCCTTTAAGATCTGACCCAGCAATCATCTTATCTAATTCTTCTTTTACCTTCTCTAACTTCTGTTCTTCTACCTTCTTATTAGCTTCACTTTCTGCCGCCTGCTTAATCAGCTCATCTTCCACTGTAATTTTACTTGCATCAATACTAGCATTATCAGAAGTACCTATAATACTCTTTCCTCCCCCAATAGCTAAATTCAAAGATTGGGCAATTTGAGAATACTTTTTCGCATCTACAGTACTTGAGGCATACATTACTACAAAGAATATCATAAGAAGAGTTATCAAGTCAGAATATGTTAATAACCATCGTTCATTGTTTTCCTTTTCTACTCTCTTTTTTTTCATAAAATAATACCTCTCTAATCATTAGCATTATTTGAATTTAATTCTGCTACTTCTTTGTCAGTCAAAAATCCCTCTAGCTTGGCCACTAAAGTATTAGGATTTGCACCTTCTTGAATAAGCATAATAGCTTCAATTGACATTTCTTTTTCTAGTATTTCCTCTTTATCAAGAGCTTTTAGCTTGTTGGCTAAAGGAAGCCAAAGTAAATTTGCTGTACCTACTCCATATAATGTTGCTATGAAAGCTACTGCTATCTTAGGTCCAAGTGTACTAGGCTCATCTAAATTACTAAGAACCTGTACTAGTCCCATAACAGTACCTATTATCCCCATTGTTGGCGAAAATCCGCCTGCTGCATCGAATATACCAGCCCCATCATGATGACGCTCTGACATCTGTTCTAACTTTGTTTCCAATATTCCTTTTATAGTGCTAGGTTCAACACCATCAACAACCATTTGAAGCCCTTTTTTTATAAATGGATCCATTTCATTGTTGGATAGATCTCCTTCTATACTCAATAATCCATTCTTTCTTGTCTTAGTTGATAGTTCTTTAAAAAATTCTATTTGTTCTTTTGTATTAACTTTTCTATTTGTAAATGCAACTTTTACTATCTTTCCTATATTCTTTAATTTACTTGTTGGAAAAGATATCGCTACCGCACCTATAGTTCCACCAAACACTATCACAGCTGCTGAAAAGGCCACAAGCATTAAAGGACTTCCACCTTCTTCAATAAAAGCAAAAATTAACGAACCAAATCCTATCACAATACCGATAATTATTCCTATATCCATAATTCTCTCCCATCTCCTCAATATAAAATAGAGTTCCAACTTCAAATATTAATTTATTTATGGCCGAAAATACTCAGATGTCAGGATTTTCGAGCAAGTTAAATTGAATTTTCGTAAAGGAACCCTCTATAAAGATTCCCAAGTTAAACTCTTTAAATTAAACTTCCAATTTAATTATCGTATAACATTTTAGTTTTATTAGTATAAAATTAAACTTTTTATGGTAAATTATCAAAATTTATATTGTTGTATGTTTTATTGTATGTATTTTCAAAAATCTTTCACTTGTAATAGTTAGAATTTAAATCTAACTAATAATTCATCTATCTTGCATCAAATAGATCTTATTTGCTATTTTTCTAAGCAAAAAACTATAAAACAAAAAATAGCTAGGCTTCAACTTTCTGAAACCTAGCTATTTCAACGCTTTTGGTGCTCCCAACAGGGTTCGAACCTGCGACCTATGGATTCGAAGTCCACCACTCTATCCAGCTGAGCTATAGGAGCTTATAATATAAAAAGACAACTTAAGTTATAAGTTGTCTTTAGTATGGAGCGGGTAGTGGGAGTCGAACCCACCTTTTCAGCTTGGAAGGCTGGAGTATTACCGATATACGATACCCGCATATTTGGAGCGGAAGACGGGACTCGAACCCGCGACCTTCACCTTGGCAA
>NZ_JAENHN010000019.1 GCF_016595795.1 Clostridium yunnanense
TATTCTGCTCCCTGTGGGTTTAAACCAACAGCTCTAAGCTCATATCCTGTTGTAGTCTTCCATAAAAGCCATGTAACAAATATTGCTACTGCTATTCCTATAAACACACCATAGTTTGCTTGATAGTTTGACATGAATCTACCAATTCTAGCACTTTGCTCTATTAGTGGTGATGCTGATTTTCCTTGAACTCCAAAAGCAGTTCTAAGAATTATAAAGTTTGCAACATACATTGCTATATAGTTCATCATGATTGAGTTTATAACTTCATTTGTTCCCATCTTTGCTTTAAGGTATCCTGGCACTGCAGCCCATAGACCACCAGCTGCTATACCTGCTATTAAAACTAGTGGAAGATGTATGATTGCAGGAAGTCCTGGTATTACTCCAACTAAAGCTGCTGCTAGCATACCTACTACAAACTGACCTTCTCCACCTATGTTAAATAATCCTGTCTTAAATGCTACCGCATTTGCTACACCGGTAAATATAAGCGGTGTTAAATAGAATATAGTATTAAATAAGTTCATTTCGCTACCGAAGGA
>NZ_JAENHN010000002.1 GCF_016595795.1 Clostridium yunnanense
ATGAACTTATTTCAGATATTAAAAATATCTTTATCGAACTTAATTCGAAAAAGGATGAGATTTGTTCGTTAGCATATGCCAGAAACTACCTTGTATAACTTAAACTTTAATCTGGGATACCTATATCAAAGAACCATTTAAAAGATAATAAAATTATGATTTAGGCTACAATTATAGAAGACCTTCTTAATCTAAAATGGTGGGACTGGAGCTATGAAAAGATTCAAACTAACATAGCTGCAATTCAAAGTGGGGATATTGAAGCACTGAAGTAAGCCTAAAATATAAGATAAATAAGGAGAATTTAGTAAATGTTTATTCAGAAATGCAAAAACTGCTCTAAGGAGTTTACGTGGAAATGTGTAATTAAGTCAGTTTGGACTGAAGGCTATAGCAAATCAATAAAATGCGCCCACTGTAAGACTAAGCATTACATTAACATGACTTCTCGTATATTTTTCGCAATACTTATTGGTGCTCTACCTATGCTTCAATTGCCTATAATAAAGCATATACAAACTAATATACTGTACTACTTACTTATAATAATAACGTATATTTTAGTATTAATACTTATAACTCCTTTTATTTTTAGATATCATATAAAGAAATAACTTGCTTTAAATTATTTTATAAACAGAGGAGATTTTAATTTTATGTTCATTCAAAAGTGTGAAAAATGCAGTAATAAAATTAGCTGGCTTAAAGTATTTATATCAATAATGAGCGGCTTTAGAAATATAAGATGTGATGAGTGCAAAACTGAGTATTACATAATAGGACGATATCGTCTATTAATTATAGTAGGTGCATGTTTTCCGTTATTTCTTAGAAGTGAAATAATAAAAGCATTCAATCCACAAACTTACTCAATTCTAGCTATTTTATGGCTCATTTTTATACTACTCCTTTCTCCTTTTTTGTTAAGAATTTATGTAAAAAACTAATATACTTATACTATATTTCATCAACTACTATATAAAAGATAGGTGCAATAAAATGAAAAGAAAAAAATTCTTCTTGGCAATTCCTTTATTAATTGTGTTATACATAGTTTCAAATTTTGTATATACAATGGTATATCTTGATAAATATCAGTATACCTCTAACGGTAATATATTATTTGAAGATAGCGTTTATGTGTATAGTAAAACTCTTACTGATGGCGATAAGAATATGGGAAAGACTATTGGAACTGTAAAAAAGCATGATGGCGTTATTGAGAATTATTTTTCCCCTACCTGGGTAAGAGAGCTAAAGGATGATAAACAACATAATAAAATTGTAGTTCGTGGACTCATGGACTTCTGGGCTATTTATGAAAGACAAAATAAATAATTCATTTCTTAATATAAATTAGGAGGATTTGTAAATGAAGTATGCTCTTTATGTTTTTATAGGTCTTCTAGTTTTCATGGTTGTAGATTTTGTTTCTTTGAACTTTGGAAATGATTTTGGAGTTGTTGCTAGTGCTATCTCAATGTTATGTGCTGTAATTGTTATCTGTACACTAATTCTTGCTCATGCAATAAAAGGAAATCACAAAGGTAATTAACTGTTGATTATATTTGAACATTCAATTCCTACCACATAAAAGGAGGATCTATATGAACCATATACTTGCATCTATAATTTCAATTACCATTTTCACATTCATATTATACTTCATTTGCTCAAAACTAAAATTTGACCATTGGCTTGAATTAATACTATTATACTTTATTTACTATAAATATCTCAATCAAATACAGCGGAGGCTTATATGAATATTAAAAGAAAAAAGATACTTATAACTTTAACCGCTATAATTTTTATAGTGATTATTTCATCATTTCTAATCATAAAATCAATGATAAGCAGGTTTAATAAATCATTAGATCCAGTAACATTAATTAATATCAACTGGAGTGCCCATTTACCTAATACAAAGGAAGCAACTGTGCTATCAAATGAAATAGGTGGATTTCCTAGTGATGGCTTAAAGCTCACTAAGTTGGTATATTCAAAAGAAATGTTAAATAACTTAAATAGCAATTTAACCTTCTCATCTTTTGATAGTCTAGCACTTGATAGATATAACGATTTCGCTAAATCTATAAAAGATAAAAATGCTCTAAATGAACTTACAGACCTAGTTGCATATAATAATTCCACACTTAAATATAAACTAATAGAAAAGAAACCATCCTATCTACTTATGATAATAAACACTAACTCTTCAGGTGGCCTAACCATGTATTGCTTTGAGAACATGTTGTAGATCTACTTAGTGCTTCAAAGAATCACAAATGATAATTCAAAAAAATTTA
Organism: Clostridium yunnanense; assembly: GCF_016595795.1. Taxonomy (GTDB): domain Bacteria; phylum Bacillota; class Clostridia; order Clostridiales; family Clostridiaceae; genus Clostridium_AR; species Clostridium_AR yunnanense. Next base: position 2,310 of record NZ_JAENHN010000002.1, read on the forward strand.
TTTTAATATTAAAAATAAATAACAATACTTTTATTATAAGTGAGGTTTTATGAGAACAAAAAAGCTGTTAACGATACCCAAACTTATTCTTATTATAGTAATAATTTCTGGAGTCTTTCTAGGGAAAAAGGCCGTTGAAACCACGACTACTGAACATGGCTTATGGTATATCAACTTCGGGATAAAAGTTCCTACTCCTGCAAAAGAGATGAAGCCCTTTTATGAAAGTGGTCCTACTGGAGATGGAGAAATATATACTATATGTGAATACAGTGACAAGAACTTCAAAAAGTTAGTAAATATGTCTATATGGAAAGAAATAAATACTCAATCTGATATAGATTTAATAAATGACCGAGTAAAGATAATAAACAAGTGGGTAACCAGTAATGGCACTAAGAATAATGATTTATTCTTGAAATACCCTGTTCCAACAACTAAAGGAAATCTATATTATCTCAAGCCAAAAGCTTCAAATGGTTTTTTCCTTTTAATCTGTGATAAACAAAGCAATAAACTTTATGGATTGGAACTTACGAATTAGCCGCTCTATTTTTCTAACAATTTTACACACCAAATCTAATTCATTCAAATATCTCATGCACAAGGAGTAATAAATGAAAAAAGTACTAGTACTATTAGGAGGGTTTTTAAATGAAAAAATATGCTACCTATGTCTTTATAGGTCTTCTAATTTTTTTGTCTGTTAATTATATATCTACAAATTTTGAAGCTGATGTTAGAGACAGTGCTGGACTTATTGTTAGTGCTATATCAATACTATGTGCTGTTATTGTAGTATGTACCTTAATTCTTGCTGACGCTATAAAAGACAATCACAAAGATAATTAATTATTGATTATCTTTAGACATTAAATTTCTATTACTTGAAAGGAGCATCTATATGAACCATATACTTAACACCATGGTTTTAATTGGTATTTTCGCATCAATATTATTTTTTATTTGCTCTAAATTAAAGTTTGATCACTGGCTTGATAAAAGTAATACACGAAGAATCACGGCTATTTTCTTAACCTTTTTCATATTTGTGGGTGTCCTTGGAGGAGCCAGTGAATCTCACATTGCTGGCATTTACTATTCAATTGCAGAAGGTGTTGCATATTCTCAATTTATTGTAATAATATCTTTTGTATCCTCTAAAAAATCTAGGATGAAGTCCTCATAAAGAAAACATATATTTTTTTTAAAACTTATGTTTAATACTAATTTATTGACATATAATTATTAACTAGATGAACTAATTTAATTTTCAGCTAAGAAAGCCACTAGTTATTTTAATTATATATTTATCAATGAGGTGATAATCATACAACATAGAGATTACTTTATACCTGGTTTAATATTATCAATACTATTAGCAATACTTTTCATATATATTTCTATAAGAGATAGAAAGTCATCATATCTACTATATTTAATTCCATTAGTAATAGTTGCATTAGTAGATTCTCCTTGGGTAAAGAGAAATTCAACTCTTCAAACAACTTTTCTTGTTCTAACATTTATTTCAGGAATTATTCTAATTTCACTGAAATATAAAAATAAAAACTAGAAATATAAATGGCAGAAGCCCTTGAAATCACAGGGTCTCTGCCGTTTGTGTTTCTGCACGGGTTGCAGACAAGACTATGCAGCAAGTATTATCCAAAAGCGTTGATATAGGTTTTAGTGGACCTGAACAAGTTATATACATCTATAATCAAAAAAGAGAGGACTACCCAATAGTATTTGCTCAATTAACTCAAAAAGATGGTTCTTTCTTAGTTGGAAGAACTGAGGATAAAAACTTTACTTGGGAATCTGTCAAAGGCAAGACTATCGTAGGTGGTCGTCCTGGTGGTGTTCCTGAAATGGCTTTAGAGTATGTTTTAAGAAACCATGGTCTGCAACCTGGTAAAGACGTCAATGTTATAACTAATATAGCTTACACTGCAACTGGCGGTGCCTTCAAAGGTGGAACAGGCGATTATGTTGCCCTCTTCGAGCCTACAGGTTCTATGCTTGAAAAAGAAAAAGCTGGTAGTATAGTTGCTTCTGTTGGAGCATCAGCTGGAACATTACCTTACACTTGCTTCTACGCAACTAAATCATATATAGAAAAGAATCCTGATATAATCGAGAAATTTACACGTGCTATAGTTAAAGGCCAACAATGGGTGCAAAAGAATAGTGACGCTGATGTTGCTAAATCAATCATATCCTTCTTCCCTGGAACAGACCAAGATATACTAACTAACGTTGTAAAAAATTATAGATCTATTGATGCTTTTGCTAAAGTTCCTACAATGAAAGAGGAAGACTACAATAGATTAATGGATATAATTCAATCTTATCAAGCTAGTTTAATCCCTTCAAGACCAGCATTCGATAAGATAATTGATAACTCCTTTGGAGAAAAAGCATTAAAAGATTTATCAAAATAGTATTTAATTTTTATTGTCACGGATTTTATGCTTCAAGATGTATATTACTTCATTTTTATATCTTTTCTATATCTTCCAAGATCTACGAGATGTATTGAAAAGCATATAAGCTTGTGAAGAATACATCAGTATATCCGTGACAAATTTTTAATAGGTGGTGAAAATATGGCACTTCTTGAGATAAAAAATATCTATATGAATTTTCATACTCCTGAATCAGTTATAGAAGCACTAAATAATATAAATATCAATATAGAAAAAGGTGACTTTGTAAGTGTTATTGGTCCTTCTGGCTGCGGTAAATCTACTCTTCTAAATATAATTTCTGGTTTGCTAAAGCCCTCTTCTGGAGAAATATTATTTAATGGTACTAGCTCTGAATCCAATCAAGATATGGTTGGGTATATGTTTCAAAAAGATCACTTATTCGAATGGCTTACACTTTGGGATAATGTTACCCTTGGTTTAAAGATAAAGAAGCTTCTTAACAAAGAAAATATTGAAAAAGTTGATTTATTATTATCCCAGTATGGTCTATCTAAATTCAAAAAAAGCTATCCAAGTCAACTTTCTGGCGGTATGAGACAAAGAGCTGCGTTAATTAGAACTCTTGCCTTAGAACCAGAAATTTTATTACTGGATGAACCCTTTTCTGCCTTAGATTATCAAACAAGACTAAAGGTATGCGATGAAATCTTCCAAATAATAAAAAAAGAAAATAAAACCGCAATAATGGTCACTCACGATATTTCAGAAGCAATATCTACATCTTCAAAAATAGTTATATTGTCAAAAAGACCTTCTGTGGTAAAAAGAGAATTAATTCTTGACTTTAACGAGAATCTTACTCCTCTTCAAAGGCGTGATGAGCAGCAATTTAGAGAGTACTTCAATATTACATGGAAGGAGTTAGATTTAAATGATGAATAAAGAACAAGAGCACGAATTATATCTTAAAAAAATAAGACTAGATAAAGTAAAACTTGGTGTTGTACGAGTGTTAGTTTTAGTAATCTTCTTAGCTCTATGGGAGATTGCAGGGGATTTAAAATGGATTGATCCCTTCCTAACTTCAACCCCCTCTAGAGTTGTAAAATCAATAATGCAATTTTACGGTGAAGGTACTCTTATAAAGCATATACTTGTTACCTGCTACGAAACTATTTTAGGTTTTGTTTTAGGTACAGTTCTTGGGACCATTATAGCCATTGCGTTATGGTGGAGTGACTTTGCTTCAAAGGTTATGGAACCTTATCTTGTAGTTCTTAATGCATTGCCTAAAGTAGCCCTTGCCCCTATAATAATATTTTGGGTAGGAAATGGGATTACTGCTATTATAGTAATAGCTCTCCTTATTTCTATAGTTGTAACTATAATGAGTGTTTTTTCTGGCTTCCAGGAAGTAGATGAAGAAAAGATAAAATTAATGAAGACCTTTGGTGCAAATAAAGTTCAAATGCTAACCCATCTAATAATGCCTGCATCTATTCCTACAATGATATCTGCTTTAAAAATAAACGTAGGTCTTTCTTGGGTAGGTGTTATCATGGGAGAATTCTTAGTTGCTAAGGATGGTTTGGGTTTCCTAATAGTATATGGTGGTCAAATATCTCAATTAGATATGGTCATGATGAGTATAATAATCCTTTCAGTTATTGCTTATATAATGTACAAAATAGTATCAATAATAGAAAATATTGTTAGAGTTAAGTATTGATTGTTTGTATTCCCCCAAAAAAATAGTATAATTATCATATTACTATTTTTATGGGGGAATTATTATGGGTGGAAATGTTAACAGAAGTTTTCCTAAGGATTTAATCTTAATAGTCATAATACTAGGAATTATGTTTTTTGTAAATCCTGCAATAGGAAGTATTTTATTTTGGATATATATTATATATAAAGGTATAACAAACCGTGATATGTTATCTGCTTTTATGGCAAATAGAGCTTACCGTAGTTATCAGTATCCAAAAGCTATAAATTGGTATAAGAAAGCAGCATTATCAAAGGTATCAAAAGCAAAAATAATTGCAAACTATGTTTTTTTAGAACTAAAACATGGTGATGTAGGTGAAGCAGCTAGAACTTTTAATAAAATAACCTCTGAGAGACAATTCAAAGAAAAGGATTTACAAAATATTAAGATGGCAGAAGCGTTAATTTATTGGAAAAAGAATGATGTTGACTCTGCTATAAAAACTCTAGAAGATCTATCAACAACTCATAAAACTTCTACAGTTTTCGAAACACTTGGGTATTTTTTAATCAATAAAGGCGATCTGGATGAAGCATTAGAATTTAATGAGTCAGCGTTAATCAAATATAACAGCAGTTCTATTATAAAAGCAAATCTAGGAGAAATATATTATAGACTTGGAAACCTTGAAAAAGCTAAAGAAATATTTACTCCTTTAATAGATGATTATGTTAATTTTTCAGAGCCTTATTACTATTCAGGTTTAATCCTCGCTGAAGAAGGAAATAAAGAAGCAGCAATTGAGCTTTTGAATAAGGCTTTTTCACTAGAAGAATCCTTTTTAAGCAATTTAAATAAAGAGATAATCAAGCAAAAGCTTGAAGAAATTTCTTAAGTTTATTAAAAGACAAGATTTCTTGTCTTTTTTTCATTATCAAGCTGATTTTCAAAGTATTCAAGAGTAAGTATACAAATTGTATCTGTATTTATCTTTAATGGCAAATGAAATTGTTTACCATGTTCTATTGAGCCCCATTCTACAGTTTACCTTCCTCTAAAAAGATGCTAAATTATAATAGTGTGTTTAAGGAGGTGTAGTATATGAAATTATTTAGAGAACTACTTATTATTCTAGTAATATTTTTTATAGGGGAGTTTATCTCAAAAACCTTTAACCTTCCTATCCCTGGTAATATAATCGGAATGCTTTTATTATTAGTTTTACTATTAACAAAAGTCATTAAACTTTCATACATAGAAACCATCTCTAACTTCTTTCTAGATCACTTGTCTTTTTTCTTCATTCCAGCTGGAGTAGGGTTACTAACTTCAATGGATGTTCTAAAAAGCTCTTGGGGAAGAATATTGATTGTTTGTATACTAAGTACAATAATTATGATAGCTGTTACAGGTTTCGTAATTCAGCTTGTGACAAAAATTATGAAAACTAATTAAGGAGTTTAGTTATGAATATATTTACTAGTAATGCTCTATTTGGTATAGTTTTATCTCTTATAGCTTTTGAAATAGGTCTACTTTTATACAAACGAACAAAGTTCCCTTTATTCAATCCACTTTTAATAGCTATCGCATTAGTAATAGGATTTTTGCTGATTTTTAAGATTGATTTTAAAACCTATAATCAAGGTGGACAATTTATAAATATGTTTTTAGGACCAGCTACAGTAATTTTGGCTGTACCACTTTACAAACAAATCAAGCTTCTAAAAGCTTATGGCCTTCCTATATTTATAGGTATATTCGTAGGAAGTGCTATTGGAATAGTCAGCATAATTTTATTATCTTATGCTTTCAAATTAGATCCAGTAATAATAAAATCCTTAGCCCCTAAGGCTGTCACAACTCCTATCGGTATGGAGATAAGCAATGAACTTCATGGCATTGTACCTATTACAGTAGTTGCCATTGTTATTACAGGCATAATTGGTGCTATGATAGGCCCATTGATATGCAAAATCTTTGGAATAAAGCATAAGGTTGCAGTTGGTGTCTCCTTAGGTACTGCCTCTCACGCAGTTGGAACCTCTAAAGCATTAGAAATTGGAGAAACCGAAGGTGCTATGAGTTCTCTTTCAATTGGCCTTGCAGGACTCATGACAGTTTTTCTTGCACCGTTCATATATAATATACTTAGTGGCATATTGCATTTTCATAAGTAATTAATTATATTCAACCTTTTTTCCTTTACTTAAGAATATTGTTGAAATTAATTGGTTATACAGGAGACGCTATATGAGCGAGTTATTAGAATTAAATGATTTTCTCAGATGGAATGGCGTTAATAAACTGTACTGTTCGAACGTAGTGAGTTTACAGTTTTAGCCATGAAATATGAGAAAATCATATTAATTCTTTGCGTAAGCTCATTAAAGCGTAGGATGATTAACGAATTAATTTCAACACAGCTTTAACAGCATAAAAAATATAAATCCTATGATATCTTCAAATCCTCTATATGAAATAGAGCCACTTTGAATTTATCATAGGATTTATTTACTTTATTTAGTTTCTGCTAAACCATATGTATTTTTAACGTCCATTAGTTTTTTATATATTAGATTTAAATTGCTTTGTTTCTTTACTCTAAATATATTGTTCTTTGTATAATCTTCTAGTTTACCCATAAAATTCGATGGTTCAATCTCTTTCTCATATACCATCTTCAATCCCTTTTCCCAGCTTGCAGTGAGGATTGGATTAAGTAAAGAAGGTATAGATGAGCTTATAACTTCATATATCATTTCACCCTTTATTGTTGGCGTAAGTATTTGAGTCTTAGAATTTACCATGAGATAATTTATATTTATGAGTTTCTTTATTATCTCTGCTCTAGTGGCTGAAGTTCCTATACCAGAACCTTTTATCTGCTCTCTTAATTCATCATCCTCTATTAGTTTACCCGCATTCTCCATAGCAATTATCATAGAACCTGACGTATATCGTTTTGGAGGACTTGTTTCTCCTTCTTTTATAGAAAACTCACCAATTTTAAGTTTACTGCCTTTTCTTAATTCATTAATCCACACAAAAGAATTTTCTTCTTCTTCCTTGTTATCACTTTTCAGTATTTCTAAGTATCCTTTTTCTATACAAACCTTAATACTCTTAAAAAACTTTTCCCCCAATATATCTGCTGTTATTGAAACCTTAGAATATTTTGCTGGAGGAAAAAATATGCTTAAAAATCTGGTAACTACTAGTTCGTATATCTCACGCTCAAGCTTGCCTAAAGTTCTTATAGCTCCTTCGCCTTCACCTGTTGGAATAATGGCATAGTGATCTGTTATCTTTGAATCATCTACATACTTACTTTTTGCAATGTCCTTAGTCCAATTGTTCTTCATTATCTTAACAGCATTTTCTGCAATACCAGGATTATAAGCAAATTTAGTAAGCTTACTTATTGTCTTTGATATTTCTTTAGCTACTGCTGTTGATATAACTCTTGCATCAGTTCTCGGGTATGTAAGCATCTTCTTTTCATATAATTTTTGAACTACTCCTAAAGTTTCATCTGGACTTATCTTAAATTTTTTCGTACACTCGTTTTGTAGTTCTGCTAAGTTAAATAGTAGTGGTGCATATTTAGTTTCTTTAGTTTTTTTAACTTCATCAATCAAAGCTAAGTCTGCTGGTTTTAGCATCTCCACAAGTTCTTCTGCAGTTTTTCTAGTCTTGAATCCACTATCATTATACAAAAGTGGTGATTCATAATACTTGGAACCTTCAACAGTTTTCCACTCAGCATCAAAACTTTTTTCTTCTTTCGCAAGATCTACGCTGACTTTGTAAAAACTGGTTTTAGTAAAGTTTCTTATTTCTCTCTCTCGATTTACTACTATACCTAATACACAGCTCATTACTCTTCCTACTGCTATGACTACCTTTTCCTCTGACAAAACTTCTGAAACCTTTCTACCATAAACCAAAGTAAGCAATCTTGAAAAATTTATTCCTAAAAGAAAATCTTCCTTTGCTCTAAGATATGCCGAAGCAGCTAGTGAATCATATTCTTCAAGGGGCTTTGCCTCTTTAATTCCTCTTCTTATCTCTTCTTCAGTTTGTGAATCTATCCATACTCTTTTTTTTGTTTTACTAGGTGCACCAGCCATTTGATCAACCAATCTATATATATATTCCCCTTCTCTTCCTGAGTCAGTACATACATAAACTACATCAACATCATCTCTGTTTAAAAGTGAAGATACTGTATCAAATTGCTTTTTTACATTTGGTATGACATCATACTTATATTCCTTTGGTAAAAAAGGTAGCTCTCCTAGATTCCATCTTTTAAATCTAATATCATATGCTTCTGGATAACACATTGTAACCATATGTCCAACACACCAGGTAAAAATAGAATCCTGGCCTTCTACGTATCCATCACCTTTTCTTCCATTAACCTTTAGTAATTTTATAAATTCCATTGCCACAGATGGTTTTTCTGTAACGAATAAAGCTTTTCCCATAATCAAAATCCTTTCTAAGAAAACAACCTATGTTTTTTTAGGAAGTTCAATGTTCTACTAAGTTTTTTATATAGATATATAATTGTTAATTTTAAAATTATAGCTTCTTAAAAAACAAAAAATATAGCCTCCCACTTAAGAGAAGCTATATTAATTATATACTATTTTAACGATAAATTAAACCATTATTCATATTTACTAAAAACAACCTTACCATCAACTATTGTATATAGAGTTGTTGTAGCAACTTCGAAAGGACTTCCGTCTAATATAACTATATCAGCATCTTTACCAGGTTCTAAGCTACCTACTCTATCCGCTATGCCTGCTATTTCTGCTGCATTTATAGTAATTGTACTTAAAGCTTCCTCGAAGGTTAACCCTGCTTTCATAGCAAAGGCTGCACAAAGAGGTAAATGTTCTATTTGTATAACTGGATGGTCAGTTATAATAGCTACCTTTACACCTGCTTTTGTAAGCTCTGCAGGTGTCTTAAAACTTTTGTTTGTCAATTCTATCTTTGTACTAAAAGTCATAGTTGGACCAACCAATGCGGAAACCCCTGAGTTTTTAATTTGATCTACAATCAAATGCCCTTCTGTACAATGATCCAAAGTTATGGGAACATTAAATTCTTTAGCAATTCTTAGAGCAGTCAGTATATCATCAGCTCTGTGAGCATGGGCCTTAAGAGGAATCTTGCCTTCTATTACAGGCACTAACGACTCATATTTTAAATTTATTTCAAAAAAGTCTCCTTTTTCTTCAGCCTTTTTCTTCTTTCCAATATAGTTTTTGGTTTCAGTAAGAGTCTGTCTAAGTAAAGCAGCTGTAGCCATCCTTGTCATCGGTGCTTTTCCTTTTGAATTATATACTCTTTTAGGATTCTCACCAAAAGCAATCTTCATCGCTACAGGTTCTTTAATTATCATCTCATCAATACAATTGCCATGAGTTTTCATAGCCAAAAACTGTCCACCTATTACGTTAGCGCTTCCTGGTCCAGTAAGAACAGAAGTTACTCCAGCTTTAACTGCTTTTCTAAAAGCTCCATCTACTGGATTTACACCGTCTAGAGCTCTTAGATGAGGAGTTATCGGATCAGTCATTTCGTTGATATCACGACCTTCGAAACCCATATTTTCCTCTTCTCCTCCAATATGTGTATGTGCATCAATCATACCTGGGATTACATAACCACCTTTAGCATCAATCACTTCTTCTTCTAAAGCATCTATATTTTCCCCAACCTCTACTATTTTCCCATCCTTTATAAGGATGCTTCCACATTCTAAAGCTTGTCCAGCCATAGTGAAAATCTTACCATTCTTTATTAACATCTTACCAACTCCTTATATAATTTTATTTAAGTGCTATTAAATTACCATGTTGAAATTAAATGGTTATTCATCCAATGCTTTAATGAGCTTATCAATTAATTTCAACAACATTCTTAAACATAACCTTAATTTATAATACGCGTAATCTTTATAGAAATTTATGGAAACCACATATTATTATTTTATCATACATTAAAAATAATTAAACGTTAAAATAATTAATTTATTTTGAACAGTAAAAAGAGGAGCATTTGCTCCTCTTCACTTATTATTTAGCAGTTGGATCTACTAACTCTGCTTTGTAAGCGTCATAAGTCCAATCTCTAAATGCTGATATTTCCATTCCTTTAACTCTTGAGCTTACACCCCAAACTTGTTTAGGATTAACTATGAAAAGATAAGGAACTTCATCATTTATAAGCTTAGTCCACTCTTGATAAGCAGCCTTTCTTTCGTCTTGCTTTGTAGTACCTAATCCTTTAGCTATTAACTCCTCTGATTTATCTGGATGCCATCCAACTGAGTTATATCCACCTAAAGTATCTTGTGACTTAGCAAAAATTCCTGATGGATCTGGATCTACTGAAAGAGACCATCCCATTGCATACATCTGGAAGTCCTGTTTGTCATAAACCTTTTCTGATACTGTATTAAAGTCTAACATATCAGTTATAACATTTATTCCAAGCTTCTTCCAATCCTCTTTAACTATAGGAATAAGTGATTCCATCATCTTATTATCAGATGTAGCTAGCCAATGTATTTCAAATGGCTTTCCATCTTTTTCTCTTATCTTTGTACTATCATTCATCTTCCAACCAGCTTCGTCTAATAATTTATTAGCCTTGTCTACATCATACTTGTATTCATTTAAGCCTGTTGGATCTACCCATGAAGTTGGTGCATTATGAGTATTTGCAACAGTACCATATCCTTGATAGTAAGATTGAACGAATTCATCTCTTCTTAAACCATACATAAGAGCTTGACGAACCTTTTTATCTGAGAACATAGGTAATCTTGTATTTAACCCTATATAGTTGTAGTTGTTAGCTGTGAATATTTGTTGATCTAAGAAGCCCGCTGATTGAACCATCTTTACAGTATTAGCGTTAGCTGTAATTCTGTTTACATCAACTTGACCTGCAGATAATTCTTGAACATTTGTCTTGTCGTTAGTAACCTTGTAGATAATCTTAGCTATCTTAGGTGCACCTTTATAGAACTTGTCATTCTTTTCAAGAGTAACAGATTCACCTTGCTTGAACTCTACAAACTTAAACTCTCCTGCTCCAACAGGCTTTAAGAAGCTATCTTTAATTTTTTGCATATTACCTTTTTCAAAGTTGTAAACAGCCTTTGGTAGTATGCCATATGCAAAATCATATATTCCAGGTCCTTTAACTTGTGTTAAAGTGAAGGATACTGTCTTTTTATCTATAACCTTTATACCCGATACCGAAGTTGCTGTTCCCTCTTTATACTCTTTATACCCTTGAAGCTTTTCAACCGCATCAACTCTTGGACCATCATACTTTGGATCACAGAATGCAGTATAAGTGAAAGCAACATCATCAGCTGTAACTTCAGTTCCATCTGAAAACTTAGCACCATCTACTAAAGTAAATGTATATGTTTTTCCATCATTAGAAATATCCCACTTTGAAGCTAGTGCAGGTATTGGATTACCTTCAGCATCATTTGTTATTAATCCTTCAAATATCAAATCTGTTATATAACCATCATAAACAGAATCTGAATATAGTGGGTTAAACTTACCTTTTGGCGCATCACCACCAACTATAAGCGTGTCCTTTCTGTCTTTAGCAACCTGTGGAAGCTTACTTACCTCTGTAGCCTTCTTTACCTCATTTGCCTTAACAGTTTTAGCAGCATCATTAGATTTCTTAGTATCATCTTTCTTTGTACCACACCCAGTTAGAACCACTGCTCCAGCTAAGATTGTACTTAATAAAGCTATCGACTTTCTCTTCATTAAATTCCTATTCTAGTATACATTCTGCGTACTAGAATAGATTCACCCCCTTTTACTTTATATATATAATCTGAAAACAGATTTTTACTACATTAATGGTTGTACTAATAATATGTTCAAACATTATTAATCAAATATTTAAATTATTTAGAAAGTATTAACAATTTTTAATTCATATATAATATATACCATATCTTCTCAAATAAAACAACTATCTTTATAGAAACTTTTACTATTTTTTTATTTTTTTGCTTTTTTTATAGTAGATTTAATATATGAAAGCGGTAATTTGTTATCGAATTATTATTTTTCTCATATGTTTATTATCTTTTCACATCTCATTCATGATCCATACAAACAAATTTAATATACTTGCATATAGACTCCACAGTATGTAAGGTAACATAAGAAAACCTGCAACTCTATCTACCTTAAAAAACTTTATACTTGTAATAAATATAAAGATCAATAATACTACTAATTCAATAAAAGCTACTCCATATAATTGTAGTTTAAAAAATATTATTGGCCATAAAAAATTTAGTATTAACTGAATCGAATAATAAACCAATGCATTTTTTGTATTCTTTCCTTGCTTATTTAGTTCGTATATTCTATAGGCAGCAATCCCTATAAGAATATAGAGTATAGACCATACTATTGGAAACACCCAGCCTGGTGGTGCAAACAGTGGTTTATTAAGATTTACATACTGTTTGTCCGCATTATTAGTAATAAAACCTATTATTAAGCCTCCACCTAATGTAATTAAAATACTTATTAAGAGATCTCCGATATTAAATTTATTATTTACTTTAAAAAAACTCATTGCATCCCCCTTTTTTCGCTTTTTTTATAATATGAAAGTTATCACCAAACTATTCCATAAACTTATATTCTAGTTTTTATGAATAAAAGACTATTACTTAAATCCCAAAAATTGAAGACCTCCTCTAATTTACTAGAGGAGGCCTCAAATATAGGTGTTATTAAATGGTACATCCATATAAAGATGAAACACTTCAATCCGAAATCTATTTTCAAAACTCCTCTGGGTTCTGAGAGGAGAATTTGAAAATGTAAATTCAATTATGAAGTGGTTCATCTATATGAATTTTAAAATCATGTGAAAAGTTTGTGATATTTAAAGCTATCAAATATATATATCTGAAAATTCAATATCTACCTTTTCTTTTAATTCATTTATATTAACATTTCTAAATTCTTCATAATCTCCTATATGATCTTTGGTTCTCTTAAATTTTATATCAAATCTGTTTCCATAATTAAATGAATTTAATGTAATCTCACCTTCTTGTAGTTCTATTAAGGCTTTGGATATAAAAAGACCTAAACCACTGCCTTCTTTTCTACTATTAAGTGAATATTGGTTTTTAGAGAACTTATCAAATATATAATCTCGCTCCTCTTCAGATATTGAATCAGAATCATTAAGAATACATATATTCACAAAATCACTATCACAGGTTATCGAAACAAATATAAATCCACCTGCTTTGCCATACTTTACACTATTAGAAAGTAGATTCAATATAACTCTTTCGATTAGTTCTTTGTCGCATTTCACATATATCTCCTCTTCGTCTACATCGAAGGTTAGCTTCATATTAAACTTATCAATATACTCTACTGTAGATTGAGCTACATCTTCCACTAAATCTACTATGTTATATATCCTCATGTCTGGAGTTAAATATCCTTCTGATAACTTATTTGTATCAATAAAATTATTTATAGTTCTTATAAGCCTAAGGCAGTTTCTTTTTATGTTATCTCCATTTTTGCTTAATCCATTTTTATTTTTTTCTAATAGATATAAATCATTTAACTGTAATGCAGAAAAAATAACATTTATAGGAGTTCTTAATTCATGAGATATATTTGTGTAGAATTGTCTTTTTATTTCATCGTCTTTTATATACCCCTCTAGCTCACTTTTCAAGGTTTTAATCTTTCCTATATCCGTAACATCTCTGATTAAAACAACGCATATTTTACTATTAATAGACTCAGTAGATAAATCATATAATCTTATATTTCCATCGATATTAATAGAAAAGTTCATAATACTTTTCTCGAGTGCCGTATAAGTGCTACTTAAGGAACCTATATAATCAATAAATTCAGTAAACTTAAGTTTCTCGATTTTTTTGTAATCTCCACAAATAAATTCTAATAGACTCTTTGCAGAAGAATTTATAAAATTAATTTTTTCCCGTTCAAAAATCAATATAGAATCTGGTATAGAGTTAATTAATATATTATATTTACTTTTACTCATTTCCATCATTTTTTGAAGTTCAATCTCTAAGTCCATTCTCTTTTTTAATATGCTACTATAATGCTTTTGATCTTTCTCCATCTGCTTAAGCTCATCATACATTTCACTATAAGTTCCCTGTATGAGAAACTTACTTATACCTTCAAACAGACTGTAATAAGCTAAATACTTCAATATATGCACAGTTAAAATCAAATTGTAGTTAATATCATCATATCTTGTGAAAGTCATCTTAGCTACACTCTCATACATAATTGCTAATGACATGTATACAAGAATATATTTTTTACTATCATAACTTATATTCTTACTTCTAAGTATCCCTATAAAAACAAAAATAAATATAATAAAGATTATCATCCAATTTAAGTTTATAAAAATAAATCTACGATATGCAATTGAATCGGATTTTGTATAATAATAAATCATTAAAATAGAAGTAAAAACAGCTATACCACAGACAAAAAATAATATAATCGCTTTAAGATAACTTATAGATTTTTTATTGAAATATAGAGATAAAATTATCACCAGATGCTCTAACCAACTAGTTATAAGCCACATTGGCAAAGTAAAGCTTAGAACTTCCTCATATTTTTTCCCATCATTAAACGATAATATGTGTACTAAATTTACTATACATAAAACTGAAAAACATAATCCTATATAAGTAAATAGGTTACGTCTTCTTAAATTAAACCTATTTACAGACATCATAGTAAGGCATGCTCCAAAAGTCGTACATAGGACTTCAACAAATTGATGAAAGAACATATAATCTCTATTCTTTTCGTACACCAATATTATAATTAAGAGTAAAGGAATAAACAGTTTAAGCACAATATTTTTAGATTTTATAATAGAACTATCATTCATCTTAAACTAACTCCCTTGTAAACTTTATTATAACTTTTGTTCCTTTATATTCGCCACTTTCAATAAAAACTTGTCCACCCTGTAATTCCACTAAATTCTTTACTACATATAACCCCAGTCCAGAACTTTGATTTGTTGCTATTTTACTTCGATCTTTTGAATTAAACTTTCCAAAAGCACTCTTCATATATTCACTGCTAATTCCTCTCCCCTGATCTGAAACTTCAATGGCTACTAAAAGGTCATCACATCTTAAATATACTTTTATTTCACCTTCATCAGAGTATTTTATCGAATTAGATATTAGATTCAATATTATTCTTTCTATAAAGTTTCTATCACAAAGTACAAAAATCTCTTCTTCTTCTGTATCAAAAATAAGTTCAAGGTTTTTATCTCTTGCATATTCTACCAGATGCTGTATTGTTTCTTCTATTATATCTACAATATTATATCTTGACATTTGAGGCTTTAAATAATCAAAATCTATCTTTGATGTATCAATTATGTTGTTAGCCAATCTAATCAGAGTCATACAATTATCTTTATTTATAAGATTATATTTTCTTATCACTTCAAAATCATCATTTTCTAATAAATATTTATAAAGCTGCGTTGCACTATATATTACATTTATTGGCGTCTTCAAATCATGGGAGATAGTTGAGAGGAATGTTCTTCTCATCTTTTCTTCTAGTCTCTTTTGGTTGATGCTTTCCTTCATGGTTTCGAACTTTACCTTTTCTGTCACATTACTTAATATTAAAATTGATTCGTCTTCATTATTATTTATATAAAATTGTCTTATTTCAAAATATGCCATTTCCCCATTAATCTCACTAAGCCCATCATAATTTATACAATCATCTTTATAAACAACTGTGCTTTCGTTTTTATATACAATAGACTTTATACTTTTATTTATAATATCCTTCAAATTCTCAATATTGAACATCTTTATAAATTGATTATTTGCAAACATTATTCTATTAGTAGAGTTATTAATAATCACCATTGGTAATGGCATTCCGGCAAAAAGTTTTTTATAATCATTTTCTCTTCTTTCTATGCTTTCTCTTATCTTTGACATAGTCATATTCTTCAAATATATCCTTTTATTAAACTCTTCTAGCTGCGTATTGTGCCAATAAATATCATTGAATATAGTTTTATAAGGCTTGTCTAAAAATTTATCTAATAAGCCAGCCCCCATAACTAAGTACGCTCCTAATCTTCCTATATTAAATAAGAAGAGAAGAATCTGCACATTTAAAATCAAATACAACAAGTGAATAATAAAAGAAAAACTCATAATATACACATAAATACTAAAAAAGTTGAATTCATTATTGTTTTTATAACTAAATCTTCTAATGTTCATCATAGGAACTATCAAGATTATTATGCTTATGCCTTGAGTTATGTACTCAATACTATTATTAAAAACTCCAATTTTAGTCAACGTATATAAGGCTAATATTATTATAATCATTGAAAATAAGTGAATTAATATAAGTTTCTTATGACTGTATTTCTTATTTATGGTATTAACAGCAAGATGTATATAGATACTTTCTGCCAAACTGCATATATCCATACTCTGCAACACAATATTATAATGTTGTTGAACTATACTGCCACTAGATATTTGCAAAGTTATATTCATGACATTTAGCAATCCGATTATAAAGAAAATAACATATGAAAATAGTAAAAACTTTGAATCTGCAAATTTATTAGTTGTATATAAAATTATCATAAGTTCAAAACATATCATTATAACAATAATATTTATTAAGTATATTACTATCCTAGAGTTTATATTAAAAGAAATAAAGAAAAGAATAAATAGTATACCAAACACAAGTATGGTCTTTACAATCTTTTCGTGGTTTAAATATAAAAAATCTAACGGCCATTTATCTTCCTTCATAATATAACCTCCTACAAAATTATTTTATATTAATTATTACAAAATAGGAATATAGTTTCTATTTTAACACAAAAGAGAGAAAAAATTTGTTGAAAGACTCTAAAAACTTTATAAATAAAGGTATCTTAATCTTTTCTATTAACTAATATTGATATAAAATCCAAGAAAAAAGCCACAAGATAGATTTTATCTTGTGACACAAAAATCCATATATAATTTACTATTTCTTGTAACTTCAAGTTCATCATCTTCATTTATATATTTAATAAAACCTGGATAAAGCTCCACAGCCTTTATCAAATCTTCAGCTGCTTCATCTATTCTATCTATACGTGATAAAAAGCAGCTTCTATTATAATAAAGAAACTCACATTCTTTATTGTTTTCAATTCCTTTTGATAAAACCTCTATACCTAATTCAATATCATTCCGATCTTTATAAAGAATAGCTAGATTCAAATAGGCGTAAGAATATTCTTTATTTATTTTTATAGACTTTATATAATACTTCTCTGCCTTATCCATTATGTTTAGTTTTGTATATATTACTCCCATATTAAATAAAGCAAGATAATTTTGCCTATCCAGTTCTAAAGCTTTGCTAAACATCTTGAATGCCAAATCATACTTTCCTAATTCCTCATAAGTTGCCCCTAAATTAGTGTACCCCCAGAAATCGTATGGATTTATTTCAATAAATCTTAGATAATATTGTATTGTACTTTCCTTATCTCCTAAACTATCATATGTATTTGCTAAGAAAAAACAGGCCTTTCCATACAAAGGATTAATTTCTAGAGCTTTTTTATAATATAAAATAGCTTTATCATATTCTTCCCTATCATCATAGATAACCCCTAATCCATAGTATGCTCTTTCCTCTAACTTATCTTTTTCAATTATATCTTCATAGGTCTCTATAGCCTCATCCTGCATCCCTAGCTCATCATATATTAACCCGATATTAATTAACACTTCTATATTAGAATAATTTTCTTGTCTGTTGGCTTCCATATAGTGATTTAGAGCCTTTAAAAGATGCCCTTGACTATATGCTTTCTCTGCTAAGTTTATGTAATCCATATAACTCCCTACTTTAACTATAATTTATGCTAATTATATTATAACTTATTTTATGCCTAGTTTTATATACTTACCCATCTTGTATTTCCATAATATATATTTTTCCCTATCTAATTGACTTACATTTTCAAAGAAAACTTCTAATGCATCTAGATTAAAAAGTCCTTTCATTAAATGTCGTGGATAGCTTACTTTTTTAGTATAATTATTTTTAGGATCTATTATAACAACTGACATGTTTTCTTGGACATAAATATCCTTGCATCTTATATCTATCCTAGTAAAACCAAGCCTAATAAATTCGTTAGTCATATCAAGTAATGACTTACATATTTCTTTGTTAAGTCCATTATCTTTTACATACTTATCTAATCTTTCTCCACCAACATAGTCTCTTACTATATACAATTCTCCACAATTATGTATAACAGGAAAAAACTCCGAACCCTTTACTTTTAATAATATATCAGTCTCCTCATCACAAACCTTTTTTTCTCTAAATATTTTTATTATCTTATCTCCAGGTAGGCTATATACTATGCCATTATGCCCTTCCCCTAAAAACTCTGCCTTCTTAAATTCACTCTCTATCTCCTCAGTAAAATCAACACTATAGTCAATGTTTCTGGCCAAATATCTCACATCCTATGATGAATTTTACTAATTTATACGTTTCTATATCATTAAATATTCCTTTTTACAAATATAAAAAAGTCAGCACACAATAAAAATTGTAATACTGACTTTTTATAATTAATCTATATTTCCCCTGGTGCAGATGACGGGACTTGAACCCGTACGTAAAACTACACGCGCTTCTGAGACGCGCCTGTCTGCCAGTTCCAGCACACCTGCAGATTCACTTGTTAATATATGTCATATTCAAAGTATATTTTATTTGTTTTTTAATGTCAACTTCCCATTAACTACATCTAGAACCTCATGTTTACTATATATTTAAGAGCTTAGTGCTATTCCTTCATTAATACTAGTATATTTATGCACTTGAACGTAAAAAAGAGAAGTATCACTACTTCTCTTTAAAATTCATAAAGTTACTCCAAAATACCGTTGCCCTGATTTTGACACCTATCTCTCGATAGGTGGGTGTCCTCACAATTATATCAATCGCCTAAAATGCCATCTAAGGGACTCACAGAAAGGTACATATCCACAATTAAATCTTGAACTCCCTTTGTTGTAATGTAGGTTCAAAATAAGAGCTTGACGCATATCCCAGAACATATGAATTATTATACAAGTTTGATGGATATTTTTAATATCCTGTTCTCTATATCTGAATTATAAACTATATGAAAATAAATTTCAATAGTAAATTTATCAAGTTTATGTGAACTATTTTATTGACCTAATAACAGTGTTATTTGTCACTTTACTACCGAGATTATATTTTAAACTCTAAATACAAAGTTGTCAATTACTTTATTTCATTGAAAAACTTTATGCTTCTTGGGGTAGATATAGTTCATAAAACTACATAGAATAGCCTAGTATTAAGAGTATTTATTTGTCTTTATCGATAACATCTTCTGATTTTTTAAAAGCATCAGAAAGCTGTTCAGTTGTAGGTGCATATGGTTGTTCCCATCCACGTTTAACAGCTAATTCTGAAATTGCTGCATGCCCATTAAGAACTTGGCTTAGACTTGATGCGTACATCGCTCTTAACTCTGGTGTAGGACTTGTCAATGTAGCATTAAGATATGCATTAGCAGCACCCTTAGCACCTGCTAACATATTGCTAACTATAACTTCATCATTCATAGCTGTATCTTTTATACCCATTCCTTCTAAAATTGTTGACATCATCATAGGTCACCTCTCCTTATCTTATTATTTGGTTTTCATTTATAAATTGTTGTATTCCTTTTATTCTGCCTTCTGCTGCCAATATACCAGATTCAGCTTGTTTCTTTATTTCATCATCATTTATAAAATTTTGCATAGCTTTTGATACAGCTAATCCGTCTCTTTCCAATGTTAGTAATGATGTTAATGACATAACTTCTGCTTCTGAAAGTTTTCTCATGTTAATACCTCCTACTTAATTTATTTCCTACTTATTTTCTGTATTTAACAAGGTATTAATCATGTAAATTATGGAAAAGGTTAATATACCTATCATAAATATAAAACTTTATATTTATTAAGCATCAAATCCCTCTTTCATATACAGTAAAAAAACACAAAATAGAAATTATATAACAATCTACTTTGTGTTTCTAATTTAAAAATAAATATCTGAAAACTCTACACTTGAAATCTGAACTAAATGATTACCCATAAAATCTGAACTTTGTTGTTCATTGTTACTTTCAATAACAAGATCAGCAGGAAATATAATAGTAAAAGTACTCCCTTCACCAACTTTACTTTCAACCGAAATAGTTCCATTCATAGCCTCGACAAATTTCGTTACAAGTGATAGTCCAATCCCTGCACCTTCCGCTTGTCTTGATAACGAACTATTAACTTGTCCAAATCGTTCAAAAATTATATCCAGCTTATCCTTAGGTATTCCTATGCCTTCATCTTCTATCTTAATAAATACCTTATCATCCTTTTCACTCACTTGCACCTTTATAGATTTATCCTTTGGAGTAAACTTGATTGCATTGGAAAGAATATTTAAAATTATTCTTTCATACTTTTCATCATCTATTCCAATTACCTTTTCTTTAATGCTAGATTGGAATATCAAAGAAATATTTTTTTGATAAGCATATATGAGCACTGATTCTGTTATTGCCCTAGTTAGAAAAACTATATCTATATCCTTCTTATTGATATTAATATTTCCTGAATTTGCCCGAGTAATATCTAGAAGGTTATTTACAAGTCTTAATTGTCTATTTGAATTTTGATTAATCATTCCTATATATTTTTTTGCTCTATCAGACAGCTCATCACCACAAAAATAATTTATTGATTGTATTGCGCTACTAATTACATTAAGTGGAGTTCTTAATTCATGTGAGATAAGAGAAAGAAATTCATCCTTCATCTCAATTGACTTTTCAAGAGCTTCATTCTTTTCTTTTTCAGCTTTTAAAGCTGCTTCATGATGAGCTTCTATAATCTTATCCTTAGATATAAGCTCAGTAATATCGTGAACAGAAGTTACAGCCATCAAAATATTGTTATCACCATCATAAATTGGAGATGAACTTATCTGCAATATATTTTCTATTCCATCTTGAACAAGTATTAATCTTTCATTTTTCACCTTTTCGCCTTTTAAAGCTCTATAGGAAGGAAGTTTCTTTACAGCCATTGGTGTTCTATCAAGAGTATAATACTTTTGATTATTGAATGCATTTTCTAAGTTACTTATATCGTAAGCTCTCTCTACCCCTATACTTTTAGCTATATCTTCCCTTTTAAGTAAATCTCCATTTTTATAATTAACGTATATTTCGCAAGGTATATTTTCAAATATTGCTTCCATCTGTTTATTTCTAAGATTAATAGTTTCAATTTGCTCTTGAATCTTATTCCTATTTAAAACCTTTTCCGTAACTTCATAGGTATTACTTACTACATACTTTACTATTCCTTCTTCCGTAATTGGGGTTATTATTGAATCCCAATAGGTTATCCCTCTTTTATAACCTACATGTTTATATTCGTTAACCTGAACAGTTTTATTCTTACTAATTGCCTCTTTCCAGTAGTTTTCAATAGGACTTCCTTTCCACCTAGTAATAATTGTTTCTATTTTACTGCCAATACTAAAATTTTCATTATTAAACGGTGGCTCCAAGAAATCTAAATACTTTTGATTACCTTTAATTAATATCATATCAGGAACACTATAAACAGCTACTCCAACTATATTGGATTTACTTAGTTCCATTAAATATGTGTGTTTGTCTTCAAATCTTGAATATGGCTTTTCATTTACTATAAATATCTGCTTATCTCCATATATAATTATTTCAAACGTTACAATTCTTACTTCTAAGTTTTTTGTAAATATAAAACATTCCTTTTTATCTTCTATGGATTTAATATCAACTTTAGGAAATACCCTTAAAACATTGAATACTTCATCTATCTTTTTACCTATAAATTCATCAATTTTATACTTTACCATTTCTGAAAATTGTTTATTAACTTCAATAATTACATCATTTTGCACTATTATATGTGGAAGCACATGGATATCTTCAAAAGAGTTGTTTTTCACAATAATGCCCTCCAAAGTTTTAAATAAATATTGTAAAACATAGTGTATATACAGGTGATATTCTACCACACAATTCCATATAATACTATTTGAACTTTTATATAGATGCATTAATTCCTCTGAAAGCTTTTTTCCAAAACCCCTGTGATTTTTGAAAAGAGTGCTAAATTCATTTAACCCAAAATTTAAAAGGCTAGATATTAATATCTAGCCCTTTGATGTACTGCTTTTTTCTATAGGTTTTTTTCGTAAGATTCAATCATTTTCTTAACCATTTGTCCGCCTACAGATCCAGCTTCTCTGCTTGTTAAATCTCCATTGTAACCTTCTTTTAAGCTAACTCCAACTTCTCTAGAAGATTCCATTTTAAATTTATTTAATGCTTCCTTTGCTTCAGGTACTAATACTCTATTACTTCTATTTGACATTTTGTGTTCCTCCTTTAATAATTGATTTGTTTAAGTATTAGTATTATTTGCGAATACTTCTTAATTAAACTACAATATCATTGGAAGTTCACCCAACTGGTTCCATACGCTAAGAATTTTGGAATATATATATTTGTTAATGACAAAAATATTAAATATACTATATACGTACTGTATAATCCTCTTCATCAATTAATACTTAAAAGCATCATTACTTCAATACTTTTATAAAAGGAAGTGCGCTTATATGATTACCTTTATTTTTCTTACTCTATCTTTTATTATTTTTAACAGTATAGCCGTCTTGATTCCTAAAAAATTAAATAAATTAGAAATGTTAGACATATCAGTATTCACTTTACTTCTACAGATGACCGTTGATCTAATATTAGATGTTAAGTTTAATCTTTATGGTTACTTTAAAGAGGGAGTTGATTTAATATCTTTCATAACCTTTTTAGGAATTTATCCTGCTTTTGCAATTATTACAGTTAACTATTATCCATATAAGAAAAGACTACTAAAAAAACTTTATTACGTTATAATAGTGTCAATTTTTTGTTTAGGTTATGAATCACTATCCTTGTATACAAAATACTTTTATCATCGAACATGGTCACTTTTATATTCTGCTTTATGTTACCCTTTTCTTATATGTATCATTGCTATGTATTTATCACTAATTCGTAAATTATCTTTAGATAATAAGGTTAGATAAATTTAAAACACCCCGCTTTTAAACGAGGGGTGTTTACTAACGTAATAAAACAAATATTACTAAATATTATGCCTCTCAACATTTCCATTAAAATAAAAACATGGTAATATATAACTATAGATATATAATACCATCACATATCAAAATAATTTCATAGAAATGGAGAGTATTGTGAATAAAAAACGTCTTTCAGTAATCTTTATTATACTACTTTTATCAATTCTTACCGTATTAGGTTTCACTAGGATTAATTCTAAACTTAATGCATCTTATAAAAACAAGTCCTATGTTGGAGAAAATGAAAATTGGAGCGTTTCTCTTGAAGTACGTGATAAACAGCTAGATATAAAAGTTACTCCTAAAATTCTAATGGATAAGGACTCTAAAATTCAATGCAAAATCAAGACTGGCCCTCATTATTCAGGCAGTGGTGTAATTTACTATGGAAGCACCTTTAAAAACTTCTGTGCATCATTATCTTTGACTGTAGATCCTATTAATTACAAAAATGAGCTTATTGGTATTACCTATAATGATAAAGTTGATCAAATAACCTTAAAGCCCTTGAAAAAATAGTTATTAGGATTAATTCTACCTAACCGCATTTATCTTATCCATTTATTTAATTGTTTGAATTTCATTATATTTTATTTTTTTGCCATTTATAATAGCAGCATCAACTGCAAAGTTACTGTTGTCAGTTAACACTACCATAAATATTATCACAAACGTCAGTGATAAAAAAGAAATAAACTTCTTTATAGCCAGCCCCATATCAATAAATCATATTTGACTTATATAGTATTATTTAACCACTTTGCAATTTCAAATTCTTCAGCTACATTTTTAAACGCTTTTACTTCATTACCAGACTTAACTGCATTCCTCAAAATTCCATTTGCATATCTAATTAAACTATCTATTGATCCACCTATCAATTCACCATTGTTCAGCTTGAAAATGGCTATTGCCAAAGCATTGATAATATCATTACTATTAAATTCATTTTCCATATTAGTTATTGAGTCAAGTACCTGCTTATTACTTTTGAGTTCAGGTAAATACTCAG
Organism: Clostridium yunnanense; assembly: GCF_016595795.1. Classification (GTDB taxonomy): domain Bacteria; phylum Bacillota; class Clostridia; order Clostridiales; family Clostridiaceae; genus Clostridium_AR; species Clostridium_AR yunnanense. Next base: position 26,907 of record NZ_JAENHN010000002.1, read on the forward strand.
TTAGAAACTTCCATCCTATAGGAACATCTTCATCAACACTATCTATATCAAAAGTTATCGTCCCATCAATTAGTATTTCATTTCTTGTTACCATTTCAAAGCAATCGTCGCAAACAGCTATTAAGCTACTCAAATTATCGGTATTCTTATCACTGGTTAAATATGCAATCTTCAGCTCTCTTCCTTTTCCACCACAGGTCATACATGAAAAGTCTTGCTTTCCAAAGATCATGTATCTAATCTGTCCATTGATATTCTGTATTCTCATTAGACTTTCTATAGATTCTAAATTCTCTACTAACACCGGCAACATAAAAATTTGTCCAGAAACCTCATCAACAATTAGTAGATTTCTTTTTATTAGATTTCTTAACACTTGTCTCACAACAACTACTTTTGTCTTATTAATTAATTCAGAAATTAGCGGTTCGCTTGAGGAATACCTATATACAGTTATTTCATTTTCTCCAGAGCTAAGTACACTTCTCTTATTATTTTCCTTAGCTAGTTTAAGTACATCGATTAATATTTTTCTTTCCAATCTATTGCACTTTTTTATTTCACTAAAGATTATCCCCCATGATTGCAAATTATCCAATTTATCAAGTTTAAGTGCGAATTCAAAAGCTTCATATGTTTCTTGAACTGATATTATATCTTCTTTTTTGAAAAAAACATCTTCTATTTTCTTTGATTCTATAGCTTTCTCAATCATTTCCTGTTCTTTTGCTTTAATAGCAATCATCATGGCAGCCCTCTGTTTCCACTGTTTATACTCGATTATAGTTTCTTCAACACTAGAGTTAGAGTACTGGCATTTGCTACAGTTGATTGAATAAATTAGCTTATCTCGACTAATTTTTAATAAAAGTTGCTCTTGACATCTAGGGCATTGAATTTCATTTATCTTACTTTGTATATCTATACACTTCTCTTCAAACTCTTTTTTAGCCTCTAAAATCCCTCTAATATTCTTCTCAACTTCTTCAGCTGTAATTAGATTGTTAAATGAAACTTTTTTTCCGCATTTATTACATCTAATTAAACTAATACCGTTCTCAGGATTATATACATCCGTTACCATTTCAAAACAGTTAGCAAAGCATTTAGGGCAATACCCATCATAATTTTCTATTTCAATAGGTATTATAATATCATTGATTTTATTACTTGGTATCTTAAAATATTTGATAATATCCTCTAAAGTAGCTTCTTCACTATAAAACGCCTTCAAAAACTTTATATAATCATCAGTAGGATATGCTTTTAATATATCACTGTAAGCTATAGATGAACTTATTTTATATTTTTGTTTTAGCTTGGTAATTGGACTATTGCAATTTGACCAAAATTCCTGCGAGAAACTTACAAATCTTTCTTCCTTATACTTTTGTAAATATTTTTCAACTAAAGTTTGCTCAAGAAAACTCTCTTTTTGTTTTGAAAACACCTTGCTAAAATCATATTGATTAACATACTCATGAATATCCATAGCTTCCCCCTAGTATTATTTCTCTAAGTTTTCTTATATCCATTCAATTTCTTTTCTTATCAACAATTCGAATAAATAGCTCTCTAACATCCATATAATAGCAAAATATTGTAAAACAGTCAATTTTTCTACATATTGCATTCTGATCCTAGATATTTATTTCTTGCCGTAAATAAAACTTATTCTATCTCTTATACTCCTTGTCTATATCTCAAATATTTAACTAATTTTCATTCATCGTTTCTTTGTAAAGTACTACAAATTCACTAATTGCATCCTCTGTAATATAATCAACCGATATCTTATATTTCCTAAATTTAAACCTTACATGATTCACAAAGTCATCATAATGTTTAATTGTTGATTACCTACGCTCTTAACCTTACACCGTTTAATAAATTCATCATATCCTTCAGTAAATGCCTTAGTATTATTGGATTTTACTTCAATCTTTTTTCTCAATTCATCACTATTTCCATAGATTTATTTAGACAAAAGACGTGTGGAGTTTTTTAATAGATTTTAGACAATAAAAAAACACCAGAGCTTCAAAACTCTGATGTTTACTAGGTTTCTTTGGTGCGAAAGACGGGACTTGAACCCGTACGGTCTCCCACACGCCCCTCAAACGTGCGCGTCTGCCATTCCGCCACTCTCGCATATTTTGTATAACAGAGGATCTTCAGCTATTTTAATTTATTTTTTAGCTGACAAATACAATTTTACTAGATATTTTTTTAATCGTCAATATAAAAATATCTAGTAAAATTTGAGGAATCTACTGTAACATAGGTATACTACTCTATTAGTTCTTCATTCAAATTGTTATAAAGATGAACTACTTCGATCCGAAATCTATTTTTAAAACTCTCACGGGTTTTGGTGAGAGAATTTAAAAATAATAAATTTTATTACGAAGTGGTTCATCTATATATATGTACTATTCTATTTCTGCATAGCTAAAATTGCATTCAAATTATCAAAAGAATATAATTCCTTTGTCTCAGCATTACCAAAAGCTCCATAAATCTCATTATTCTTGTCTACAACTTGGAATTCTAACAGTTTCTTTATAAGAAGATTATATAATTCTGTGTCTCCTACCTCTTTTGCAATCATAGCTGCAACAGAATATATAGCTGTTGACCTGATGTCTGTAGACGGCTTTCCTGTATTTATATCATACATGGCGTATAGAGCGCCATCTGCAATTAATCTTTCTTTTACCCAATTAACAGTGGTTGTTATATCTTCCCCATCCTGCTTAAGATATAAGGATGTTATAAGTGATAAAAGTGTGTCTGCATCTTTTTGTTCTACAAAACCTTGTTTGCTGACATCATATGTATTTTTATATAATGGTAAATTATTAGATATATATGCTTTACTTATAAGTTGCTTTGACTCATTATATTTATCTTTCCATCTTCTATCTATACTTTTAAGTATACCCATGGTATTTACATCAAGATAACATATAGTAACAGATTTGCTTTTTCCATAACTATCTTTAAAATCTACAGGAAGGTTCGAAGTTATATTGTTCTTTAAGATTGAATCAGATATTTTTATTGCATATTTTCTATAATCGAATTCTTTCCATCTATCATATCCATATATCAAGGCTTTTATTATTCTAAAATCATCTATAGTGGCAGATGTTTCTGCTAGAGTTCCGTGATCTATTCTCCATGCAACAGAATTACTTTTAAGAAGCATTTGCTTCATCACTATGTTGCAGTGTTTATCAAATAGTTCCTTATCCCCTTGTTCTACCGCATATAGCATTATAAGCCCTTCCGATTCAGAAAGCACTGCGTGTCCTTTTGTAATATCTTTAGAACTTGGTTGATCTATGTAATTTGTATACATACCATTCTTAGAATCAGTCATTTTGCTATTTAGAAAGTTTAGCGTTAGCTCTTGATCCTTAGTAATTTTTGGAGTTGACCATTGTTTATTAAGCTTTATCGGAATTAGATATCTTATATTCAAGAAAGATGCTATTCCAACAATTATAATAACAACCAAAATAATTGATAATATTCTCCTTTTCATCACTTTCTCCTCATTTTGTAAGTTAAATAATCGCAAATTTATACCACTTTATCTTTGATCGCATCTAAAAAGTTTTATTTCACTTCTTAAAATTAACTCATAGATAAAGTGGTCTACTTTAATTTTTAGCTATATTTAGTAAGATTCTTGAAATTAAGTGGTTATTCAGGAGATGTTATATGAGCGAGCTATTAGAATTAAATGATTTTTCCAGATGGAATGGCGTTAATAAACTGTACTGTTCGAACGTAGTGAGTTTACAGTTTTAGCCATGAAATATGGCAAAATCATATTAATTCTTTGCGCAAGCTCATTAAAGCATCGGATGAATAGCCGCTTAATTTCAACATGGTGCCTTAGCACCTAAAGTTTAATTATATAAAAATTTATAAATGTTGTAATTTACTTTAACTTTCTTTAAGTATTTATCTGTTTCTTTAAAGGGTATATACTTCAAGGACTTTCCATCATTTGAATATTTGGTATCCTTAAGCCATTTGTTTACATTTCCTCGACCTCCATTGTAGGCCGCAATCACTAAATCCATATCTTGAAATTCATCTCTTAAATTTCTTAGATACCATGATCCCATATGAATATTGTACTGGGGATCTAATAACTGTGAAGAATCAGAATAATTGATATTCATCTCCTTCGCAGCCCACTTAGCTGTACTGTCAGTTATTTGCATTAGTCCATGTGCATCTTTAAATGAATGTGCATTTGTATTAAAATTACTTTCTGCCTTTATAACAGATAACACTAATAATGGATCCAAATTATATTCTACACTGTACTTCTTTATAATATCTTTATATTTATATGGATACATTAAATTATAAACACACCATCTAAAACCCATTAATACTATAGCTATAACAACAAAAAATACAATGTATTTTCTTAATTTCATAACATTCTCCTAAACATATTAGGGCTTAATATCACCACAAAAATTAATTATATTCATTTATACTTTACTTATAAAGTTTTAATATTTCTACCATATCATCTACTTGTTCTTTAGTCTTTATCAAGCTGGCGCTATTATCTATTATAAAATTTGCATATTCCTTTTTTCTATCTAAAGGCAATTGTGCATTGATTCTATTCAAGGCTTCACTCTGACTTAATTTATCTCTAAGCTTTAATCTTGAAAGCTGTGCATTACTATCCGACCAAACTAGAATAACAAAGTCCATCTCTTCATGCATGTTGTTTTCGATTAGTGTTGGAGCGTCTAGAATCACGATTCCAACACCTTTCTTATTGTATGCATCAAATGAATCATTTATCTCTTTTATAATATAAGGCATTATTATATTTTCATATTTAATTCTTTGCTTAGGAAATCTGAATATATGATTGCCAAACTCTTTCCTTCTAAATTCACCTCTCCAATCAAAAAATCCGTCGCCAAAGTCATCTCTTACCTTTATAAGTATTTCCGGATATTTTGAAAGTACATCCTTTGCAATTTGATCAGCATCTATAATGCAAAAACCTGATTCTAGAAGTATCTTAGAAACTGTACTCTTACCAGTACCAATTCCCCCAGTTAATCCAACCTTAATCATAATTTCCTCCTTTATTTAGCATCGTACCAACTTTCACCTATATTAATATCAACTTCAAGTGGAACATTAAGACTTACTGCACTTTCCATTTCTTGTTTTATAATAGTTTTTATTTGCTCTAGTTCTTCTGGCACCACATTTATTATAAGTTCATCGTGCACCTGAAGTATCAGTTTACTTTTCATCTTTTTCTCTTTTAATGTATTATATACACTTACCATGGCCACCTTTATTATATCTGCAGCACTTCCTTGAATAGGCGCGTTCATGGCCAATCTCTCACCTAAAGATTTTACTATCTTGTTAGAAGCAGTTATCTCAGGTATAAATCTTCTTCTATTGAGTATAGTTGTAACATATCCATCTTTTCCTGCTTCTTTAATTATGTTATCCATGAACTCTCTGATTTTTGGATATCTTTCAAAGTATATATCCATATATTCTTTAGCTTCTTTTTTTGTAATATGAAGATCTTGTGAAAGGCTAAAATCACCAATACCATAAACTATTCCAAAATTAACAGCCTTAGCTCTGCTCCTCATTAGTTTTGTAACTTCATCTAACGGAGTTTTAAATACTTCCGAAGCTGTTTTTGTGTGAATATCTATATCATGCTTGAAGGCATCTATCATATTTTCATCATTTGCAATATGAGCTAACACTCTAAGCTCAATCTGAGAATAATCCGCTGAAAGTATCACATCGCCTTTTTCCCTAGGAATAAATACTTTTCTAATCTCTCTACCCATCTCATATTTTATAGGTATATTTTGAAGATTAGGTTCTGTAGATGAAAGCCTTCCAGTTGTGGTTACAGTTTGGTTGAAGTTAGAATGTATACATCCATCTTCATCCACAACCGCTTTTAAACCTTCTATATATGTTGAGTATATCTTTGTTAACTGTCTAAAGTACGTTATCTTATCTATTATAGGATGTTTGTCAGATAACTTTTCCAGTACCTCTGCATTTGTTGAATATCCTGTTTTTGTCTTTTTAACCACTGGCAAATCAAGCTTTTCAAATAGAATCTTTCCTAATTGCTTAGGAGAATTTATATTGAATTCCTCATCTGCAAGCTCATATATAGTCTTTTGACTTTCTTCTATTTCATTTTTAAACTTCACAGATAGTTCATCTAGTATCTTAGAGTTAACCTTAAAGCCATACTCCTCCATAGAAGAAAGTACTAGTGTTAATGGAAGTTCAACTTCATATAATAATTTCCCCATGCCTGCTTCTTCAATCTTTGTCTTAAGATATGAATATAGCTTTTTCATATGAAAACATAGCTTCATATTCATTACAGTTTCATCACCTTTAGGGTCTTCTCCTACATACTCATTAACTAAAGTTAAAAGAGGATAAGTACCTTTTGATGAATCAATTAAATAAGCAGCTAAGGCAGTATCAAAGATAAGCCCCTTCATATCTATATCCAATTTTCTAAGAACAGTTAAGAAGTTCTTTACGTCATGACTTATTTTCTTTATGCTATCATCTTCAAAGAATTTTCTTATAAGACCAATTCCCTCTTCATTATTAATGCCTTCAAAAACTATTTCATAATTTTTGTTACCATCTGATATGAATATTTTTTTTATGTTGATCATTGAATATTTACTTATTCCATCTAAATTAAAAGTAAAGTAAACTTCTTTTCCCAAAGCTTCTAAAGCTAATTTTAACTGATCGTTATTAGTTATACTCTCAAATTCTATATCAGTATCAACTGAGTCTCCGTCTCCAATTGCAGCTTCTGGTAACTTATCAAGCAAGGATTTCATTTGGAGTTTAAAGAATAGCTTTCTAAGACCTTCATTATCATAGTTTTCATTAGATTTTATCTCATCTAAATCAAATTCTATTGGAACTTCAGTATTTATAGTAGCTAGTCTCTTTGAGAATATTGCTTGTTCGCTGTACTGTATTAGATTTTCTTTAATCTTCTTACCACTTATTTCTTCTACATGCTCTAATACGCTCTCAACACTACCATAGGTTTGAATAAGCTTAAATGCAGTCTTTTCGCCTATGCCTGGAACTCCTGGTATATTATCTGACGGATCTCCCATAAGGCCTTTAACATCAATGAATTGAGTTGGAGTAACCCCCATCTCTTCTACCATTCTAGCTCTTGTATATATTTCTCTCTCAGTAATTCCCTTTTTAGTTATTACTACATTTATATTATCTGATGCAAGCTGAAGAGCATCCTTATCTCCAGTTACTATATAAACTTCTATACCGTTCTCTTCTGCAAACTTAGCTAAACTTCCGATTAAATCATCTGCTTCATAACCATCCATTTCATAAATACTTATGCTAAACAAATTAAGCATTTCTTTTACTATCGGAAACTGTGCTGCAAGCTCTGGAGGCATTTTCTTTCTTCCAGCTTTATAATCTTGGTACTCTACATGTCTAAAGGTTGGTGCCTTCCTATCAAAAGTAGATACTATGTAGTCTGGTTTAAAGTCTTCTTTCATCTTAATAAGCATATTTGTAAATCCATAAACTGCATTTGTATATATGCCTTCATTTGTAGATAAAAGAGGAATTGCATAAAATGCTCTATTAAGCAAACTATTACCGTCCAATATCAATAAACGTTTCATAATTAATCCTCCAAATTCTTCTTTTAAAAGTACAAAACTAAAGTGAAAATCTTTTACCTTATATTTTTAAGTGTATATATGATACTCGTAATTCCTATAATAATTTTATTGACTAAAAACTATAAGTATATTCTTACAAGAACAATTAACAAAATGTAAGTTCTCTATCTCTTTATACATTATAATATAAACAGTATTTCTTTCCAACCATGTATATCCAATAAGTAAGCATTTTGAAGCAAATACCTATAAAAATGTGGTTATAATGTATCCAAATTTACTAAAGATGAACCACTTCAATCTGAAAATATAAATTTTATAATGAAGTGGTTCATCCATAATAAGGTCAAATAAAACTATATATATTGATTTTTCTCATAAAAATTAAATTAATTCATCTTTAACTTATATTTTGTCTTAAGTCTGTTCGTATAATTATTCACAGATATAAGTGATGTGCAAATTTGTAAAGAATAAAAAAAAGATTTTAATTATTGCTATGATTTGGTAAAATTCTATATAAAGAAATTTTTACAAGAGAGGTGTCAAAATGAAAGAAGATTTTTTAAGAAAATACGCTGAGCTCGCAGTAAAAACTGGTGTTAACATACAAAAGGGACAGCTTTTAGTTATTACTTCACCAATCGAGTGTGCTCCTTTTACTAGATTAGCTACAGAAGTTGCTTATGAAGCTGGTGCAAAGGACGTTATCGTTCAATGGAATGATGAAATCTGCACTAAGATTAAATATTTAAAGGCTCCTGAAGAAGTATTTGATACAATTCCTAAGTGGATGGTTGATTCTAGAGTTTCATCTGCAAAAGAAGGAGCTGCTTTTTTAAGTATATCCGCTGCAGATCCTGAACTTTTAAAAGATGTTGATCCTAAAAGAATTGCAAGGTCTCAAAAAACTTCTCAGTTAGCTTTAAAGGAATTTAGTGAAAGATTGATGAGCAATAAAAATTCTTGGGCTGTAGTTTCAATTCCAACTAAAGGATGGGCTACTAAAGTGTTTCCAAACAACACACCTGAAGAAGCTGTTGAGCTATTATGGAATGAAATCTTTAAAGTAGTTAGAGTTGATAGTGAAGATCCAGTGGCAGCTTGGGATACTCATAAAAATACCCTAAGTGAAAAAATGAATTTCCTTAACTCTAAAAATTTCAAATCTTTACATTATAAAAATGGAAAAGGAACTGATTTAACTATTGAGCTTCCAGAAGGTCATATATGGGCTGGTGGAGCTGATTATACTGCTGATGGTGTTGAATTTATAGCAAATATGCCTACTGAGGAAGTATTTACTCTTCCAAAGAAAACAGGAGTAAATGGAGTGGTATATAGTTCAAAACCTCTTAACTATGGCGGAAATTTAATTGATGAATTCTCTGTTACCTTCAAGGATGGAAGGATAATCGATTTCGCTGCTGAAAAAGGTTATGACACCTTAAAAAATATAGTTGAGACAGATGAAGGCTCTCACTATCTAGGTGAAGTTGCTCTTGTACCTTTTGATTCACCAATATCTAATTCAGGTATAATCTTTTTTAATACTTTATATGATGAAAATGCATCCTGCCATCTTGCAATTGGAGCTTCATATCCTATATGTATAAAGGATGGAGAAAACCTTAGTGAAGAAGAGCTAGAAAAAAAAGGTGCAAATCAATCCATAACTCATATCGACTTTATGGTTGGAACTGAAGACCTTGAAATAATAGGAACTACTAATAAAGGCGAAGAAATTCAAGTATTTAAGAATGGCAACTGGGCTTTTTAACTGATATTATAATAAAGTCTTTGCATAAATTTTATGAAATAATTGCGTAAGATAAGCTAAAGATAAAGTAGGTGTGTTTAAACTAATTGCTTGTTAGTTTTAACATCACCTACTTTATTGCATCTTCATGCTAATATTTATAAATTACATGTATATCTAATTATTTATTATTTTCTTTCTCATTAAAATATTATCAATAGAGATCTTAATCATAAATATAATTAATATAATATTTAAAACTGCTGTAAGCATACCAATTCTATCAAACAGTACCTTGCTAATATTTCCACCCAATACATCATATAAAACTGTATGGGTATTTATGTAGGAAGTAATACTAAATCCAATACTTAGTATAAAAAATCTTTTATCTTTCAAATATATAAAGCTAAAAATTGAAATTATTACCGCTGGGTATAAATATCTTTCATGCATACCTACTGAAAGCGTGAATACTCCTACTATCTGAATAAGAGCTGATAAAAATGAATACTTCTCCTTATTGCCCTTATAATAAATAAACCAAGAAAATAGAGTAGTTAAAACAATAAATATCATTCCAATTGAATGATACGATACCATAAATAAAATCTTCGAATGCTCTAAAAAGTTTCCTTTAAATAAAAAATATAGATTAAAAGCATTCATAGTTATATATGGATATTCAGTTATGGTTTTCTTGTAAAGCTCAAGGATCCAAAGCAAGTTTCTTCCTGCATTAAATGGAAATATAACAATGAAAGTAACTATTAATCCTGTTAGTATTGCTACACCAAAATTTTTAATTTTCTTTCTTCGTACAAGTTCAAAAAACATTACCGGTAAAAACACTATTCCTTGTGGTTTCATAAGTACTGATAAAGCAAACATTACTGAAGATAATTTTAATTTTTCTTGTACTATAAAATATATAGCTAACACTATTAAAATAGTGAACACTGAATCAACTTGCCCCCATAAACAGGAATTGATAATCGTAGCTGGGTTAAACAAATAAAAAAGCGCTATAAATGCACTTATTTCTATAGAACTATACTTTTTAGCAACTCTATAGACTAAGTATGATGCTCCTAGATCTGATATTATAGCCGGTAGCTTAATTACTAAGATATAATATTTACTTAAAAAACTTAAGCTATTTAACTTTCCTATTACGAATAGTACATACATATATAATGGAGGATAATCAGCAAATCCTTTGCTGACATAAAATTCAGTAAAATTCCTTGAAACTTTGGTGGACCAAGTAGTAAACCATCCAATATCAAAGGTGTGGCCATTAACTAAATTTGCAAGTATAACCCTTAAGATTAATGCTACAAAACCAGCAATTATAATTGCTCTTTTCTCACTAATAACAGTCAACTTAGCTTTGTTTTCAATAAAAAGATAATATCCCAAAACAGCAAAAATAAAAAAAATCACCGACAGAAAAGACACATATTCTAAATATGAAAGGTCGGTTCTTTTTATATAAACTTTATCTATTATTGTAAGATAAGAACTTTTCTTAATAAAAACATATATGAAGGTTGGTACAAATGCTAATAAACATATTTTAATCATTAAAATAAATTTTATTGAAACATTTTTTGTTTTCTTCATTATTTCACTCCCTTTGGTATATTATGTTTATTATCCCCTTCAATTTGCCAAATTATAACTCAATAGTAATATTATTTGAAAATAGAAAAAACCTCACCGAAGTTACCTTCTTCAGTGAAGTTATTTATATCAGCCTTCCAAGGCAAGCATAAGAAACCCATTACTCTTTAACCCAATAATACATGCAATCCTTTGTTCTATCAAGAAAACCATACTCGATAAGATATCTTCTAAGTGTTGCATAGTCGTCAAATATCCTCATTAGTACTCTATTAACTTCTTTCTCCGTATACTTATTACCTCTTGAAAAATTAGTTATTATCTCAGAAAGTATTGCTAGTTTTTTCTTCTCTTTAGAAGGAAAAACCTTTAAAGCACCATTTTCATCAAAATAATTTTTTCTTATATCATTTCTCTCTTGTTCACTTATATTATATCGTTCATCTAAAGTAGTTGCTGAAAGATGTGCATTGACAAGTTTAGAACCATCCATTTCTTCATCCTCCTTTGAATTATTCTTCATAAGACCCAAAATCGCAAGAAGGGATTTTGCTTGAAGTTCTTTTTCTTTTAATTTAAATCTATAACTTCTAACTGTAGATAAAGATACCCCCATATTCGCTCCGATTTCCTTATCACTTAACCCCTGATAAGTAAGCTTTATAAAATCTTTCACAGTCTCACTTAGGCCTGTTATCTTCTTGTTTCTTTCTATAAGAAAATCAAACATATCACCATGAGCTTCTTCAATATGCTTCTCACAGCATTTTTCTGCATCATAAAACTCTTCATTAATCTTATAGATTCTTCCTTGTTCAAAGATAGATCCACAAATCAAGCATTTAAAGTGCTTTTTTCTATGGTCGTAAAAATATCCTTTCTCTATTTCTTCTAGTTCATAATCAAACAAGTAATCCTTTTCCATATTATCACCTCAATAACATTATATGCATGTTGTTATATTTTATCAACACTTTTTAATAAAATTTATATATAAATAAACAATATATTTATATATTTACACTTATTCTTTTAATAGCAATTACCTATTTTAGTCCATATTAATAATTACTCCCCCTTTTAAATCATTAATATTTATTTTTATATTTGCTTAGATTTGTTATATAATATATTGAAGTAAAAAATGAGCTCTGCTTAATTTCAACAATATATTTAAGCATAAAAAAACATTATTAAAGGAGACCTAAATATTATGAAAATCAATGCTGTTCATCATATAGCAATAATCTGCTCAAACTATGAAAGATCTAAAGATTTTTATGTTAATAAGCTTGGATTTACTATAGAAAGAGAAGTATATAGAAAAGAAAGAGATTCCTATAAACTAGATCTCAATGTCAATGGAATATATCAAATTGAGCTTTTTTCATTTCCTAATTGTCCACCAAGACCAAGCTACCCAGAAGCAAGAGGTTTAAGACATCTATCTTTTGAGGTAGATAATATAGAAGAAGCAGTTCTCGAATTAAACGAGAAAGGTATAGTTACTGAGCCTATAAGAATTGATGAATTTACTAACAAACGTTTTACTTTCTTTGAAGATCCAGACAATCTTCCTTTAGAAATATATGAAAAATAGCCTTTGAATTTCTCAAAGGCTATTTTATCGTTCCTGAAATAGAGGTAATATTATTGTTTATATCTTGTATGTTATACTCTTGCTTCTCCTCACCAAGCTTATACTTATCCTTTAGCTTTAATATCCTATATACCTTTTCATCAATTTGCTGTTCTGTTATTTCTTTATTATTAACTGCTGTCTTTATAGATTCAATAACAGTTTTTTCTTTATTGTAATCATGGCATACAAGAACTATATCACTTCCGGCTTTTAGAGAGGTTACCGCAGCTCTATTTATATCATAGTTTAAGGTTATTGCTCCCATGGTCATGTCATCAGTTATTATAACTCCATTAAATCCAAGTTCTTTTCTAAGTATATCTGATATCACTACTCTTGAAAGTGATGATGGATATGTTTTGTCAATGCTTGGTAACAATATATGTGCTACCATAACCATGTCAGCTCCATTATCTATTGCTTTTTCAAAAGGTATAAGTTCAAAGCTTCTCAATCTATTGATATCAGTATTTACTGTTGGAAGCCCTTTATGAGAATCCACTGAAGTATCTCCATGACCTGGAAAGTGTTTAACTGCCGATATTATGTTCTTAGATTGGATTCCTTTCATTGTAGCCACTCCGAGTTTTGATACTAACTCCGAATTACTGCCAAAAGACCTATCACCTATAATTGGATTGTTAGGGTTACTATTTATATCTAATACCGGTGCAAAATCTAGATTAAATCCTACCGAACTAACTTCTTCTCCTAAGATTTCACCAATCTTTCTTGAGATTCCCTCATCATTTTTCTTTCCAATAGTTCCACTACTAGGGAGCTTTTTATATTCAGCAGGCATTCTTGAAACCCTTCCACCTTCTTCATCCACTGCTAAGAATAGAGGAATACCTGCTCCATTTGTATTTTTTAATGTTTTAACTAAAGTCAAAGCTTGATTTTTACTACTTATATTTTCTTTAAAAAAGATTACTCCACCCACATGGTATTTCTGTATAAGTTCCTTTGTGTTTTCATTTACTTCAGTACCTTCCACACCTACGATTGTAAGTTGGCCTATTTTTTCATCCAAAGTTAAAGTTTTTAGCTTTTCTTTAATAGGATCTTTCTCCTCAATAGGAGGAGTATTGACATTAGAACCATTTTCATTCGATCCATTGTTCTGATCAGCTTGATTGTTCCTTGAGAAAAATTTATCTAAATATAAATTTCCTCCGCCAATATAAAAACCACCTACAAATGCAAATATTATAAAAAGTACAGCTATAAAGGTTATTAGGAACTTACGCATACTACACCACCATTCTAAAGTTTTTCTCTTCTCCTTGAAGATTCTTTAAAGATTTCTATAAGCTTCTCTTTATCATTATTAACTAAAGATTTTTTTATATCCTCAAGTTTTCCCTGAAAAACTTCAATGGTGCTTATTAAATTTTCTCTATTTGATAAAAAAAGTTCACTCCATAATTCTTCGTTTATATTAGCAATCCTAGTAAGATCTCTGTAACTATCACCAATAAGTTCACCAGTTGGATATTTATCATCATCACTGTTTACTAATGCTACTGCCATAGCATGTGGAAGCTGAGAAGTATATGCAACTATTTTATCATGCTCATAAGGATTTACTTTTTTTACGTTAGAAAATCCTATAGAATAAACTAAGTCTTCAACAATCTTAAGATTCTCAGCTTTATTATTATGATGAGGTGTTAATATATAGTTAGCCCCTTTAAACACCTCTGCTGATGCAAAGTCAATTCCTTTTTTCTCTCTTCCTGCCATGGGATGACCAAATACAAAATCTACGTTTTCTCCGACAGAATCTAGTATATCATCTACCATTATTCCTTTGACACCAGTAGCATCAGTAATGATTGCTCCCTTTTTAAAATACTGCTTATTGCTTTCGATAAATTTAAGTACAGACATTGGATATATACATAAAATCACTAAATCAGATATTTCTAAAGGTTCTTTTCCATCTAAATATCCTTTTTTTATTATCCCAAGACTTTCAGCCTTATTTAATGTAGATATATCATTATCTATACCATAGACTTCATGTTCCTCAAATGCCTTTAAAGCCTTAGCAAAGGAACCGCCTATAACACCTAGCCCCACTATAGTTATATTCATTTTCATCCCCCGATGTTCGAATTTTACTAAATAAACATTTGTCTTTTTAAAATATTTAAATACGACCTAACTTCTCACTTAACTCTTTATAAAGCTCATCACCGATTTCATAGGATAACTTTTTATCAAGCCATATCTCTTCTGCTTTAATCCCTTGAGCTATAAGCATGTAGAGTCCGTCAACAGTTTTCTTTCCTAAGCCACGAGCTCTTTTTAACAATTCTGTTTCTAAAGGATTATATACTATATCTACAACCGTATGACACTTTTCAATTACCTCATCCTTTATAGGTGAATGTCCGACCTTTGGGAACATACCAACTGGAGTGGTATTGATTATGATATCAATATCATTTCTCTCCTCAAGCTCAGAATAACTTATACAATTATTGTTAGGATATTTTTCAGCAGCTAAAACATTATCTCTTGAAACCAAATATATATTTGCTGCTTTTTGATCTTTTATATATTGAACCACTGCCTTAGAAGCTCCACCTGTTCCAAGTACTGCAACAACTTTGTTCTTCACATCCACGCCATTTCTTAGCAGCAATTCTCCAAAGCCAAAATAATCGGTGTTATATCCTACTGTCCTACCTTCTTCTATCTTTATGGTATTAATGGCCCCTATATTCCTAGCTTCTTCCGAAATATGATCTAATTGCTTTATAAGTATCTCTTTGTATGGTATTGTTACGTTAACACCGTTTATGCCTAAAACCCTTAAAGCTTCTACAGTCATACTTATATTTTGCTGCTTTATCTCATATAAGGAGTAACTAGCATTTAAATTAAGTTTTTCAAACACTTTTTTATGAATCTCTGGAGAAAGACTATGTGCTAGTTTTTCTCCAATTAAACCATATGCATTCATTTCCCCACACCATAGACCATTAATTGCAGATGTCTAATTCCCTTCTATATACTCCTAAAAGTTTAAAATACGAACTACTTTTTTCAAAGGTTTCTAATAAATCTTTTACTACTATATCTTTTATATTTCCTTCGAAATCTATATAAAAGAAGTACTTCCAAGGTTCCTTTGCTATAGGTCTAGATTCTATCTTAATCATATTAAGATTATTTACTGAGAACCATTTTAGTGCATTAAAAAGTGCTCCTGCTTTATTTTCCACTGCAAAAACCACTGATATTTTATTGTTTGAAGCATTGTTTATTATGTTCTTTCCAACAATAATAAATCTTGTAAAGTTATCTGCTTCATTACTTATTTCTTCTTTAATTATAGAAAGCTTAAAGATATCTGCTGCTCTTTTTGATGCTATTGCTCCCTTTTCTTTTATACCTTCTTTACTTACATGCTCTGCACTTATTGCCGTATTAAAATAAGGTATAGACTTTACATCCTTAAGATTATTTAGGTACACACTACATTGCTCAAACCCCTGAGGGTGTGAATATATCTCTCTTAGATCTTCTTCTTTTGCACCTTGTATTCCTAAAAGATGGTGTTCTATCTTTATACACTTTTCAGCAACAATAAAAAATCCATATTTTCTTAAAAGATCATATACTTCCTTAACTGCTCCAGTGGATGAATTTTCAATTGGAAGTACTCCAAAATCAATCTCATCCTTATCCAAAGCTTTAAATACATCTTCAAATCTTTCGTAATTTGATGTGTTATGGTTATTTCCAAAGAAACTTAGAAGAGCTTCTTCTGAGTAAGATCCATTTACCCCTTGATACCCCAGTCTTAAATCTTTTTCTTTATAAAAAAGTTTCTCTTCATTATTATAATCACTATTTTCCTCATACTTAGAAAGTTCAACTGACTGATATTTTTTACTTATATCCATCATAGATAATATAAACTCTCTTGCAAAAGGCTTTAAAGAATCATCCCCAATACGAGAAACATTCTTCTCGATTACTTGCTCTTCTCTATTTCCATTATATATAGGAAGCTTATTCTCTTTCTTATATCTTGCTACCTTAGTTACAACTTCCATACGTTCTTGAAATAGTTCTATTATCTTCTTATCTATATCATCTATGGATTTTCTATACTGTTCAATATCACTCATTAAAATTCTCCTTCCATAAGGTCAAGTATCGCTAATGCTGCTATAGCTTCGATAACCACTACAGCTCTAGGAACTATACATGGATCATGTCTTCCTTCAATCTGCAACTTAGTATCTTTTTTATTTTCAATATCTACTGTAGCTTGGTATTTTATTATAGAAGCAGTTGGCTTTATTGCAACATTAAATAATATAGGCATTCCGTTAGTTAGCCCACCTAAAATCCCACCATTATTATTAGTCTTTGTAGCAATTTTTTCTCCTTCATAATAATACGAATCATTCGCTTCAGAGCCTTTGAGTTTTGTAAGATCAAAACCTTTTCCAAATTCAATTCCTTTCACAGCAGGTACTGAAAAGGCAAGATGAGCAATGGTGCTTTCAACTGAATCGAAGAATGGATCTCCAACTCCTGCATTTACCCCTGTTATAGCACATTGTACTATCCCACCAACGGAATCTCCGTCCATTTTCGCTGATAGAATCTTATGCTCCATTAGTGCTTTTTTATTATCATCTATTATAGGAAGCTCTTTTTCTTTAATGGACTCTAAAGTACTGTTATCAATATTTAAAGGATTAAACTCTGTATCCTCTATATCCGCAATTGACTTTATATGAGCTCCTATATTTATACCTTTTTCTTTTAAAATGGATTTTGCTATAGCTCCTGCAAATACCAAAGGTGCAGTTATTCTACCAGAGAAGTGTCCCCCTCCTCTATAGTCATTGAAGCCTTTGTATTTTATTGAGGCTGGATAATCAGAATGGCTTGGTCTCATTACACTTTTTAGTTTGCTATAGTCTTTAGATCTGGTGTCATTATTTCTTATTATTCCACATAGAGGTGCTCCAGTGGTTTTTCCGTTGAATATACCACTTAGTATTTCAACCTTATCTTCTTCTTTCCTTGCTGTAGTTAAATTGCTATTACCTGGAGCTCTTCTTTTCATATCTTTATAAATTTCTTCTTCGTTTATATCTTTTCCTACAGGAAGTCCACTGATATTAATACCAATAGCCCCTCCATGAGATTCTCCAAATATGGATATCTTTATATTGTTACCCCATACTCCACTCATCTATTTCGCCCCCTAAAGCTTTATAATCCTTCCAAAAACCTGGGTATGACTTTCTTACGCATTCTGGATCCTCAATTATGACTGGCTTTTCACATCTAGTTGCAGCTATTGCTAAACTCATAGCTATTCTATGATCTTTAAAGGAGCTAACTTCTCCTCCAGTAAGATTTTCTACACCTTGAACAATTATATAATCAGTACCTTCCTCTACTTTAGCTCCTAATTTATTTAATTCAGAAGCTATGGCACTTAATCTATCACATTCTTTTATTCTTAATCTACCTGCATTAATTATCTTGGTAGTTCCTTTAGCTAAGGCTGCAGCTACAGTTATTACAGGAATTATATCTGGGCATTGTGCTGCATCTACTGTTGTTCCAACTAAGTTTTCAACTGACAAAGAAACCTTTTTATCTGAAGTACTTATATTTGCTCCCATTCTGGTAAGTATGTCTAATACTTCTTTATCTCCTTGAAGACTTTCGAGATTTAGTTTAGAGAGTTCTACTGAATTTCCTAAGGCACTAGCAACAAGATAAAAGGCTGCTTGAGAGAAATCACCTTCAACTTCATAATTTGTAGCTTTATAAGATTGATTTCCTTCTATAATAAATTCTTTATAATCATTATTTGTAATTTCTATACCGAATCTTTTCATCATCTCTAATGTTAAATCAATATATCCCTTTGATTCTAATTTCGTTGTAATAATAATCCTTGAATTTCCCTTTAGAAGAGGAAGTGTGAATATTAATCCACTAATAAATTGAGAACTTATGTCTCCTTTAATATAGAAATCACCAGCTTCCAGCTTTCCTTTTACAGATAAGCAAAGTTCTCCTTCTTTATTGCTCCACTTTATTCCTTGCTCATCAAATATTTCATAATAAGGTTTAAGTGGCCTTTTTCCAAGATTACCTTTACCTACAAAAATTATATTATTTTCTTTTACAAGGAATATAGGTACAACAAATCTTAAAGTAGAACCTGATTCATTACAGTCAATTATGTCACCTGTTTCAGCTTCAAGCTCTCCTCCTTTGACTTTAACCCAGTTGTCGCCTTTTTCAAACTTAGCCCCTAGCTTTTCCATAGCACTTAAAGTTGCTAATATATCATCCGAAAAATCAACATTTGTTATTAAGCTTTCTTCTTTGCACAAAGCTGCACATATTATAGCTCTATGTGCCATACTCTTAGATGGCGGAATGTTTATATTCCCACTTATTAGCTTGGGATTTATCAGTACCTTATTCATTATATTTCCTCCAAGTCTAAGTCTTCAAATATACTTAATGTTGTTTTATGAATCTTACTTTTACCAATCTCATCTAATAAAATTATATTTAAGTTTCCATTTAAATTTTTCTTATCTCGGTTTATTGTAGCTAGTAAGTCTCCGATCTTTAGGTTATCCACCTTCCATGGAATATTATATTTTATTAAGATGTCTTTTATCTGCTTTGAGGTACCTGCTCTTGTTAAGCCTTTATTTTCACCAAGCTTACATATAAAATACATACCTATAGCTACTGCTTCACCATGAGTATAAACTTCAAAATCAAAATACTTTTCTATAGCATGCCCTAAGGTATGACCGAAGTTTAAAAGCATGCGATCCCCTTTATCCTTCTCATCTCTTTCAACAAAATCTCTTTTTATATCAACACATCTATAAATTATCCCTTCTATGTGTTCTAAAAGCTCAGCTTTGTCTTTAAATGCTGAAAGCTCTAAAAATAATTTCTTATCTTCAATTGCTCCATATTTTATAACTTCAGCGAGACCATCATAGAAAAACTTATCTGACAAGGTATTTAGCACCGTAGGATCTATGAGCACTTGTAAGGGGTGATAAAAGCTTCCTACTAAGTTCTTTCCACTTTCCAAATCAACTGCCACTTTACCACCTACTGAAGAATCAACTTGCGCTAAAAGTGAGGTAGGAATTTGAATAAATTCAATTCCTCTAAGGTAATTGGAGGCTACAAAGCCTGCCAGATCTCCTATTACTCCTCCACCTAATGCAATTATAAGATCACTTCTTGTTATACTAAAATCAGAAAGCTTGTTATAAATTCCTAAAAGACTTGAAAATCCCTTTGTTTTTTCACCTGGTTCAAGTACTATAGTTTCTACTAAAAAGCTCTTTTTTTCTAAAGATTTTTCTAGTGATTCACCATAATGTTTAAACACATTTTCATCAGTTATAACTACAATCCTTCTACCTTTGAACACTTTACTAATCTGTTCTCCAGCCTTAGCTATAATACCTTTTTCAATTATTATTTCATATGAATTATTGGTTAAATTAACTGTTAAATTCATAGTGTTCTCCCTTAAAGCTTTCTATTTAATTTCTCTGCCTACTGCAGTAGCTATATTTCTTAGATCCTTTACTAAGTTTTCGAAAACCTCTGGCTTTATTGATTGTTGTCCATCACACAATGCATTTGCAGGATCATTGTGAACTTCTATTATTAAACCATCAGCACCTACTGCAACAGCAGCCTTTGATAGCGGTTCAACCATCCACCACATTCCTGCAGCATGACTTGGATCCACTATTACTGGAAGATGACTTAATTTCTTTATTGCTGGAATAGCACTTAAATCTAAAGTATTTCTTGTGTAAGTTTCAAAAGTTCTTATACCTCTTTCGCATAATATAACTTTTTCATTTCCTCCAGCCATTATATATTCAGCTGACATAAGAAGCTCTTCTATCGTAGCTGATAACCCTCTTTTTAATAATATTGGTTTATCTAACTTTCCAAGTTCTTTTAATAAGTCGAAGTTTTGCATATTTCTTGCTCCAACTTGTATTACATCTACGTCTCTTGCAAATCTATCAAGTTGGCTTGTTGACATTATTTCTGTTACTATTGGAAGTCCTGTGTTTTTTCTTGCAGCTTGTAATAAATCCAATCCATCCATTCCAAGTCCTTGGAAGCTGTATGGTGAAGTTCTTGGTTTGAAAGCACCGCCCCTTAGCATTTTCGCACCAGTTTCTTTAACATTCTTAGCTATTTCAGTTATTTGATCTTCACTCTCCACAGAACATGGTCCTGCGATTAGACATATATTTTTTCCACCTATTTCTGCATCCCCGATCTTTATTACTGTATCTTCTGGATGGAATAGTCTATTAGCTTTTTTGTAAGGTTCTTGTACATGCATAACTTTCTCCACATTTCTATTAGCTTCTATTTTTCTAGGATCAATTTTTGTAGTATCTCCTATCAGTCCTATGATGCTCTTTTCTGCTCCTTCTGATAAGTGAACATTAACCCCAAGTTTTTCAATTTCTCCTATTAACTTTTGTACCTCTTCTTTTGGTGTTTTGTGTTTTAAAATAATAATCATAATAATAGCCCCTTTCAAAATTAATTATATATAAAATTTCTAAGTTAAAAACTTAGAACTTTTTAACGTATTTTAAATTCATTTTATTCATGAATTACAAACTGTTAAATCTAATAAAATATCTAGTTATACATAAATTAAACAGCTTGTAATTTGCTGGAAAGTAAAAAAAATAAGACTCAACCTAATGAGCCTTATTTTTTACCGATTTATAATATTTCCAACATTGGATTTATTAAGCTAACTCATTAGAGAAACTTTTATTCGATTGCAGAACAAGTAACCAGCGTTATAAAAATAACCCCAGCTAAAAAAGTAAAAAAAGCTATTTACTTGTTCTAATCTTTCTCTAATTTTGCTATTCATAATTACCTCCATCGGAATTTTAATCTATCAATTTATAAAAGCATAATCCTTTATTTTCTATTTGTCAACCTCAGAAAACATTTCCACTCTATATTTTTAGAAAATTTTTAATATATTTTTATTATGCTATATTTTGTACTGTGTTAAAGTTAATGCATCACATTTCTTATACTTTAACTTCGACAACAGTATCAATCATAGTCTTTCATTTTATTCTTTAAAACTCTATATCTGTAAATTAACCTAAGGCCGCTATAATCTTTTCAATACTTTCGTAATCCTCTGCATTAACTAATTCCATAACCTTACTCCCAACTACAACTCCATCACAAAACTTAGAAATTTCTTTTGCTTGCTCAGGAGTAGATATACCAAAACCAGCTAGTACAGGAAGTTTTGATACTTCTTTTGCTTGCTTTAAAAATCTCATAGTATCCTCGTTAAAACTTTTACGAGCACCAGTTACCCCTGCTACTGTAACTGCATACAAAAATCCACTTCCTGCAAAAGAAAGCTTTTCTATTCTATCTTCACCACTAGTTATAGAACATAAAGGTATTAAGCTTATATTCTTACCCTCTATATGTGGAAGTACAAAATCAAATTCTTCTAAAGGTAGATCTGGAACTATAAGTCCATTAGCTTTTACTTTTTCCATATCTCTAAAGAACTCCTCAATCCCATAGTTTATTATTGGATTAAGATAAGTCATTAGGATTAATGGAACTAAAGTCTTTTCTCTAATCTCACTTATCATATTAAAAATTACTTTTAAGTTCACTCCATTTGCAATAGCCCTATTACCAGCTTCTTGTATCATATCCCCATCAGCTACTGCATCAGAAAAAGGAACACCTATCTCAATGGCAGTGGCACCTATCTCAGCTAACTTTAATATTGTTTTCTTAGTATAATCAATAGACTTATCTCCACACATTATATATGGCACAAAGGCTTTTTTATTTTCTTCTTTAGCCTTATATATCACTTCTTTAATCAACTAGGCTCACCCCCAAAATCTCACTTACTCTTTCTACATCTTTGTCTCCTCTACCCGACAAGCACAAAACAATAACTTTGTCCTTTCCATAATTTTTAGCGATCTTTACAGCATGAGCTATAGCATGAGCACTTTCCATAGCAGGAATTATGCCTTCTAACTTTGTTAGAAGTTTAAAACCTTCTAAAGCCTCATTGTCATCAATATACGAATATTTTGCTCTTTCAATATCCTTAAGATAGCAGTGTTCTGGACCAACTCCTGGATAGTCCAGCCCCGCAGATATTGAATAAGCTTCTTGTATTTGACCACTTCTATTTTGAAGAATATACATCATACTTCCGTGAAGCACTCCTACTTCACCTTTTGTTATAGTAGCCGCATGTCTTTCAGTTTCAACCCCTTCTCCAGCAGCCTCGACACCTATAAGTTCTACTGATTCATCTTTTATGAAAGGATAGAACATCCCCATAGCATTACTTCCCCCACCAACACATGCAACAACTGCATCTGGTAGTTTTCCTTCTATATCCATGACTTGCTTTTTGGTTTCATTTCCGATAACGCTTTGAAAATCTCTTACTATCAGTGGAAATGGGTGAGGACCAAGTACCGACCCCATTACGTAATGAGTATCAAACACATTGCTTACCCAGTACTTAAGAGCTTCATTTACTGCATCCTTTAAGGTCTTAGTACCACTTCTTGCTGGTATTACCTCTGCACCAAGCATTTTCATCCTAAAAACATTAAGTTTTTGTCTCTCAATATCTTCTTCTCCCATAAAAATCTTACATTCAAGTCCAAACAGTGCTGCTGCAGTAGCAGTAGCTACCCCATGCTGGCCTGCACCTGTCTCTGCAACAACCTTTTTCTTTCCCATCCTTTTCGCCAGTATCACTTGTCCTATAGTGTTATTAATCTTGTGAGCACCGGTATGATTTAAATCTTCTCTTTTCAAGTAAATTTTTGCTCCACCACAGTAATCTGTAAGATTTTTCGCAAAATATAGTGGTGTTTCTCTTCCTACATAATCTTTTAAATAGTACTCAACTTCTTTTTTGAATTCCTCATCATCTTTATATCTTAAATAAGCTTCTTCTAATTCAATTACTGAATTCATAAGAGTTTCAGATATAAATCTCCCGCCATACATTCCAAAATGTCCTCTTGTATCTGGCATATCATAATCTCTAATTTTCTTCAAAATCTCTCACCTTCCTTATAAACTTTTCAATCTTATCTAAATCTTTCACTCTATTTGTTTCAACTCCACTGCTAACATCCACCATAAATGGCATTACAGCTTTGATTCCTTCAACTACATTTGATGGATTTAATCCACCAGCTAATATAATTTTGTTTCTTACATCTTGGGGCACACTATTTATTAACTTCCAATCAAAAACCTTCCCTACCATATCTCCAGTAAAATCTTTTGGTGAATCTACTAGATACCCAAAGCAATCATATTGGTTCATACTATCAAAATCCTGTTCATTAGTTTTAAAAGCTTTTATATATGGAGATCTAATTTGTTTACAGTAGTCTATATCCTCTTCCCCATGTAACTGAACTATATCTAAGCTACAAAAATCTCTGATTTGTCTTACCTCATCTATGGTATTGTTCATAAAAACGCCTACCTTTAATATATTTTTAGGCAGTGAAGTTATTATGTTCTTTGCTTCTTCTATAGCTATCTTTCTAATGCTTTTACAAAAGACAAATCCTAAAGCATCTGCACCTAATTCACTACAAAAGCTTGCAGTTTTTAAGTCCCTTATTCCACATATTTTTATTAGTGTTGCCATACTAATCTCCACCTCTTTTAAAGCATGCTAACAATTCCTTAAATTTATTTGAGGTAACAAAAGCTTCACCTACTAGAACGCCTCTTATCCCATGGGACTTAACCATATTTATTTTTTCTATGCAATCAAAGCCACTTTCTGAGATAACATAGCTTTCAGCAAAATTCATTTTTGTTTTTAAGGTGATAGTTGTATTTATATCAACTTCAAAACTTTTTAGATTCCTATTATTAATACCTATAAGCTTAGGCTTTAGTTCTAAAATCTTTTCTAAATCATCTTCATCGTGAATTTCAACTAAAGGCTCAAGACCAAGCTTCAAGGCTTCATCGTATAATTCTTTAAGTTTTTCCTTCGAATTTATAGCTGCAATTAGAAGAACTAAGTCAGCACCAAGACTTAAGCTTTCCTGTAATTGCACCGAATCTATTATAAAGTCCTTTCTAAGTAAAGGAATGTCCACAGCTTCACCTACGTCAACGATGTCCTGCTCTTTCCCCTTAAAAAAATGCCTCTCTGTCAAAACTGATATGCAATCTGCTCCAGCTTCTACATACTCTAAGGCTCTAAGCTTTGGATTAAGCTCAGTATTTAAATCACCTTTAGAGGGCGAGGCTTTTTTTATCTCGCTTATAACTTTAAAAGCATCATTATTTTTTAATTCCTCTATAAATGAATGAAAAGCTCTCTTTCTTTCAGGAAACTCATAGTCCTTATACTGATTCTTTAAAGTTTCAACTTCAAGTTCTTTTAAACGAATTATTTCTTCTAAGAAATTTTTCATATTATGTTACTCTCCTTTATAAGTTCTTCAAGCTTTTCTTTTGCTTTCCCCGAATCTATTATTTCCTTTGCCATCTCAATGCCTAAAGCAATATCATTACACACTCCACTAGCCATTAGTCCAAGAGCAGAATTAAAGACCACAGCCTCTCTATAATGATTTTTCTCACCATTTAATATAGACATGGTTATCTTACTGTTTTCTTTTGCATCTCCACCTGTTAACTTGTCTAAACTTACTTTATCCAAACCGAAGCTATCACTGTTAATAACCATTTCTTTTACTTGTCCGTTAGCCAAAAATGCACAATAATTATCTCCATCCAAAGTTCCTTCATCCAACCTATTATCACCATTTACCACCAAAGCCCTACTCTTACCTAGTAATTTTAATGCTTCGCAAAGGTCTTTAACTAAATCTTTCTTATAAACACCTATAAGCTGATTGTTTGGATTTAGAGGATTTGTTAAAGGTCCAAGTATGTTATAAACAGTTGGTATCCCAAGTGTTCGCCTTACCTTCATAACATATTTCATTCTTGGATGCATTGCTGGTGCATATAAAAATGCCATCCCAACTTCCTCCATAAGTCGTTTTACATTTTCTTTAGATAGTTCTATATTTACTCCAAGCTCAGCAAGGAGATCTGCACTTCCACACTTACTAGAAATCGACTTATTACCATGCTTAGCTACCCTTATACCTGCACCAGCTAATATAAAAGCCGATGTTGTACTTATATTAAAGCTATTTGAAAAATCCCCTCCTGTGCCACAATTATCAAAGGAATCCTTAAAATCAAAATCAATGCTAGAAAGCTCTCTCATTGCTTTAGCCATACCTGCTATCTCCTCCGGCTTTTCACCCTTTGTTTTTAATGCTGCAAGAAAAGCTCCAATCTCACTTTCTTCTGCATCTCCACTTAATATATATTTGTTAGCATCAAAAGCTTCTTCCATAGTCAACTCTTCCTTCAAGGTTATCTTTTTAAGAGCAGCTTGAAATTCTGATTTCATACCACATTCCCCCTACACGTATTTTTTATTTCAATAAAATTTGCCAGAAGCTTTTTTCCCATAGGTGTAAAAATTGATTCTGGATGAAACTGTATACCATAAACAGGATATCTAGCATGCTTTACTGCCATTATTTCTTCATCATCAATAGAAGTAGCTATGACTTTTAGTTCTTCACTAAGCGAAGCTCTATCTATAACCAAGGAATGATATCTCATAACCTTAGTAGGAAGTGGGATATCTTTAAACAAAGTATTATCTTCATGATAAATTTCTGAACTTTTGCCATGCATTACTTTTTTTGCTTTAATAATCGATCCTCCAAAAACCTGTCCTATACTCTGATGTCCAAGGCAGATTCCTAGTATAGGTATATACTTATAATTTCCACTTATTATATCTAAAGAGTTTCCTGCATCTTTTGGATAACCTGGTCCTGGAGAAATTATAATAGCCTCCGGAGACAGCTGCTTTATTTCACCCGATGTTATCTTATCGTTTCTATAAACTTCAACTTCTTCGCCTAGTTCACTTAAATATTGATAGACGTTATAAGTAAAGGAATCATAATTATCAATTAAAATAATCATTCTATAACCTCCAATACACCAAGTGCCTTATTGTAGCTTTCTTCATATTCTAGTTCTGGAATAGAGTCATACACTATCCCTGCACCAGCCTGAACATAGCCTTTTCCGTCTTTTAGTACCACTGTTCTAATTGCTATACAGGTGTCCATATCTCCGTTGAAAGAGAAATATCCTATTGCTCCTGAATAAACTGTTCTTTTTTCTTTTTCAAGTTCTTCTATTATCTCCATAGCCCTTATTTTAGGTGCTCCTGATAAAGTTCCTGCAGGTAAACAAAACTTCAAAGCATCAAACGCTTTATTATCCTCCTTCAATATTCCTGTGACTTTAGAAACAATGTGCATGATCTTTGAGTACAGCTCAATATCCATCAGCCTTTCCACCTTAACAGTTCCAATCTTGCTTATTCTGCCTATGTCATTTCTCGCTAAATCCACTAGCATCAAATGCTCTGCCACTTCTTTTTCATCTTTAAGAAGTTCTTCTTTTATTTTCTCATCCTCCTGTATATTAGCTCCTCTCTTTCTAGTCCCAGCTATAGGCATAGTTGTAACTAGCTCTCTCTTTACTGTAACTAGACTTTCTGGAGATGAACCTACTATTTGAAAACTCTCGTAATCTACAAAAAACATATAAGGTGAAGGATTCTTACTTCGTAGTTTTCTATATATCTTAAATGGATCTTCATTAAAATTACAGCTGAATCTCTGAGAAACAACTATCTGAAAAGCATCTCCATTTTCTATATACTTTTTTGCATCACTTACCATCTTTACAAATTCTTCTTTTGAAGTGTTTGAACTTATTTCTTTCCTCGAAGCTTCAGCTTCAATTACGTTGGTTTTGTTATAAGAACATATTATTTCTTTTATCTGTCGCAGGTTATTTTCTACCACTTCGTAATTTATCTTCTCGTCATTCAAAACTATTTGATGAATTGAAACTGTTTTATCGTAGTGGTCGTAAACTACGAACTTTCTATAAAACATTAGATAAGCTTCAGGCAAATCTAAAGAATCTCTATTTGAATTTGATATATCCTCATATTGTTTTATAACGTCGTAGCCTACATAGCCTACTGCACCACCCTGAAATGGTATTGTACTCTCATTCTTATAATTCACTTTCTCAATGAATTTCTGCACTTGATCAAGTATTCTACCTTTAATCCTAGAAGTAATCCCTTTTTCTAATATCTCAATTTCTAATCCCCTACTTCTAATCTCGGCATAAGGTTCAATACCTATAAAGCTATATCTGCCTTTTTCTTCATCAAAAACCGAACTCTCTAAAAGAAACATCTTCTCTCTTCTTAAGGAATAAAATATAGAAATTGGTGTAGTCTCATCACCATGAAATTTTAGATTTAGATCTATGGAATATCCACGTTCTCTAAGAAAATCAAACTGATTTTTTGTATAATTAAAAATAATAACCACCTCTCTCCTAAAATTAAGCACAATATAATTTTCCGAATATTCAAAAAGTCATTTTTGGGTAATATTTATTAAAGGTATAAGATTAATCGCATTTTTCTCTTGTACCCTTTTAATCATATTTAATTTCAAATTCCTTTTTTATTATGAAAGATATCTTTATTATGGTAATTACTATATTGACTTGATAGATGCTCGAAAATCCCTATAAACCGCAGTTTTAGAATGATTATAAATTAAGTTTTCGTAATGCAACTCTTTAAAGAAGTGTAAAATAGCTATTAAAAAACAAAAAGTCCTCTACATGCAAATAAATGCATATAGAGGACGATATAATCGCGGTGCCACCTCAATTTACTTAATCAAAAGTAATCTCTTAATCAGATACATAATAATATCTTATCCCTGTAACGTGAGAACACGTGTCACCTACTATAATTTTCGGTTCCCTCTCGTAAGTCCATTCAGCTTATATCCAAATACTGCATTTCACCACCGCAGCTCTCTGTAATTCTTTCCATACGCTTACTACTCTTACTCATCGATTTAATACTTTATGAATTTATTATAGTGATGCATCCTTATTTTGTAAATAGTTTTTTTCAACTTTTTTCTATTTTAATAATAAAATTTATGTTTTTTGCTAAAAATAATGTAATTATTTAATACAATATTATTTTTATTATTTTCTTGTTAAATCTTTGATAATTTTATTGTAACTTAATGACCATTTAATCAGTTGTCCTAGTTATCGATTTTGTTACACCAAGATATATAATGTTATGTGCTATATATAGATATGCATCAACATCTTCAAAATCAGTTTATTTACAGCTAATACTTATTTTTAATGTTTCACGGAGGGAGAAAAAATGGAAACTACTAAAAAGAAAAAATTAACACTGGTATCATTAGTATTAATGATTTTCACATCAGTATTTGGCTTTGCAAATATGCCAAGATCTTTTTATCTTATGGGATATAGTGCAATTCCTTGGTACATAGTATCTGCAATAGCTTTCTTTATACCATTCGCTTTTATGATGGCAGAATATGGCGCTGCATTCAAAAATGAAAAAGGCGGAATATATTCTTGGATGGAGAAATCAGTTGGTCCTAGATACGCATTCATAGGAACCTTCATGTGGTATGCATCTTACATCATTTGGATGGTTAACATATGTTCAGTAATATGGATTCCACTTTCAAACATGATTTTCGGTAAAGATACTACAGCCACTTGGTCAATACTTGGCCTTAACTCCACTCAAACATTAGGGTTAATGGGAGTAGCATGGATTTTAGTGGTTACATTTACAGCATCAAAAGGGCTAGAAAAAATAACTAGGATAACATCAATCGGAGGAACTGCGGTAGCTCTATTAAATATAGTTTTACTTATAGGAGCAGTTTTAGTTCTAATTGTCAATGGAGGACACGTAGCTGAATCTGTTAAATCTGGTTCTGCATTCTTTGCATCACCAAATCCTTCATATCAATCATCTGTATCTATATTATCATTTTTGGTATTTGCAATATTTGCATATGGCGGTATAGAAGTAGTTGGTGGATTAGTTGATGAAACTGAAAATGCTGAAGTTACCTTCCCTAAAGGTATAACAATTGCAGCTATAATTATCGCTATCGGCTATTCTTTAGGAATATTCTTATGTGGAATCTTTACAAATTGGCAAGATGTGCTTTCAGTAAAAGGTGTACATATGGGAAATGTAGCTTATATTGTTATGAAAAACTTAGGTTATCAATTAGGTGTTGGCTTCCACTTAAGTGAAGCAGCTTCTCTACAACTAGGTGCTTGGGTTGCTAGATTCGTTGGATTCTCTATGTTTCTTGCTTTAACTGGTGCATTCTTCACCTTATCATACGCTCCATTAAAACAGATAATTGAAGGAACTCCAGCAAAATTATGGCCAGGAAAAATGAGTAAGGTTGAAAATGGTATACCTAAAAATGCAATGTATGTTCAATGTGTTATAGTTATTGTCTTTGTCTTATTAGTATCCTTCGGAGGAGAAGGCGCAGCTAAATTCTTCACCAAACTTGTACTAATGACGAATGTTGCTATGACTCTACCATACTTGTTTATATCAGGAGCTTTTGCTTCCTTTAAGAAGAAAACTGAGATTAATAAGCCATTCGAAGTTTTCAAAAGTAACACAACTGCATTAATTGCTACTATAATTGTAACTTTCACAGTTGGTTTTGCTAATTTCTTTACAATAATAGAACCTGCTACAAATGGAGATTGGTCATCTACTCTTTGGATGATTGGCGGACCTATTTTCTTTACAATAGTAGCTATTGCTATGTATTGGAGATATGAACAAAAGGTTAAAAACGATAGATAATAACTAATTTATAGTTTTACAATAAAAGTGACCTAACAGACTTTTACAAATCTGCTAGGTCACTTTTATTGCTCTTCTAACATAAAAAATAAAATATGCCTATTACTCTGATAATTTTATCCAGTACTTGCAAAGCCCTTCTTTTATTACTTCTAATTTTCCACTGTTAGCCTCTATAACACTCCTGGATCCCAAGTTCCCCTCATTACATGTAATTAAAACCTCTTTTATTCCAATATCTTTAGCTTTACTTAGCGCTTCCTTCAAGAGTATCTTACCATATCCTTTGTTTCTCTCACTAGGTCTTATGCTATATCCAATATGACCACCTGATTCTCTAAGTGCATAATTTAGATAGCTTCTCAATTTAGCTATCCCAATAGGTTGTCCATCAACAATTAACCAAAATGTTGTTTGAGGTACATGACCTAATTTTAATTCTATACCTCTTGAGGCATTATAATTATCTAATAAATACTCATAGAAATTGTCAAATGGATATTTGTATCCATCATTAAAAAAACCATTCTCTCCTGGTCCAATTTCTTGAAGCATATTATATATATCTATACCATCTTCAGGTGACAACTCTCTTAATTCAATCATGCTGTTTCTCCTTGCTAAATAAATTTTTACCAATAAACTAAAAAACTTATAATGAATTTATGAACATTTTTAGCTCATCTTTTTTTTCTTGACTTAAAGAATGCCATCTTATTCCTTGAACCGCCCCCTCTAATGCACAAAGCATATTAATACATGCACCAGGGTCTATTTCTCTTATTCTCTTATATGCTTCCTTACTTCCAGTATCTTTTAGTTCTTGGTACGTATCTATATGTACCTCTTTTAATCTTTGCTCTAACACCTTACCTATATTAGGCGCTTTACATAAATCACTCATTTCTTCAATTCCTTTGTATTTATTTTTATTCCATAAACATAATTATAACCATATACAGGAAACCTTCACAATAATTTTACTAATATTCTTATTATTTTTTATAAAACTGTTGCAATTTCTTTCAACTAATTATATTATATATAAAAAAGTAACCAACTAATTTAAGGTAACAATTTGATTGGAGATATATTTATGAATAAAAGATTACCAGTTCTTTTTATAGGACATGGAAGTCCTATGAATGCTATAGAAAATAATGATTATACTAAAATGCTCAATAAACTTGGCGAAACACTTGAAAAGCCTAAAGCTGTATTAATAATATCAGCTCACTGGCTTACTGACGGAAGTTATATAGACATACAGGATGAACCTAGACAAATATATGATTTTTACGGGTTTCCAGACGAGCTTTATCAATTGGAATACAGACCAACTGGCGTAAAGAAATACGCAGAAATTGCTTATGAAAGCTTAAAAGACTTTGGAGTAAAGTCTACTACTCAGTGGGGATTAGATCATGGTGCTTGGGCTATTTTAAAGCATTTATATCCTAAAGCAGATATCCCAGCCTTTCAATTAAGCTTAAATCACAATTTCACTCCAGAAGAGCATTATAAATTGGGATTGAAGTTAAAAGAACTTAGAGAACAAGGTTTCTTAATTTTAGGCAGTGGAAACATAGTACACAATTTAAGAAAAATTAAATTTGATTCTGCTGCAACTCCCTTTGATTGGGCTACAGAATTTGATCGCTATATAGCAAAATCATTAGAAGCTAATGATCATAAAGCTTTAATAAACTATAAAAATCAAGGTCTTGCAGAAGAGCTATCACTACCAACAGATGAGCATTATCTTCCACTACTATATATAGCAGCTCTTAAAGAAGATAATGAGACAGTAAGCTTTTTGTATGAAGGTATAGAATTAGGTTCATTGTCTATGAGAAGCTTTATGATTTCGTAATCTCTAAAGGGTTCCTATACAGTAAAAAGTAAATAAAAATAGATGTACCACTTAGTTGAATTACAATAATTAGAGCTATTGTTTTATATCAATAGACTTGAATTAATATAATAAATAATAAAGTTGGTACATCTATAAATTATTTTATTCCACTTATTTTTCCTTTTAATGCTTTCATACGTCCATTAACATAATTAAGGAGTTCGTTTTTATTTTCCTTTATTTCAGCAGGAGCATTAGAAACTATTGTTATTATATCTAGCTTATTTGCTTTAACCTTTTGAGCAATTTCATATGCTAAATATCTATTCTTTACACTCCAGTAAGCATTATTAAATTCGTCTACCTGTCTTCTATTATAATAACCTTTCTCTATACCAAACTGGAACAAATCTGCAGCTGCTTCCAATTCTTCTAAATCTTCAGCATCTAAAGTTTCATTAATTAGCGATTGAAATGTTTTCATTCTAGCACCCCTCTTTAGTGAGATATTCTTATTTTAAACCTATATAAATTTTATATACCGGATTTTATAAGTATATTACCAGTAAAAAATAAATAAATAGGATAAGATTCTACTATTTCACTTATAATATAAAATTTTTACCACCTCTATAATACATTATAATGGTATATTAAATCAAATAAAGTTATCAAAAATTTGTTATAAAATTATTATTCCCATTTTAAGATTAATATTTATATTTATTTTATGATATAATTTTAATATATAAGTTTCAAGAAATATATTGCATTAATATGAAATTTGTTGAAAAATCATTAACATTTTGAAATATAAATTATAAAATTGGGTAAAATCGTATTATTGATATAGTAGGTATCTTTTAACAACTATTCATTTAAGTGACTAATCTTTATATCATATAATTATCAATTTATTTGTTTAGTGAATATTATAGCTTATAAAGTTTTTAATATATAGATGAACCATTTCATAATTAAATTTATATTCTCAAATTCTCCTCTCAGAAGCCAGAGGAGTTTTGAAAATTGATTTCGGATTGAAGTGTTTCATCTTTAGATGAACCACTTCATAATTAAATTTATATTTTCAAATTCTCCTCTCATAACCCAGAGGAGTTTTGAAAATTGATTTCGGATTGAAGTGTTTCATCTTTAGATGAACCACTTCATAATTAAATTTATATTTTCAAATTCTCCTCTCAGAAGCCAGAGGAGTTTTGAAAATTGATTTCGGATTGAAGTGTTTCATCTTTATCAATTATCTCAAAGAAAGGAGTAATTTATGGAAGACAATTTTTACACCAAAAAAGAGGAAATAATGAATTCCTTAACTCACGGAATTGGAACAGCCTTTGCAATTGCCGCTTTAGTAATTGCTGTTGTTTTTGCAGCAATGTATGGAACAGTATGGCATGTAGTTAGCTTTTCTATTTACGGTTCAACCTTAGTTATATTATATCTTGAGTCAACCCTATATCATAGTTTACCAGGTAAAAAGGTAAAGAGACTATTTAGAAAGTTTGATCATATGTCAATATTCATCCTAATAGCAGGAAGCTATACTCCGTTTTGCCTTACTGCATTAAGAGGACTAATAGGTTGGACAATTTTCGGTATTGTATGGGGATGTACTGTGGTTGGAATAACACTTAAGGCGTTTTATACAGGAAAACGTGAAGTGCTTTCTACTGTTCTGTACGTTGTTATGGGATGGCTTATCATGTTTGCGATAAAACCGCTTTACATGTCTATGCCTTTTTACGGCTTCTTATTTCTAGTTTTAGGGGGAGTATCCTATACTGTGGGAGCGTTCTTCTTCATAAAGGACTCGATAAAATATAATCATGCTATCTGGCATCTTTTTGTAATAGCAGGAAGTGCATTCCACTTCTTCTCAATAATGAGTTTATTACACTTAAGATAAATATATCTTTATGAACTTAGGTATCAAATAACTTTATAAACATACGATATTGAATTCAACTTTCAATATATTAACATATGTGAATACAGTTTTAACGACACTTTCAATGATAATAAATTAAATTCCTAAAGGTTATATAAAATAAAAGTAAGGTTGAATGTCATAATCACACTTAGTTCTGACATTCAACCTTACTTTTTAGTCTTCAATATACTCCAAAATTATTTTTCTCTTTTTAAACCCGTACTTGCTATAAAAATTTAATACATCTTAATTTCCTTCGGCAACTGTAATTTTCCTATCTAATAACTGAAGCACAAAGCTTATAATATCTCTTTCTTTGTTCTACTCCATTATAACCTCCATTTACTCTTACAGTTATCTCTTCTACTGTGGCTCCTCTATCACAAAGTTCATTCATATAATTTGAATACCACCAAAACCCTGCACTTGTCCATGGGTAGTATTGTGCTACGTAATCCACACCTTCCATTACTCTAGGGTCATGAATGTCTTCTGAGAATCTCTTATAGTTATCAAAACCAGTAAGCTGAATATAACCTGCGCCCTTGTACTTTGGGCCATCACCAGCATATCTATTACCTAGGCTTTCTCTGTATTCATAGGCTAATCCACTCCCTATTTCTTTCGTATACAAACCCAAGCCTGATTCGTAACTACATTGAGTTATAAAGTGCCTTATTCTTTGTAGGGTAACAATCTCATATCTATTTAAGCATCTATTTAAGTCATCTACCATAGAATCTGTGACGTTCTTCCATCCTATTTCTCTTAACTGTTGCCCAGTTACGTATATCTGCAAATCACCACTCTGTGATTCATTACTATATTCAGTGTTATGATTTAATATAGCTTTATCTATTGCATATTCTGTATTAACTCCTACAACTCCGTCTACTTTCAGTTGATAATCCTTTTGAAACTGCAGGACAGCATTATAAGTAGCTTTTCCAAAGTCGCCATCTGCACCTGAAGTACCTAAATTATAGCCCAAAGCTATAAGGTTTTCTTGTAGTTTTGTTACCTCTTCTCCAGTGCTACCAAGCTTAATCATATTTTCATAACTCCTTATAAAAAGCTTTGTACTATATTTTATATAACATGTAGTAATTTTGATACAAGGTATTTTCCATTACTTTTATAAATACTTTTTAATTATTTTTCTTATCCAGTTAATATCATAACTTTAATTGTTTATTAATTCATTTTTCTAAAAAAACATCAAGAAAGAGATTTTTTTGTCGAAATATGTAGTATGACAATTTTATATTCCATCTATCTTTTAGAACATTGATATTCAACTGTCATTAATCAAGTTAAATCCAATAATTATAAATGAGGAGAGTTCTTATGCCGAAGAAATTAAGAAGTATTCAATCGCAGTTTTCATTAATAGCATTAGCTATAGTATTTATTACACTACTATCTGTAGGAACTATTGTCAGCACCCAAGTAAATAGTCAAGCTAGAGAGGATTATTTTACTAATTCAGACGAACAAATGAACTTAGTTGACCAATCGATAAAAAATTTCTATTCTCAAATCGACAAGGATATAAATATGATGGCTACTAATACATTAGTTCAAACCGCTGACAATACCATAACCTCCTATGTGAATAATAACGAAAGAGCTAAGATGACTCCTTCAACAAAGGGTGGTTTAGAACAACAAACCTACGAACTTTTTAAACATTACGCAGATACGCATCCAGGTACTATGTATGTTTACTACGCCACAGAATCAGGTGCTTATCTGCAATGGCCCGAAACAGAAATACCTGAGAAATTTGCACCTACAACTAAAGGATGGTATAAGTCAGCTATTAGCGGCAATGGGGCTATTGTAAGAACTGCTCCATATGTAGATGGTATAACTAAAGCTATGATTACAAGTAATGTAAAATCCTTTACTGATAAAAACGGAAAGATACTAGGTGTTATAGGTATTGATGTTCAACAATCTGTCATCAGTGAAATGTTAAGTAAAATGAAGTTTGGTGATACTGGATTCTCTATGATAGTACATAAAACAGGAGTTATTCTAGCAGATGGACGAGATGCAAATAATAACTTCAAAAACCTAGAGGATCTAAAAATAGATGGGTTAAAAGATATACTATCACAAAGTGAACCTTTTAATGTAAAAATCAACGGAACCGAGTATGCTGTTAATCCCCATGTGGTTTCTGGCACAGATTGGTTTTTAGCATCTTTTATGACAGAAAATGAGTTGACCTCTGGTGCTTCTAAAATAAGAAATGAAATTATAGTTATTTCCATAATAATGCTCTTCATTACTCTTATATTAATTACAATTAGTACAAAATTTATAACTACTCCAATAAAAAAATCTTCAATGTATTTAAAAGTTATAGCAAACGGAGATTTTTCAGGAGAAGTAGACCCTAAGTACTTAGCAAGAAAAGATGAAATTGGAACTATTACAAATGCTATAAACGATATGAAGAACTCATTAAAACATCTTATAACAAGTATTGTTGATGAATCTTTAAGTATAGAAAATGAAGTAATTAATTCGATTGAGAACGTAAATGTATTAAATGTAAATTTAACAGATATCTCATCTACTACAGAAGAATTAGCTGCCAGCATGGAAGAAACTGCTGCTTCTTCAGAAGAAATGGCTATAACCTCCAAAAAGATTGAGAAGACGGTACAAGGTATAGCCGAAAGAACAGTGGAAGATTCAAAGACTGCTGCTAATATTAGCAAAAGGGCTGAACAAATGCATAAAAATATGAATGAAGCCCAAAAGAAAGCCCATGATATATTTATAAATACCAAAACTCAACTAGAGAAATCTATCGAAGATTCTAAAGTAGTCGATCAAATCAATA
Source organism: Clostridium yunnanense (assembly GCF_016595795.1). Lineage (GTDB taxonomy): Bacteria > Bacillota > Clostridia > Clostridiales > Clostridiaceae > Clostridium_AR > Clostridium_AR yunnanense. The sequence continues at coordinate 64,313 of NZ_JAENHN010000002.1, forward strand.
TTTTTTCCGACTCAATTATGGCTATTACAGAACAAACTAACTTACTAGCCTTAAATGCTGCTATTGAAGCGTCAAGAGCTGGAGATGCTGGAAAAGGCTTCTCTGTAGTTGCAGATGAGATAAGAAAGCTTGCAGAACAATCCAAAGATACAGTATTAAAAATTCAAGATGTAACGACAAAGGTGACAAATTCCGTAGATAATCTTTCTATTAACTCTAATAATTTATTAACCTTCATGTCTACAAACGTGGACAATGATTATAATACTATGTTAACCTTGGCCGATAGATATAGCGAAGATGCTAAGTTTGTAGATGAGCTTGTAGTTGAATTTAACACAGCCTCTGAACAGCTTCTCGAATCAGTGAAGAGTATGCTTTCAACTATTGATGGTGTTGCTGCAGCTGCTAATGAAGGTGCTATGGGAACTACTAACATCGCCAGCAAAGTTTCAGATGTTAACATTAAATCTAATGAGGTTATGGAACAAGTATTAAGATCTAAAGAAAGTGCAGAAAAGCTAAAAGAAGAGATAAAAAAGTTTAAAATATAATATCTACTTACCGGAGATAGATTACTTCTCCGGTATTTTTATATTGTCAATTATTTACGAACAGTTAATAGTTTGTGAATACTTTAAACAATCCCTGTACAATTCCTATATTATGATATAATTACTAAATAATACAGCTAGAAAATTGAGTTTGGTTATATATTTATAAAACTTTAAGTTTGTATAGCTTTAATTAGTTTAAGGAGTATTTTTTATGTATGATAATTATATTATATTGATAGTAATAACATTAGTTATTCATCTAATAGACACCCTATCCTATTCAGTTAGGTTAAATTCAGTTAAGAGTGGAAATTTTGCTTTATCTATGTCACTTTTTAACCTAATAGTATTAGTTTCAAGAACTGCTAACACATTTCAAGGACCACTTATAGGTTCTCTTATAGATAGTAGTGTTAAGCTTAAGTATAATCCTATTATGGATGTTAGAGGAATTATATTTGCAGCCTCGGGAGGTACTATTCTTGCAATTATATTAATCCCTACTTTTCTAAAACTTTTTGAGATTGCTCTTAACAAATTAGAAGTTAGTGGATCAGTTCCAAGCTTAGTAGTTCAGTCTCTAAGTATTAGTAATATAAAAAGAATCGCTAAAAATACAATAAAACCTAAGAAATCTATGCTTAAAAATCTAAGATATAAAAATATTCCAAAAAGGCTTCTTTTATTAAATACTTTTATAACTGGAATTTATACAGTTGGGGTACTTGCGGCTAATTATGCTGTAACTTTTGTTCCTGATAAAGCTTCAACCATAGTTCAATCCTCAGGTCTTATAAATGGTATTGCTTCTATACTTCTAACATTATTTATTGATCCAAAATCAGCTATAATTACTGACGAAGCTTATAGGGGAAAAAGAGAATACGGCGACGTAAAGGCTCTAGTGATAATGCTAATAGGAACAAAGCTTCTTGGTACTCTATTAGGTCAACTTCTTCTTGTACCGTCTGCTAAATTATTAGCTCTTATATATCAATAAAGCTACCTGTATCTACAATTTATACAGCTAGTTAATTTTTATAATGACTTATCATTTATATTAATGTTTGTTTAAGTTCATTTATTATAAAATATAAAACCCATATGTCTTATACTAACTTTAGACATATGGGTTTACTTTTATTTTGTTTCTTTAATCTTAGAAACAAATCTCTTTATTCTCTTCATCGCTTCCATTATCTCATCCATTGAAGTTGCATAACATGCTCTTATAAATCCTGAACCACAATCCCCAAATGCATTTCCTGGTACCACAAGAATCTTTTCTTCTAAAAGTAATCTTTCACAGAATTCATCTGAGGTAAGACCTGTGGATTCAATGCATGGAAATACATAAAAAGCTCCTAATGGTTCAAAACATTCAAGCCCCATTTCATTGAAAGCATTTAGCATTACTCTTCTTCTTCTGTTATATTCTCTTACCATCTCTTGAACATCATCATCGCAATTTCTAAGACCTTCAATTGCTCCATACTGAGCTGTTGTGGGTGAGCTCATTATTGCATATTGATGTATTTTCTTCATTGCATCTATTAAAATTGGATGACCACAAACATATCCAAGTCTCCACCCAGTCATAGCAAAAGCCTTAGAAAATCCATTTATAACCAAAGTCTTATCTCTTATTTCTGGAAAACTTGCAATGGAAACATGTTTTTCCCCATAAGATAACTCTGAATATATCTCATCAGACAATATTATTATATTTTTATCTTCTAAGAATTTCACTATGGGTTCAAGTTCTTCCCTTGTCATAATAGCTCCTGTTGGGTTGTTTGGAAAAGGAACTATTAGAACCTTAGTCTTTTCAGTAATAGCTTCTTCTAATAATTCAACAGTAAGCTTGAATTGATCTTCAGCTCTCAAATTTATAACTACTGGAGTCGCTCCTGTAAACGCAGTACATCCTTTATAAGCTACAAAACTTGGTTCTGGAATAATAACTTCATCTCCTGGCCCAACTAAAGCTCTAAGCGCTATATCGATACCTTCACTCCCACCCACGGTTACAATTATTTGATCTTTAGGATCATATTTCAAACTATATTTTCTATCTAGATAGTCTGATATTTCCTCTCTCAATTCTAAAAAACCTGCATTAGATGAGTAATGTGTATGACCTTTTTCTAGTGAATATATACCTGCTTCTCTTATATTCCAAGGGGTTACAAAGTCTGGCTCTCCAACACCTAGTGATATAACATCTTCCATTTCATTTATCAAATCAAAATACTTTCTTATTCCTGAAGGGGGCATATTTCTTACATTTGATTTAATCATATCTTCTAGCATCATATAAATATATCCTCCCTATCATCCCTAGTCTTTTCTTCAAATATAGTTCCATTATCCTTATATTTCTTTAGTACAAAATGAGTAGCTGTACTTAATACATTTTCTTGAACAGCAAGCTTTTCAGATACAAAAAGTGAAACTTCTTTAAGACTCTTGCCTTCCACTATAACAGTTAAATCAAATCCACCTGACATAAGATAGCAAGCTTTTACTTCTGGAAACTTATATATCCTTTCAGCAACCTTATCAAAGCCTTCTCCTCTTTGAGGAGTTACTCTTACCTCAATTAGAGCTGTAACACTATCTTTTTTAGTCTTTTCCCAATTTATTAAAGTTGTATATCCAACAATTACACTGTCATCTTCATATTTTTTTATTGTTTCTCTAACTTCTTCCAGTGGTTTTCCCGTCATCACCGCTATTTCCTCAGCAGTGTATTTACTGTTCTTTTCTAAGATTTCTAATATTTCATCCATATATAAAACCTCCCCAAAATATAATTAAAATAGAATAAAAAAGTCGCTGAAATGACCTTCTTCAGTGAGTTTTTTTTGAGCATCTGCCTTTCCGAATGTATATTAAGAAAATTTGGCAGGCGAACAAGTTTTATTTTTTACTGTATAGACATAAAAAACTTCTAAAGTGCTTAAAGTATATATATTTTTAAATGCTATAAAAATTTTATACTTTAATTTACAGTAAAAAAACTCCTCAATCCCTGAAAGGGACGAAGGAGTATATTCGCGGTACCACCCTAATTAGTGCCTAAGCACTCTCTTAGTAGAAACTTAATATTTTTATTTAGTAATATAATTAACACATTATCCAGCCTATCATAATCAATAAACTTTTAATGTCTAATAAAAATTAGTCCTAAAAATATTTAATTCCTCTCCTCTATAACGTGAGGTCACGTCTTTGCCTACTTAAGATTAAAATTAATCTTATTTCTCAGCAAGAGATTCAAAGACTGCTTCCATAAAGTCTTTCTGCTATGCTTCCACCATCCACAGCTCTCTTTAAGAAATTACTTAATGTACTCTTTCTTATCAATATCTTTAACAATACAATTTTCATTTATTATACAAGTAAAATAAATAACTTTCAATAGTTTTACATATTTTTTATTATTCTATCAATATATATGCTATATATAAATTAAATTTCATTTAATGCTCATATCTATTTTCAAAAATTATATTTTCAAGATCACTGGCAAAATTGATTTTCACTTTTGTTTATACATCTAACATAGCTTTAATTTCTTAACCTATGTTCAGAAAGGGACGATACGCAAAAAAGTCAATGAAGAATATAACTTCAGTGAATTTTTATAGTATGCAAGTATTTGTTAAATAAGAGTATGTTTAATTTTTGTATCAAGTCAATCTAATATCAATATTGACTTATAAAGCCTCTAAGTATAATATAAATTTATATTTAATTCCATAGAAAATTTCGTTAGTTAAATAAGTTTTACTTTTTTATATCAATAATTTCGGGGGAAAACATGAAAACAACTTTGTATTTAGTAAGGCATGGAGAAACAAAGTGGAACACTGAAGGAAGGTTTCAGGGTTGCATCGATATAGAACTTTCAGATAACGGACTTAATCAAGCAATGAAATTAAAAGACAGATTAATGGATTCTTTTGATTATGTTTATACTAGTCCACTTAGCAGAGCTAAAAAAACGGCAGAAACTATTTGTGAAGACAGCTCTATAACACCAATTGAAGAATTTAATTTAAGAGAAATAAACTTTGGCGACTGGGAAGGACTAACTCTCTCCGAAATAAAAGAAACTTACTCTGAGGAATTCTTAAGATGGAGACAAGATGAACTTCTAGGGCCTATATGCGGCGGTGAACAATCCATTAAAGCAGCAAGTGATAGAGCACAAAAAGCTATATTAAAAATTGTCCAAGAGCACAAAGGCTCAAGAATTGTGATAGTTGCTCATGGAGGCATAATAAAAGCTGCTCTAATAGGACTTTTCGAATGGAAGATGAATATGTATCACAAGTTTAATCTTGGAAATACCTCTATAAACGAAATTACTTTTAATGATAACCTTGAACCTCGAATGGTTTCAATAAATGATTTAAATCATTTATAACTTTTGAATTAGGGTTTGTAGCGCAAATATTAATTTATAATATATAAAAATGGTTTTAGTAATCTTTACTTAATATTACTAAAACCATTTTCATTCAAATATAAGTTTCTACTCCTCTATTGCATATAAAACATTAACTTTAAAACTTCCATTTTCAATATTGTAAATTTCCATAGGTTTATCTCTTAACTTTATACTATTATTAGCTGCTAAATCCAAGATAGCTGCATGCGCTTCTCCTTTTTCGGATACAGAGTCAACTCTAACCCTTAGATATTTTCCACCTTCTATGCAGGAGTATGGAGCTTTTACTTCTTTTATTTTTTCCACAGGTAATGATAACTGAATTTCAGAATTATCAGAATCAATTTCTATATTTTCATAGGTTACTATATGCCCCCCTATAACTCTTAAACCTAACTTATTTATTTGAGAATACAGATTACCAACTTCGGAGCCTATAAACTTTAAATCTATCTTTAGCTTCTTATTTATTGTGAACACATCATCTACAACCACAGTTTCCACACTATATTTGGCACCTTTATAGTCCGACTGTATATTACTATCTAATAAGATCTTCAGATTTTCTTTCATTCTATTAAGATTTTTTATCTCTTCATCTAATTTTTCTAATCTATATTTTAATATTTCTGAAGCCTCTGCATCACTTTTTTTATCTATAAGCTTTTTTATCTCTTCTAGTTGTAAACCTGAATCTTTCAGCCTAACAATCTGTCTTGCATCTGAAATTTGTTTTTTTTCGTAGAATCTATAATTTGTATTAGGATCAGTATAACTTGGTTTAATAAGACCTATATCATCGTAATGTCTTAACGTTCTGGTAGATAATTTAAGTATCAAAGCAAATTGTCCAATGGAATACATAAAATCTCTCCTTTAAAATATATTTTTCATAACTTCTATAATGTTCGATGAAGCTCTAGGTATATAACCATTTTTTTAATATCTTAAAATAAGCTAAATTGGACTTTCTATAATGTTAGCAAACAATTCATCATATTGACAATACTCATATTATTCACTCCTCATATATAAATCACCGGTGTAATATAATCTTATTGTTTGACGTAATGTTACTTTCTATAATGTTAGCAAACAATTCATCATATTGACAATACTCATATTATTCACTCCTCATATATAAATCACCGGTGTAATATAATCTTATTGTTTGACGTAATGTTAAAGTCAATGGTTTTATAGAAATATATTTATTATTTTCTAAACTTAGTTTATACTTTTGAAATCACGTTACTAATCAATACTTTTAGGCTATAATATAGTAGTACTTAGATACTGAATGATAATAAACGATAATGTTAACTATATATTGGATGTACATATAAAGGAGAAGCTACACATGTTTGCAGAAGAAAGATTAAATGAAATAATAGAGTTACTATCAAAGGATGGGAAGGTATTAGTTAAAGATCTAAGCATCAGATTTAATGTTACTGAAGGTATGATAAGAAAAGATCTTCAGAAACTAGAAAAGGATGGAGCTATCAAAAGAACTTATGGTGGTGCTATTTTAAAAAGAAATATTGCTGAAAGCACCAGTATTTCAAATAGGTTAATTAAAAACTTAGAATCTAAGAGGATTATCGCAGAAAAAGCTTTTGACTTAATTGAAGAAAATGATACTATATTTTTGGATGTATCAAGCATTAACTTTGTACTTGCTGAGCTTATTGCAAGTAGCACAAAAAAGTTTACAGTTATTACTAACATGGTAGAAATAACCTCTGTGTTTAACGATTCCTCTAATGTCAATATAATTTGTATAGGTGGAACTTATAATAAGAGCCTTGGTGGTATAATTGGCTCTGAGGCTATTGAAAGCATCAAAAGATACAGAGTAAATAAAGCTTTCATGGGTAGTTGCGGCATAAACCTTTCCGATAGAACCATAAGCAATTTCGACTTAGAGGAAGGGAATACAAAAAAGGCAATAATGTCTTCTGCTAGAACTGTTTATACACTAATAGAAAATGAAAAATTCAATATGGATGGTACATATAAATTTGCTGATTTAGATGATATTGATTGTATTATTACTGAAGAAAAACCAGTTTCTAAAATCTATGAAGAAATTAAAAAATTAAATATCAAACTTATTTAAACTCACTGAAAGCATTGAAACTTCAGGGTTTATCTAGCTTTGAATTTTTATATTTTCATTTAAAACAAAAAACTTCTCAATTGATGTTTTTCAAGTTTGAGAAGTTTCTTTGTTTTTTACATTAGCTTTTAATTATATTTCCTATAGATATACGATTAATATAAGTACTTTCTGAGCCTAGTTTCTCTGAAAATCCTTGAACCAAGTTCCTTGGTATGTTAACTTCCCCTTATCCCCTTCTACTAACAGCCCGTACATTCTTCCACTTAGTGATAGTTCTATCCTTTCACCATGCTCTGTTTCAAAGGTTATGTAATAAGTTGTACTGCTTGATGTATGCATTCTTTATTACTTAATTGCTTATATTTCAAATATATAACTCTTAGCCTAATTTGCCACTGCATACTGACTATTATATAGCTTTGCATAGAAACCATTTTTCATGAGAAGTTCTTCATGATTTCCTTGTTCTATTATCTTTCCATTGTTCATTACTAGTATTAAATCAGCATCTCTTATGGTAGAAAGTCTATGGGCTATTACAAAACTTGTTCTCCCCTTCATAAGTGATAGGAACGCTTTTTGTATTCTAGCTTCTGTTAAGGTATCTATACTACTAGTAGCTTCATCAAGTATAAGCATAGATGGATTCATAAGCATTACTCTAGCTATAGTTAATAGCTGTCTTTGCCCTTGAGAAAGATTTCCTCCATCTTCAGTTATTAAAGTATCATAACCCTTAGGAAGTCTCTTTATAAAACTATGAGCATAAGCAGCTTTTGAGGCATTTATTATTTCTTCATCTATTGCATCAGCTTTTCCATATGCTATATTTTCTCTTATAGTTCCAGCAAAAAGCCAACTTTCTTGCAGAACCATGCCAAAGGAACTTCTAACACTTTCCTTAGTTACTTCTTTAACATCTTGCCCATCTATTAATATTTTACCTTTATCGAGTTCATAAAATCTCATAAGTAAATTTACTAAGGTAGTTTTACCAGCACCGGTTGGCCCTACTATTGCTACTGTGCTACCTGGATTTATACCCATGGTCAATCCTTCAATTAAAGGTTTATCCTTTTCGTATGCAAAACTAACATTTTCAAATTCTACTTTTCCTTCTACTGATTTGTTTATAGCTTGCTTATTTTGCTCTGATAAATCTCCCTTTTCATCTAATATAGCAAATACCCTTTCCGCTGAGGCCATAGCAGACTGGAGCTGCGTTGCTATACTTGTTATATCATTTATTGGTTTTGCAAATTGATTTGAATAGATTAAGAAACTTGAAATCTTACCTATAGAAAGTCCTCCAGCTACAGAAACAATTGCGCCTATTATACCTGAAAGAATATAGGTAATATTATTTATATATCTTGTACCTGGATTAGTTAAAGAAGAGAAAAATTGAGCTCTTCTACCACATTCATATAATCTTCCATTAATTTCTTTAAAAGCTTCTTCTGATCTCTTTTCATAATTAAAGGCCTTAACTATTTTTTGATTACCAATTATCTCTTCTATATATCCATTTAACTCTCCAAGAGTCTTGGACTGCTCTTTAAACATCTTCTTTGAACTCTTAGCTATAAATGAAGACAATAAGAAACATAATGGTGTCATAACTACTACCACTAAAGTTATTGTTGGACTTAAGTGAATCATAAAAATTAAAGCTCCAACAAAGGTTATGATTCCTGAAAACAGTTGAGTTATACCTTGCAGCAGCCCCTCTGAAATTGCATCTATATCATTGGTAAATCTGCTTATTATATCTCCATTTGCTTTACTATCATAGTACTTAAGTGGCATGGTATTTAGCTTTTCAAACAACTCATCTCTTATATCTTTAACGGTTTTATTTGATATCACATTAGTAAAGATAGATAAAAACCACTGAAGTACTGCACTTAAGCTATATATTATTGAAAGTAATGCTACTATCTTTAATATAGCAGAGAAGTTTACTTGCCCAGTTTTAACCATATAATCTATAGCTTTACCAGTAAAGAAAGGAGCTACAATAGTAAGAATATTACTTGCTAGTGCAAAAGCTATAACCAAAATCAATTGAATTTTATATTTCTTTACATATCTGAGTATCCTTATTATTGTTCCATTTTTCATTGTCATGACCTCCTATTTCTCAACCTGAGAGAGGCAAATTTCTTTATAAACTTCACAGGTTTCTATAAGTTCTTTATGTGTACCCAATCCAACTTGCTGCCCATCATCTAAAACCAATATTAAGTCAGCATCCTTTACCGCATTAACTCTTTGTGAAACCATAACCAAAGTCATTTCACTAGTATTAGATCTAAGTTCCTTTCTAAGTGCAGCGTCAGTTGCATAATCAAGCGCACTAGAACTATCATCTAAAATAAGAATCTCAGGTCTTTTTACTAAAGCTCTTGCAATGGTAAGCCTTTGCTTCTGCCCTCCAGAAAGATTATTTCCACCTTGAGAGATTATGGTATCATATCCAAGCTCGAGCTTTTCCACAAACTCTGAAGCTTGTGCAATTTTTGCTGCCTTTTTTATTTCTTCATCCGATGCATCCTTAAGACCCCATTTTAAATTCTCTTTTATACTTCCTGAGAATACCACTGCCTTTTGTGGTACCACACCTATTTTTTCTCTAAGTTTAATTTGATTGTAGTTTGCTACTTTAATACCATTTACTTTGATATCCCCTTCATCTGCATCATAAAATCTAGGTATAAGGTTTATAAGTGTACTTTTTCCTGATCCAGTAGCTCCTATTATTCCAAACGTTTGTCCTTTACTTAATTTAAAAGAAATATCTTTTAGTGCATATTCCTTTGATGCCTTATAGGTAAACCATACATTCTTAAATTCTACTGCACTACTGTGTAAATTGCTTTCGTCTACTTGCTCTGAAACTAAAGAACTTTTTGGATCTACTATCGAACCTTTAGTATCGAAGATTTCATTAACACGTGCGGCTGAAGCTGCTGCTTTCGTAAAAGTAACCACTAGATTAGCAACTACTATTAATGCAGAAAATATTTGTATAACATAATTTATATAAGCAATAACCTGTCCTTGAGTCATTCCACCTACATTTACTCGGAATCCTCCAAACCATATTATAGCTACAATAGCAAAATTCATAATTATGGAAGTTGCTGGGTTCATTAAGGCTGCAATACTACCTACTTTCACAGCAGTATCAGACAAATCCGTATTAGAGGTTTTAAATCTTTCTTTTTCATAATCAACTTTATCAAAAGCTCTAACAACTCTAACACCTGAAAGATTCTCCCTAAGTATTACTGCAAGTCTATCAAGTTTTCCTTGTACCTTTTTATATAGCGGAATTGATTTTCTCATTACTAAAAATAAAACTAGTGCAAATACAGGAAGTATGATAAGTATTACTATTGACAACTTTAAGTCTAATAGCATAGCCATCACTATACCACCAATACAAAGAAACGGTGCCCTTACAACTAAACGAATCCACATAGCTACTGCTACTTGTAATTGGTTTACATCATTAGTTGTCCTATTTATTAAAGAAGCTGTTCCAAAACTATCAATCTCCGCATGTGAAAATGTCCCTATATGCTTAAAGATAGCATCTCTTACTACAGTCCCAAAGCCTTGAGATGCAATGGATGCAAAATATTGACAAGTAAAAGCGAATATAACTCCCAATGTAGCTATTAAGAGCATAAGTGCTCCCATCTTAATAATATAGCTTACATCCCTATTCTTCACACCATTATCAATTACCAATGCCATTATAGTTGGAATCATCAATTCAAATATGGCTTCTAAAAGCTTAAAAAATTGCCCTAAGAATACATTCTTTTTATAATTTTTTAAGAAAGGTATTAATTTAAACATACTGCCTCCTCCTTGAATACTCCTTAGTAAATCTAATTCAAGGTTTACTGGATATTATATGGGTATCTCTTTTTATTATAGAAAAACTTATATTTTCTAATTACATGTATTTATGTAGGAACTATTTAATTATAACAAACAGTAACTCATATGAAAAACTTTTATTATATGTTAATGTTACGATTTCTTAACTCAAAAAATCCACACAAAGCAATTTACATTACCTTATGTGGATCCTTATTATTCTAGTTTTTATTTTTAAAAAGTTCTTTAAATATTATTGTCTATATTTGATATTATTTACATACAACCATAGGATTTCAGAAAAAAACTTCAATGTTTTTTTCTAGTAAGTATACTTATGCATACTTGTATACTTTGCATTCATGTCTACTGTAAATTGAGCAGATGGAATCCAGCTTTGATTTAAATAGTTCCTTCCTTTAACCAAAACCTTATCTTTGTAGACTTCAACATGAAGTCCTTGACTGCCGTTTATGGAACTTCCGGCATCTGACCAAAGATAACCTACAGAAGCAGAATTAAACATAGTAGCACCAAGAGTTGGGCCATAGGTTGCAGTATCTTGATACATTGTGCTTTGAGATTCTAATTGCCAATGGCTATGCCCAGAGAAATATATTACATTTGGATATTTATTTAATATAAATCTTAGCTGTGAATCTTGAATTACTCCACCCCAATCTTGACCACTTTTAGTTCCAGCCACGGTATTGTTTAATCCTTGATGTAAGAAAACAAATACAGGCTGATCATTTTCATATTTAGCAACTTTATAAAGTTCCTCATCTAACCAGTTTAATTGAGTATCTGAAAGATAAGCTTTATCCCTATCGCTATCAGACTCACTTCCTAAAAAGATAAAATGTTGACCATTAACTGTTTGCTTATAGTATGGAAGTGTTTGCTTATCATGAGTTATGCTAGTGTTTGTACTATTATTCATATTATAATTAATATCATTGGCAAAATATAAATACCTATTAAATTCATCTTGGAAAGATGCAGAATTTACATTTGCATTATGAGAATCTTCCATAAGTTCATGATTACCTAAATTAAAATACACATAAGGAAGCCCTACTCTATTTGAATACATAGTATCTCTAAGTAAACTATAAGTATCCCAACTCCATTCATCTACACTGTCACCATTGGCTACAATGCAGCTACTATTTTTTGCAAAGTTCTTTATGTCTTTTAATGCGGAATTTAAATGTGAGTTAAATGTAGTGTCTTTTGTACTTATATGCATATCTGAAAGAACTTCAAAACTATAAAGCAGTTTGTCTTCTATTACTGTAAAATTCACTTGTGCTGCTACGGTATAGCCATCATTCTTTAGTAAAACAGCTTTATAATTACCAGGCTGCAATGTATTCCCTTTATTAGGAGAATACTGAGCTGTTATAAAGTCATTTGGTGTAAATGAAAGTGTACCACTAGCTCCTGAAGTATACTTCCAAGCATAGGCAGCATCTGCAGCTGCTGAGGATGGAGTGGTACCTTGCTTATATATTCCTATCCAATCTTTAGTTGATACGCCTGAGTATGAGATTTTAATAGTACTATTTGGAGTATATTGGCTAAAATCCGTAGAAATACTATAAGCTGTAGAAGCAGCATATACCTGCTTAGGCACTATATAGATTAAAGCTAAAAGAAAAATCGGTAATACGAAAGTTAATATTTTCTTAAATTTTTTCATCAAACGGCCTCCTAGTTATTTAGTCTTAATTAATAAATTATTTATATCTTAAAAATATAAAGCTGTTTATTATACCTTTACTATATAAGGGTGAACCACTTCATATTTAGAAAAAAGAAACACTCTGCACTGCAGTTTCAATACAAAATAAACTTAATCACATTCAAATTGTTCACTTTCCAGGAATTCCATGTACTATAATAACACATATTGTTTTATTACGTTTATTTTATTTTCTTTTTTCTTGTGTTCTATATAAAAAAATATCGTTTTCAACTTATATTCTTTAACTTTTACTACAAAAACCTATATTTACATCTTTACCTTAATATGTTAAAGGAAATAAAAGTAGCTATACTAAATGAATTTGCATTCCATTTAGCATAGCTATATTTACGATTAATTATATAAAATCCTTCTACCATTGTAATAACAGCTTAATTATATAATAAACTATATCTACATATTATTATCACAGATGTTCTTAACAAAATCTCTTGCTGCCTTTAAATCAGCTTCATCAGGATGATTTTTAGATACTCCTCCTATAAGCTTGAAAGGTCCGAAGGTATCCCATCCTTTGCAAGAAAAACTTCCAAGTATATTTGCATTTTTCGAGTTAAGTATATCTAAAACAGCTTTATGATTTTTCGTAGATCCACTATCATTTGTAGAGAACACAAATACATTTTTACTTTCTAAACTTGCATTTCCGATTAACTCAACCATTTTTTTATTAAATCCAAAAGCATATATTCCTGATCCAAAACCTATTAAATCATATTTAGAAAAATCTATTGTCTTAGCTTGGGCTTCTTCTATCACCTCAGCATTTATAGCTTCTCCCATTGCTAAAGCAACCTTTTTAGTATTTCCATGATGATAAGAACTGTAAATAATTATAGCTTTCATATTACCCTCTCCTTAACATTGCAAAATTAAATTTTGCATAATTAAATTTTATAAAATCTATCCACAAGGATAATATTATACCATTTTAATATAAAAGTAAACATTATTCGCAACTTAAAGATTATTCAAGGTCTTGTTGCTCATCGTACTCTTCTACATCAACTATAACTTTATTTTTGATACTAAGGATTTTTTTAGGCAAACTAATAATTAGATTTCCGTTTTCAAACTTGCCAGTTATACTTTTAGAATCCACATTCGGCACATAAAAGTTCTTTCGAACATCATTTACAGTTTGAACCATAAAAAAACTCCCATATCCCCTTCTACTATTAACTTGATTAACTCTTACTGTTATAGTTAGATAGTCATTTTCGTAGTTTAAGTTTATATTATTCCTCTGCACCCCTAAAATTTTCCCTACTACTACATATTTGTCATCTAGGTCTAGCATCTTTAGCTCAACTTTATTTTCTTTTATGTTATTCATCATACTAAGCAATCCAAAAAACATTCAATCTACCTCAATAAAATTACTTACATTTTATTGTATTTTTAAGTTTTTTATTTGTTCATACATAATAATTATTTTTGTTGTCCATTCTTAGTTTAATATGGATTATGTATCTTAAATACAAGACAAATGATTGACTGCTATAAGAATTTAAAAATAATAAGCTTTAATATGAAGTGGTACATCTATATACATAAAACCAAAATTTACGAACATTTTTTATATTATCCAACAAATTATTCAACATATTTCATTGTATTTTTGAACCCATTTAAATGAATCAGCGCTCAAAAGCATTAGTTTAACTACATTCAGAAGTTTAGTTTACATAATTTAAATTTATATTAATCAATATTTATTAATTTTAACATTCATTGATTATTCGTGTTTTCAATGTTATAATTTTATTGGGTTGATTTTCCATATTATACTTATATACCAATAAATGTATTGTATTTAAACAAGTATTGATATATCACCTCATAATAAAATTTATATTTTCAAATAGAAGTGTTATATCTTTAAATCAATCCACTAATAAAAATTAAGGGGGATTACACTTAATGTCACTGAAAAAAATGATGTCACGGAAATCATTAATGGCTATTTCACTATCTATAGCTTTGACGATTGAACTAACTGGTTTCTCTGCACCTTTTGTAAGCGGTACCTCAAAAATTGCTAAAGCTGCTGAAACTACTCCTTATTCATGGAATAATACAATTCCTGTAAAGACGCCACTTGCTGGCGCTAAGAATAATGGAAAAGTAGTTTTATTCGACAATGCTCATGATAACGCTGCTGGTCAAGCAGATTGGGTAATAGATGGAGGTTTTTCAGACTTTGCTGATGCTCTTGTAAATCAAGGCTACACTGTAAAAGAATACAGAGGTATGGATAAAAACAATGATGGCGCTATAAGATTTTATGATGACAGGAACTTGACCGCTGATCAGGAAGGAACTTCTGCAGATAAGAATGAAGCAATAATCACCTATGATGCAATTAAGGACGCCGACGTTTTTGTTACAGCAGAGGCAAACAGACCTTTTAGAAAATCAGAGTATGATGCGTTAAAGAAATTTGTTGATTCCGGAAAGGGAGTTTATTTTATTGGAGATCACTATAATGGAGACAGAAATTTAAACACCTGGGATTCAACAGAAGTTTATAATGGATATAACAGATGTGACAGTATAGGTTACAATATGGGCGGAATTTACGGCGACCTAAGAAACACAAAAGATGCCTCTAAAGGTTGGCTCTCAGAAAACTTCGGATTAAGATTTAGATTTAATGCTGGGGACTCTAATCCATTAAATTCTGGACAAACTGGCCCTACTGATATAAGACCTGCTTCAGAAACTGAAGGTTTAACAGAGGGTGTTGTAGGTGAAAAAATACTTGTAGCCGCTGGAGCAACTATTGCAATTACAGATTCAAACAAAGCTAAAGGAATTATCTACTTTAAAGATTCTGATGATTTAGTACCTTGGAGCAGCGGTGTGGAAAATTCTCATGGAGGGAAAAGCATATACTTTGGAGGTCAAAAAGAAGGTGCCTTCGTTGCTATCTCTAAACCAAGCAAAGGAAGAGCTGCCTTTATTGGAGACTCCTCACCTATTGAAGATAAAACACCAAAATATAAAAATGCTACAAGTGGAAGTTCAAAATCAACTTATAACGGCTGGAATGATCTTGGAAATGCAGCTAAATTATCAGTTAACATAGTTAATTGGCTAGCAGATTCTTCTCAAGATTATGTTGGCTTTGGTACCTCTTCACATCCTTCTGATGTATACGGTACTACTTACGCTCCAATGGCTGATGTAGAAAAGTCAGATCCAGACAACGGACAACCTTGGTCAAATCCAAGCAACGGCTTTGATCCATGGAATACTGATACTTGGAAACCAGGTTCCTATGGTGCTCCATATTCAACTACACCTACGACCGACCCAAACCAATATACTTTTAACTTAGCACTTTATCCAAGCTATGTATATAAAAACGAACCTTTTGCAATAACCATTGGTGGAGTTGGAGCAAACCCTAGTATAGGTATGTACTTAACTGGAGGCACCCAAGTTGGCCAGGTCTATGACAAAGCTTCAAAAACTTGGTCTACGTCAACTTATACTACAGTAAGTGGCAATGCACCGCTAACACTAACCACTAGAGCAGTTAACACAGGTTCTGATAATGTAATTAACATAAGACTTAGAAACGGAAAAACTAACACTGATACTAAAACTGCTACGACCTTAACTAGCGGCTATGGATATATCGAAGGTACCGTTGACGGAGCTCCAGGAAGCCTAGTTACTGCAAATCTAAACGGCTCAATACTTGGTACAGCGCAATTAGATGATTCAAATCACGTTAAGATAGCTGTTAAATCAGGTACTGGAATAACATTGAGTATTTATAATTCGAATGGAACTAAAAAGGTTGACTTACCAAACCAATATACAGTTGAAGATGGAAAAACCACTCCTTTAATTACAGTTATACCTAAGTCGAGTAATGCAGATTTAAGTTCCTTAACTGTTAATACAAATGATACTTCAACTTCAGCTATATCCCCTGAATTTTCATCTTCAATACTAAATTATAATGCAACTGTAGACTACTCAGTAACTTCAGTATCAATTACGCCTGTTGTTTCAGACAAAAAAGCATCAGTCACTGTAAACGGAACTTCACTTGAAGACGGCAAAGCAACTCTTTCCGATCTTGCAGTTGGCGATAACTTAAACACCATTTCTGTAACAGCTGAAGATGGAACAACTAGGGGATATACCTTAAATATAAAAAGAGATATCTGCCATCCTACCAAGGTTGAGCTTAATACTACAACCCTAGAACTAAAACAAGGTGAAACTTCAAACATTTCAGCTACAGTTACTCCAGACGAAGCACAAAACAAATCTGTAAGATGGATTTCAAGTGATACATCAATAGTATCAGTAGATGATAGTGGCAAAATAATAGCAGTGAATGCAGGTGAAGCAACAATCACAGCTACTACTGTTGATAATAATGTTTCGGCTAGTTGCACTATTAGGGTTATACCTAAATCAAGTAACTCTAACCTTAGCTCTTTAACTTTGCAAACTAGTGATTCTAGCATTATAACTTTATCACCATCCTTCGAAGCAGATAAATTAAATTACACTGCAGCAGTTAGTTACTCTACCTCATCAATTGTAGTCGCACCTGTGACAGCTGATAAAACAGCTAGAGTTTCTATAAACGGAGCAGCTTTACTTACTGATAAATTAACTATCCCCAACCTTTCAGTTGGAGATAATTTAATCAGAATATCTGTAACTGCTGAAGATGGAACAATAAAAGCATATACTGTAAATATAAAAAGAGAGGTTTGTCACCCTACTAAGGTTCAACTTAATAGTACAAGTATGCAACTAAGAAAGAAGGATACCTTCACTCTTATTGCTACTGTAACACCTGTTGAAGCTGTCAATAAAACTGTAACATGGTCTTCTAGCAACCCTTCTGTTGCTACCGTTGATCAAAATGGAAAAGTAACCGCACTAAGCAAAGGTGACACAACTATAACTGTTACTACAGTTGATGGTTTGTATACTGCAACTTGTGAAGTAAAAGTTTCACAAAAACAAATTACTTTAAAGGATATAATATCCGGTATATTTGACTTTCTTAAAGATATATTTTGTCCTTAAACACTAATCTTCTTTATAATATAAAAACTTTACTCAAATATAACCAATAATCAAAGTAAGCACTATGAATTTTTAATTCATAGTGCTTTATAATTCTAAGAAGCAACACCTTCCTTAGTCTGAATCTCTCCATCCTTTAATCTTAGTATAGAGGTTCCGTAGTAGGCAGCCTCTTCTGAATGTGTGACTTGGATTATAGTCTTACTTAGGTTTTTATTGATATTTTGGAACAGCTTCATTATGTCTGTTCCAGTCTTAGAATCTAAATTACCTATAGGCTCATCTGCTAAGATTATATCTGGTTCAAACACCAACGCTCTAGCTATGGCTACTCTTTGCTGCTGTCCTCCTGAAAGTTCTCTTGGGGTAACCTTTCTTTTATGGCTCATCTCTATTGTATCTAGAATTTTTTTAAGTTTTTCTTCATACTTCTTTAAAGGCTTTCCATCAAGTATTATAGGCAATAATATATTGTCTTCTACAGTTAGGTTAGGAACAAGATTATAGAACTGGAACACAAAACCTATCTCTCTTCTTTTCATAATGCTCTTTTGCTTTTCACTTAAAGAGCTTAAGTCTCTTCCATTTATACTTACCACTCCACTAGTAGGTTTATCTAGCCCCCCAAGTAGATATAATAAAGTGGATTTTCCACATCCTGAAGGTCCCATTATAGATAAAAACTCGCCTTTTTCTACGGAGAAGTTAATATTCTTTAGTACCTCTATCTCTTCTTTTCCAACTTTAAAATTTTTATTTAAATCAAAAACCTCAATTGCTCTCATTTATTTCCTCCTACAAACACGTTATTCATACTTTAATTCATCTATAATAGACAGTTTTCTGCTCTTAAACAGTACTGGTAATGTTGCTAAAAACACTAAAATCAAAGAAACACTAAGTACTACAGGCATATAAGAAATATTAAACTTAATATCTAGCGGTAATCCTATCTTATCTGTTATCTTTGACATTAAAGATGAAGTAAGGTACGCAAGCGGAGTTACGATTACCACAGCCCATACAACTGAAAGTATTGATTCTACAATAATCATCACGCCTCTTTGTCCTTTAGTCATACCAACTGAACTTAATACTGCCATATCCTTCTTTCTTTGAATAAAACTAATTCCTATGTTGTTAAGTATTCCAAAGCATCCTATAACAACCGCCATATAGGAGAATATACTTAATATTGTCATAAGCTGATCATTTTGTTCTATATTTCTATCTCTAGTTTCTTCAAAAGTCCTTACCTGTCCACCTAGCCCTTTAACTTCTTTATTTATACTTTCCTTTATATCCTTAGAGTCCTTCGAAGTATTAAAATAAATTGAATATGAAGCTGAATCATAATATTCTTTCGGAAGTCCTTTGTAATTCATTAATATGAATACACCGTTATTCAGCATCTTTCCATCAACTATTCCTACAATCTTATAAGCTTTAGTTGTATTTCTAAGCTTCATATCAAAGGTGTCCCCTACAGCTAACTTGGTTTTTTCTGCAACTTTTCTGGTTAGTATTACTTCATCGTTAGCTCCAGATTTAAATTTATCATAAATATATTTATTATCCTTTTCCTGCCAGTCAATATAATGATCATAGTCAGTATATTTATCAGGTTCAACAGCCATTACTGAAAATATATTTTCATTTATATCTCCATTACCATAGTACATAAATTGGATTGAGTCCTTACTAACCCCGTCAGTTTTCTGCACCACTTCTTTTATTTTATCCAAATTACCAGAAACACCAGTACCTGAACCATTTATTTCTATACTGTAATTTAATTTTTCATATATTCCGCTCACTAAGACTTTAACATTTACACTTAATGAATTTATTGTAATTATGGATACAATAGCTAATATCATAAGATTAACATTTCCAAGCAGCACCTTAGAAGTTCTCATATTATTAAAGGAAAGAGCCATAGAACCATTAATTTTTCTTAGAACTATATATATAACTCTTGAAAGAAGATCTACAAGCTTTGGAAATACAAGCATTGCCGCTGCAACTGCTGTAATCATTAGAATAGGACTAATATTTATAACAAATTTGCTGTTAATTGAATTTAATATTATAACTATAACAAGCACCACAAGCCCAAATATAAACTTTCCATATCCAATCTCATTTACTGTACTTGGATTATTCAGAATAACGTTCTTAACTTCTAACTTTCTTGTTTTAATTACAGGTAATGCTGCAGATAGTACTGACAACAGTACTGAAAATATCATACCAAACACCAAGTATTTAACATTAATATTTGGCTTATCAATTATTCCATACTCTCTAAGTGGAGAAATAAAATAATTTATAATATATAAAATACCTACACCTACAGCGTTTCCTATAATTCCTCCAAGGATTCCATATACCAAACTTTCTAGATAAAGAATTCTTCTTATGGTACCTCTGGTAGCACCTTGGCTTAAGAATGTACCTATTATAGGCATTCTTTCAGTTACTGTAAGCTTAAAGGAACTATATATTATGATGGCACTCATGAAAACTACTATTGCCAGCATCATATAAAACATACTAGTAATTTGAGACAACTGAGATTTAACTTGCTCTTCATCAAAAAGTTCCTTTGCAGAAAACTTTGTGTTGGAGTCATTAAACTCTTTCACAGAATCTTTTATTGAATCTTTTGATTTACTTGCTATTACGGAATTGTATCTTCCTTCTACATCAAGCTTTTTAGATATGAATTTATATGGAACAATAATTTGAAATGAATCCTTACTATCCATGTAAAAAGCACCTTCATTAGTTGCTATTGCAGATACTATTAAGGAAATCTTTTCTCCATTTAACATTACTCTTAGATTATCTCCAATATTAAGTTTAAATTTATCGCTGATTCTTTTCGAGATTATGCACTTTTCTCCATGAAAATCTTTAAGTTCCTTATTTACAAGCAATATGCTTTTATCAATATACTTTTCTTCTCTTCCACTAAGATTAAGTGCTTGTAAATCATCACTGTCATACACCACAGATACGTTCAGTTGTGGCACTAAATTTTTAACACCTTTTTCATTTATGTTCTCCAGAGAAAATGTACTTTCTCCAGTTTTAGAAGATATATATAAGTCTTTATTCTCTAATTGTTCTAATTGCGGCTTTACAAAACTTTTAATTGCAGATTCCGCTGCTCCCATGCTTCCTACAAAAAGCGCAGTACTTAAAATTATTGCCAAGAGCAATAATAGAAACCTTGCTTTCTTTTCTATCATGCTTTTTACAACATATTTTAAAAATATCTTCATATCTTACCTCCATTCAAAAAATATCCACCGCCATATATTACCATACATTTCTCGGCTTTTGTTTAATATTAAGTTTTATTCATTAAATCTTAAGCTTTTATTAAGATTTAAAGCATTTTTCTAAAGATTAAACAATTGTATTTTAATAATATTCATATACCACTCATAAAAAACACTCATATACTTCATTATCCTTGCAATATTTTTATTGATTACATTAAAACTAACGGTAAGGATAGGTTTAAGCACCAATCTAATTTTATACTGACCGAAAAAATAAAAAACACACTATAGAGTAGATCTTAAAATTCTCTATAATGTGCATATCACAGCAAAATATATACTATCTTCTGCTTTTAGCTTTCAATAATTTATTATTGATTATCTAATCTTTTTGTTATATTAATTATTACCTTAGCATACCTTTTATCCAATTCATTGCCTTAACTATATATTAGAGTTTTTTTACTAGAAGCAAACCTAAACTTATAATGTAGGTTATTGAGGAAAGTATTAATGCTACAATAAGCATTCCTGATATTAATATATTATATTTCAATATAGCTTTATCCATAAATTCTATTGATAACCCAAAAGCATTTAATATCACTAGTAAAAGAAACAGAACAATAAGCCCTCTTGATGCCCCTTTAATATCAGCCATACTTAAAGATATATGTGAAGATATACATATCGCTACAAATAAGAATATATAAAAATACGGATTCCTAAAATTTTCTCCTAAAAAAATGCTCTTCACTAAATGACCATATGAAGTCAACAAGCCTTCTATAGTTATTTTTTCAATCCTATTTATATGTAGAGAGTTGAATAATATATCTATGAATTTGTTATATGTATTTGGGATTGAAAAATACATAAGAGCTATTATAGTTATAACCCCACCAAATATTGGTGCAACCCCTATAAAGAAATTACCAACTTGTTGATATATACTATTAGGATTATAACTGTGATCGACATACCCCATAACTCCATTATTATCCGGCTTTTGGAACAACTTTATCTTTCTTATATCGTGCCTAAATATTAGAGCTAAAACAGCGTGACTCAACTCATGTATAGGTACTCCTATAAATCCAGTAACCATT
This sequence comes from Clostridium yunnanense, assembly GCF_016595795.1. Classification (GTDB taxonomy): domain Bacteria; phylum Bacillota; class Clostridia; order Clostridiales; family Clostridiaceae; genus Clostridium_AR; species Clostridium_AR yunnanense. The sequence continues at coordinate 86,588 of NZ_JAENHN010000002.1, forward strand.
ACAGCATTAAATCCTAAACTTTTATAAATATTCTTAATAGAATTATTTCTAAGCACACCCAAAATCAGCCCAAAAAATATTATAATTCCTGTTAGATAAATTGTTTCTATGGAAGATCTAATTAATAGACTAACAAAAAATTCCATAAACATTCCACCTTTCATATATAAGTTTATTTTTTATAACCATTCTTCTCTCATAAACTCAAAAGATAAATTTTCAATTTTAATTACTAATTCATATACACTAAAGATGTACCACTTTACCTGTAATTCTTAGTTTAAAAATTAGTAACAAAAATACTAAAAGGCTAATATATTATACTATAACACAAAAGAAAAAATTAATGGTGTAAATACTATATGAATTTAATTCTAACTTATACCGTTAATTAACAAATGTTTAAAGGAGTAATAAACTATGATGAAAAAAGGTTATTATGGATGTGGACAACAATATAATGGTTGTGAGCATAGAGAACCAGTAAAAGCAACTACTTCTAGACAGTATTATTCAAGAGGAAAAGCTTATAATAAACATCAATGTAATAAAGTTCTTCAAGTTCCCGTTGTTGTTGCTTATGGTGAAACTCAAGAATTAGTTGTTAGTGAGTCAATAATATCTCCACCAAGTCCTCCAGCATTTAGAGTAGTAAATGTTGATGCAGAAGTTGTAATAACAAATCTAGAATTAATCCCTAGAATTATCCACAATACTTGCAACCCAGATGGTTTATGGTGGGCAAAAGTTATCGTTGATGGTTATATAGATAAAAATATAAATTACAAGACTATCGAAGATACAACTGCTGATTCTATTAATGGACCATTATATCATTTTACAACAAGAGTTCCATTCTCAACATTTGTCGAATTTAGTTCTTGTGAACCACTTTGTGAAACTGATACAGTTGAAGTATTAGAAGCATTTATAGAAGGCGAAAGAACAACTCTAACAGATCCAAATCCAGTTGCAGTAGGAGCTCCAGATTGGGCTATAACTTACAACAGAATTTCTGAAAAAGATATAGTTAGAATCAATCTTAAAGTTACAAGATTAGAGCATGTTCCTGTAAATTATACTCGTTAATAAATTTATTGAGTAAAACTACCTCGTACTATAGAATTAGTTAGATTATAATAATGAAGTGCAGTTTACTTTTAAACTGCACTTTTATAATTGCATTTTTTATTTTTTGTTCTTACTAATTTGCTTAATCAGCTCCACATCCATCCCTAACAGTTCTTCCGCTGAATGAAGCTTATCTAAAGTATATTGCCATACCTCAGTCTTTATCCCTTGTTCACCTACAACTACTACACTATTTCCAGAGTCGCTATGTTTGTCATAACTTTCACACTTAGACATGTATGTTGTATAGATTAAACCTGTGATTTTCAAATCATAAATTAATCCATTTCCCTCCACAGTATTTTTTTCAGCCACGCACTGAAGTTCACATTTTATGCTTCTAACCATATTCCCAGTATTATTCACATCTATTTTTATTGGTTCGCTGCAATTTATAATTTTGCAAAACTCTCTTTGAATCTTCTTCATTTTATAATTATCTTTCTCATTATTTAAGTTACTTTCGTAAAATATATATATGTCATAATCACCAAATATCCCTATCTGTTTTTCAGATATTACTTTAATAAATATGTTTGATACTTTTGCTCTACAATCCAGTATTATATCCTTTTCCTTAAAACTTATTTTATAATTTTCACTAAATTTTTCATTAACTCTAACAATCTTAGAATCAGCTTTAATCATAAGCTTTATTCCCCTCAATTTACAGTATCTTGTTATATATTATCTATATTAGAATTATTTGGTTCCTCAATTTATTAGTTCTTTTAAAAACAATTTAACCCTATATATTATTTTGTATAATTGTATAAATAAATAACATATTTCAGTTGTAATCACTCACTTAGTAAAAATTGAAAATAACAACATCCATATATTTTATTTCTCCTATTTTTATTATATATGGTACAATATTGATATAATTTCCTAGGAAATACTGTCGAAGGAGTGAAAATAATGAATCTAAATAGCAATGGTAATAACACACTTAATAGTATAGTTTCTAATGATTACCTAATAGAGAAAGGAACAATAGAAGATATTAATGAACTAGAAGATTTGTACAACAATCTTAATGATTACTTAGAAGCCACCATCAATTATCCTGGTTGGAAGAAGGGTCTATATCCTGTTAGAGAAACAGCAGAGAATGGAATTAGGGACAATACTTTATTTGTATTAAAAATAGATAATAAAATAGCAGGTTCTATTATACTTAATCACTTGCAAGAAGATGCATACCGAGGAGTTAATTGGGGAATTGAAGCAAAAGACGAGGAAGTTATTGTAATACATACTTTTGTGGTTAATCCAAAATATATGAAAAATGGGGTAGGTCAAAAACTCATTGATTTTTCTAAGGACTTTTGCTTAAAAAATGGATTTAAAACTATTCGTCTTGATGTTTCTATAAAAAATACACCTGCAATAGGTCTATATGAAAAAAGTGATTTCAAATATGTTGATACTGTTGATCTTGGACTCAATATCCCTGACTTAATATGGTTTAAACTATATGAAATAATATTTTAGTAGGTAGCTTTAAATATGTACTACTCCAATCCGAAATATATTTTAAAAACTCCTATTAATCCAGTGAAAGACTTTTCTATTTTCAGAGCATCTTCTAAGCATTCTGAGGATGCTCTAAAAATATCTTAGCTATTCTTATCTTACAACTCTAATAAATGGTTCTGTCTCCTTTACCTTTTCAGCCTCTGTTCCTTTGACTTCTTTATAATCTTCCGTATTTGTAATCACTACTGAAGTTATCACATCATACCCCTCATTCCTGATTTTTTCTATATCAAATTCCACTAACAATTGTCCCGCTTTTACTTCAAAGCCTTGATCTACGTGAGCTTTAAAGTGCCGTCCTTCAAGATTTACTGTATCAATACCAACATGTATCAAAACCTCTACTCCATCTTTACTTTTTAAAGCCAGCGCATGCTTCGTATTAAAAAGAGCCACTATTTCACCATCAACTGGCGCTACAACTCGTCCTCTTGTGGGCTCTATGGCCATACCTTTTCCCATAAGCTCCTGTCCAAAGGTAGGATCATTAACTTCACTTAGTTTCCTTACCTCTCCTTCAAGCGGACTATAAACAATCTCACCATCCTTAACCCTATTATCATTATTATAATCGCTTCCCTTATCATCACGTCGTTCTTTTGATCCAAAAATATTTTTAAATAACTCTTTAACTCCCATCAAACAATTCCTCCAAACCAATAATACTCAAAATTAACTTATGCACGGAAGTTGGTAAAAATGCTAGCTTAAGATAATAACATTTTATAATGCATATCATCGATGTACCATACTGCCTTAAAACCGCTAACTCTACTTCAAGTTAGTAATTCACTTTCAAGTAAGCTATTTATTTTATATTTTTCTTATTGTATATTATTAATAGTATAAAGTAGCTAAGCCTATAGAGTAAAAACTGTATTCATATATTTATATAGGTACAAGTTAATATCTAATGTGCATATCTACAAGTTATTTATAATATTAAAGAGGTGTAAAAATGAAGGTATTACTTATCAACGGAAGTCCTAAAGCCCAAGGATGTACTTTTACAGCGTTAAGTGAAGTTGCAAAAGAGTTAAATAAAGCAAATATTGAAACAGAAATTTTCCATGTAGGAAATAAACCTATTCGTGGCTGTATGGCATGCGGTGGTTGCTATAAAACCGATGGAAAGTGTGTATTTGATGATGATACTGTAAATATAGCTTTAGAAAAAGCTAAAGATGCTGATGGCTTCATATTTGGTTCTCCAGTTCATTACGCAGCTGCATCAGGCCAAATAACAGCATTCCTAGATAGATTTTTTTATGCTGGCGAAGGCTTCCAATACAAACCAGGTGCTGCAGTAGTTAGCTGCAGACGTGGAGGTTCAACAGCTGCTTTTGAACAATTAAATAAATACTTTACAATAGCTAATATGCCTGTTGTATCTTCTCAATATTGGAACATGGTTCATGGTAATACTCCCGAAGAAGTTAAGCAAGATTTAGAAGGCATGCAAACCATGAGAACCTTAGGTAAGAACATGGCTTGGCTTCTAAAATGCATACAAGCTGGCAAGGATGCTGGAATAAACATCCCTGAAAAAGAAGAGCAAAGAGCAGTTACTAATTTTATACGTTAATATGAAAATGAGCTTAAACTTTATTGTTTTAAGCTCTTTTGTTATATACTCTGCTAAATTTATATAATAATACACTACCTTTCAACAATGCCACCTTCCCACTGGAATTTTATGAACCTTGTCCCTTGAAAAGTTAGACTTCCCCATTGGTTTTCAGCAATACTTCTAAATACTCTTCTCTTAACAGTAAACCTCATTTCACTTCCTGTATCAAGCTGAAATATTAATATGAAAGTCTCATCAATTGATGTAATTCCATTTGCATCTGTATGAGTATGAGTATTTCTTTTTTTCTTAACAAGATTGGCTTTAGTAGATATAATTGGCGAATTTTCATTGTCTATATACGTTATTATTCCTTTCGCAATTGCTCCAATAAAAACTATAAAAAATAGTATTAAAAGTATTCCCATCTAATTCTCCTAACTAATACATTAATATTACTCTTAATATATAGATATACCACTTCGTAATAAAGCTTATTATTTTTAAATCCTCTCACTAGAAGCCGTGATAGTTTTAAAAATATATTGTTGTTCGTAGTGATACCTATATATATGATACTAATTAATTTATTTTTATATCACTTATTCTTAATCAAGTAACGCTACCCTAATATATCTTATCACATTATTTACAATTAATGTATTAATATCCTATAATATCGATATATGCTTAAATATGTTTATCTTTTGTATATTAAAAGCAATAACTAAAAAAGCACCTGCTTCTTCATGTGCATAACTTTATAAATTAAACAAGGAGGACTAGCTTTAGCTTGTGCTTCTAAACTTATTCTCGATTGCCTTGAAAGAGTTATATACCCTCGCTGGGATGCTGCCAATTTAGAATCAGTAGCTCTTGCAGAGAAGCTTGGGTACCATTTTGATAAAGAATACATTGTATATTCTATATCTTAAGTTTAATATTATTAAACTGATTTTCTCTTATTTAAGAAAGGTGTAGTAATAATGTTGAAAAGATGCATTATGATTTTTCCAGAGTTTGAAAACTCACAGATTATAGATAATATCAGAGACAAATATGATCCTTTAGCAAATCATGTACGACCTCATATTACACTTGTTTTCCCTTTTGAAAGTGATATTAAGACTGATGATTTAAGAACACATATATCATCAGCATTATCTAAAATCAAAAAATTTGAACTTGTTCTTAATAAAATCACACCAACAAATGCCTTTGGAAGGTATTTATTTTTGAATATCCACACTGGTATGGATAAGATTATTGAGATTCACCAAAAACTTTATTCAGGAATATTAGAGGATCATTTCCCTGCCTGGCTTAAAGGTAATAATTACTTTCCTCATATGACCGTAGGAAGTTTTGATAATGATGCTTCATTTGAAGTAGCGATTAATGAAACAAAAGATATTCACGATTACTTTAAAAGCATAGTCAAAAAGATAAGCGTAGAAATTATAGATGAAAATGAAGATTCAATTATAGAGCTTGAGATTAAGTTATCGTAAAAACATTATGAAAAAAGCCTCATAGTTAGTTTGTATAAACTAGCTAAGAGGCTTTTTTCATCTATGTTTTCAATCCTATTCTAAATTTATGATTTTATAATTTTAGGTTGAATTACTAAATTAATTCCCATAACTTACTAACTATATTTTAAACTTATCTATTTCATCTTTTAGTCTTTCAGCTAGATCTTGTAACTCTGTAGTATGATGAGTAAACTTTTCCATTGTAGCAGTAACTTCTTCTGTTGAAGCCGTTACCTCCTCCGTTGCAGACGCTGTCTCTTCTGAAACTGCCGAAGTATTTTCCACCTGAGTAACTAATACTTGCTTTTGGCTTTGCATATTCTCTACTAAATTCTTAACATTTTGAACCTTTTCTGTTAAAGTTTTTATTGCAAGTAATATATCAGTAAATATTTGCTCTGTTTTTGCTACAGCTTCATTCTGCTCTGAACTAATCTTCTTAGTGTCATCCATAGCTTGTACTGCTGTTGTAGCTTTCTCTTTTATATTTTCAATTATTAATTTAATTTGTTCTGTAGAGCCTTTTGATTGTTCTGCAAGCTTTCTAATTTCATCTGCAACCACAGCAAATCCTTTTCCTGCTTCACCTGCTCTTGCTGCTTCAATAGAAGCATTTAATGAAAGCAAATTTGTTTGCTCAGTTATTACATTTATAGCGTCAGATATTGTGCTAATCTCTTTTACACTTGTATCCATGTCAATTACAATCTCAGAAACCTTCTTTGAAGCTTCCATTGTTTCGCTATTTTTACTAATAAGTATACTTACAGTATCTATTCCTTGCTTACTTAAAACTTCAGTATCTTTTGATACGTTACTCATATCCTTGGTCACTACTGCAATATCATCTAATTTATCTGATAGTTGTCCAACACCAGTTGCCGTATCTTGAGAATTCTCCGCCAAGTCATTAGCTCCTTGAGATATTTCAGAAACAGCTAACGCTACTTGTGACATTGAAGCAGTTGTTTCCTCCGCCATACTTGAAAGATTGGAAGTTGTATCCAAAACTCTATTTGATGTTTGCTTAGCACTATCTAGTAATACACCAATATTTTTTATCATAGTATTGTAATCTCTTGAAAGCTCCCCGATCTCATCTTTTGATTTAACTTCTACAAAAGTAGATAAGTCTCCTTGAGAAGCCTTTGCAAACACTTCTTTTAACTTATTTATATTTATTGAAAGTCCTTTACTTAATACTAATGACAGTACCACAGTGATTAAAAACATTACGCCTATTATTATTGAAGTACTTACTAGAATTGATTTCGTATCTGTAGTTAGTTCGCTTTGCTCTAGTGTAGCCACTAACTTCCATCCAGTTAGTTTATTTGTTTGAAATGCTCCAAACTTATTCACATTATTATATGTATAATTGACAAATCCGCTATTCTCAGATTTTGCTTTATCCCAAAAAGATAGTTTTGAAGCTGTATCTGTATTGATAAGACTCTTATTTTGGTGAGCTAAAATATTACCTGCAGTATCAGCAATGAATACATATCCTGAATTCCCTATTTTCTTTGTTGCTATTCTATCTGCAAGTGTAGCTAATGTACAATCAATACCAAGTACACCTACTACTTTTCCATCTTTCTCTACTGCTTGCGTAATACCAACAACCATACTGCCTGTTACTGCATCTTTGTACGGTGGAGTTATCACAACTTTTCCATTAGCTTCTATTGCTTGCTTATACCAAGGTCTTTTAGTTGGGTCATATCCATCTGGCATCTTTGCATTAGGATATATTACAAACTTACCAGAAGCCGTTCCATAATATGAGTCAAGAATATCACTATCACTCTCTTTAAGATTTTTTAATATTTCTGATACTAAGCCTAAATTATTTTCATTATCTATATTAGTAATTGGTGGATTTTTTGCGGTCATAGAAGTTATATCAGAAAATCCATGAAAATAATCCATCAATCCATTATTTATCTCAGTAAGAGTTTGGGTACTTGTAAGATTTAATTTTTTGTTAAGTATTGATTTAGATTTACTGTATGAAAAAAAACAGGTTATAAGTAATGGAATTATACAAACTGATATTAAACTAATAATTAATTTACTACGAATACTATTTATATTTGCTTTTTTAAATTTCATTTAATCCTCTATGCTATAATTATTTTGAAAAATCAGTATTTTTCCTATAAAACCTACAGTTTAACTATTTTTATTAATTTATAGGTTTTACGTAAAATGAACATTTACATTTCCTCCAGTCTAGTTTTACATTATAAAATTATATAAAGTTCAATTAAGTTATCGTTTAATTTTAAAAACGATAAAGTTATAAATACTAAATTTCCGAAAAAAGAATATGGAAAAAACTCCGCATAAATCCATTAACTAAGTGCGGAGCTAACTTATCTATTTATTGCCAAACATTCTTATGAGCTTTAGAACACTCAAATCTACCTTTATCTTTAGCTTCGCTAGTATAATGTGATGTATGCTTTAACGTATTTTAAATTTGTAACACAAATTTAACCTTTCCTTAAGTTATTCTATTCAAAATAATGGTACAATCCTCTTAACATATCTATGGATGTCCCACTTCATTTTGAACCATATTATTTTTAAATTCTCCCATCACAACCCGTGAGAGTTTTAAAAATAGATTTAGGATTGAAGTGGTAGATCTTTATAAATGATTTATACATATGACAAAGGAGCGAAAAACACATGCCATGGAATTCAAAAACGCTGATTTTTTCTTTTTTATCCTTAATTTTAACCCTATTAGTATCATATAATATTTTTAACTATTTTAAGCTTTCTAGAATTAACACCAACAAGACTGATTATTCAATTTTACTTACTAAAAACAATTTCAAGAGTTCTTATACTCCAAAAATCAAATTTTCTGATAGACCTGTATCGAAAATCAATGATGTAAGCTTAAGCATTTTAGGTGGGACTAGCCTCACTAACGTGCCTATGATACTTAAATCCCAAAGATATTATATACCACTTAATTTTATTTCAGAAAAATTGAATTATACTGTAGGTAATTCAAACGGGAAAGTGTTTATATCAGATGATAGTAATAAAATCTTTTTGACTGAAAACTCTTATGAAAAAAACTCTAAAAAAGGCTCTCTTAGAGGTAACTTGCTTGATTACAATAATACCTTATATATATCAATATCAGATATAGAAGAGCTTTTTAATCTAATTGCTGTATTCAATTTTGAAAATAAAAAAATTAGCCTTATTCAAAATGACATTAAAACTTCTAAAACTTCTTCAATCCCTTATAATAAAAAAATTGCCATGATAAGACTTGAAGATTTTGGTTGTGGTTATTCAAATATTGTAGATAAAAACCAAACAAAAATAAAAATCATGTCAAATTTACTTTATTCTAATGGAATGAAGTTTCATGTCTCATGGATGCCTAGATTCATAGTTCCTTCGGCCAACTTTGATAATGATTTACTCACAAAAGACAGTATAATAAATGTAGGTTTTGTGGATGTACTAGATTATATGCTTAATAAAGGCGGAGAAATTGGTCTTCATGGCTATTCACACCAATCTGGTAACATTGCAAGTGGAACCGGAGAAGATATGTCAAAGGACGTAAATAGCACTGAACCTGAAACTCGAGCAGTTATCGAAAAAGGAATAGACACCGCAAATGCCTTAAATATTCCTATTTCATATTATGAAAGTCCTCATTATAGGGCCACTATGGATCAAAAAAAAAATAATTAGCGATTATTTTCAGTTTCTATATGAGCATTATGATTATTCAAAAAAAGATAACATATATAAGACTGATGACCACCATTTATTCGTTCCAACTCCATTAGGCCGTATATCAAATCCTGCTACTGATACTCAGCGCATTATAGATAAATTTAATGAGGACAACCCTGATGTACTTAAAAGCTTTTATTACCACCCATCTATAGAAATAGACTATATTGATTTTGAAACAAATGATAATAAGCTAAATATAAATTATAATCCTGATTCTCCTCTGCAAAGGATCGTAAAAACTCTTAAAAATGACCAGTATACTCCTGTACATATTGATGAGCTTATAGATAAATAATTAGCAATTAAAAAAGAGAAATAAATTGTTAGATACTCTAAGATCTAAGCAATATATTTCTCTTTCTTTATATTAACAAGCGAAAATTGGCAAGTTAAATTTAGTTATGCATTATAAGAAAACCGTACTTAATAAGAAAGTGCGGTTTGTTTTGAATGTAATAGGTAACATTTAAATACTAACTACCGCAAATAATATACCAACATGAAGCATCTGATCAATGACAGCTATGATGAATTTGACCTTTGGTTGTTCTCTATTAGGTATTAGATAGCACTTAATATAATCGATTAAGATATGAGTAATAAATACAATGGCAGCACTACTAAATTTGAATTTATGTAGAAATATTAATATAAGACTGATTGGTATAATATAAATAATAACATGCAGCACTATATATATAGGATTTTTTCTCTTTAGATCATGCATACTTCTTCCCTTTAACAGATACTTCATAAAAGGATTTATTTGTAAGAAAAAATCTGCTAGTAGATGAACTATAAGTAACCATAAATACATTGTCATATCACATCCTACTCCTCTCTTTATTGCTATATAATACCATACCCCTCATATAATTTCTATAATTGCATAGGAACATATCTTCTATTACTTTTTAGTCATATTCCTTACTTATACAACAAAGAACTATACTAACCACTTGAAATCACTAACCTTAACTAGTAAGAATTTTATAAAAATCTATAAAGTAAAAAAAGCCCCACGACAAACCCCTTACGTAAGCCGTGAGACCTTATATACTAATTTAAAATGATTACTTTGTTAAAGCTTCTTCAATAGCAACTGCTACTGCAACTGTTGCTCCAACCATTGGGTTGTTACCCATTCCGATAAGACCCATCATTTCAACGTTGGTTTACATTTACAGCCTTCTAAACAGCATTATTGCTTAATTAAGCTAAGTCCTAAGTAATTCTTGAATACACGTTTTATCAACATTTATAATAATAAACGTTTCCCTAAATTTATGCAACATATTTTTTCATTTTTTTCACAATCATTTACGAGTATTTCATATAATATATAACGATATAAAATAAAAGTGGATAGCACTCTTTGTACTACCCTAAAATCGAATAAATATTACTATATAGATTTTTAAAGATTATTGATATTCTTTCACTAAATAATCAATTGCTTTTAAATAGATATTCTCTCTTTTTTTCTTAATAAAAAACTAATTGATTAGGTTCTACTTTTCTTATTTTATTAATTTCTATTGTTGTTTCTGGTATAAGTTCTCCAGATACATTATTCTCAGCAGATGTTTTTAATATCTTATCATCTATATATGCAATATTTGATACATAAATTGGTTCAGATACATTATATAAATATACGTCTATACTTACATCACCCAAAACCAATAATTCCTTTCCTTCCATAACTCATCCCCCTTTCTACTTATCATTCTACACTTCAAATAAAAGTAAATAAAGGATTTTATAGTTTAATTCCATTAATCTACTTATACAATCTTGACCTCCGAAAATTTTTCCGACCCCAAATCCAAGGCTCGTAGGAACTACCGACAAGGCTCTAAAGGTCAAATTTGACACCCCTTTGTATAAGCATATTAATAAAATCAGCGAGGGGGAAATTCCCCTTGGTTAAAACTCAGTCATAGAGAGTGACCATCTTTTATATATAACCTGATAAGCAAATTATGCGTAGCAGAAATAGGAGAGTACAATTTTGTACCGTCCTCAAACAACTCACCACAAAATCGTAGTCAGTGCAAGGTTCTCGATAATATCGACATCCTTTTTGCATCCACCAACTTGACGGGCTCAAAACTGAGCTGGTTAAAAGGATGCGTAAATTATGCATACCCTTTTTGTTAATGTTATCTTCAGTCGGAAGAAGACATAGCATCGTCAAATTTGAAGACGCTACTGCCTTTGACAGTTTTATCAAACCTAGTTAAATCAACACTTTCTTCGAGTGGCACAATTTTGGACTTGTCGAGAAATAACATCAACTCAATTTTGAGCATATGTTCTAAGCTCTTGGTCAATAAATGGCTTATATTATTTTTTTAAGGTCAACGTTTGGCTTAAATTTTTATAAAAACAACCGATAATATATACTTAGGTTTAATTTCTATAATAAAAACAAGCCAATCATTGACCATATTAAATAATAACAAGCTATTCTTTGACCAAAGCCTGATACTTAAATAAATCCAGCACCACCCAATCCAATTTTGACTTCTTCTATTTTGTATTTTTAGCTGTAGATTGTCCAAAATAAAAAGCTACTACAAGACTAAACACTGTTAAAAATTGTTCTGCACTAACCCTTCCAACGCAACTTAAAAATACAAAACTTACTGTAAGTACAAGTGCTATTAATTTCTTTACTTCAATTAAACTTGCTAATTTTTCTTTCATATTATATATACATCTCCTTGTAATTCAAATTTTGTGGTGTTGTCGATAGTATCCACCTCACCAGACTTAATACCACAATGGTAACGAGTTAATCGCTAAATCGCTAAAAACTCATGGAAATTTCATCCTTGAGATTTCTCGGAAAACTCCGAAAAACGTCGTCAAGCTTGAAAACGTCAAAAAGGTACTTTACTTGCTTTGGAGAATCCCAAGCTGACGATAGCGAAATAGCGAACGTCAATACCACTTGGGGAATCCCCAAACTGTTATTAACTCATGTGATTTACTCCCATCAGTTATTTTTTTTGGTATTAAACTTAGTATTCAAATTGGTATGAATATAAGTCTAATAGACCAATAAAAACACACTCTAAATAAGTAATAGACTAAAAAAATTTATTCAATTAGTAATGATAGGAGCGGAGCAGAATAGGGGTGAAGAAATATTAAATGCACCGATGACCCTCGAACAAGCCCTTATAGTCCACCTCTATATCCAACCCAACCAGCCTTTTTTCCATTTGGTGTATTGTACATTACAACTATTTTTCCATCCACATCAGCTATAGCCTCGCATACCTCAAATGGATCTAAACTTCCTATCTTAATAGTTAACTTCTCATCTGCATATACTGGTTCTGGTGTCTTTCCATTAGAATATCTTTTACTCATATAATCACCTTCTACATTATTATTTTGTACTACTGTATTAACTTGTGCTTGACCATTCTTTATAGCATCAAGTGGAAAGTTAATTCCAGGGCAATCAGTATTATAAAGTTCCCTATGTCCAAAGCTAGGAATATTACCATATAAACTTTGTAGATACGACTTAACTTGTAAACAAGCTTGCAACTGAGCCTGTGGCATTTGCTCTGTCATATACTTCCCTTCACAACACACCCCAATAGAGTTGTAATTTGCTGTAGGACAATGACTCCCCCTCCAACCAAACTTTCTACCTTGATAAATTGTTCCGTCTTTTCTAATAAACAAATGATAACCTATACCAGCCCATCCATTCAATTGATGCCATTTATGTATATCTTCTACGGTACAAGTTGAAGCATCTGCATTATGCCAAACTATTTTATTAGGCTTGTTCTCTCCTTCAGTAAAAGTCCCATTCCAAGAAAAATTATTTTGTATTATGTTCAATTTAAATACATCTCCCTTTCAAGCATACTGCGTAGATAATTGCACATTAAATTCCAACTTTTGATTTGATTAGTGCAACATCATTTTTTAGTATGCTAGTATCATTTTTTAAAATTTCTACATCTTCTTTAATATCTTTGACTATGTCGTATTTCTGTGCTAATTCTTGTGTTAAAGATATATATTTATCTTCTCTTTCAATATATTTGTTTTCTCTTTTTTCATTTGTTTTTAATACATAAAAGAATAGAGCCACAAATAATACACAAAATATCCCATAGCTTTGTGCAAAGCTTAAAATAGTCTCTTCCATCCCCAATCCCCCTTCCTAGATAATAAAAAAGACACCCAAATTAATGAGCGTCTTAAATAAATTCTATATCATTTTTCACTTTAAATGGCTGTCTTGTATTAATATCAATTTTATAACTACCTTTTATTAATTCATTTAAGAATTGTTGTTCTTTACTTTCATCTTTTAAAGTTATATTTGTAATATCATAAATTTGAGCCATTATTTCTGCTTTATCCCCAAACAAAGAAATATCCTGATCTACATTACAAGTGCCACAAGGTGTCGCTATAGAACCATCCTCTTTAAAATAAGTTATAAATATCATTCTACCCCTCCTACTATTTTGAACCTATCACTTGGTATTGTACATTTATCTGCCCATCTGTAAGCCAAGTATTTGTACCATTGTTGATTACTAAGTGAGTTACCCCACCCTTTAAAACTAGCTGATTATTTTCAATATAATAGCTATTTAAATAAAATTCCCCCAACGAATTGTAGGTATTTCTATAAGTTCCTATTACACCAGCTTTAACAGTTTTAAAACTACAATAATTAAATGCATTATCTAGATCTATTCTTATTTCCTGATTTGTTGTTAACCAAACATTGCCACTCTGAACTTTGCATACTGGATGATAATAACCATTATTTAATTTTTGACTTATATCCCCGTATAACTTAACATCTTTATAAAAAGTTATAGGATATTCTAAACCTAATGCGCCCATATCATAATCCACATAAGAATCATAAGTGCCTTGGTTGTTTTTCTTTCCTATAGAAACACATCTACCATTTTCTCCACCAATAACTAGTGCTTTTTTACTAGTGTCACTTGCTTTTACAGCGCTAGTTATTCGACCTACTTCACTAGCATTGTCATCGTCAAAGTCGTAGACAATTATATTTTGATTAATCATTTCGATAGCTTTTCTTCCATTTAAGTCATAAGTAGTTAATGCTCCACTACCTAAATCAAGCTTAAAAGTTCCATCAGCACTTGAAATAGTTCCAGCTTTTATTAAACTAGCATCTAATTCACCTGTCTTTATAAATGAAGCATTAATTTCTCCATCCATATTTATTGCGGTTCCAAATGTTCCATTGTATCCAGTAGAACTATAACCGAATCCGTTTAAATTCCATCTCCATACTTTAGTTGCTGTTGCTATATTATCAGTATCCATGATAAGTATTTCACCTTCACGTTTTATGCAATGTCCACCTAATGCTTGTTTAATTTTATCTCCAATAAAGTTAGATTCTGTACTTACTGTAGCAATTCTATTATTTAAGATATTCGATACAGTATATTCACTCTTTACATAATCACCTAACTCAAGCTTGGTATACTTTTGTAATACACAATCATATGTATAAGAAATCAATCTAGCCTTGATATCTATCCCTAATTTATTACTATGTATTGTAACTATGTCACCTAGATATAATTGTTGTAAGGCTTTTATATCCTTGTATTCACCAGTTTTACTAAGATCAGCAAATTCAATCGAGAAATTCACACTAGGTCTATCAATATGTTGTTCACTATACAATAAAGCTCCTTGTTTTCTAAGTTCAGCATAAACAGCTTCTTTGTTTGAATATTCTGTTATAGTATCATCTCTTGACACTTTTACATTAGGAAAATCAATATGCTTGTAAGAAATCTGTGAATAGTTATTGATCAAAGGAGAGTCTACATATTTCTCAGGCAATTCAAGGACATTATCATTTTCATCACGCCCAGTTACCATTAATCTAGTTACTTCGGTACCTTCAGTACTTTCCTCTATAGTTATAAGATTTTTACCTTCAGTAACCTTGAATCCTCTGTCAGTACCTAATTGCCTATATATTCCTATGCTATCTATTCTTCTGTCTAACTCTCCACCCCAAACTTTAAGAAAGCTATTATCATCGTCACCCATTATTGCATCAAGAAAGTTCTTTCTTATATAATAAGCAGTACCTATCTTATCTATGTCACTCAAAAAGTTAAATCTAACAGGACTTTCAGCATGATCTTTCATCCAAGTCAAAGCACCTAATCCATTTGTGTTCGTTGGTCTTACATCTCTTAAGAAATTCCTTGATAATGAATAATAGCCTTCATACAAACATATACACTCAATACTATTTCCATCATTGCTACGTCTACTTTTTTCTATTCTAAATATATTGTATCCAACTGGAGTCATAGCTTTTATTATATTGTATTTAACTAAATATCTAGATTTTTTATCTGACAATGGATATGTTAATGTTACTCTAAAATCACCGTTGATAACTTCATTTACTTCTGTTTTTATTATATTAGTCAATACTGCAAGTCCATTATTATTAAAATCTGTAGTTGTACTACTATGTACTGTTATCAATATATCACCTTCTTTCTATTTAATTTTAAGCAAACAAAAAGAACCTAGATTTCTCTAAGTTCTAAACTCATTCACACTCTATCTAATCCCAAATACTCCCATAAATAAACATACTCATCCCAAATTACCAATATTTTTACCATTCAGCTCCCAACATTTATATACACCATTCTCCACAATATGTTATAATTAGTCTATGGAAATAATTCCATAAAATATAATATGACAGGGGGTTTCTCTTATTATGCCAAATGTAATTCTCCAAGATTTAAACGCTGTAATACATGGCACATCAAGACATGGTCTAGAATATGATGTTGCTCATGTAAGTATCCTGCTCCAAACAGATTCTCCAATTACTCCTGATCTTCAATGGGCTATTCCTCATATTGAAGACATACCACAAAAAGCCATCACTTTAATTAAAGATGGAAAAACTGCGATTTATCCTGTACTAAAAAGTAAGGCAAGAGAAAGTATAAACGACTTCTTTGCAAATGTTGACAGCAATAATGTTGAAGGAACATTAGAAGACATCGAACAAGCTTTACTTTTGGCTTCTATGCGTACAACAACAATTGAACCATTAGAAAACAATGACGGACGCTACATAGTGTCATACAAGTACAGACTTTATCCTGCTGAACTTAATACATTTGATTTTAAAGTGGTATTGCCTTTTGACGGATTGGGTTTAGCATCTGGAAACAGATTGCAAGTTACTGTGGTTTCTCCTATGGGTTCAACAATAGATCCAGTTTTCACTGATGCTAAAGACTTCCAAGGACAGTCTGTAGCCAACGAATCTATAACCACAATTCCACTCGTAGGCAAACAAGTAACTAGTTTCGAAATTCATCAAGATCCTATATTCACAATAAGATATAGATATTAATGTTTAAAGAAGGGTTAAAATACCCTTCTTATTTTTCTTTAACTAACTCCATCAATACACTCATTCCACCAAGTATAAAATTTTTAGAGTTTTCATTAGGTTTATCTTCTCCTAAGATATCTTGCAATTGCTTAACTAGCTCTAATAATTTACTTTTAATTTTATCATCCATTCCATTTCACCATCCTTTCAATAAATATATACACTTCAGCAACCATCATTTGTATTTCTATCTAAATTATTTTTACACAACAAAAAGACCCCGAAATTAATCAGAGTCTTTTGGACATGTACTTGGTTATTTAGTTTTTTCCTTATCCTTAAGTAAAGCAAATTCTTTTATAAAATCAAGATATACTTTTCTATCATCTTTAGGGAAAAGACTAGTAACCATTATATTAATAAGAGCCACAATCTCTACAAAAGTTCCTGTTACAAACAATCTCAAAGTCCATTCTTCCAACTGAATAATCTTAAATCCTTGAAGTATAATAATTATAGAAATAACTCCGGTTAATACTCCTAATATAATTAAAATAACTGTGCTAAATCTCTTTTTCAAAGTGCTGTTCAAATCTTCTTCTTTAGGAAATGATCCAGCAATACTATACAAAAGTATATCAATTTTATTCTGCATCTCACCATCTTCATTATCTAAACGAATATCTTCATTAGCATCTAGTTCAGAATTAGAATTTTCATCCCATTCTAATTGACCTTCGATACTTGTATTTTCTTGAGTTCCACCACTTGGTTTTTTATTCTTTCCACTCATAATTAAAACTTACCTAAATTCTTTAATCTAGTATACATTGCAGCATCTGATACAACAAATATACCAGCTAAAACACTAACAATCCCCTCATTACTAAGACCTATCGATTTAGCCTTTTCATATCTTTCATTTACGTGTTCAGTGTCCATTAAAAGACATCCTGCAAATTCATCTGCTTCTAATTCCATTGGAGCCTTGCTGTTATTTCTTTTTAAGTCTACAAATTGCTTATTTTTATCTAAATGTAAATAATAATGAGCTATTTCATGAGCAACAGTAAACCTTTTTCTCACTTTGCTGTCTTCAGCATTTACATATATAGTAATGTCGTTATTTTTCTTTATAATAGCACCAGAAACTGGTTCACCATTTATGGTCAAATTACTTTTTTCTAAAATTTTTATCCCATTTTCTTGAGCAATTATTAGAGGGTCGACAGCAGTTCCAATCAAACCATATTGTTCTCTTATCTCTTTTACTCTATCACAAATTGTTTTATTTTCCATTATATCCCCTCCTCTAATTTGATTGAATTCTTTAAGAAAAATTATCTTCCCCACAATTATCACCTCTTTGTATATATACGTTTGATTCTAACCAGTTTATTACATATAATACAAAAACATAATATTGTTCCATCTTAGTTAAGAGACAACTTGTCCTAAAGATTAGAACTATTGTTCTACTTGTATATTTATATTTTAACATCATATAACATTTTACTCAATAATTTGTCGAAAATTTTTTGTTAATTTTATGAATAAATCGATTATTATATGGCTATAATAACTATAAGGGAATTTATACATTTCCATATTACCATATATTGTAAGTAAATTAGTAAAATATCGTTCCATAAATATAGACATAAATAGACTAAGTTCTAATTATTTTCGCAAAATAAAAAAGTCGCCAAATTAATAGCGACTCTAATTTACTCAATATACATTTTCAATTTAACTCTTGTTTGATTATACTAAATAAACATTCTTTCGTCAATAAGCATCTTATCCACAGTCTGCAATAATAAATATATTTATTATTGCAGACTGTGGAACTAGTGACTTTAATAAACTTGTAAATTTTTTATTAATTTTTACAAGCATTCTTTTTTCTATACTATTCTCTTGTAATTATGTAGCAATTGCTTAATTTCAATATGTACAGCTTGTATTATTTATCTGAGTTATCTTCTTCATGAAATTCTGTAGCCGCAACTTCTTGCTGTGTTTCAACTTCTTCTTTGTAAATCTCGTTGATTATAGTATCTATATCTACGCAGAAATTATATCTTATCCCAGTTTCGTAATCTTCTAAATATTTCTGAGCTTCGTTAACAATTTGTTTTAGATTTTTTTCTATTTTTGTTATATCATTTTTATTTTCATCGTTTTCTGAATAGTATTTCTTTATATATTGCTTACTTATAGGAAACATTTTAATGTAATGCAGTCCATGTTTCTTACCTTTTTTAGTAGTCTTTCTTGGTGGCAAAGGAAAGTATTCATCTCTTTTAGCTCCACCATTTATATTAGATCTAAACGGGATCGCAAAATCATATTTAATTCCTTTATAAAGCAACTGTATTATAATTAAACATGGTCTCTTTTCATTCTTTTCCAATTCGACACTGTCATCAAATTTATCATAAAAACTTTGCATTATTGAACATATTTTAATTCTCATTCCATTAATACCCTTTCAATTAAGCAAAAAACCCCAACTTGAGTAAATTGGAGTTTTCTTGTGTAATATTCTAATTTCAATTCCCGTTACACTCGGAGAATAAACTTTGCACATGGATAATATTCTACATTTTTACATCCCCGTTACCCTCGGAGGATAAACACGCAAGTGAACAATATTCTTACTTTAAACTCTCCGTTGCTCTCGGAAGAAAACTTAAAGGATTTATAAAATCCATATTTAACTATCTTTATACTCAAATATTACTACTAAACGAATCCGTTGTCAACATATAATATATATAACGTATAGTGATTTTTAAGCGAATGTCTAAAAGAATAACCTTAATGTCATCGACTTTATTATAGATGTCTATGATTTTATTACATTCTATATCTTTCTTTTTAATTAACAAAATACAAAACTTATACGTTACATATATACAACTTCAAACAATTTCAAACTCTCCCAATCTCTTTAATGCTCTGCTTTCCTTCAATTTTTAAAGCCTAAATTCTAATAAAATATCTGTTTTATCTTTGGTGATTATGTCATAATATTTGAAAACCTTCTTTTTTACTTTAAAAATCAATTTCTCCAATCACACAGATATTTTACAAAGGTATTTCCATATCTTTGTAGAATAATAACACATGAAGGGAGGTGAATTAGTGAAAAGAGGATTAAATAAAAATCAAGTTACCCGTGAAGCAAGCGATTTTGCAGAAAGTCTAATTGAACAACTTAACTTTCTCATTGATTTCTGTAGTAAATACGATCATGGTAATTTTAATTACTCAAAACAGTTAGCTAAAACCGTCAGAATTTTAGTCCATGACACTGCCAACAGTACCAGTCTATTGTCTTTATTAAAATGTAAAAACACAATGAAATTTAATAGCACCGCCTCTTTCCCTAAAAATGCAATTTTCTTTTTAGGCTTAGTTTTTCCAGTAAGCATACAAAGAATGACTGAAGATGGTTCTCCATATAATGAACATGTATATCTACCCTCATTAAGTTACAATAAAGAAGTGTATACCAAAAGGGTAGACTTCAATACTTGGTGGAATCAAAATATAATAATCAGTGACACACTTACATTTTCAAGAAAAGACATGATAAAATATATGTCCAATCAAGATGGAGGCGCTCATGTAGACGAAACTGTTCTTGAAAAGTATTATAAAATATCAAAAGCAACGGCTAGTATGTTTTATACAATTGATAAGCCATTATCTGAAGACCCATATCAACAAGGAGAACCTTTTAAATATCTGCATTTTGCAGTTGTAAGACAAATTGCACACGAGTTAATTCTTTCAATAAAAAGAGAATTCAATCTTGATGTACTTTATAATGGAACAAACAAATATAATTTGAATGGTCTCAATATAAAACCGACTGAATTTATAATAGCCAGAGGAACTCAACTAGAATATTAATATAAAATATTTTATATTACATACTTGATACTTCAATAACTTGTTCAATACTAAGATTTATTTCTTCAACTATTAAAGGATATTGTTCTTCTTTGAAGTCCCAATAAAGTTCATGTTTATTGGGACTTTCCCAATTATATGGGCATCCTTTTTTAGCTATTTCCAGCGCTTTTTCAGGAGATGAAGTAACAATTATCATTGATATGTCATCTTCATACGAATATCCACTTGCCATAACCTTATAAACATTCATTTTCTTATTATCATCCATAGTAAACACCTTATTTCCTAAATTTTACTTAACTATTGACTTTTTTTCTATTGAGCATTGATATACAAGTAATTAGCATGCATACACTTACCTATACTATTAGTATTATTCTGTACTATTTTTCCATTGCTAGACACTCCATATTTACTAGCAAAAGTAAATGATGTACCATTTTCCTTTATTAATCTATCAATGTAGACATATCCCCTAATTTGAACTTTACCATAAGTATTTGGATTTATATCTTCCATTGTTATTCCTGCAAATAAACTTGCATCATCGGTGTCCAACATTAATCTAATATTTGTATAATCCGAGTTATAGCATACAGGCGAACCTTTTTTAATTCCATTTGCTGATGAATTTAATAATGCTTTTGACTCGTCAGTAAATTCTGGAATATATTCTTTTGATATATTAAATTCTGTTGCGGTAGCAGAGCTTCCTAGCTGTGTATTAATAAAGCCTAGTATATCCGCATTGGTCATTGAAGTGTAGTTTTGATTAAATGTAATTGTTATAGGGGAATTATTATCTACAGCAACCACTAAAGTCTTGTTCGTTGTTGTGCAATCACCTAATCTTCTTCCTAGATTGTTATTAACTGTGGTATTGGCTCCTAGACCAACCAATATACCTGAAATATCTAAACTTCCATAAACATAACCATTTAATCCACTCTTTCCGTTAAAAGAAACTGTGTTTCCAAATAAAACATCTGAAGCAGTACCACTTATAGTTACTTTACTATCTGTTGAGCTACTTGAAGTTATTTTCAAACAAGCACCCCTCATACTAGAAGCATAAGGTACGGAATTATTACCATGACCTAATATTCGTATATCAGCATGATTTGCATATTGGTAGTTTATATCGGTAGAAATCCAAGGTGTATCCGTAGTTTGAATTAATCCGTTTAATTGACAGCCTTCTAAAATTACTTGATCTTCTGTGCCACTGCCAAGGTTTTCTATTAAGATAGAATATTGTTGACCAGTAATAGTACAATTTTTTAGTATATTTATTGTTGGATTAGTGAAGTATTCTCTATTGTGTACATACCATCCATTTCTCACTCCCGTAAATATACATTGTTCAAATGTTGCAACTACTCCACTTGCACTACCG
Source organism: Clostridium yunnanense (assembly GCF_016595795.1). Lineage (GTDB taxonomy): Bacteria > Bacillota > Clostridia > Clostridiales > Clostridiaceae > Clostridium_AR > Clostridium_AR yunnanense. The sequence goes on from NZ_JAENHN010000002.1 coordinate 108,895, forward strand.
TATCCCCAAGGGTTTGTACCGTTCCATATTTGATTATAGTTAGCTGTTGTTAATAAATTATTATCTGTTCTATATTGTAAAACTTCAGCATTGCCATAATGAATAAACTCGCAGTTATAAATTTTGTGTTGTGCATTTTTATTGTTTCCATTATTTTCACTATGAACTGCATATCTCATGTTTTGGCATGTAATTCTTAAATCATGCAATTCACAGTCAAACGCAATGTTTAGTGTTGACGTAGGGGTTATTGTTGCATCTGTACTATCTTTAGGTAAATATCCTTTTATCCACGATCTACCTAAAATAAATTTACTTCTTAAAATAACATAGGCTGGAAGATTTATTGATTTTTCATCATAAACCGCATCATATAATTGAATCTCATACCAAACACTTGAGTCATTTGTTGTTATACTATTTATAGCGTCTGTAATAGTAGTAAAATTACCTGTCCCATCCTTTTTTACTGTAATATAATTTATTGTTCTATTGAAAGCTACTGTAAAGTTTAAAGCTTCTTTTGGAATTGTAGATGTTTTTATAAACTTACCATCCATTTTAATTGTATAGTCTTCATATGCGGTTTTAGTATTGCCTAATTCTAATTGCGTATATGGTAATTGTGCTGTAAGACAACTTATTCTAATATAAGCGGCATTACTTGGAGTAGTAAAAGTCTTACTTGAGCCAGAGCCTCCAGCATTTCCACTTATATAAACTTTATTTATATCATAAAATGCAAACATTTCCTGCCATGTAGAGTTGTTGCTAATTGTATAATTTGTACTAGGTATAATAGGAATGTATTCACTTGCGTTTTCATTTGCATTAGGATTTAATTTTCCGTCATTATAATTAACATAATATCCAGATGTAACGTTATTTCTATTAAATAAATTTTTGTTTACATCTCCTGTTATCGGCTTAAAATTAAGTTTGTCAGTTGATATTGTACTTGGAGCTATCGCGGAGTTTGAAATTGATTGAGATTTTATTTTTAAAGGATCTAAATATATTGTGTATGGTTCATAAGTAGTTTTTACACTACCCAATTCAAGCTGAACCGAACTTAATTGTGTAAGTTTAAAACTTATTCTAATATAAACAGCGTTGCTTGGAGTGGTAAATGTTAGACTAGGCGCACTGCTTCCATTATTTCCACTTATAAATGTTTTATTAACATCATAAAAAGCATACATCTCTTGCCATGTGCTCCCATTATTTACAGTATAAATTGTGCTTGAACCAATAGGAATATGATCGCTTGTTCCATAAATCGCATTTGCAACAAGTGCTCCTGTGTTGCCACTCACATATTGACCTATTATATAATTATTTAAATCAAATAGATTTTTACCAACTATTCCTTCTGCATATGGTTTACCCAAATGTTTTTGCATTATAAATCCATTTGGTATTCCAGAGCTTTGATAGGTTCCACCTGCTGTCCAAGCTGAACCGTTCCAATAATACCATTTACCATCTGAAATAACTATGTATACCCCCACAGCTCCAGTTGGGTAAGCCGTTTGTAATGAAGTTAAATCCGTATAAGTACCTTTCGGTGAAGCATTACCTATGTTCGCAAATTGAGTATCTACATATGTTTTATCAGCTTTTAAAACAAGTTTATTGGTTGTAATATCAACCAATTGCGTCGTATGTGATGTTAAAGTCACCCTATCATTCTTAACCGCTTCAGCAACACTACTTTCTGTTATTCCATTAGCACTTAAAATGCCTAATTTATTGGTGTTACTGGTTAACTGACTAGCATATTGTGCATTCAATCCGTCGTACTTTGTTTGAAATTGTGCATCCCAACCCTCTAATTTATTAATACCTTGAGTCAATGCAGTAAACTCATCAGTACTTTCTATAGCACCATCATCTCTTAAACTTTTTTCTACATTAATACTAAATGTTTGAGTACTTAAAATACTACTATCAGTTCCATATATAATAAATTGAGCTTGCACCGTACCAGCTATAGCCAATATTTGAGAAGTCAATTCCAATTCAGCTTTACCATTCGTTGCATCGGTTATTGTACAGTTATTATATATCTTTGTTTGGTCTGGTTTGACTGCATAAACCTTTATACTATGTCCTGTTAAATTAACTATTTGGCCATTGTTTAATATTTGTAAATCTATGTATCTACTCTTTGTATCTCCCTCATATGCCGTAACATTGAGATTATAATTTTTATATTGTAAATCTATTAAAAACGTGTTATTTACTTGCATATACTCACCTCTTATTCTTAAAATAAAAAGAGATGCCTATATTTATAGACACCTCCAATTTGGTACTAATTCTATTTTTGTTATATTTCCTATCCAATTTATTGTGTTAACTCCGTTTATTAAAACAGGAAATTCTCCACTCATCTTATTGTTTAAATTCTCATATGTATTGCTATAAGTTTCCTTCAGAACACTATCCAAAATGATATTGCTACTAACTCCATTTAATAAAATATTATTGCTGTTAATAGTTAATGTTATATTTCCACTTCCATATATCTTTAGAACAGGCTCGCTATCCCATGCAAAATTAGGACTATAAAAATTATAGTTGTTTTTAGTAATAGTTATAATTGCATTATCCCTATAGTATCTAAATGCCTCACATATAAAATTCAATGTGAAAGTCCCTTTAACCTTAAGTTTTCTTTCTATATCACTATATTCCAACCTTTTCACTTTATAATAATATTCTAAATCATCAGCTAGTGTTAAAGTATAATCATCTCTCTTAGACAGCCAAAACATTATTTTTCTAACTTCGTCATAAAAGAATTTAGGTTTTTCAATAAAATTTAATTCAATACTTACCTTTATATCGCCATATGTTCCTAGATCCTCAACTAACTTGCCATTCCTACCTTGCATATCTATTTCATTAAAATTTCTGTTAGGAAGTGAAACATCAGGTCTTTTAATTACCTTCAAGTTTAAATCTAAACAATTCATTAAGTTAAATAATATAAAATATTTCATATTCCACCTCCTATCTTAACCATGCGTTTTCTATATCTACATTTTTAGCAATACTTTGTGCAACCTTTTTGCCGTCAAGAATACTGTTTACTTGTACATATATTACTTGTTGTTTATTTGTATTTAACCTCTGTTCTAATCTATCAAAATTCTTCTCCATTTCATTCCATAAAACCTTAAGTGGAAGTACTGCTTCAGCTCCACTTTCTCCCCCTACCATAGCGTTACTGCCATTCATGCCAAATAGCGTAGGTTGAGTCATTATACCACCGTTAGCATACCACTCAACACCGAGCTTCGGCATCGAAGGAGGGGCAAGGCTAAATGAACCGCTTATCTTAAAATGAGGTAGTTTAAAACTTGGAAACTTGAAATTTGAAACTAAATTCCAGACCGAAGAAATAGCACTTTTAATACTAGCAAATGCTCCATTTACCATATCTCTAAACCATTCCACATTATTGTAAGCCCCTACAAATGCTGCTACTAATAAGCCTATAGCAGTTACAACTAAGCCAATTGGATTGCTTTTTAGTGCTACATTCAACCCTTCTTGTGCTAATGTTTGTGCAAAGGTAGAAGCTTTCCATATATCCATTAATTTTGTTACTGTATTTATTATTTGCAGTGTTCCTATACTTGCTGAAAGTCCTGCTGCAACCGGTATAAGTATATTGCTGTTATCTATTACAAAACCTATAATTTTTCCTAGTCCATCGAACAGTGGTAAAACAAGATCAATAGAGCTTTTAATTGTTTTTTGTATTTCAGGCATATTTGTCTGTATATTGTTTGCAAACTCATTTAACCTAGGCAATACACTTGTTGTTATCACATCACTTAGTCCAGCTTGAAATTGTCTTCCTATTCCAGTTATTGCACTATCCAAATCATTGTATTTTACTTGGTTTAAATTTTCCAAAGTTTTAGCTGTCATGTTTGTATCTGCTTGTAAGCCTTGTAATGCTGTTAATCCTTTTACTCCTAAGTCTTCAAATTGTGTTCCAAAAAGATTTACACCAGCTTGACTTTGTACTAATGGATCTTTTATAGCTAATAAAGCAGTTAAAGTCTTATCGAAAGCTTGTTTAGCACTATCCCCACCTTTTCCAAATTCAGTTGCCATCTTATTAGCGTCCAAACCTATTGCTTGAAAACCTTGTTGAGTAGTCTTACTTCCATCTACCGCTCTTATAGCAAATTCCTTTACTGCATCACCAACTTTATCTATGCTGAAAGCACCTTCTTTTGCACCTGTTATAAGAACATTTGTAAACTCTTGTGCATCTAATCCTAACTTTTTAAATTGCACTCCATATTCATTTAGAGAGTCTAGCAGATCTCCATTTTTATCGGCTCCAGATTGTGCGCCTTGTGCTATTAGTGTATAAGCTTGTTCGCTAGTTATTCCAAAGTTTTGCATTAATCCATTAACGGCATTAATACTTTCGCTGACATCAAAACCAAAAGTATCACGTATAAGTATCGCATTTTGAGTTGTATTTTTTAATTCATCATTTGTAAGTCCAGTTACTTGATTTACCTTTGCCATAGATTCCGAAATATCTTCGTAGCCTTCTCCAAAATTATTAGCATAAATATCCTGCATTATTTGCTTATAATCTTCCATCTCATCGGATGTAAGTCCAGTTTTAGCTTGTAAATCATTTAAAGCTTTAGTTAAATCTTTTGCATTGTCTATACCTAATGCTGTAGCACCTACCAAACCAACAGCCAATGCACCAGTAACTTTCTTAGCTCCATCGTTTAATCCTTTAAATTTTTCATTAGTTTTTTCAAGATTATCTTTAAATTTATCAAACTTATTAGAACTATTTTGCAACTGCTCATTTACATCTTCAAGAGCTTTCTTATTCTGCAATATAGATTTTTCGGTTTCATTCATTTTAATTTTGTATTTGTCTATACTACTGTTAGCACGATCTATGGCTTTATCATTATTTTTATATTCATTTTGCAGCTTATTTAATTCCTGTTGCAAGGTCTTAGTCTCTTTACTGTCTTCACCTGTTGCTTTAATACTTTCTTTAAGTTTAGTTTCTACATCTTCAATACTTTTAGCTAGTTCAGCATTTCTTGTCTTATACTTATCAATATCACTTGTTAAAGCTGATAAAGTCTGCTTTTGCAAATTAAAAATAGTATTTTGTCCTTTAATTGTATTTGTTAGTTCCTTGCTTTTTGCACCTAATTGCTCTTGCTTAGTTCCAAATAATTCAGCTTGTGTTGTTGCAACATTGAGTTCAGAAGACATAACCTTCAATTCTTGAGCAACCTTTTGCATTTCTGTTTGAAATTGCTTACTTTCACTATTTATCTTAATATTAGCTCCCATTATTTCACCTCACTTTCTTCCTGTTGCTTATCTGGATAATCTATCTTGTAGCATAAATAATCTATGTACGCTAAAATATCAGTTTCCTCACATTCTTCAAAAGTTGCATTATGATTTTTTATATTTATATCGTAAATCTGAAACAATAAAGCTGTATATTTATCTTTATTTTTCTCAAACTCTTCCTCTTCATTTATGTATCCATTTTCAAAATCATAATCATCAAAGGCACTACCTTCACTATTTACATCAAGCAAAGGAGTGCCATTTATTTTTTTTCAAACTTTTTCATTTGTGCATTTGCCTTCTTACTTAATTCACTGCTTATGTTTCTAAATGCTTCTATTATTTCTGCATACTCAAGTTCGTCCAATACATCATCACTTGTGAATTGACCGCCAAATGCGTTTGCTATAAATTCACACATAACATCTAAATCTTCTGCTCCAAACTCATTATCTTGCTGTTTTAATTCAAAATCTTGCTGTATTACCAGTAAATTTCTCATTACTCTCCCTTTAAATTTCAATTGCTCATATGTTTTATCTCCAATTTTCAACTTCATCTATATCAACTCCTATAAGTTTTTTCCTAAATTAAATAAGAGTAGAAATTAATCTACTCTTAAGCATGTAATGGCTCAACTACTTCTTCGAACCAATGAATCATATTTGTTGTTGTGTTAACTGCTAAAAGTGCCTTTGCTTCTGTATCTCCAGTTAATAAAGCACTTTCATTTATATTAACGCCATCTACTCCATCTATTTCTCTATTTCTACATGTAAATTTCACTGTTCTATTGTTAATTTTAGCCTTGTCGGCTACAGTATCATGATTTGATCCAAATGGTTCTGGAGTACATACATACTTCCATACAAATTCATATTTTCCATTCTGAAGCTTTGTTCTGTAACCTACTGCAAAATCACCTACACTATCACTTGTGCTTTCAACTCTCATTCCTTTAACAAGTTTTTGTCCATTTATCATAGCCTCAACCTCTTGAGTTAGTTCTTTTACTTCAACTTCAAGAGTCTTTTCAGTATCTCCTTGCAACATACTATCTAAAGAATCGTCATAGTAATTCTTCTCCATGCTACCTTTGTAGTCCTTTTTTAAGCTTGCTGCCTTTCCAAGTCTTACTGGAGTGTCAGCTTCGTATCCAGTTGTATCATTCTTAATAACCTTTGCTATGTAAACATCCTTAATTCCTATATACGCCATATATATCTACCATCCTTTATTCTAAATTTTCTATGTATAGCCATCTACTGGCTATATGCCATAATTGCGTGTCATTCTCATACTGGTCTTGTCCATCTTGGTACAAGAATCCATTTTCTTTCATTAGTTTCTTAATTTCTTTCTTTAAATTCTGTGATTCATCCAAATCTTTTGTCCAAATATCTAATTGTATATAATGTTCTTCAGTAGTTGCTTCATCGTCTGCAAACTCATCTTCTAGGTTATCAAATTCAAGATAAGTGATATGAGTATCATTTAAACTCTCATCATACCAACCATAAACAACTATCGCATCTAAACTTGCCAAAGAATCTGCAACTAAACTTATAATATCCACTCATATCACCTCAATTTTTCTAATAACTTGTTATATTCTTCTTCAAATATCTTGTCCCACTCTTTACGTTCTCTTATAAAAGTACGCTTAAAAGGTGCTGAAGGTGGCATTTTACTACTTCCAAATTCAACAAATTTACTATAAAAGTAAGCATCGTTTGAACCTTTTTCCCAACCAACTATTACTGTTAATTGTCCATCAACCTTTTTAAGTTTTATTGGTATGTTATCAGCTGCGTGCTTGAAAGTCCTACTACCTTTTCTACCACTTTTACTTACATCTTGGCTTTTAGGCATTATCTTTTGTACTTCTGTCTTTGCCAAATCTCCACACCGTTTTAAAGCTTTCTTGTCAGCCTCTTCAAGTTCTCTGCTAGTAGCTAGTTGTTCCACTTGTTTTATAAGTTCTTTTAGTCCAGTAACCTCGATACTCACCATGTTAATTCACCTTTTGCATTTGTAAGACAATATCAGTCTTAGAATTTGCCATAGTATCAACAAAGATAATATTTAGTGTTTTATTATCCCAAACAACTCTATAGTCTTTAGTATTAAACAATATTTCTTTTAACTCTTTGCAAGCTCTACATTTAAGCTTAATAGTATTTTGTAAGTTGGAATTATAGGCACTGTATTTTTCTTGTCCTATCAAGTCCAATACCGAACACCAACAACTATAATAATCAACCCAAGTTTCAGTTTTCTTACCACCACCGTAAACTGCGGTTCTCTTTTCTATTTTTATTCTTGTATTTAATTTACCATTATCCATTTAATCCCCTCATTTCAATAAAAAGAGAGTGAGGTTAACCCACTCTAAAATTAGATTGATACCTTATAACAGTTTCTTACATAACCCTTATTTACACCAAATCTTCCAAGTATTCTTACTTTTACTGTGTCATTATTAAAACCAGCTTCGGTGCTTCTTGCTATAGTAAATTCATTTCTCTTAAATAATTTTACTAATTCTTTTGGATTACAAATATAGAAAGTAGCTGCCTTAGTTGTTTCAGTTGGAAGTAAAGTTTCATCAACTACAACTAACTCTTTGTTGTTGAAGTAGTACTTTCCGTTTATTTCTGTTATAAGATTTAAAGGTCTCTTTTGTGCATCTTTCATATTCTTTAGCAAAGCGTATCCAGTTGGATTAGTAAATGTAACTAGTCCTGCCTTAACTGCTGGAACAGCCTTGTCAATTACACCGTTTAAATCTTCATATGTACCATCGCCAACATAAGCTACAGCATTAGTTTTAATAACGTTCATAATTTTTGCATTCTTAGTTCTTACAGTTTTTGCAGTAAAGTTTCTTCTTGCTAATCCTTCAATTTCAACTTCTGCATCGTCAACAACTTCACTAGTAAGTGTATAAATTTCACCAACCTTAGAACATTTAAAAGTTATATCTGTAGTTGTTAAAGAAGCATCTGTTATATCATCCCCTTCAAGAACCTCAGGTAATTCAGTTTCATCTACAACAGAAACTGGCATTGTTCCTTCATTCTTTGTAACTGGTATAATATCAACATATCCTTCTAATGAACCGTAACCATTTTCAATTTCAATAAGTTGATTAATAAATTCTTTAGGCAATACTGCTGCATTGTCTGTAGTTTTCACTACTGCTCTTTCTTCTGTAGTAACTTCTTCTCCCATTAATTTCTTTACAATAGCTCTCATTTCATTTACTTTTTCCATATCCTTTACTTCCTCTCTCTTTTCATTTTTTTGTCTTTCTAAATCTCTTTTTTCAGCTTCTTCCATATCTTCTTCAACCTTAATTAACTTTTCTAAATCTCTCTTTTCTTTCATAGCTGTTTCAGCTTCATCAGCTTTCTTTTCATCTAAAAACGATCTTATTTCAACCTTCTTAGCCTCTAATTGTTCTCTTAATTCCTCTATTTTCATATAATTTCACCTTTCCTTTTCGTAATTTATTGCATAAAAAAAGAACTATAACTCTAGTTCCAATCGCATCAATTTAAGTTTTAATTCTAAATCTGTATCAATATCTCTATTTTCTGTTGTATCTTGTTGTTTTTCTTCATTAGTATTTATAATTTCAATACTATCTTGTACAAATCTTTGTTCAATTTCAACTTCTTCATTATCTCTAGCTTCAACACTTGTACCATAATAAGCAGGGGTTCTACTATCATCTAATATAGATACCTCAAATAAATCAATATCATCTAAATACCTTCTATCCATATCAGCATCAGTTTTCCCCCAACTTTGCTTATTAGCCCTAAAGCCAAAAGACCATCCAACTAGCTTACCATTTTTAGCTTTTTCAATAACATCAGAATCATAGACCCTAGCTTCAGCATATAATCCAATATTATCTTCTCTAAGCTTTAGATTATCTTTAGTTGAACCTAACTTCCTGTTCCAGTCATGGTTTAACAAAACTGCTATATTGTCACTTTTCTTTATAGCATCATTCCAGACACCAGATCTAACTTGCTCAACAAACTTGCCTTTGGGGCTAGGTAAAGCTCTGCTATCACGTTCAACCGCATTAACATAACCTTTTACAATTACGCTATCATTTCTAATTTCTATTTGCATTATCTCACCCCCTCTACTCGATTATATAGTTAGATAGCTTATCTAAAATGGAGTTAACTATCCTATCTTGCTTAGTATTGCTCACAACTTCAGTGCCTCTACTCTCATACATATCACTTATCAATTTTTTCTGTAGTAATTCAGATAGTTTTACAGCTTTGGTATCAGTTTTATAAACTTCGCCTACCATACTATCTATGTAAATTTGAGATACTTCAATAAGACTATTTATATAGTCATCATCTTCTGTGTAGTCAACTCTTAAATAAATTTTAACTTCCGCTAGTGTCATTATTGTTGTCACCTACCTTTGCAGAGTCTTTTTGCCATGAAGCCATGCCACTCATTAAAGCTTCAAGCGTTATTTGTCCCGAAGGGAATGTAGTAACATCTTTATCCAACTTCTCTATTCCTAATATCTCCTTCGCAGTATTTAAACTATATATACCATCTTTAACATATGTACTTATTACATTAGCTTGCGTTAAACTATCCATTCTCAACATTACATTAGTATTAAACCTAATTTTATAACCTAGCTTTCTTTCAGTAGAAGTCAACAACTTCCAGTCCATTTCTTGTTCTATTGCTTCAAAAATAATTTGCAATGTGTCAGTTAGAAAAGCTAGATTATCTTGTTCCTCAGATTTAGCTGTATCCTTAGCTTCACCTAGTTTCGTTAAGGGGACTCCCATTGCTGCCGCCATGTCTTTTTTGCTCATAAATCTTAGTTCAGCAAATTGGGAATCCACTAAAGATAAGTTTAAAGCGCTCACGTTAAAACCGCTTGGTACAGTAAAGACTCTACCATTGTTGCTGTAAATTCTGCTAAATTTGGATTGTACTTTCTTTAGTTCACTTTCTTCTTTAATATCAGAAGTTAATTGCACTACAACCTTATTAGTAAGACCATTACTAAATAAACTGTTTAGATAGTTTTCAGATTTAATTGCAGTATCTAAACTATCTTTTAAAACATTTTTTACAGCCTTACCATTTATGCCGTCCAATGTGAAATCTCTCAAGACTATTACATCTTTATCGAAACAACTTCCTGTTTCTCCGTTTATACTTTCATAGTCCCAATAGACGGCATTATTCTTATTAGTTCTTATAATTCCTACATCATCTATAGTGCAACCTATAAGTTTTACAGGATATAATCCTTCTATTTTACTACCTTTTCTATTTATATAAAGCCCAGCTATTCCCCTGTGTATAGCCAACGCTACAAAGGTTTTATAACAATCTATTGCGGACATATAAGAATTCGGTCTTAGTCTCAACATATCATACAAATAGTGGTCTTTAGCTAAAACTTCACCTTTATCAGTCTCCTGCTTTATCTGTAATGTACATTTTGCTATAGCTTCAGATTTAATTTTTACACAACTAAAATATGTACTATTTTTCATGTTTCTATCAAAGACAGAATTATCATAGCCTTTTTCAAAACTATAAATATCTTGCCAATCATTAACATTAATATCTCTTTTTTCTCTGTTTAGTCTATCAAATATCATTTATCTCACCCCTTTCTACTAAATTTGAATAGAAATACACTAAAAGCCATTAGAATTAAGCCTAAAGAGTACAATCCAAAATACAAATTCAAAAGAAAATTGGTGATTATAATGATAAAAAGTCCAGCAAAAAAGACCATTTCCATAATGAATAACTCATTTAAAATAGTCTTTTTCAGTAATTTATTTAGTTTTTCTTTTATTTTTTTCACATCTTCACCTCTTCTCTAGTCCCAATTCATAGCATCAAGTGCTTCAATTGGATTGTAGTAACCGTCAAACTCATATAACCACGCCATCTTAAACCCACAAATCAAAGCATCCACAGGGTCAATTCTCTTAGTAGTTGCATCTTTATCTATTTTAATCAAGCCATTGTTTGTTTTTATAATTGCGTTTGTCATGGCGTAATTCAAAACTGGATTATTTAAATATATTACATTGCCTAAATAAACTTCTTCTCTTAAAGCTACTGTACTTTCATTTAGTTTTTGATGTGTTTGAAATAAATCGGTAACATCATATCCCATATTCCCAACATCCGTCATAATTTTTGTAGCATTTGCAGGGTCAAAACACCAAATATTTATTTCTAAATTATACTTTTTACAAAATTCTATAGCATAATCTATAACTACATTTTGATCTACGACAGGACTATTGGTAACTGTTATAAATCCTTGTTTTTCCCATGCACTATAAGGCATTTTATCCTTTAATTCACGTTCTCGCAGCTTCTCGTAATTCGGTACAAAACTATGACTAAAGACTATATATTTCTTTACACCATTGTCCACAAAAGGTATTACAAAAGATAGTGAAGTTAAGTCTATTTTTGCAGACATATCACCACCTACAAAACAAGTCATTCCTGTTATATCAACAGGTAGTTTCTTTACTTCACAAGCTTTCCATTTAGCCATATCCATATAACTATTTTCTTTAGCTTGTACCCAAATATTTAAGCACTTAGTCAAGAATGATGGCATTTTCTCAGGAATTTCTTTAGCTATTTTAAACTCTTCTTCAATCTTTTCTTGTCCTTCTTTGTAAGTCATTCTAAGAGTATTAGCTTTCCACCAATTAAGCCTATCTTCTATATCGTCACCTTCATCAAGTTCTAATATATCAACATAATACGTATCATTTTCAATAGGTGTAGAAGGATTTAAAAGTTGACTACAATATTTATACTCCTGTGTGTAGCAAGGATAATTAAGATCAGTTCCTGCCGTAGTAATTATCATTAGCAAACTTTCTTTAGTGTTCTGACCGTAACTAGCCATTGTGTAGAAATCATCGGTTGGATGCTGATGGTATTCGTCTATAATCATCAATGCCATGTTACCACCATCGTTTTTTTGTCCATCTTCTTTAGATAGCGGTGTCATGGTACTTCCTGTTTTGATATGTAATATATAATCTCTAGTACATTTAAACTTTGTAGCGAGTGGAGATCCTTTTAACATTAACTTTGCTTCTTCAAACACAACCTTAGATTGCTTACGCTTAATACCAGCGCAACATATTTCATATACTTCGCCATTTCTCGTACTTCCACATGCTAATTCATATAGTGCTATACCACTTTCCATCTGCGACTTAGCTTGTTTTCTTGCACATTCAATAAAACTTTTCTTAAATCTTCTTCTATCATTATCAACTCTACGCCAACCATAAATTTGACATATAAAAAACTTCTGCCATGTAGTCAGATCAATAGGCTTACCAGCTAATTCACCTTTTGAATGTCTCAAGTAAGTAAACCAATTTACTATTTTCTCTGCTTCCTCTTCATTCCAATAAAATTGAAAATCTTTGGTATTCTGTTTCTTTAAATCGTCCAAAAATCTTTGACACGCCCACTTATGTTTTTGGCAACTAATATAAACTTCATACTGACTTACATATAAATCCTGTAAACAGTTATTAGAATATTGTATTAACTCTTCAAGTATTGTCATTAAATATCACCAAATTCATCTGTAATATCTTTCTTGGTTTCATTCAATTTAATAGTTGCCATTTTTAAACGTGAGTCTATAGTTAAACCTAGAAGACTTGAATATCTTTTCATTTCATCAGAGTACTTTATTTGAATCTTAATTAATGGATTCTCAATTAGGTTTGTTGAGCCACCCTTATTTGTATATTCTATTGTTAGTGCTTGCCCTTTTAATTCTTTTGTAGCTTCTAGATAAGAACTGTAGGCATTACAATAAGCACCCAAATTGTTTAAATCTAGATTGCTAATAACACCAATATTTTTAAATTGTTCCACTAACCTTTTCCATTCTTTTTTAGCTATATTATCTCTTAGCCAAGATGGAGTCTTTTCAAGTTGATCTGTAGCACATTCTATAATTTCTTCTTGTAATCTTTTTTCTGTTTGCTGGTTAACCGTTAAGTGTCCTTCTTGCATGGACAGTGGTTTTTTGGGTCTCGCCATTGTATCACCTACCTTTCTAATTAATAATTATTATCCCTTAAGCTTTAGTTTTTAGAATTTTGCGTTTTGAAATCTACACATAGGAATTTCAAGACTCAATGTAAAGTTTTCATACCCTCCCCCGTATTCTATCAGCCAAACATTTGTTCTATTTTGTTGCATAAAAAAAGACTAGACATAAATCTACTCTTCTAAACTCTCTTCTACTGCCTCTAATACACACATAGCAACATCTATAAACTGTATAGCATTTACTACCTCTTTGCTATCAATATGCTTTGCTACATACTTCTTTAAAGCTTCACCCATTATTTTATTCTTATCCATATCCAACACTCTCCTATAATCCATATTCCTTTTCATATTCTTCAATCAACCTATATAGTATCTCTTGCATCTTTTCCTTATCCTTGTTGCTCTTCTTATATATCCTATGTACCTTACTGTGACAGCTACTACATAAACAAATAAGATTATCTTCACTCAGCCTCAGTTCCCAATTATCTTTTATCTCTATAATATGATGAACTGCTTCTACATAGCTTATAGCATCATCTCTTAGTAAGCATATTACACACATACCATTGAACTTACGTCTAACATATCCAGCTAAAGTAATCCATTCGTTGCTACTATAGAACTTCTGCTCATTTTTATCTTGTCTATCTTTAGCATACTGTTTATATCTTTCCTTCTTAACTTTATCCATGCAACCATTCTTACACTCTTTTCCATACTCATACTTCTGTCCACACCTCGAGCATATATTAAAAATTGGCATAGTCATTACCTTCTAACTCAAGTATTTTTACGCAAAATAATAACAGGAGCTTTTTACACTCCTGTTCTTTGGCTTTAAGTTTGTTTTTGTAATTATATTAGCAATAATACTTATGATTATGTCTTTTATAAAACTCAAAATAGAATTTTTATAATTAAGCTTTATGTATTTCATCATCCTTAATAAAATAGATTTTAACGTACTAATTTCTTTCTTTTCAAATAGGATATTAATTAATAAGTCATTCTCTCGCATCTTTACTTGAGAAAACAATTCTTCAATTGTTACTTCATTAACTAATTCTACCAACTCTCTAAAGAAATCATCTTCATTTGAAATGTTGCCCTCAATTATACTGAATCTGCTAAGAAATAATATTTTACTTCTACAAGCCACCCTGTTATCAATGTCATCCTTAAATTTTTTGGATTCTATTATTTCATAAGCAATCTTTCTAAGCCTAAAATCAACTTCTACTTTTTTCAATCTTGATGTATTAAGCTTGTATCCAAGTTTTTTTGATAAAGTTTTGATATTATTTTTCTCGATATCGCCCTTTATCTCCTCGATTTTTTTTGATACTAATTCGCTAATTTCCTCTTTAAAATCTGAAACATACAATTCACCGCATATACCTGCAGCATTCATTATTGCTTGAGCAATTTTACTCGAGTTAAATATAATTGATTTCTTCTCTTCCATCACTAAGCCTCCTGCCTTTGGAATCTTAACTCAATTATATCAAACTACTTAAACCTTCACAAATAAAAAAAGACTATCTATTACGATAGTCTAAAATTCCAGCTTAACCCCATTATTTCTTTTTTACTCTGCTACCAACATACTTAATTGCCTTAAATATACCTTTAGCAATAAATAGCGGATATACATTAATATCCACATTCCAGTTTCCATTTGTTTGACTATAGTCTTTTTTATATTCTATTGGCTTTTTTGATTGTTCAACAGTAATAGCTACTTCTTCACTTACGGAATTATGTAAATTTATATTGATTTTATCTTCTAACTCTTTAAGGCAGTCTATACAAATAAAACACATATTTTTTCTGTAGCTTATTCTTAATTCAAGCTTAACTAAAGCAATCAAACCAAAAAATACGATAATAATAATAGCACATATATAAAACATTAATATCTCGTCACTTATTTTATTAGCAATTAGAGTCTCTATTGTCACTAGAAGAGCAACTATAGGAATTATCAAGCCATTAATAATATTTAAACTTGATTCACTCTCTTTTAATAAACCATGAACTCTAACTTTTTCGTTTGCAATATTATTTTTACTTTTATTAAGATCACCCTGCACTATAAAATCTTCTTTATATTTCTTAGCAATTTCATCGAAAGCACTACTTACTGCATCATCGTTCGTTTTCTTATATTCATTAAAGGCATCTAAATATTTGTTTTTTTTCATTATGTTTATCACCTCACCACCTCATATTCTACATATTAAGGCAAATTCCTTCATCTATCATTTTTCTTCTTAAATAGTCTCATAAAAAAATTATTTTTGTCATCGAGAGTAGCTGCTATTTCTTTTTGTACATCATTATCTGATTTATATTCTTCATAAAGCTGATTCACTATCCCTAAGCATAAATTATAATAAGTAAGAAGATTACAATATTTACGGTGATCCAACTTAATTCCAAGCATGTATGCATAAAATACTATAACTAAATATACAAAATTAAATATCAAAGTAATAGGATCGCTAAGTTTGGATGCGTTTATTATAAATGTACCTGCAAAAGAAAATATAGATACCATTATTGGTATAATAAAATTATAGTTTCTTTTTTCAGAACCATATAAATTAGATTGTAATATTATTATTGTTCTTTTAAAAATTTCATCATCAACTAAAATTCTTTTATAGTTATCATATATTGCATTATAAACTTGATCTTCAAATTTACTCTTATTTATATTCTTTAAGTCAAATACAACTCTTTGCCCAAAGTTGATATTAATTAAATTATTATAATCCTTAAAGGCTCTATAATAGTTATACCAAAGAGTAATTTTTTTTATTTTAAGAAACATACTATCACCTCAATATGCTTATTCTACATATTAAGATAATTTCCTTTTGTATTATAATCAACACTGTTTTTACACAATAAAAAAGGACACAGTTAAGTATCCTTTAATTAAAATTGTTTATTTATAATATTTATAACCCTGTTATGATAAGCCATATCTTCTTCTTCAGCATCAAATACTACTTTTCTATCTATTGTGAATTCATTTAGCCAAGTATAATCAACATTATCAGTCCATGTAACCAAAAATATTTTATGTACGGTTTTTCTTATAAGATCATTTATTATTTCTCTTCTAGTATTATCATTTTTTCTACAAATAGAGTCTACTGGATATAAAATTGAAATGTTGTATCTAGCTCCAGTTTCCCATGATGCTTTATTTATGCTATCGAAATACATATTTAAGTTACCACTTTTGTACAGTTTTTTTGTTTTTATATCCACATCATTATTGTCTATGAATTCATTTATATTGTCTATAGCGTTAGCTCTAAAAAGAACTTTTACACCCTTGTCTAAAAATGAATTTATTACTCTTAAAACTTCTCTATGCTTTTCATTTTGATGGGTACCACTAATAAACATGATTTTTTCATTTTCATTTCTTAAGAACAATTCAATTTGTTGTCTTAAATTTTCTCTATTATTCATACAATCACCTCTCATAAACATATTTCTACATTTGCAAGAGTTTTCCTTCACGTTTCATTCGACACAAATAAATTAAATGAAATCTATCCTATCAAACCTTCACTTTTCCTATACTTATACTCAGCTTCCACTGAAGCAAAAGTTCCATCTAGGCTATATGTAATCATCCAATCCATCATACTTTCTTTAAACTCTTCCATATCTTTATAAAAATCTTTGTCTGCATATAAATTATAAGCATTCTCCCAATAATCCATATCATTATCATACTTAGTTTTAATCTCGTCTATAGTCATGTCCCATGCGTTTCTATTAACAATAAAGCTATTCTCTAGTTCTTCTGCAAGCATATTTACAAAGAAATCAATTTTGTATCCTTCGATATCTCCTACAATCAATCTAACCTTACTAATCAAATCACCATAATCCAGTCTTTCAGACTGTCCACAAATTTTCTTTAATCTATCATGTGCTTCTTCGTGCTCTCTATCTATTCTATCCATCATTTTAATAAAACTCATTTTATAATTCCCACCTTTAATTTATTATTATTTTCTACAGTATCTCGGATTAACTTCCCTGAGAAACTCTTCTGTATTAATATTACTTTCTTTTATTGTTTGTTGAATAATATCCTTAATATCAGTTAAGCAAGTAGATTGCTTTTGTGCATCACTTTCATTTGCTTTAAACTCCATAACCATTTGTTTTAAGCAACTATAAATGTGATTAAATTCTATAATATCAACCAGCACACTACTGCCATTCTTTACTGCAGATATGTATTTCTTATAGCTTTTTAGTTCATCTTCACTATAATTCTCTAGCACAAACATTCTCCTACCTGTAGTTTCATCAACTTCTATATGTACTCTATTGAGATCACTATTACATCTGCATATAGCAAAACATAGTGAGCTTGTATTGATCGTTACAATATCCTTTTTATAATTAAATTGCATTCTCCTGCCCCCTCCTGTTTATTATTTTTGAGCATGAAAAAAGAGCCACTTAATAGTGACTCTACAATTTGCTTTATTAACACTAAATGTATCCTAGGATTTTTTCTTCTTTTCCCTTTATACTAACCTTTACTTCTAAACTATCAATAATAATTTCCCTATTAAAGTTCCATTGATAAAAACCTTTCATTTCCTCGCCAGAATATAACCAACCTTTATGGTCTACCCACTGTCCATATCCTAGTGAATTCACTTCATCTTCGTATTTATTGTCTTTTAACTTAAATTTAAATGATAAATTACTTATAGCATCGGAAGTACTGTTGTTTAATTCAAAAAACACTTTAAAATTATCTTTTGAATATTCTATGTTCTTTAGTTTAAATTCCACACCATCTTTTGATATTATTCCTTTTAACTCTTGATCAGATATCTTTTCCATTCCAAACACTCTCCTCCATATTTATTTACCTATATATTCCACAAAGGAACTTAAATTCCTTCCAATAATTACAAATTAGTGTTCAAATACATTGTCTACTCAAAGATTAGCATTCAAATACATTGTGATCCTGAAATTACATCTATATATAGTATACAAACATCACCGATACACTATATATTCTTTTAATCTCATTATTACAATGTACTTTAATCCCAAAATCCTGCTTACCATGTATTTGAGTGCTAAAAATTCTGCTACACTATGTATTTGAATCCTAAAATTAATTACACTATGTATTCTAGTACTAAATTTTATGTACTAAGCAGTTTCATTAAACCAATCTGGTCTTACTGGTCTTATATGACTCCACTTACCTTTACCTATTTGAGAAATGTAATTTCTCTTTATAACACCATTTATTAACTCTTCAATTTCTCTATTCTCGTATCCATTATCTTTAAGCCAAATAATATTGGCAATCAGTACTTCGTCATTTTTACAGTTAGGATTTTTACTACCTGCATTAGCTTTACGTCTCTTTTCAGTTGTCTCAGCCGATGGACTTGTACTATGCTTAGTGATTTTAGTTATTCTATTACAACAAGTATCTTTATACATATCAAAATAAAACTGTTCCAGAACCTCTAAAGCTTGTTGAACGGCTAGTCTTTCTTCATCAGCTCCATTCAAGTATGTACTATTGTTTTCAGAAAAATGAAGCACTTCAAAACTTAGTTCCCCTATGTTATACATCTTCTGTAATATGTCCTTATTAGTTCCTTCATATTTACCACGTTTAAGCATGTAAAGATGTGATTGTAGTCTATCATTTAACATTCCTGATCCAACATATAGCACTTTTCCATTGGCCACTAAAGCATAAACTCCTAGGCCATAGATATTTCCTTTTACTGACTTCAATAAATTTTTCATAATTTAATCCTTTCTTTTACATCTAGTTTTAAGATTACTAGCAACTTAATATTTTTTAATAAAAAAGAAGCTTATTTTCTAAGCTCCTCCTCGATTTCATCTAATTTTTCTAAAATGCCATCAGCAAATTCCAAATTTATCTTATTAAGGTCGTTCTCCAATTCTCCAAGCAACCTTTGCATATTACTTAACCCTTCTTTAATTTGCTCTTTCCTATCCTTTTCTTTTAAATAAATAACCGTAAAGAACATGACATTTAGTGTAATACTCATTGCTAACCATGAATAAATCATATGATCACCCTCCAATTTTTATTTAATTCGTATCGTTATCGTTGCATAACAATATCGTGCTTCTGCAATACCTCTATATCCCCTTAGAGAATAAAAAGCCCTGATATTTGTAAACTATCCCCGCCTACATTTATTAACATATTATTAATAATTTAATTATTGTATTTCTTTTTTCTATGTAATATAATAAAATTGATAAAATATAAAATAAATTTCTAAAAAGTATTTACATACCCAATAAGGTCTGATATAATAGAAGTATAGAGATATTTAAGCAAAAGAAAAAGGATACAATTGTACCCTTTACGCTGCTATCGAAAACCTATCTTTTATATGGTAAAACATCTTTATAAATTGTTTATTATGAGCAACCACATTCTTAGCTTCCGCATATCTTTTATACTGTTCTACCAATTCAAACTGAATCTTATCGACTCTATCCATATTATTCCTCATAATCCATGTATTAATCTATTTTACCTTTCGAGCTGAATACCCAGCCCAGCTTCTTATGATTCTGTTATAGTAATTTATGTAATCCTCATAAAATTGACCAATTAAACTCTTCATTAATGTGTCTATATCTTCAGCCATTGGAACATTTAAATCCCAAACCAACTCTTTGGTATCTCCATCTTTGCAAAGCACCAATATTTCTTCTCCTTGATCCTTCACTTCAAAAGTATAAGTTTCTTGAATAAAATCAAACCCGTAATACCTGTTCATTTTTTCCTGTAATTCTTTTAAATTTGTCTTATTAACCATAATATCCTCCACGCTTTTCGGATAAAGCATAACCATATAATTTTTATTTGACGCTTGGAATTTTCCAAACGTTTTTATTTTAAATTTTTATTTGACAAATCATATATTGCACTGTATTATATAATTGGGTTAATTATATTCAAGAATAATCAAAAATATTATATATAAGCAGTTACTTATTTATAGTTGCTAACTGCCAAACAACCAACTGTAAGTTCATATCTTACTGATTTATTACGAGATCTCTCTCTTTCCATTCTAGGAATTTGCAAATATGGTCTAACACTAGTAATCATGCCACTTATAGCCATTTTGAAAAATATATTTTTTCTCACTAGCAACCTTTAAACCTAGCATTCATGCCGTTTACGAGGCTTTTTCAGAATCCCCTTTTGATTTTTTATGACTCTTTTTGCTTGCACACTTTTTACATCTGATCTGATTATTACTTTCTTTTTTTACTCTAGTTCCGCAATCAACACACATTATGTGACCTTTATCTAAAGGTTTCCTAACATTAATATTGATATTGTTGATAATTTCTTGTCCGAAAACATTCCACAGAAACTTCATTTTTAAGGCATTTGTTTTATATGTGTATTTAATAATATGGTCTATAACTTTTAATAACTCTAAATTATTTTCATTAGACCATTGCTCAAATTCAGCTCTAGCATTACTATAGAAATCAGATTTAAAATCAGTTTTTTTCATATCTTCATCATCTTCTGAATCCATTGTGCGTGAATAATCATTGATTTCTTTTCTAGTTCTTTCTTCCAGTTCTAAGTATTTTTCTATAATATTTTTATCAACTTCAAAATTATTTTGATCGAACATTAATATCTTAACTTTAAATGCACCAAAACTCTTAGAATAATCAAATTTTTTATTTCCTATACTCTCTATTTCTCTACAAATTCTATCCATTGTACTATTACTAGCGGGTAAGCATTGTAATTCTTTCTTTTCTTTTGCATATTGAAAGAAATAAGGGTACTTTCCAATTGTAATAGATTCTTTAACATCACTAGGTAACTTTGGTATATCTAAAGTTTTAGCAGAATCAATTACATCATTGTTGTGAGCACATAGTTTTTGCATTAGATTGTACTCTTTCATAGGATTTTCTTTATTCCAAATTCTAGTCAGAACATTACTTACTTTGCCTATATTAGCTTTTTTATAGACAAATAATAGACTTTCAGATATATTGCTGTTAGTGATTTCTTTTGCTTCAGCTTTACTCATTTCAAAGTAAATTGGTCTAATTTTATGTTCTTCTATCATTTCTTTTGCTAAATCTATTATCCAATGCGAATCTTTACCTAACACTAATGCTTCATCACCATCAACATCGAACGCCAAAATCTTGCTTATAACATCCTTAGTGCTTGTATATATACCATTAGTAATAAACCATTTACACTCTTTGGTTGCCCTTATATTTGTCCTTACAGCATGTTCAAATGATAGACTCGGACTTCTTAACACATCTAATTCTTCACTTTTTTCAAATAAATTGCAGTATACTTCTCCATCTTTTAAGTAACCTTCAGGAACTTCTATTCCTCCGAACAGCCAGTCACAAAAAGCCGTAGGATCAGATAATATAAACATTCTTCTACTACCCTTAATTTTAATTCTACCGCTAGCTGCATCTTTTTTTGCTTTTGTAATAGTATTTTCTATTTGTTTTTTTACATAAGCACTCTTTAACATTTCAGGATACAATCTTAGAGCTTCTTGAAAGTAGTTTCTTTTTTTATTTGTTGCACCTAAGAATTCTAATTGGCTATTTCTATCTGTATGTACTCTATCAATTAACCTTTTAAAATCCTTAGTAAGTATGTCTATATGTTCGTCCTTCATATTAACAAGTTGCTGGAGCATTTGATAGTTAATACACATATCTTCAAATATATCTTCATCTTCCATACAAATATTAGCAGTACAATTATATGTCTTAAACTTGTTTTTATAATCCTCCCAAGAATTATAAAACTTCCACAACTTAAACTGACTCTTGGTAAATATAATTTGTATATCGTCTTTTATTACATCATATTCTTTTTCATATATATCCTTAACTATTGAGCTATATTTATGTTCTTCAATCCAAGAAACATAATCAAACGGGGTAACCAACCCCTTCAGCCAAGGTAATCTTATTTGCCTATTCTTACTGCATAAAGAAGGAAGCATTATACCTAATCCATCGAAGTGCGGAACAGGAACATTCATTTTTTTATCTTTAATAATATTCCATGTAGCAACTGGTTTAGTTCTATTTTTATTAGCTTTATCTTTGTATTCTTCAATATTTACTTTTCTATCAATATAATCTACATTAGCAGAAACCAATGTTTCAAAATCATCAACAACAATGCATTTATCTATGTCAAACCATTGCCAAACTTTAGAAGCACTATTATTAAGAGATAAATAAGCAAGAAACTTACTTATGTTCATTCCACCCTTTTCATTAATTTCTTCTATAGTAAGTCCACACATCAAAGTTAACATTACTTCAGATAAATCTTCATCAGCTTTTATCATCATAAATTTTTTATTTCTTGTTTGCCCTGCTCCTGCTGTAAAGAACTTATACTTTACATTAATTACAACATCATCATTAGTAGTTCGTATTGTGAGTCCATCTTTTATTATTTTATCTATAACTATATTATCCATATCTCCACATTTAACAGTTATTAATTTGTCAGTAAAAGAACCTAAATCAAGTTTAAGTGTTCTTACAAGGTTGTTATCTCCTATAGCAATTATATCTTTAGTTTTAATATCTTTACTCTTAACACTCCTGTTTAAATTTTTATTAACCACATATAGTTCATGGATTTTTTTCTTTACTTGTTTCAATTCTTTTTCTATTTGTATATATCTTTTGCTATTAGTAATTATCTTTTTAAATAATTCTCCACAATCTTCTGTCCAATTATCTACTTTTAATTCTTTCTTAACATAATTAGATAACCCTTTTCTAAAACTATACTTTCTTTGCTCTATACTGTTCCTTAAATTACCGTATCCTTTTTCCTCTTTAGTTCTAACCAAATTTAATCTAATACAATTCATTTTTACTTGTTTATTGCTATTCATCATAAATTCATCAATCCTCCAATTTTAATATTTAATATATCCCCTTGAGGGGAACGAACGCTTCAGCGTGAGATAGGGGTGACTATCACTGCATTATTAACTCATTCAACACTATGTGATTGTTTGGCGTCAGGGAGAAACCCACTCCCTAACACCATGTCTGAATTAGTTTTTGCTCCTTGAGGTCGCAAAAGCCTAATCCATCCAGTATGAACTTTCTATTTGACAATTATGTAAATTTAATTCAATATACGAAAAGTTGTACGTTAAAAAAGTAGTATGATAAGGTTGTTTATTATATAGGGATTTAATGTACAACTTTTTAAAATGGTATGGCATCATCGTTGCTACCAAAAATACACTTATCATACCCACCGTCGTGCATTTCTCTATAAAACTCACTTGAATCATATATGTATGTATACTTTTCAGTTTTTTCTACTTTCTCAAGAGCTTCATGTAATCTAAAATCTTTCTCCATTGTATCTACAACTATATCAACTATCCTCCCAACATCAACGACATACTTATCCGAGTATCTGTTCCACTCTGAATCATATTTGAATATTTCTTCTTTTTTTCTTTTGCCAATCAACCACTTTTTATTAATCTCTTCCTCTTTTTCTTTATGTAATTTCACGTATTTTACATGTGTCTTCTCAGCTGTATTAATGCAACTTTCTTTAAAATTACTATTTAGGTTTAATTCCGCAATTTCTTTATTCTCCTCATTTATATATAGCTGTTTCTCTTCTTCTATCATATTTCTAAATGTTTTTGTTGTTATGATTCTATAGCTAGTAAAATAGTAATCTATCCCTTTTGCTTTAAATAACAATTTATTTACAGTATTTTGAAATTCATTCCATTTGCCTTTTAGGAATACTTCCCGTTTACTTTCAAATCCTAATTCTTGCAACACTTCATGTTCAGTTTGTTTTATCAACTCTAGTTCATGATCTTTGGCTCTTCTATAAGAATTGTTTATACAAATTGTAGTTATGTGGTACCAATCAATTAAGCACTTACTCTTTAATCTACTAAGTCCACCTTCTAAAATATCAACTAATTTCTTGCTACTACTATTATAGAAATCAAAAAGCGTCTCGACTGGTATCTGCATGTATTGACTAAACTTATTAATATTATTTCTACCAACTCTATAATTGCTATTAACTAAACACAATGATGTCAACAAAGCATTTTTACTGAGTTCTATGTGTTTATATTCATCAGCATCACTTGCTACACACATGTGTAAAATAAGTTTATCTAAATCTTCTCCATATATGTTGTGTCTTTTATTCTCTTGTTTAGTAAGCGGACACTCAAGCACTTCATCTATAACAAATTTATTTCCTTGCTTATGATATGTACAAAATCTTTCCAAATCTTTCAATTGCGCTATTTTAGTATTTCCACTTGCTACTTGCCATTCCATCGCTACACATAATTCTTTGTAATTTTTATAAGTTTTTTTCTCTAAGTTCATATAAATTCTCAATCCTCCCTTTTGGTCATAAATTTTTGTTGAAATTGTTGACATGCACTGCACTTGTGTTATAATAAATACATAAATACTCTATATAATAGTATTGTTATATAGAGTTATTTTAAAAAACACTTATGCTTGATGTGTATAAAATAACTGCAATTGGTTATAATTTGAATATCAAGTTGTCAAAGAACCATAGAAAAACTTAAAAATTGTGCAAGAAAGAAAAGCCACTCATCTAAAAGTTAATTTTAGGTATGACAAATCGAGGGCTTGTTTAGGCTTTCTTCCCGCATATTTAATCGTATCACAGAATTCACTGTTAATCAATTCTCATATTGGTTTATTTTAGGTTGTATTTAACTAAATATTGGAATTACATTGGATTAGCTACGTATTTTAACGTATTGCTAGTCTTTTTTAGTTTTCTTGTATTTTTTACTACTTGTCTTTACTATAAATGGTAATTACTTTATAATATAGGTGTATCTAACATACACCTTACCAAAGGTGTGAGAGTGGTAAAATTATAATGCCACTCTTTTTATTTTGTGTTGGGTTATGTTTTTAGCAGTTCACATAAAATCCCTTTTTTATCTATACGACTACTTTTTGAGTATACTACTCAGATAATTTCTTTTAAAAATTCGTATCTTATCTTCATCAAATCCAATAAATCCTTTTTATCTTCTATATCCTCATTGCACCTGTTATATTCTTCTTCTGTTTTATAATGTTTATAGAATTCGTTGTAACTTTCACTTAGCTCTATATCTTCTGCAAGCTGTTCTATCTTAAATTCTAAGTTAATATATTCATCTATTAAATTAGCCTTATCTAAGCGTTTTGTAGCTTGTTTAAACTGTATTACTTTCCCCATAATATCTCTCCTATTTGTTTATTTTTTTGGTACAGGACTAGACATCAAGCCTAGTTTGTACCTATGTATTGGGGTTATCTTGTCATAAAAAATGCCCCTGTAGGTATAGGACCCCCACCTCCTTGGACTGTGATAATTGTACCAACCGCTAAGACAGTTAATAATGATAATATTAATATTTTTTTCTTTGAGTTCTTCATGTTGTCACCTCACTTCTCTTTAAATGCTAATTTATATTAAGCTTATCTCTAAGCCTTTTGACCTCACTTTTTAAATCTTTAATCACATATTCTTTATCTATTTCAGTAAACCATGTATTGCTCTTGTGATCTTCAATCATTTTAATAATCTTATTCATCATATTAAAATTTCTGTTGCAGAAAGTTATGTTAAATACACATACAAATCTTTCTTTAAGCATGTTATTAGCTTTATAATATTTACTTAATTGCTTGAATATATCAGCCGCTTCATCTTCTCTGTCAATCTCAGCGAAACAGTTGCCAAGGTACCACATTGACATAGCAAAATGATGCTTATCGTCTACGGAATTAATATATTTTAAGCTTTTTTCAATGTATTCAATACTTAAATCAATGTTTTTAACATCATAATTGCTTACAGCAAGAAAATAAAATGCTGTCCACATTAAATTGTTCTTTACAGTCCTTTCAAGAGAAGCTTTGTTCACTTTCCCTATAAGTTTATCTGTTAACTCTTCCATTACTTCGTATTCTTTAGCGAAATAACTTTCTCTAATTTTTGTTACTATGATATTTAATTTTTCTAGTTCGGCTTTCTCTTCTAGCTGCTTGTTAAATGTAGAAACCACGTTATCTAAGTTAAGTTTGCTTTCGGAGTTAACAAGAATAGTTTTCCTAATCATATTGTCTATTTTTTTGTTAGTTTCAGGATCATCTACTTTGCCAAGCCTTTGTAAAAGCTGATCTCGATGAATTGTAGTTGTTTGTTCAAATAATGCTTTACTATTTAAATCCAAACCATAGCCTTCTAACTTTAAGTGGCTTCGTAAAAATCTTTCTGTGTTAGAAGTAATGGGTACTATTTGTATTAAATCTTGTTTAGATAAAGTTTTAAAATCGTTTAAAATAAGGATAGGATGTATATCTTTAAGAAGCATCCCATTAGCATTTTCATTATCTTTTAAATCTGCTAACCATATTTCGCGAGGAAATACATTCTTCTTCATAATTGTTGCCCCCAATTTTTATTTATTGCTTACTGCATTTCAATTTAACATTTTATCTTTCGTTTTTTAATATTTAATCTTATTAGGTAAACTACCTATATAATTTAATTTCTTCTACCATTCGTTATTGATTGAAATGTAATTATCTCCACCTAATACTAATCTAAAACTAAACTGATCTCCACTTTCATTCCAATCAACAATTTCAGTTACATACTTCAAATCTACCACATAATCTCCAAATTCTTCTTCTTCGGTACTATTTACAGAGAACATATTTGTTGCACTTCCAAAATCCATAAATGGGTATTTTATCATTTGATTGTGACTTTGTCCAAAAATACAGCTTTCTATGAAAACTTCTTCTGCTTTGTTAACGAACCTCAACATCCTTGCCACCATTTGCATTTTTGGGTTTGCTTGTTTTTTACTCATTTCAATTATCTCTCCCTTTTTTGTTTTTATTTACCTTATACATTTATTATATTCTCCACTATATATATTGTCAAGCATATATATTTTAGGATTTATATATTTTTATATTTATATATATGCTGTATAATAATATTAGTAATCTCGGAGGTAATTTAAACCATGCTGAAATTTCAAATTGAAAAACTATTAAGTGAAAGAGATAAAAGTTTATATTGGCTAGCTAAGGAAACAGGAATTACTTACCCAACTCTTCACAAAATACAAAATAATCAAACGGTTAGTGTTAGTTTAGAAGTGTTAGGTAAGTTATGCATAGCATTGAATGTTGATTTAAACACTCTATTAAAAGAAGAAGACTAGGCAAAGCGCCTAGTCTTCTCTATTCTATAAACTATTTTTTATACTAAGTTCTCGGAGTTGTATCATCAATTTCTACATATATATCAATCTCATTTTCTATTACTTTCAAGACATTATAAAGATACTTGCAGTATAAATATTCTTTTTCTTGTGTTATTTGTATTTGTGTACCCTCTGTCAACATGGCTGGTATTAATTCAGCATTTTCGGTTTCAATTAAGACCTTATTGTCATCTCTAAAATCTATTATCCTTATCTTCATCACTTTACATCCTCCTATAAACAAAATTGGTAATAATCATATGTTATCGTTATTGGTAATATTTGTAAAATATATTAATACAATTTATATATACCTCTTATTTTGCAGGAGCATAAAATGATCAAATTTATATTTTTAATTGTATTATTTATTCTACTACTTATTATTTATTTCATTATCACCAATAATGATACATCTTATATAACACCTAGAAATCTTTATGATAGCGACTTAACAACTATAAAAAATGCTGTATACCATATGCATCCACGTGATTTTGAGTTTTTTACCGCCAAACTATTATCGCTAACTGGCAATTATAGCTACGAAGTAACATCATATACTAATGATGGCGGAAAAGACGTAATCTTAAAAAAGAGAGGCGAAGTAGTTTATTTGGAGTGTAAACATCTTAAAGACGAAACAAAGGTTGGCAGACCCCATGCCCAAAAACTTTGTGGTGCAATGGTTGCAGACAATATATCCAAAGGAATTATAGTAACTCTTAAAGGCGCAAATAAAAACTGCTTGGATTATTGCACAAAACTTAAAAAGAGTAAAATTGCAACAATATCTATAGATGTAATCAACTTAGATGACTTGATCAACGAATGTTTAAAGTTACATGCACATACAGTATATGATCTGGCTGGAATATCAGATAAGTATATCAATATAAAATAACCCCAAAAACAAGACAAGCTATTATTTTCTATGAACTACTTTTAGATAGTATTTATATCGCTATCACAAAAAGGGGACTTTTACATTACCACTACTACATTTAGGAGAAAATCTCATTACTTTTATCATCATTTTATACAGTATCGTTCATTATCACAGGATTATACAACTTATAAGAACTAAATTTTACCCTTTTTTGTGATGACAACTCCCCATTTTGTAGTAATGACTCCCCTTTCTGTGATGGCTATTCCTCTTTTTGTAGTAGCGAAGTTCTATAGTATACTTTTTGATAGTCTCAACTATAAGTAATTGTCGGTAGTTATTATAAGAAGATGTCGTACAGCCTGTTGTTTTATAATAATACGAATAATCCATAACACTTGGAAGTATTGATTTTACTTGGTTCTATACATATTAGCAACTTTACCAACCGACAATCTCTTATAATTAGCCGACATTATCTTATAATAGAATTATCACAGGATTATACAATTCACTATCAAAAAGTATGTCATTCACTATCAATTTGTATACCATAGCAATTTTCTCTGTATATTTTGATGATAATTTCTGAGGTTGTATACAATCGTGATAAATAAACTGTATAATCTCATGATAATTTTGAAATTTTGTATTGACTTAATTTATAAACTATTTAGCTTGTTTTTAATATTAGTCAAAATTCTTAGCTGTTTATTTACTTCCCATAGAATGAGATTAATTCTTTCTGTTTTGGGACTCATATTATTAAAATGTTCGTACTGATCAACCATCTTGTATAGCTCTATACTTACTATTGATTGTAGCTTTTCTAATTCTTCTTGATTAAAAATTTCCATGTTATCCTCCTATTTTTTCATTAACGTTCATGCCCTATAAAGCCCATTTCCTCATTGAAGCTATTTTTCACCTTATAGCACCATTCAAATCTGGTAGCCACATTTGTCTTGTCTTCAATTATTTCAATTTTACTCAAGGTAGTTTCAACCTGACCACCTTCAAACTCAATGTTGATTTTGTTATCTTCTGTGGTTATTTCTTTAACTTTTGATTTAATAAAGAGTCCAAATTTGTTGTAGTAGAAATATCCGGTTCTTAGTTTTTCTTCTAAATTCTCAATATTGCTGACCATTTCTTATCTCCCCCTCGATATTTTTATATACCCATTATTAAATTGCTCTAATATATCAAAACCCTTCATTTCTTGTTTTAAGTCTGACACTAAAATATTTATATAATTTTGAGTAATAAGCAAACTACTATGTCCTAATAATTTTTGGATAAATACAGGGTTCATATTCGCTAATACAAGCCTCTTAACTGCACTATGTCTATATCTATGAATACCAGTAGTAGTAACCCCTCTTTCCCTGTTATACCTTATTAAACTACCATTTATCGTTTTCTTATTTAGCTGATTTCCGTACACATTACAAAACAAGTAGTCATTTTCATCTTTGTATTGTCTTACTTTTAAATACTCTTTTAAAATCTTTATGATAGTTTTATTCAGTGGAACTATAAGAGGCTTTCTATTCTTAGTAGTATTCACATACACAACCTCGTTTTCAAAGTCTAAATCTCTTATTCTAATGTTTATAAAACTATTTAATCTTAGAGCTGTACTCATCAAAAAATTAATTAATGTCCAGTCTCTATAAGTTACAAAACTACAATTCTTCAAATCAGGCTTCTTTAATAATATTTTCAGTTCTGCATCCGTATAAGTTTCTATAGCTTTTTTATCAACCTGAGGTAGCTTGATTTTAAACTCTTTCATATACTCCATTCGCATAAAATAATAAAGAATTGTCTTCAAATCTCTAGTATAAGTAAATAAAGTTTGTGAACTGATATCCAATTTATCTTTGCAATCTCTTACAAAGTTATCTACCGTACTTTGTTTAATATCTTTTATTAGCATTTGTTCATCTAGAAATCTAGTTATACTTTTGTAGCTTTCTTGATAATGGTTTATAGTTGCAGGGCGCAAATTTCTTGCTTTACAACTATCAATAAATTCTTCGAATCCATCCTTAAAAGTTTTGTCATTCTCCCTTTGAATTTTTAATTTTCTTACCATATACACCACCTATTTCTGCGAACGTAAAAAAAGACACGTTCTACTAGTTTATTACTAATAAAACGTGTCTCGTTATTTCATTTAAAATGATTACTTAGTTAAAGCTTCTTCAATAGCAACTGCTACTGCAACTGTTGCTCCAACCATTGGGTTGTTACCCATTCCGATAAGACCCATCATTTCAACGTGAGCTGGAACTGATGATGATCCTGCGAATTGTGCATCTGAGTGCATTCTTCCCATAGTATCTGTCATACCGTATGAAGCTGGACCTGCTGCCATGTTGTCTGGGTGAAGAGTTCTTCCAGTACCACCACCTGATGCAACTGAGAAGTATTTCTTTCCTAGATCAATCATTTCTTTCTTGTATGTTCCAGCAACTGGATGTTGGAATCTTGTAGGGTTAGTTGAGTTACCAGTTATTGATACGTCAACGCCTTCTTTGTGCATTATAGCAACACCTTCTCTAACGTCATCTGCTCCGTAGCATCTAACCTTAGCTCTTGGTCCCTTTGAGTAAGCAACTTCTTTAACTATTGCTAATTCACCAGTGTAGTAGTCAAATTTAGTTTGAACATATGTGAATCCATTGATTCTTGATATTATTTGAGCTGCATCTTTTCCAAGACCGTTAAGTATAACTCTTAATGGTTCTTTTCTTACTTTGTTAGCTTTTTCAGCTATCTTTATAGCACCTTCTGCAGCAGCGAATGATTCATGTCCTGCAAGGAATGCAAAACATTTAGTTTCTTCGCTTAAAAGCATTGATCCTAGGTTACCATGTCCTATACCAACTTTTCTGTCGTCAGCAACTGATCCTGGGATACAGAATGCTTGTAGACCTTCACCGATTGCTTTTGAAGCATCAGCAGCTTTTGTGCAGTTTGATTTGATCGCTATAGCAGCACCTAATACATATGCCCATCCAGCGTTTTCAAATGCTATTGGTTGAGTTTCTCTTACTATTGTATATGGATCGAATCCTAAATCAACACAAAGTTGTCTAGCTTCTTCCAATGATTTTATACCGTACTTTTCTAATACAGGTGTTATCTGTCCTATTCTTCTTTCATAACTTTCAAATAATGCCATTTCTTTATCCTCCTTCATCCACTTAATTATGCATGTCTTGGGTCAATTACTTTAGCAGCTTCATCGAATCTTCCGTATTGTCCTGTTGCACCTTCTAAAGCTTCTTGAGCATCTTTACCCTTAGCTATAGCTTCCATCATTTTTCCAAGGTTAACAAATTTGTATCCGATTATTTCTCCAGCTTCATCTAAAGCTACATTAGTAACATAACCTTCAGCCATTTCAAGGTATCTTGGACCCTTAGCTAATGTTCCGTACATAGTACCAACTTGGCTTCTAAGTCCTTTTCCTAGGTCTTCAAGACCTGCACCTATTGGAAGTCCGCCTTCTGAGAAAGCACTTTGTGATCTTCCATAAACTATTTGAAGGAATAATTCTCTCATAGCTGTATTTATAGCATCACAAACTAAATCTGTGTTTAATGCTTCTAATATAGTCTTTCCAGGTAATATTTCAGATGCCATAGCAGCTGAGTGAGTCATACCTGAACATCCTATTGTTTCAACTAAAGCTTCTTGGATTATACCATCCTTAACATTTAAAGTTAATTTACAAGCTCCTTGTTGAGGTGCACACCAGCCTACTCCGTGAGTTAATGCTGATATATCAGTAACTTCTTTTGCTTGTACCCATCTTCCTTCTACAGGAATTGGAGCTGCTCCATGATTAGGGCCTTTTGCAACTACACACATTTCTTCAACTTCTTTTGAATACATCATTTTGTTTTCTCCTCCTTAATATTAATAAAGATTTTCAAACGCTTGTTGTAGCCTGTATCTAGATAAACGTATGGATTTTAAGACATTATTTTAAAATTAATCTAACTCTTTGACTCAGAAATTAAATTAACTCTTAGTAATACTTAACACCATAGCTCGTCCACATATAAAAAATAATTAATAAGCTACTTCAAAATTTAAGCCTCATTTAATGGTCTTTTCAAACTGGGCATCAATACAAAAGACCTAGGCGTTTCACCAGCGGGTTAAAATCAATCCCACTGGGATAAATTTTGCTACCCACATATATTCTAGCAAAAGTCCTCCTCAGTAACAATATATTTCTAAAAATTTTTCCACAAATTTCGATTATTAGTGTCTTTCGACTAAGTAAACTAAGTATTTACAACCATGTACAAAAAAAAGTATTGCATTCTACTATCTTTTATGATAATATAATCATGTTGCTTGCCGATGTGGCGGAATGGCAGACGCACTCGACTCAAAATCGAGCGGGAAACCATGAGGGTTCGAATCCCTCCATCGGCACCAAAAAATCACACTTATGTAAGTGTGATTTTTTTGTTATTATAACAAAACATTATAATTATCAGCCGATTTATTCAAAACAGTATTATCAGTCAACTTCGTTTATTAGATAACAGCTACCATGAATCTTTTTCGCTTCTTTCTTAATGGCAGCAACATACAGCGCAACATCTTCAGGATTAGAATAGCTATGAAATTCACCATATACACCTGCGATTGAAAGAGATGTAATCGGAAGTTTTTCTTTATTACCTTTCCTATCTACAGCTTCAATATATTTATTGTTCCTATCTTTTTCATTAAAAAAATTTAATATACCTTGATTAAATTGTTCTATGACTTTGCTACATAAACTCTTACATTCTTCAATTGGGTTCTCCAATATACTAACAAAATCATCTCCTCCTATATGTCCCACAAATCCGTTATAAGGAAAAAGCGACTTTATTTCAGAACTTATTAGTTGAGCTGTATATTTGATAATTCTATCTCCATTTTCAAATCCATATGTATCGTTGTAAACTTTAAAATTATCCAAGTCAAAATAAAGTATACAATATGTACGCTCAGTCTTAAGAATATTGTTTATAGTATTTTGAATTACCATATTACCAGGAAGCTCTGTCAGCGGATTAAGTTGTCTAGCATAATTGCATTCTAACATCGTATTATAATTAAGTAAGTTCTTTATAGAAACAACTCCGCAATATTTATCATTATTAGTTACAATAATGTAATCATAGATATTTTTTGTTTTTCTAGACATAGCCATTCTTGACACTTCATTAACAGGTGTATGATAATCTACTATTAGTGGATTTTCGTCCATCACTAAAGATATCGGTCGTTTTGTAAAGACTGCTACACCAAATTGGGTAGCCAGCGCAGAGTCCAAGGTATGTCTCATTATAAGTCCAACAGGTTTTTCACTTTCTACAATACACGCTCCTGCAATATCGTTAAAATCAAAATACTCTTTAATCTCTTTACACTGAGTGGTAGCACTAAAGGTTCTATCATTTACTACAATTTCACCAATATTATTAGAAGTATAATTATTATACATATTTTCTTTTAATTTATTAAATCTCATAATTAATTCTTTTACCGACCCAGGAATATCTAAAAATGCGCCTGCAGGTCTACTAATAAAGTATCCTTGCCCTGCATATACTCCTAAACTTATTAGAGTCTTTAATTCCTCTTCTGTTTCTATCCCTTCAGCTATGAGTTTCATATTAGTGGACTCTGATAGTTTTACAAAACACTCTAATAAAGATTGCTTAAAAGAATCTTTATTTATATCTCTTATTAAATCCATATCGATTTTAACATAATGAGGCTTTGTTTCATTCAACATCTTGAGACCTGAATAACCTGAACCTGTATCGTCAATTGCAATTTTATATCCTTGATCAACATAATTATCAAGTGCTTGCCTAAACCCCTTATAATCTTCTATACATGTCTTCTCGGTTATTTCGAACACTATGCAATCAGGGGATATATTATGCTCTGCTAGAAACTCCTTTGTAAACCCTCTTTTAAACTTTTCATCCTTAAAAATATGAGGATCTACATTTATAAAAAGATATTTATCCTTTTCGAGGTTTGTCGCTCTTTCTATAGCCTTTATTCTGCACAGTTGCTCCAATTCCCAGGTTTTATTGTAATTTTGAGCAGACTTAAATAGTTTATCAGGATTTTGTAGTGGCGAGCTTATAGGTCCCCTACTCAAAGCTTCATAACCTATAATTGTAGCATCTAAAAGTGAAACGATAGGTTGATAAACTGTAGAAATATTTTTACTATCAAGTATACTTTCCAATTCAACTACCTCACTGTAATTTGAAATATCAACTAATCCATTTATCATTATTTAATCTCCTCTTATGTTTAATAACTAATCTAATATAGAAAACCGTATGCATTTAGTTAAAATATATCACAGGATTATTAATACTATTGCTGCTTAAGTTAACTCTATGTAAAACATATTTGATTTTTTTATTAGAATTACTGTATATACATTAGACTTTTCATATTTAGAGGATATTTCTATCTACTTTAACCCCCAAAAAACAAGCTATCCAAAATAAATTTATTTTGGATAGCTTTATAACCTTATATATCTTTCAACAAATCTTTCAAAGCCCCAATGAACTTACCTTCATAATAAGTTTCCAACTTGTGGTCTTTTATCTTCACTCTTGTTCTTGGATCAACTCCGTTTTCTATACAGTGAGCTGCAAATATACTTATCTGCTTCTTACCAACAGTGTGAGGATCAAGCGCAGGCTCACCCTCTAAAGTATAAAATCCTTCGCCATCTAGCTTTACAAACCTCAGTGCACTATCATAATCAACTTGATTTTTATCTTTTGAAGACATTATAAAAGTATGATGAAAATCATTTTTTACAGCTGTTATATAATCATAACTTTCTACATAGCCATCTTTCAATACAACTCCAATAATTGGCAAATTATTAGTCATTGTAGCTCCCCTTTCATTAGTAACTCAATTTTTAATTGCAGACTATATTTACCTAATCATATGTTATTATATCTTTTATCGGTAGTATCCTGTAATTCTTTATACTAACCTACATTCAAGAATACTGTTGAAATTAATTTTAACACAGTTCTTTAACAACAGATTTACCTAACTATCAATTTGATGCCACCTAATATTAATCCAATTAAAAATCCACAAACTGCTCCATTTATTCTTATCCATTGTAGATCTCCGCCCACCTTGTCTTCAATCAAATCAATAAGGGTTTTGGTGTCAAGTTTTTCTATATTTTCTTTAACTAGAACACCTATCTTCTCATGATTTTCATTGATATACTGTGATATTTGCGAACGTATATATTGATCAATCTTTTCCACAAGTTCATCTTCTTTTGACACATCATAAATTAGCTTATCTAAAACTGGCAATATTTTTTCTTCTACTATTATTTCATCATTTATAAAATCCGAAATTTGAGCTTCTAAGCTTTCTAGTA
Source organism: Clostridium yunnanense (assembly GCF_016595795.1). Lineage (GTDB taxonomy): Bacteria > Bacillota > Clostridia > Clostridiales > Clostridiaceae > Clostridium_AR > Clostridium_AR yunnanense. The sequence goes on from NZ_JAENHN010000002.1 coordinate 145,196, forward strand.
TTTTTAAAGAAAAATCACTTATTTTATCGTTACTACTTATATCTTTTTTATATTCATTTAACTTTTCTATAACGCTATTATCTTCACTAATTTTTATAATATTATCACGAATCGAATTCATCACCATTATTCTACTTGGGTTATCTTTATCTTTTAACTCTTTCAACATTATAAGTATGAACTCTTGAACCTTACTACCAATTTTATCTTCACCAATAATACCAGTAACTGTGTTTAGAGTAAATTGAAGCATACCCTTTTTAGGAATTTTCTTTGCTGTATTAACAGAGGTAATTGCAATTTCTTTTTTCACATCTTCTCTCTTAATTACTTCTTCCACATTATCAATTAAAACATCAAAAATCTTATCATCATAATTGTTTATTAAAACTTCATCAATTAGCTCTTCTAACACCTTTTTTGTATCTACGGAATTTATGTATTGGCTTATTATGGTGTTAAAATATATTGCCATTTCCTCTATTGATATAGAATTCTTTATCCTATTACCGATATCGATTACTGCTAATTTCACTTGACTTGAATACACATGATTCCTACATATCTCTAATACCTTTTTTGTAAAACTGATTTTTTTAATTCTATTGATTACACTTTCTTTATTTAACAAATCATTTTCAACTATTGAAACCAACGAAGTAGTTATTCTTTCTCTATTTTTGGGTAAAAGAGCTGTATGTGGGATTGGTATTCCCATAGGATGGCGGAAAAGTGCTGATACTGCAAACCAATCTGCCAAGCCTCCAACTAGTCCTGCTTCAAAACCATTTTGCAACAATATAATTATTGAACTATTGCTTGAAAATAGTGTAATTATAAAACCTATAAGCATAATCCCCAATGATACTAAAGCCTTTTCACCTGTTCTTACCTTCATTTTTATCCTTTCTAAAGAGTTCCTATGTCGAAACTTAATTTATACTTGTTTTAAAATCCCGGCTTCTGGGGATTTTCAGGCATGTATAAATTAATAGTTGAGCTAGGAACTCTAAAACCGTCAATATAATTTTTTTTGCATCCTTGCCTTTCTGAAAATACGTAAAGAAACTCTTGAATTCGATAATTCATTATAATTTTATTTTTAACTACAGAGCAAGTTATCATTCAATTGCTTATATTATACTACTGCCCTACATAAGAGAAAAGTCGCTGAAGCTAGCTTTTTGAGTCTGTTCGCATAATTATCCACAGATCTCATTGAATTATAATTTCTTAAAAAATAAAAAAAACCAAAATGAGTTAATACTCTTCATATTGGTTTCTCTTACATCATATTTAGACTTCTATGCAATTTTAATAAATAAATATAATTAATTTTATTAATATAAATTAGGTTATAAAGCCATCAATCTATAAACTGAGTTGCAGAATACTTACTTAACTTTTTTTGAATATTTTTGTATAAAAATCTATTGCTTTTTTCAAGACTATAACTGCATTCACAGGATTTCTCCCTACTGAGGTTTCACCTGTAAGCATGAACCCACTTACTCCTCCACCTATGCAATAGAATATATCATTCATTTCATTCACTGTTGGTTTATAATTTTCTTTTAGTGAATCTAGTACATGAGTTGCAATTATAACATCTTTATTACTGTTCTTCATAGCTCTTATAAAATTATGTTGGTATAGTGCCATCTTATATATATTGGTTTCTGGAAGCAAGTCACCTCTTCCAAGTACTACACCATCTACCTTTTCTGAGATAGCTTTTATATTGTTTATAGCTTTTTCAGTTTCAATCTTTGCCCATAACTTAGGTTCATAACTCTTTTCCATATTCGCTTTACTTATAGCACTTTTGAATTTTATTACATCCTTATCATCGTAAACATATGAATATAGTATGGTATCAACTTTATTCTCAATGCAAAATTCAATATCTTTCAAATCCTTGTCGCTAATATCCCTAGTTTGTCTATTGAGTCCTGGAAGATTACATCCCTTTTCCGCTCTAACCACACCACCATAAACAGCTCTGCACTGTAGCATTGAATCTTTTTTAACCATAACGGTATACTCCATACTTCCATCTTTCATATATATAGTTTTCATTGGAGATTCTAATAAATCTTGTTCTTTTATAGTTAGAGGAATCAACACTTCTTTTCGACCACTCCAAGTCTTAAGTATTTCTTCGTATCTATCTTCTGAACAAAAATATACTATTTCACCTTTTGCAGTTTTTCTTACTTCTCTAAAACATCGTCCTACTCTTATTTTATGTCCTTGTATATCCCCAATAATAGTTATTGTTTTAAAATTATCTTTTATGTACCTAATGATATCCTTAACATTTTCGTAATCGCAATGCGAAAAGTTGATTCTTATTCCATTTGCCCCTTCCTCAATCAATCTTTTTATATCTTGTTGAGTTTTGGCTTTAGGTCCCACCGTTGCAATAGTAAGCATATTACCCCTTCTAGATTAAATTAATTCAATCTATAATATTAAAAAAAAGATATATTTATGTCTAATATCAAGTAACAATTTATTATTAATTAACATATTATATCTAGAGGGTGATGCCTATGTTCAAGAAAATAAAGAAGTTGAAGAAGCTTTGGGAGACTCAATGTCTTGCAATGAGATTCTTAACAATTCTAGGATTCATAGCTTTTATTCACACATGCATCACAATATTTATAAATGGTGGTTTTTCTTCGTCTTCAAACGAGACCATAAGATCAGTGATGTCGTCTATATTCGGGTATATATTTGGTGATCAGATCATACCAAATAATAATCTTAGAAATAAAAAGTTTCAAGTTTTAATTGCTGGATTTATGTCACTGCTATCTTTGGCTGTTATTATGTTGTCTTATTGGACAAGCATAGATGAAACCAACTCTACTATCGGAGAAATAAGAAATATTCTATTTTCTACTGTAGGGTTTTTAATCAGTAGAGTTAAGCTTGGGAATGCTTCAGATGAGAGTGATAAGCATAAAGATGAAAAGGATAAGTATAAATATGATTAATCCACGCAATAAAAACTTTACTGGTATATTGTCACTATAACTTTAAGACTTAATAAGTTTTTTAACTTTTTGTATAACTTTAGCTCAGATTCCTTTAGTTTAAATTTAAGTAGTAATTTATAGATGTCCTTACTAATTATTTATTTTTTGACAATTATAAAATAAACTTAACCAATCCTATAAGTAATCTGAGCTATTTTTCACCTTAAAAATTTTCACTAAGTATGTTAATTAGCCCATCAGCTAGTTTTTCTTCAAATTCTTTAGCACCTATATCTATAGCATGTGATTTAATTCTAATGATTACTGAGGGTGCTTTTATTTTTTTACATAGATATAAACTTGACCCATCCTTAACATTGACTTCATCGAAACCAATAGCTTTCATTTTATCTCTAAATTGTAATAATAAATTAAATATCCGTTCACTTTTGCTCACATATATATCCACTAAATCAAATTCTGCTTGTTGTTTTTCAACATTTATATACAAATCTACTCTAGTTTGATTTGCTAATAAAGCTTTTCTAAATAGAACTTCTCCAAATGATTTGTTATTATCTGCTTGAAAATTGACAACTGAGTGTCCATTTTTTATCAGCCTCCCATTCACATATGAAGAAATAATTTTGTTTTCTATATCAAGCCCATACTTCAATATGTTTTCCTCCTTATCTAGTACTATGTAGGAGAGTTAACTATAGATAAACCCCTTCTATCCTCAGGCTCATAATAATACTTTCAATGAATCTACGAAGCTTTATTTCAATCAATTATAATATGAAGTATTTTATCTAAAAAATTTGTATCTATATATATTATTCAAATTTCAGTAAAATGTTCTATCGAACTAGCTAATTACATATTATTTAAAGTAATAATATGTTTATGGAGGTATCATGAAAAAACTTCTTTCCTTAACTCTTATTTTAATAATTTCATTAACCTTTATAGGATGTTCTGATTCTCAGTACATAAACTTAAAAAAGAAGCCATCCAGCCATTACTATACAGAGGAATTGTACAAGCTCATAAGTAATAATAAGTTTGAAATCTCTGCCCTTGATACAGATGTTTACAAAGAATTGCCCGCAAAAGAAGAAGATGACAAAGTCCTAATAGATTTTATTAAATCCTTAAAGAATGATAATTTTATAAAAAAACCAGCTAATCTTCCTGAAAAGCCAAAGTACAAGCTATTTATAAAGATATCAGATGATAAGTATGTTGTTAATGTATATAATGAAAATGTAGTTTCTATTTTCCCTTGGGATGGTGTTTTTGAGGAAGATTATCTTAGTATGGATAATATTCCATTGGCTTATAGATTAGACTCTTTCTGCAAATATGTTTTTAACAAGTAACCTAATACTAATTCAAGGCGCTTTTGAAGAACTGCATGAAATTAAGTGGTTATACAGCTGATGCTTTACTTTATAACCACTTAATTTAAACAATACTCTTAAACATAATCTCTTTCAAAAAAATAAGTGTATCCAAAAGTTCAGACTTTTGGATACACTGTCATTTATAGACCTATAGTTTTGTTTAAGATCTTGAACTAAAAATAGAACCTTCTTATTTCAAATTGCTAAGCAAATGCTCTTTTATCTCATATATTCTTTTTCTAAGTATTGGATGAAATTCATAAGGAGCAATTTCTGCTAAAGGTTCTATTACAAATAACCTTTCATGCATTCTTGGATGTGGAATTACTATGTGCTCATCTGATGAGATCACATCATCATAAATTAGCACATCTAAATCTATGGTTCTAGGTCCCCATTTTATAATTCTTTCCCTCTTTAATTCACTTTCTACTTGCAGTAGATAATCAATTAGTTCTCTTGGTGAGAGAATAGTTGATATCTCAGCTGCACCATTTAGGAATTTCTCTTGATTTTCATATCCCCAAGGTTCTGTTGTAATAAAATTTGATACTTTATTTACTTTAGTGTGTCCAGATTTACTTATAATTTCTAAAGCAGTCAATAGATTATAGTTTTTATCGCCTTTATTAGAACCTAATGCTATAAACGCCCTGTTCCATTTTCTATATATTTCAATAGCTGCATAGTCTAGGTGTTTGCCTATAGGTGCCCATGGTTTCTTTATTGTAACTTTAACAGCTTCTAATATCTTATATTCTTTCAATATAAATTCTGCAGTTTTTTCCGCGGCAGTTTCTATTAAATCATAACTTTCCTTTTGAAATTCTTTTTCAAGCTTATGACACAGTTCTCCATAGTGTACTGATTTAGTTAAATCTCCTGTAGTTGCAGCTTCTCTTGAACTTAAGAAAAGTTCCAGTGATATTATAAATTTTTGGCCTAATGATTTTTCTTCACCAAACACACCATGATTCGCAAACAACTCCAGATTTTCTATATAAAGTTTATCCAACCTATTTGTCCTCCTAAGTTTATCTATTTCTTATAATAGCATCAGTCATCACTGCTGCTCTTTTATTTTCTTTTACATCATGAACTCTTACAAAATCATATCCTTTTATTATACCTATTGCCGTTGTAGCTAAAGTGCCTTCAAGTCTTTCATCCACTGGCAAATTTAAAGTGTTTCCTATAAGGGATTTTCTAGAAGTTCCTAAAAGCAAAGGATATCCTAAACATTTAAACTTTTCTAAATTATTCATTACATATAAATTCTGTTCATAGCTTTTAGCAAAGCCTATACCTGGATCCAGTATTATATTTTCTTTTTTCACACCAGCAGCTATGGCTATATATATTGATTCTTCAAAATCAACTAGCATATCCTCTATTATATCTCCGTAGTCAGTATTATTTCTGTTATGCATAAGGCAGCAAGGCACATCATATCTTGCAGCTACTTCTGCAATATACTTATCCTTTTTAAATCCCCAAACATCATTTATTAAATTAGCTCCAGCCTTTATAGCTTCTTCAGCAACTTTTCCTTTGTACGTATCTATAGATATAGGTATATCAAATTTTTCTCTAATAGCTTTAATGATTGGAATAACTCTTTGAATCTCTTCCTTTTCATCAATAGGTTCGTGATTAGGTCTTGTAGATTCTCCACCAATATCAATGATATCTACGCCTTCTGCTATCATAACTTCAGCATGCTCAATTGCATGCTTTGAACAATTAAACTTTCCGCCATCCGAAAATGAATCTGGTGTCAAATTAAGAATTCCCATTATATAAGTCCTATCACCAATAATAAATTCTTTATTTCCTATGTACATCATTTCCACCTCTAAATAAAATACTAATATGTTATATTATAATTTCTTTTTTCTTCATCCCAATTACAAGTAGCAGTTGCTTTGCATGCATAGCAGTCTCTCGAAATTTTATCGCTCTTATAAAATATATAACCAAACCCATTCTGTTTATCATTTCTGTGATTTGAAATAACTTTAAGCACTTTATCACTTTCTACTTCATTAAAGTTTGCTTCCTTCAATAAAACTTTAGCAATATCATAAGATGCCTCATGATGAGGTGTCCCATCCTCATATTGCTTAAATCTCCCTATATCATGTAATATAGCTGCAGCATATACTACTTCCTTTGAAATTTGTATATTTTCTTCTAGTACCATAATATAAGCTATCCTTGCAACGTCTAAGAAATGTTTTAAATCATGTCTACAATATATCCTATCAACCTCATAAGCTTCAATTTGTGAGAGGTACGATTTATACTTTGGACTATTTAATATATAATTAACTCTATCCATCTTATCACCATAATTTCTTAATAATATTAATAGATATCTTTCACCAGTTTATAATTTTATAAGACTGAGCACTTCATTCCTCCTAGCAATCCTGTCATGATTCTCTATCAAACCTTCTCTATTTAGATCTTGGCCTATAGCTCCAATTATCAATTTTGCTACTTGCCTTATTTTATCACGATCTATCATATATTGCCTCCTGTATTCTAAACCTATGTCTTATATTTCAAATAAAATATATATTTGATAGTCCTATTACTATTAATAGTTAACGAAAATATCGCTCAGTTTTAATTAGATAAAACTGGATTATATATTCCGCTGAACTGATAAACTACTTTAGTCCTTAAACTCCAAATAAAGCTTTCGATGGTTCTACGAATCTTTATTTGGATAAATTCTAATATGAAGTAGTTTATCTATAGATGTACCACTTCGAACCGAAATCTATTTTTAAAACTCTCACGGCTTCTGGTGAGAGAATTTAAAAATACTAAATTTTATTACGAAGTGGTACATCTACATAGTAATGTATGTTAAAATCATTATATCAAAAAATACCGAAAAATACATAGTCTCGAAAGGAATGATACTCTTTTGAATATAAAAGCAGAATTTCATTGTCATACAACTTCTTCTGATGGCAAACTTTCTCCAACTGAAGTAGTAAAGAGAGCAAAGTCAAAAGGAATTGAATATTTGGCTATTACTGATCACGATAATACCGAAGGAATAGACGAGGCTCTAGAGGCAGCTAAACTTTATGGCATTAAGCTGATACCAGGTATTGAGCTTTCGTGTAATAACAAAGAAAGTGTTCATGTATTAGGTTATTTTAGAGATGATTCTTATAAAGATGAAAGCTTACAAAAATTTTTAAGAGACCTAAAAAACTCTAGGGTAGATAGAGCTAAAAGCATCGTAGATAAATTAAAGACCTATTTTAATATAGAACTTGATTATGAAAAGGTATTAGAAAAAGGAGAAGGTATAGTAGCACGTCCTCATATCGCCGAAAGTATAATTGAAGCTGGATATAATTATAGTTGGGATTACATCTTTGATAACATTATAGGAAATAATTGTCCTGCCTATGTACCAAATAAAATCATTACTGTAGAGGAAGGGATAGCATTATTAAAAAAATATAATGCAGTGGTGATACTTGCACACCCAATACTTCTCAAGAAAAACTCTCCAGAGGATTTATTAAAATTTGAATTTGATGGGTTGGAAGCAGTATATTTCATGAACTTTAAAAAAGATCAAGATTACTTAGTAAGTCTTTGTAGAAATAATAACCTAGTTTTCACTTGCGGATCTGATTTTCATGGAATAACTGAAGGGGATACTAAACATGGCGATATAGGTGATATGTCAATAGATGAAGAGGATTTTAATAAGTTTATGGCGCTTTATAAAAACCTAGCAAACTAAATAAAATATCTAAGTTACAGTAGCTTGAAAATTTTATATTTCCTTATTCATTAAAAAATTTTAGATTTACTTATAACTTAAGAAAGAGATTCTTTTTTGAAGAATCTCTTTTTATTTACATCAATATCTCTTTATTTAACTTCATTGTTTTCTCTAGATATAGTTGCTTCAGTAACTTCATCATATTTTTCTTCTGCTATAGGTTCTTCTTTCTTAGATTTATCATCAAAAAACCACTTTGCAGCTGTAGTAGGGTCATTTAATATACCTGCCATTACAAGTATTGTTAGAAGCGCATTTATAATATCCTTATAATTCGAAGGAAGTATATCTAATCCAAAACCCTGTAAAACCATAGGAATTAATGCTGCTATTGCAACCCATAGTCCGTAATTTCTAAATCTCGACTTGTCCATAATTAATCCTCCTTCATTAGTATATTCTATTATATTCACAAAAAACATTTTTGTTCATAAATATACTAAATTAACGTTATTAAGTATAGACATTATTATAGGGTTAAGCATCAGCTTAACCCTATGTTTTAATAATTACGCTTCTACTAAGAAAGCTTCATACCCTCTAACTGCTTCATATATATCAGCTTTTGAGGCAACTTCCCATGGAGCATGCATATTTTGGAGTGCAATACCACAATCAATTACTTCCATATTATACTCTGCAAGTATATATGCTATGGTGCCACCGCCACCTTGGTCCACCTTTCCAAGTTCAGCTGTTTGCCAAGCAACATTATGCTTATCCATTATAGCTCTTATCTCTGCTACAAATTCTGGGTTGGCATCATTACAACCACTCTTACCTCTTGAACCTGTGTACTTATTAAATACTATTCCCTTTCCAAAGAAAGCTGCATTCTTCTTTTCCATAACAGATGGATAATTCGGATCAAAAGCTGCACTAACATCGGAAGAAAGCATCTTTGAATTAGTTAAACATCTTCTAAGCTTAAGCTCACTATACTCGCCTACTCTATCCATAACTTCAGCAACTATATTTTCGAAAAACTTAGAATGCATTCCAGTAGCACCTACACTACCTATTTCTTCTTTATCCACAAACAATGCAACACATGTCTTCTCTGTTTCCTCTATGTTTGCTATTGCTTCAAAAGAAGTAAATGCGCATATTCTATCATCATGTCCATATGCCATCACCATACTTCTATCAAGTCCATAGTCTCTTGCCTTACCTGCAGGTACTATTTCTAGCTCTGCTGAAACGAAGTCTTCTTCTGTAATATCATACTTTTCATTTAATATAACAAGTATATTTTCTTTTACTTTTTCTTTTACATCTTTATCTTTTACCGGTCTACTTCCAACTAAAAGATTTAAATCTTCACCTTCTACAACCTTGTCCCCCTTCTTACCTAATTGATCAGCAGACAAGTGTATAAGTAAATCCGAAACCCCAACTACAGGATCGTTATCATCTTCACCTATTACTACATTTACAATCGTACCATCTTTTCTCACAACCACACCATGTATAGCAAGAGGGATAGCAACCCATTGATATTTCTTTACTCCACCATAATAATGTGTTTCTAAAAGTGCTAATTCAGAATCTTCATATAGTGGGTTCTGCTTTATATCAAGTCTTGGCGAATCTACATGAGCCCCTAGAATTGTAAGACCTTTTTCAAAAGATTGCTTTCCTATAACAAACATAGCTAGAGTTTTGCCCATATTGTTAGCATAAACCTTATCTCCAGCTTTTAGAGCGTCTCCATTTTTTATGATTTCTTTTAAATCCTTATAGCCTTTTTTCTCAGCCATTTTTATAAATTCATCTACACACTCTCTTTCAGTTTTGCAAACTGACATAAATTGTTTGTATCTATCGCTTACTTCAAAAACCTTTTTAACATCCTCATTCGAATACTTATCCCAAGCATTAGGGATTTCTCTGGTCAATGTCTTCTTAGTCATATTTGTCCTCCTTTTATACCTATAATGATTATATGTTTAATCTTATAAACAATCATATTTAAAAAATTCATCTTAATTTATAAAACATTAAAGTAACTTTTTCCCTTTGAATATAGCCATTAAAATTACTACTAAAAATGCCATAGTACCTACCAATCCCTCAAAGGCAAATCTATCATTCTTAAAAGGAATATGTTCAAAACTCATCCCAAAGATGGCTGTTATAAGTTGCAAAGGGAGAAATACAGCAGTTATTATTGTAAAAGCCTTCATGAGTTCATTTGTTCTGATACCTATTTCAGCTTCATACGCTTCTCTTACCATAGCGAGATCCTGAGCTAGACTCTCCATGGAAGCTAATAACTTTTCTATTTTATCATTCAAATTTTTAAATAAATACATTTGATCATGCTCTATTACATTATTCTCATTGAGTAGCAGTGCATCGCCTATATATCTAAGCGGATTAAGAAGTTTTCTTAGTTTATAACTCTCTCTTCTTAACGATACAAGTTTATTTATATGTTTTGATTTAGGAGATTTTAATATATCTAGTTCTATTCTATCAGCTTCTGTCTCTAAATCTGCAATAATATTATAATTATTTATTATAAGTCTATCTAGAATATAATATAAGATTATGTAAGGTTTACAATTTTCTTTTAATATAAAACAATTTTTATCCTTCTCAATATCTTCCATCAGATTAGATATAAGTTTCACTTCATTTTTGTAAACAGTAATAATAAAATTTTTACCTAGGTATATATCAATCTCTCTAGGAATTATCTCTAAGTCTTCATTGTCAAGTGCGTTAAAAACCATAAAAGAATAATTTTTATAATAATCTATTCTAGGATACTGTCTAAAATTCTGGCACTCTTCAATAGTTTCAGCAGAGAATATAACTCCAAGTTTATGAACTTCCTTTTGATCACAACAGATCCAATAATAAGATCTTTCTAGTTCCCATTGGTCTACCACTGTTAAATTATCACAAATATCATATACAATCATAAATATCACCTTTTTTTAAACGCTCTATCTATTATGTACATGAAATAAAGAACTTATGTGAATTATTCTTCAGTTTTATTCATTCTGCTTTCAATTATGTCAACTGGAGTTGTATCTGACATAAGATTATATCTATAATTGGCTGCTGCAGCCTCGATTATTACAGCAATATTTCTACCAGGTCTTATAGGAACTCTCATTCTTCGTATGTTAACTCCTAAGATATCAACAAATTCAGCATTAATTCCTAATCTATCATAATCTCCGTCATCTCTCCAATGCTCTAAATGAATAGCAAGCTTTATCTCCTTTGATGCTAGTACCGAACTTAATCCATATAGCGCAGATACATCGATTATTCCCATACCTCTAACTTCTAACATTCCAAACGTAATATGAGGTGATGTTCCTATTAAATCTTCATCTATCTCTTTTATATCAACTGCATCATCAGTAACAAGTCTATGCCCTCTTTTTATAAGTTCAAGGGCTGTTTCACTTTTTCCTATTCCACTTTCACCAGTAATTAAAATCCCTATACCATACACATCAACTAACACTCCATGAAGCCTGGTTTCAGGTGCCATTTTATCTGCTAGATATATAGTAGTTTTACTCATAAACTTTGTTGTCATCATTTCAGTTCTAAGAACCCATGTTTTGTTTTTCTGAGCAGCCTTTATAAGCTCTTCATGAGGATCTAAACTTCTTGTGATCACAAGACAACTTACATTAAAGCTAAAAAACTTATTAACTCTTTTTTTTCTAAGATCAACTCCCATATCATCTAAAAAGCTCCATTCGGCTTTTCCAATAACTTGTATCCTTTCTGGAGCAAAATAATTATAAAACCCTGCAAGTTGTAATCCAGGCCTGTTTATGTCGCTTACAGTTATAGGAATATTCTTTTCACCTTCTACTAATACTTCAAAATCAAAATCTTTAACTAATTTTTCAACGGTTACAATACCCATAAAATATCATCCTTCATTATTTCTTTAAATTTTTAGGTTCAATTGTATTTAATTGCGATCTAAAATTACTTTTTACTCTTTCTATATAATCTTTTCTCAATTCTTGCTGCTCTTCTTTTTCTTGTTCGTTTAACCCTTCTTCTTTACTCTTCTTATATAAAAAATTAATTCTTTCAATTAGTTGTTCAATATTCATTGAAATTCTCCTTCTTAAGTTCAATAATTCATAATCAAAAATTAATTATGTGTCTAGTTTTTATTTTACCTTTCTCTAAACTATTTATCAACAACAAATCTTTAGACGAAATTCTACAATCTCATTTTATTACATTTATGTAAAATTCTACATTTGCAGACTTTTACATAATTTTCCACTTGTTGCTTTATGCGTTTTGGGGCATTTTGTTAAGATTTTATAGCGTTAATTGTAACAATTTGACTTATGAATTTTTTTTACAAAAATACAAAATTTGTTATAATAATATTACGCTACTAATAAGTTAATAATTTAATTAGATTGGAGGATAAACTTATGTATTCTTACAAATTAGAAAAAAAGATTATCAGGAGAAAGCTTTTACTAAACTTTGTTCTCAATTTTCTATCACCTACTAATATTTTGGTAATAAAACTAAGTGAGAATTTGGACAAGCTTATAGTTAAACAACAAAAACATTTGCTAAAAAAGCATTTAGGTAAGAGCTGCTTAGGAAAGAAAAGACTGAGAGGCCTTTATAAAAATATAGCTTAATATTGTCGGGGTTTAGAATATGTACTATAAATTTTTAGGACACTAAAAAGCCTCTTTAGAAATCAACTAAAGAGGCTTGATAGAATATGAAGTTTACTTTTACATATATAAAAAACTATAATTCTGAATTTTTATAGACCTAGTTGATCCATAACATCATCAATATCTAAATCTTTATCTTCTTCGAAAAATACAGCTATAAATTCATTGTAATTGTAATTTGAAGGATCAAGGTCATAAGAAACAAACTGAGCTTGAATCTCAAATTCTTCATTTATTTCATCAATTATATCACTTACGTTATCTATAGCTATATCACTCAAATAAGGTAAGAAGAATTCTGAATACCATTCTTCACTCTCTTCTTCATGATCACTCTCTTCATTTGAATACGCCTTAGCTGCGCTCAATTCGTCACTGTCGAAGTCATAGAAGAATCTTAATACAAGACCTTCCTTATATTCAATTTCTTGAACATCTACTAATTCATTTTCACTTAAAAATTTAATAATCTCCGATTTCTTCATTATTTAACCTCCATTAATTAATACAATAATTTCTTATATTCTTTTTTTACAGCTTCAAACTCTTTATCATCTTCAACAAGGTTATATTCTTCCTTACCTTCTACTTCATCTACTCTAAATATAAATGCATCTTCTTCATCAGCACCTTCTTCAAGCGGTGATAATATCAAGTACTCCTGTTCCTCTAAGTATATTCTAGCAACAGCTTCAAAATCCACCTTGTTACCATTCTCGTCTCTAAAAGACATTATTTCCTTTTCATCTAAATCACTCATAAAAAATCTCCTCATATATTATAAATTTAAAATAAAATTTTCTCTTTTATATGTATTATAATTCCATTAATTAAAACATCTATTCTAAAAACATACTTCTTTTTAATACAGTAAAAGAACACTATAGATTTGATAGTGTTCTTTATAATTTTCTTAAACTAAACTCATGAAGTTTTCAACGAACTCGTCTGCATTTTTAAAGTCTGCTTCTGATGGCACGAAATTCACCTTAAGTCCGTCTATTGTTTTTAGTTTTAAACTCTTAAGTCTTTCAGTCAGCATTGGCACACCTTCTCCACTCCATCCAAAGGATCCAAAGGCTGCTGCTGGTTTTGATCTATTTATTATAGGATTAACCAATGACAATAAATCCCATGATGGCTTAACAGCATCTTGATTTATAGTAGGAGAACCTATAAGAAAAGCAGAACTATTGTCTATAAGTTCAGCAGCTTTTTCTATAGGCATTGAAGTTATTTCATGAACCTCAACCTTTATGCCCTTTTCTGCTATCTTTTCTGTAACATACTTAGCTATGGCTTCTGTGTTTCCGTAAGCTGATATGTAAAACACTTGAACATTCTTTTCAACTGCCTCTACAGTAGCCCATTTATCATAAAGATCTAAGTATTTTTTTGCATCAGCTACATGTAAAGGTCCATGGCTCGGAGCAATTATATCTATATTTAGACCATCTATTTTTGTTAGTGCTTGCTTTACAAACTTTTTAAATGGTCCCATTATTACTTCAAAATAGTATTTCATTTCTTCAAAATAATCGTCAGAGAAACTATCAGTTAATGCTCCTTCAGGACAATAATGACAACCTGTGAAATCGCAAGTGAATAAAAGAGCTTTATCCTCTACATAAGTAAATATAGTATCTGGCCAGTGAAGGTTAGGAGCTGATATAAACTTTAAAGTAGTGCTCCCTAAATTTAAATCTTCTTTAGCTTCAATAGCTTCGAAAGGCTTATTTACAATATTCTTAAGATAGTTTATTGCGGCTCTTGAGCCAACTATTTTAGCATTTGGATAGTCTTCCATAAGTCTAACAATAGATCCGCTATGATCTAATTCTGTATGCTGAACAATTATATAGTCTACAGCTTTTTCACCTATTATATGAGTTATATTTTCTTTAAATTCATTATAAAATCCGTTCTTAACGCTATCAACTACAGCTATCTTATCATCATTTATAAGATATGAGTTATAGGTTGTACCCTTTTTTGTTTCCATTATAATATCGAATACTCTTAATTCAGCGTCTTTAACACCAATCCAATATATATTATCTCTAATCTTTTCTACGCTCATTGTACTACCTCCATAACTGTAATAAAATAAAAACCACATAAATTGTACCATAGAAGCTTGTATTTTACAATCTTATCCACACTTGCCCAAACCATATGCAAATACGTCTTTGTTATTACAATATCATCTTCTCTTGCTTAGTTATTGCTATATATTTAGACTACTAAAACTCCCCTATTAAAGATGCATCACTTTAAACCAAAATTTATTATTAAAACCTTCACAGCTTCTTATGATAAAATTTAATAATAAAATCTTATTACAAAGTGAACATATAGACTAGAGGAGTTTTTATAAATATTTATTCTATTGAAATTAATTATAAGTTTTTATTTATATTTGTTTTTTTCTTTAAAGTTCAACTAAAAATAAGTTAACCATCACTGAGCAAACTGCTGATATTGCCATTGTAAAAAACATACTGATAATGAAGTGCTCTCGTCAAAACAACATATAGCAGCTTCTTATCAAGCTCGTTATCTCTATATATTTGATCATTACAATTAAACACTATAGAGCAGTCAAATTCCAGTCCTTTAGTTAAATAGGATGGTATTATTATCTTATCTAATTTTATATTTTTATCTGCTTCTTTTATGAGCGTCCAATCATACATAGAGTTTTTCTTCATTATATCTCTTATTTTCTTGCACTCATCAAAGGTTCTTCCTATTATAGCTACGCTGTTCTTGCCACTGTTTATGACTTTATTTACAATTGCATCTGTTTCCTTTGCAAAATCATTATTATTTTCATATTGTATAATTTTAGGTTCTTCCCCATGCCTTAGTACAGGGGTCGCAGGCCTTAGATTATTTTTTTGTTTCTTTAACACCTGATTTGCAAACTCTATTATTTCTATGGTTGATCTATAGCTCTGAGTTAAAGGTATATAAGTACATTCACCTCTAAATACATCATCAATAAGCTTCTCCCATTGATCAATTCCTTTATAATAATATATTCCCTGCCCTAAATCTCCTACTATTGTCATAGAGTTACCTAACGCTAACATCGCAGCTACACACATCTGCAGCGGGGAATAATCTTGAGCTTCATCTATAACTATATGTTTATATTTCTTATCGTCTGGGACACCTTCCACCATAAGCTTTAGGTATAACAACGGAGCTATATCATCACTATCAATTACTCCTTGTTCGTCATCGTTTTCTAACACTTCAACTATATGATTCCAAAGTTTTTTAGGTATAACTCCATCTGTTAATTCATCAAAAAGTTCTTCTTCTTTAAACAATCTCTTGTATAGATTCTTAGTATCTATACCCTTCCAGTTATCAAAATAAGCATCAAACTCACTCTTACCTTCTGCTCTTATCTTATTTTTAAAAGCATCTCTTTCATCATATATCTCTATTAGCTTTTGTCGTCTCTCTAAACAATCATCCATTTGTTTTTTTATTCTTGAGATTTGATATTCATACTGAAAATCTATCTTTTCGATGACCTTCATTAGTTTTTCATTCAGCTTTAAGGAGAAGTATCTCTTTATCTCATCTTTTCTTTTATTAATTGGCATATGTTTCATATCCTGAACATATAGCCTCTTTATTTCTGTTTTCTCAAAGATCGTAAAACCTTGAATCGTTATATTTTCCATGTTGGAAGACTCTCTTTCTAATATAAGAAGAAATCTATCCATGATAGACTTAAATACCATAGATCCTTTTATTTTACTAGAATTAGTTATATATTTAACTTCTTCGGAATCTTCATTCTCCAACACATTCTGGAGCTTTTTATCCTTTGAATATAACTTTCCTTTTATTTTTAAGTAGTCTATAGCAAACTCCTCGAAAGTCTTTTGCTTTACTTCTCCAACTCCTAGTGTTGGAAGAACTTCAGATATATAATCTAAAAAAAGCTTATTAGGCGCTACCACTAAAATATCTTGCCCATCTAACTTTTCCTTATATCTGTAAAGTAAATAAGCAAGTCTATGGAGTGCCACAGTGGTCTTACCTGACCCTGCTGATCCCTGTACTATTATTGGTGCATTCTTTTCCGCTCTTATAATTTCATTTTGTTCTTTTTGTATTGTAGCGACTACTTCTTTTAGCTTTCGTCCAGTGCTTTGTTCAAGATTTATTTTTAAAAATTCATCAATTAATGCATTTTCACCACTGTCATCTATTGCATTTTTTAATATAATTTCATTAATTCCCTCATCGAAAATATCTTTTATATCTCCTTGATCAAAAAGAAATTTTCTCTTTAATGAAAGGTTCCCTTGAACTACTCCAATAGGTGCTCTATAATATGCATCACCTTGTGTCCCACTATAATATAAATCTGCTAAAGGCGCTCTCCAGTCAATGACGAGTTCTTCTCCCTTACTCATATCTCCTAGCCCAAATTTCCCTATATAAAAAACTTCTTCCTTCTTCCTATACTCCCTAAAATCAATCCTAGCAAAGTATGGTTGTTCAATAGACTCTCTATACCTTTCAAGATTCTTGTGAACTATATTATATATCTTTTCTTCGGTCTCCAGTTCTTCGTTATACTTTCCTTTGGATGCTTTTTTCAGTTTTCCTATTTTATCTAAAAGTTTTTGTTCTTCATTCCCTTGAGTGTAAGCAGCATCTTCAAGCCACTGCTTAGTCTCTCTTAAATGCTTCTTTTCATAACTTAATTCTTCTTCTTTTATCATAATTCCACCACCTTTGGTATCCATCCACAGACCTTTTTACGCATCTGCCTTTCCCATTGTACAAGAGGAAAATATTGCAGGCTAATAAGTTTTGTTTTTTTACTGTATTTCAATAAAAAACTTCAAAACCCATTAAAGTATCTAAATCTAACGGCCATAAAAACTTTATACCTTTCTTTGCAGAAAAAATACTCAATTCTTATAAACTTAATATTTGGATTAAATATAAGCCAAATTTACTACTTTGCTTACATATATAATCAGCAACTATAATTTTACCAGTTAATAGTATTAAATCAATATATTTAGCCCTCATTTTAGGTTCCTATATCTTTAAATAAAAATTATATTAATTTTATACAATTGTTGTCAATAAACTTATAGTATATTTCATATAATTTAATGTAAATTTATATTTTGTACAAGTATAGCTTGAGTAATTACAGATAGACCAGTTCCAAATAATATATAACTAAGCAACTTAACTTCCATTAATAGTTAATAGAATCAGTAGCTAAGTTTTGTAGAGTAGAACCGGAGTATCTATAACTTACATTCAATCATCCTACAAAGTAAATACATTTAATATTACAACAACCAAACTAATGTAATGAGGTGAGTTTATGAAAATAATGGTCTTAGGTTCAAACGGTAATATTGGGAGTTATCTATCCAACTACCTAAAAAATATACATGAAATCATAGCTTTAGACAAAAACAATTTAGATATAACTGATAAGAATTCAGTTTTACAAACTATTAATTCAGCTTCGCCAGATATAGTTATACAAGCTGCAGGATTGGCTGATATAGATTTCTGTGAAAGCCACGAAACTGAATCTTATACTGTAAATACACTTGGAACACTAAATGTGGCTTATGCCTGTAATAGCCTGTCCATCCCTATTATGTACATCTCATCAGCTTATGTATATGGTGGCGAAAAGCATTCTCCGTACTTTGAAACTGATAAATGCATTCCAATAAATATATACGGCAAATCAAAACTCGCTGCCGAGAAACTTATTCGCACTATATGTAGTAAATACTTTATAATTAGAACTTCTTGGTGTTTTGGAGGAAATGATTGTTATATAAAAAAAGCGTTATCTCAAGCAAATGCTCCTATATTTCTAATTTCAGATGCCATCATAAATCCAACATATATAGAGGATTTATGTAACTCGATATCTCAAATTATAACCTCAGATTTTTACGGAGTATATAATTGCGTAAATGATGGATATACTTCAAAGCAAGAGGTCATAAAATATACCTTTGAATATTTTAATATACAAAAGAATGTTCTACCTCTATCTACAGAAGCTATTACAAATATCGCTCCAAGACCTAAATACACTGCAATGAATACATGTCTTTTATATAACTGCTTTAATATAAAAATGCCTTCTTGGAAAGACAGTATAACTCAATATTTAGATACTATAGTCAATTCAACTCAATAAGTTTTTTAGTATATTTAGATTATTTCTAAATATATAAAAGGTCGCCAGTAAAGGCGACCTTTTATATTAAAAACATTATTTGTACAAAAAATATCAATCTTCAAATATAAAACTAATTTTGGGTTCTATTATCTAGAAGTTGACGATAAAACTTTTCTAAAATCTTTTCTAGTAGCTTTAGATATAGCTTCTACCAAAACATATGTTATTGTACCATCTATAAAGTGGTGAATAATAGTTCCCACAAATACTGTTATGATTATAAACTGAAAATTAAACTGTGGAAAAGGCATAATTACTAAAGCTTCTAGCAATCCATGTATTGGCGAGGTAAAAACAACTGTTTTACCATATGAAACACCTTTCTTAATCATGTATGCACCTGCAAGTCCTACAAATACATGCATTAAGGCCCTTAATACCACCCAAATAGGCTTTCCAGCTATAATGAACCCTACAGCATTACCTAGCCCTACTGCTACAGCAGCAAAAGGCGATACAAACATACTTAAAAACATCGGAACATGTGATGCAATCGTAGCAGAAAAAGGTGGTATATAAACAGTGGCAAATCCAAAAGTAATTGGTATTATAATTGCTAGTGCTATAAGTACTGAAATATAAGTTAATTTTTTTGTTTTATTCATTATAAGTCTCCCCTTTTCAAATGTATATACACTAGTATACATTAAGAAATTACACTAGTAAACAGTTTGTTCATTTTTGAATAGACTTTCTTATAATATCTTTTAGACTTATATTATTAAATAGAGTATTCCTTAAATAAGAAGCATAAATACATCTTTTTTGCTAAAACTAAAATATAACCAAATTCTAAATATTTTACTTTACAGGAGGTGATTTTCATGTCAGTTGAGGCTCCATCAAAAGAAATAGTATTAGAATTAAATCGTTTTTTAAAAGGTATTCAAATGGGTATAGAAGCCTTTGAAAACCTACAACATAAAGCGAATGAGAATAGTTTAAAACAATGTTTTTTGCAAGTTCAATCAACCTATTTAAGCCATAGTAATATTTTAAGAGAAAGAATAGAACAACTTGGCGGCGTCCCAAAAGAGGGTGTGGGTATTACTGGTAAATTTGCTGAGGTATATGAAAAACTAAAGAATCTCACTGTAGATTCTGATGAAGAAGTGATTTTAGAAGCTTATAAAGCATGTAAAACAGGGTTTACTATGGGTGATAGATTTATTGAAGATACTGATAATCTTGACCCTATTAGTAAAGGAATAATAGAAACTATAGTTAAAGACAATAAAAATCTCGCTCAAATCTTTTTGAATAAAACATCTGAAAATAAATTTTAGGCATGAAAAATCGCTGAAGCGACTTTCTTCAGCGATCTTTTTACCATCTGCCTTTCCGAGTGTATATTCGAAAAGTTTGTCAGGCGAGTAATATTTATTTTTAATTTATTCTTCTTCGTCAACTAACTCGTACATTTCAATGGCTTGATCAACATACATAATCCCATCTAAGTGGTCTATCTCATGACAAAAACATCTTGCTAAAAGCCCTGTAGCCTCGTACTCTACAGCCACACCTTTTTCATTTAGTGCTTTTACCTTAACTTTTTTAGGTCTTTCAACTAACCCTTCAAAGCCAACATAACTTAGACATCCTTCGTACCCTTCTTCTTTACCTTCTCTATAAGTTATCTCAGGATTAATTAATACTATTGGTTCTGATCCATCTCGTAGGTCTATAAATACAACTCTTTTGTTTACTGCAATTTGAGGTGCTGCAAGACCAACACCATCTACAGAATATAATGTATCCTTTAAGTCCTTTACTAGTGCTAATGTTTGTGCATTTATTTCTTTAATAGGCGCTGATACTTTCTTTAAATGATCATCACCTAACTGAACTATCTTTCTTACTGGCATTAAGGTAACTCCTTTCAAAATCTATCTAAAAACATTATTACATACTAACCCTAATTACTTCAACTAAAATTTATAGATTCCAAGAAATCACCAAGTTTTTTATTTGCTAGTTTATATTTATAGAACCATTTTTTGTTTCCATCATAAAAAGAAACTTACCACCATTCACTTCGCCTTCTAAGGTGTTTTTGTTATTACTAGACAATCCAAAACTATTAGTTATAGACCCACTTTTTGTAGTGCATTTAAATTTAGCTGATTGTTCCTTTAAGATTCTACTATTTATATCTCCGAAAGCACTATATATGGTAATATCACCTTCTATAGGCTTATTACTTTCTAGCTTTATAGTACCATTATTAGCTTCTATATTTGCACCTTTCAGTGGATTGATTATGTTTACTTCTCCGTATTTACTTGATACTTTGGAGAATCCACTAATGTTCTTTTCAGTGAAGGATCCATTTGACCCTTTAAATTCTAGATCATCGCTTATATTTTCTATACTTGTTGACCCATAAGCATTTGAACTTATAACTTTTCCTTTTACATTGATTATATTAAGGGCTCCATTATTACAGCCTACATTAAGATTTCCCTCTACAGTATCAATCTTAACCGATCCATACTTATTATTTACTTCAAGATTCCCCTTGATATTACTGATATTAGTGTTTCCATTTGATTGATCAACTTTTCCATCACTAGAAATATTGGCGATCACAACATCTCCATAAGAACTTTTAATATTATATTTCACAGAATCAGGTAATTTTATAGTGAAATCTAATTTTTTAACTGCGCCGTCTTGTTTGTTTTGATTATAATTTGCTCCTACTACAAGATTTTCTCCATCTGTAAACTCAATGGCTTGTTTTTGCAATTCACTTATAACAGATTCATTATTATAACCAATAGTAATATTTGCTTCAATTTCTATCTTATCATTACCACTCTTATCAATAGAAATCTTCCCTTGTTTGTTTTCTATCGTCAAAGATTTCTTTGATTGAAATTCCATTTTGTTAGATACTATCTTTTCATTGCTAAAAGTATTTATAGATATGCCATTTCCGTTGAAAATTGAAACTCCATTTTTCGCAGCAAAACTTATACCACTGCTTATAAATACAAAAATAACTATAATTATAGCGATAAAAACGCTTTTACCATCTACAGTAACATTAAGTTTAGGATTTCCTGCTAAGAACGCTCCTACTACCAGTTCTATTCCCAAGCATATTATTAAAACTGGCCACCATTTTTCTATAATTTCAAAATAGTATAGATTCTGTATTCTTGCTACTATAAGCAATGTACCAAGCAATATCAGCCCAATACCTGCAGATAGCCTTCCTATCTTCCATTGTTTCATTATTAGTCCTCCCTATTAATTTCCTTCGGCTTCCCCATAAAAAGCATTTTAATACCAAATCCAATTAGAATTACGGAAGATAATATAACCTTTGTATAATCTTTAATCATATAAAATACTCTATTATCTACAAATTCACCTAAAAATCTGTTTGCTAATGCTATAAAACCTGCTGCTATAAACACTACGCCAAGAAGTTTAACCCAGTTATCAAACCACTTTCCTGAAAAATTTATTTCTGTTGTTTCTCTTACTCCCTTTACATTCATTAAATCTAATACAGAATAAATTATTATTGCTGGTACTCCTAGCCTTAAAATATCTATATTTACCAATGATGATAATATATAAACAATTAGGAATAGATATAACAACTTTTGACCTTTTTCTTTTTCTCCTAAGTAAAGTTGACCTAATCCTGGTATAACAGAAAGCATAAATGCAATTAATTTTCTTTCATCTTCACTACTTTTATCATCAGCTAAGTTTATCATTCCCTTATTTACTTTTTCTGCATTGATTACACAGTCTAATACGTTAAATATCCATAATGCAGGTATCGCTGCTTCGAACACCCTCGAATATCCTCCTACGATATCGTAAGAATGACTTAAGAAACTTGCTGTGAAGATATAAGACAAGAAACCTCCTAAGAATATTAATCCTCTATTATTTTCTCCTAAGTATATATGTCCAAGTCCTGGTATAAAAGAAAGAAAAAATGCTTTAAATTTACTTTTCATAATATGAATCCTCCTTGTAAATCTTATATGATAATAATAAATGCTAAAACTTAAGATTATAGTTAATAAATTCTTAACTTTTTCTTAAAGTCTTTAAAATCAAAAATATAAATGGAACATTAAATGAATCCATCCTTATATTGTAGCACAACCATAGACATTAACCAATATTTTACACAATGTATCCTTCGCAGCAAAAAAGTAGTTAAATTCAACATAGAGCTGAACTTAACTACTTGATGATTTAGAAATGTGGAGTTATTTCTTCTTTTTGGATTCTCTTTAAATCTTTTAATCTAAGCTTTGTTTCTTCCATTATCTTATCCCAAGATTCTCCATCTATAAGCATTTTTTTAGCAACTTCATATGCATGGTCTTTTTCACTTATTCCCATAGTTACCTCCTTATTATTAAGGCTTTATTTATTATTGTTCTAATTAAGGTATACTATTTTAGTAAACCCTTAATTAAAACTCAGTTCTAAACATAGCCATTATTTGATATATAAATATTTTTAAGGATCTAACTATAGTGTGTTGAACATTAAGTCTTCATATTCATTGAAATTCTTTCTAAACATTATTTCCTTTGGATATGTTTAAAAATATTGTTTAAATAAGCTCTTATGAAGTAGATAATCATATGACTAATCACTTAATCTAAGCTCATTACTTTAGTAGTGTCTTTGCCTTAAATAGCTTCTTCATTTATATGATTGATAAGTGATTCAATGCTATTAGTTATCTTCTTCGCAACATATGGATTATTCATAGTGTATAGATGAATACCACTTACTCCAGAAGATATCAAGTCAACAATTTGCTCTACTGCATAAGCTATACCTGCATCTCTTAGTGCTTCTTTATTATGTTCATATTTATCCATTATTTTTATAAATTTTTGCGGAAGGTATGCTCCTGAAAGTGATGCTATTCTCTCAATTTGTTTCTTATTTGTCACAGGCATTATACCAGCCTGAATCGGTACGTTTATGTTTTTGCTAGATACTTTATCAAGAAAGTTATAATACAAATTATTATCAAAAAACAGTTGTGATACTAAAAAATCTGCTCCTGCCTCTACCTTGTTTTTCAGATGCAATATATCATTATCTAAATTATCACTTTGAACATGTCCTTCTGGGTAACAAGCTGCTCCTAGACATAAATCTTCTTTGTCTCTTAAATGCTTAATAAGTTCATAAGCATAAGTATATCTATCACTTTTATTTTCTTCTCCATTCACATCGCCTCTTAAAGCTAAGATATTTTTAATGTTATTTTTATTTAAATCGTCAACAATCTTATTTATTTTATCTTCGCTTGAGTTAATGCATGTAAGATGAGCTAACGCTTCTATTCCATATTTATTTTTTACTAAAGAACTTAATTCACAAGTTCTGTTGTTATTAACGCTTCCACCAGCTCCATAGGTAACACTTATATAGTCTGGGTTTAAAACTGCTAATTCCTCTATTGTTTTATAAACTGTATCTATTGGCGAAGTAAGCTTTGGAGGAAATATTTCAAAAGAAAAAACCATCCTCTTGTGTTTAAATAAATCCTTAATTAGCATAGTAAGTCCTCCTTTAATTTTAAAATAAATTATTCTTTTTTAAAGAATAAAAAAACCTAGAGGATATACCTCTAGGTCTAAACCACAAAGCATATCCTATCTTCCAGTAAAAACTGCAGGATTTAGCACCTTTATATGCTCGGTTAATAATAAAATTTAACTTATATCAATTATTAGATATCCTAATTTCTATAAGTTAAGTCTTATATATAACCTATTATAAGGTTGCCGGGTTTCACAGGGCCAGTCCCTCCACCACTCTTGATAAGATGATTTATTCAATTATTTAATTTACAATTAGTTCAGTACTATATGTATATAATATCATATTATATACTATATTATTAATAATTTTCAATTAATTTTCACTTTTTATTTTCAAATTATTATTTAATCTATCAATATAGTATATTAATTTAATTAAGGTCATAAATATATAAGCTTAATGTTTATAATCTAAGTAACAGTATTAAAATAGATATAAGACTTAAACATGTACTTATTAAACATATATAAGAAACTACCTGCCTTGTATTCATTCCTTTTTGCTCAAGTCTATAATGTATTTGACTTCTATCTGCTTGATATACAGGTTTGCCTTCACTAAATCTCTTGAATATTACAAATATATTATCAAATATAGGTACCCCCAACGCTAAAAACGGGATGAATATGGACATTACCGTAGCCTGTTTAAAGGCACCATCTAAAGCTATTATAGCTAAAGTAAATCCTAAAAAATTAGCACCTGAATCCCCCATAAATATTCTTGCAGGATGCCTGTTATATTTAAGGAATCCTAATACTGCACCTACAAGTATTATTGACATAAGCGCTGAATCAGTTTGCCCTTTGGCAAGTGCTACTACAAATAAGGTTGTCGCTGATATGGTTGATATCCCACCTGCTAAACCATCCATTCCATCAGACCAATTAATAACTGTAGTGACTCCAAATATCCAAGTAATAGTAAGTAAGTATTTTAGTACGCCAGGTAACTCTATATAGCTACCGTTAAACGGATCTGTAATCCCATTAAATACTATACCTGATTTATATATTAGACTTGCTGCTAATATTTGTACTAAAACTCTTGGAAATATCATAAACTCTTTGCCTTTTGTCTTAAAATAATCATCTAATAATCCTATTAACAAAATCATTATTGATGAAACAAATAAATATAGACTTTGAGTTCTATCATTTCGTACTAATAAAAAATAACCTATAAAAAAACCAATGAACATAACTATACCACCAATTATAGGTATAGGTTTATCATGTTTTTTTCTCTCAGTAGGTTTATCTGTAAACTCTATTTTATGAGCTATTTTCATTAATGATGGAGTTATTAGTATTGCCACTAATGATGATACTAAAATACCTAAAATATAATTAAACATTAAAATCTCTCCTTTTATCCTAGGGCACAGCATATATTATATAATATTCTCAAGGACATTCAAAGAAAAATTACATACAAACATATCTTTTTCAATAATGTTACAATTATGTACTAAAATAATGTTATCTTCAAACGTTCTGTTCCGACACAAAGTTAAGTTTCCTAAAAACTTTGTATATTAATATAGTCCTAGAAAATAACGTCCTTTTCTTTTGCATTAAACTCATTACTAAATGATATTCATGTTTAAAATATATCATTAAATTCCCCCTCAAAGATAACAAAAGAATAACAGAGAATATTGCGTATATGTAAAATTAAAGGGTCTCATCAGAGCCCCTCGTTTTAATTTATTCTTATCCTTGCTTTTACACCATTTTCTGACAATCCATCTTTTAAAGCTTTAGTTAACTTGTTTAATATTTCTTTTCTAATTTCATGTTCTACCTGTTCCTTAACAAAGCTGCTGTTAGCTAAAAGACTGGCAAAGCCACCTTTATGTTTTTCTAGTATCTCCGCATGATTTACTATATCTATATCTATAACAATCCTCATTAAATCTGCCTCCAAAAATATATAGTATCCCTATATACTATGTTAAAATCTTAATAGTGATTGTTAAGTTTATGTAAATGATTTATTTATTATCTGGATTGTTCTTACATAACACGGTAAAAGCATGACACGGTATAGCATCCTTTTTCTTCACCTCATATTTAGAAAAAATTTCTCGAGTTAAACTATTTAATTCCTCAAATTCTTCCTTAGTTAAATACAAGGTTCTCGAAGTCAATGATATATTTCCTTCATTATGATCTTCTATTCTAGAGTTTAAGGCTTCAATAACATCATTTCTTGAATTTTGATAATAGTCACTAACTAAATTTAAAACCTCTGATTTGTAAATTTGTTTGGCTTGTTCGCTTATATTCTCTCCAACAATTTCAAATCTATCTGCAGTCAAATAATAGTATTTTGCTATTATCCCCTTAACTTCCTTGGTTCTTATAAGTTCAACGATCCCAGCCTTCTCAAGTTTTTTTATATGATAGTGAACCTTTGCTGGTACTTCACCTAATTGATCAGCTATTTCCTTAACCGTAGCTGCATCTCCATTGTTCCTTAATAAGGTAAGTATTCTTAATCTATATGGATCTGAGTATGCCTTTATTTGCTCCAAAGTGCTCAACTTTACTTTATCTTTCATTAATATCACCTCAACAGTTTATTGTCCATCTTCATCCTTAATTATCAGTTTATCAGTTACATCTTCATCATGCTTTCCATAAAACTTTATACTTCTCAATTTCAGCTCACTGACTTCATTGAAGTCTAAAACATCTATAAAATAGGTATCTGCTATTTCTCTCCTGAACTCTTTTTCATTTATATCTATAGTATAATATTTTGCTACATCTGAAGAATTAATGCCGAAAACCACATATTTTTGTTTATTTTTTTTATCTATAATGTTAAGTGCACCAAATAGCGATTTACTAGCTTTGTCTTGCTTTAAATCATTTGAATGAAAAATTGCTCCCGCATCAATAAATCTATCAAAATGCCATTTCTTAAAAGCAAAAATATTTGCACCGTTAGATCCTTTCTTTGTAAACATAATGTATTCATAATCATCTTTTTCCATGGTGGTTAATATATCTATATCATACCCAACTGTCTTTTCAATATATATTTCAAAATCCTTCTCATTATTTTTAATACTGGAGGAATAATCAGATATACTTGTCCATAAAAAGACCACAAAAGTGCTAACTATTACTGATACTATAGCAAACAATAAAATTCTTCCTACAAATTTTTCTCTCATAGCACTTCTCCTACTACCTTTTTTTGTATTATATCATATTAATTACATATTATAAACAACTAAATTTCGCTATATTTACCGCTTATATTTTAATGATAAATAAAATTTATATTAATTACATAAATTTTCATTAACTTCTTGATTTAAAGACTTTATCAACTTTTCGATAAATCTACAATTTAAAACACTATATTTTATTGTGTATTTGTTTAAACTATGTCTAATGATAAAAATAAAATTTTAGACCATGCTTATATAGGAAAATATATACCTAATAAACATGGTCTTTATTAAATAAACTAAACTTATATTAACTTCTTTCTTGTATAATTGACTTAACTTTCATAAGCCTAGTTAGCGCACTTCTCTCATTTTCCTCAAGCTTCATTCTTATATATTTTATGGTTTCATGAAGTTGTGGAATAGTCATGTATTCAAGAGCATTTACTCTTCTTCTAGTTTTTTCTATTTCATCAGCCATAAGTTGGCAACTCTTCTCAACTTCTGCAAGCTCAAGAAGCTTCGGGAGTATACTGTACAGCTTTGCTATAGAATCATCTAATTCAGAAGAAGTACTTGCAAAGCCATATGGAAATATGCTCCCTTCGTCACCTTCTAACTTTCTTTTGAAATTCATTACTGGGACATTTACACTCATTATGTTTTTAGTACCGATATCTACAGTTATGTTCTCCTTAGGAAATACAACCGCCTCTTCTAAAAACTCCGAGCTCATAACTGCTCTAGCCATTACAAAATCTTTTAAAGATCCATGTAACTCTTCTTCTACTTCTTTTCGTAGAACATTATTATACTTCACCAGGTTTATGAATTGTCTCATAAGTTCATCTTGCTTATCTTTTAAAAGCTTATGTCCTCTAGTAGCAGTGGCCAATCTCTTTTTAAGCTTCGTGAGCTCCATCCTGGTTGGATTAACATTAAGTTTTGCCATTGACTATTCATCCTCTCCTGAAGATAAATATTTTTCTAGATACTCGTCTCTTATTCTCTTAAGCTCAGACTTAGGAAGTATTTTTAGCAGTTTCCAACCAAGATTTAATGTTTCTTCTATTGTTCTATTTGTAGTAAATCCTTGAGATACATACTCTTTCTCAAAAGCTTCAGCAAATTTAGCGAACTTTTTATCGGCTTCTGATAAGGCTGATTCTCCTAATATTGTCGCAAGTTCTTTAGCCTGCTTTCCTTGAGCGTATGCAGAAAATAACTGATTCAATGTGTCAGCATGATCTTCTCTAGTCTTACCTTTACCTATACCCTTATCTTTAAGTCTTGAAAGGGACGGAAGCACATCTATAGGAGGCATTACTCCTTTTTTATATAGCTCTCTTGAAAGTATGATTTGTCCTTCAGTTATATAACCTGTAAGGTCTGGAATTGGATGAGTCTTATCATCTTCTGGCATTGTAAGTATAGGAATTTGAGTAATTGAGCCTTCTTTTCCTTTAAGTCTTCCGGCTCTCTCATACAAGGTTGAAAGATCAGTATAAAGATATCCTGGATATCCTCTTCTACCAGGAACTTCTTTTCTAGCTGCCGAAACCTCTCTAAGCGCTTCACAATAATTTGTTATATCAGTCATAATTACAAGTACATGCATCCCTTTTTCATAAGCTAGATACTCTGCTGTTGTAAGAGCCATTCTTGGAGTTGCAATTCTTTCAATTGCTGGATCAGAGGCAAGATTCATAAATAGTACTGATCTATCTATTGCTCCTGTGTTTGTAAACTCTTCAACAAAGAATTCCGCTTCCTCAAAAGTTATTCCTATTGCTGCAAAAACAACAGCAAATTTAGAATCTGAATTTAGAACTCTTGCTTGCCTTGCTATCTGAGCTGCAAGTTCAGCATGAGGGAGCCCGGAACCTGAGAATACCGGAAGCTTTTGACCTCTAACTAAAGTATTAAGTCCATCTATAGCCGATATTCCTGTCTGAATGAACTCAGAAGGATAGTTTCTTGCTACTGGATTAATAGCTTCTCCAGCTATATCTAATCTTTTTTCTGGAATTATCTTAGGACCATTATCCTTAGGTCTTCCCATTCCATCAAAGACTCTTCCTAGCATATCTTCAGATACTCCAATCTCAAGGGGCCTGCCTAAAAACTTAGCCTTTGTACCTTTCAAATTGATACCTGTAGAACCTTCAAACAGCTGTACCATAGCCTTACTACCGTTGACTTCTAGAACTTTCCCTCTTCTAATCTCACCAGTATGTAGTTCTATCTCTACAAGCTCATCATACTTTACACCTTCAACATTATCTACAATCATCAAAGGTCCAACGACTTCAGTTACCGTCCTATATTCCTTAAGCATCCAGTACACCTCCTTCTTCTATAAGCTTATCAATATCTTCCTTAATAGCTTTAAATATATCGTCTATTTTAGATATATCCTTTTCTGATATATATTTACTTCTTGCTATTCTATCTCTTGAAGGGATTCCTAATATCTTTTCTAGATATATACCATTTTCTAAAGCTCTCTCAGCTTGCTCTTTAAAGTTTAATACAAGTTTAAGCATCTTATACTGTTTAGATAATGAAGTGTATGCATCTTCGTCATGAAAGGCATTCTGTTGAAGATAATCTTCTCTTATAGATTTAGCTACTTCTAACTTCAATCTATCTCCTTCTGATAAAGCATCTATACCTACAAGTCTAACTATTTCTTCAAGATTTGCTTCCTCTTGTAAAAGTGCCATAGCCTCAATTCTTAGAGCTGACCAGTCTTTAGAAATATTGTCATCTATCCACTGCCCTATCCTATCAACATATAATGAGTAAGAATTAAGCCAGTTTATAGCCGGAAAATGTCTTCTATATGCAAGCTGAGCATCTAATCCCCAGAATACCTTAACTATTCTTAAAGTTGCTTGTGATACTGGTTCTGATATATCTCCTCCTGGAGGTGATACAGCTCCTATAGCAGTTATAGCACCTTGTCTTTCATCAGATCCAAGACATACAACCTTACCAGCTCTTTCATAGTAATCAGCAAGTCTTGAACCTAAATACGCTGGATAGCCTTCATCACCAGGCATTTCTTCAAGTCTTCCTGACATTTCTCTAAGCGCTTCTGCCCATCTTGAGGTAGAATCTGCCATTATAGAAACCGAATATCCCATATCTCTAAAATATTCTGCTATTGTAATTCCTGTATAAATTGATGCTTCTCTCGCAGCAACAGGCATATTTGAGGTATTTGCTATAAGTACAGTTCTTTTCATTAAGCTTTCACCAGTTTTAGGGTCTTTTAACTCTGGAAACTCATTAAGAACATCAGTCATTTCGTTACCACGTTCTCCACAGCCAACATAAACAACTATTTCAGCATCTCCCCATTTTGCTATCTGGTGCTGAACTACAGTCTTTCCTGCTCCGAAAGGACCTGGAACAGCTGCTGCTCCACCTTTAGCTACTGGAAAAAATGTATCTATTACTCTCTGCCCTGTAATCATTGGTTCTACAGGATTTAATTTTCTACTGTAGGGTCTACCTTTTCTTACAGGCCATTTTTGTAGCATTGTAACTTCTTTTACACCAAAGTTTGTGTCTATTATACAAATTACATCTTCTACTGTAAAGCTACCTGATTTTATGTCTCTTATAGTCCCCTCAATACCGAATGGGACTAGTATCTTCTGTTCTATTACAGCAGTTTCTTGGACTACGCCAAGAATATCTCCTGCTGTCACTTTATCTCCTGATTTAGCAACTGGCTTAAACTCCCATAGCTTTGTTCTATCTAAAGATTTTACAGATACTCCTTTTACAAGAAACGAACTGTTAGCAGCTTTCATAAAAGCTTCTAAAGGTCTTTGAATACCATCAAACATTGACTCTATAAGCCCAGGTCCAAGCTCTACAGAAAGAGGCTCTCCTGTTGATAACACAGGATCTCCAGGCCCAATTCCTGCTGTTTCTTCATATACCTGTATAGAAGCTCTATCGCCTCTCATTTCAATAATTTCACCAATTAGACCTTTGTCTCCAACCTTAACAACATCGTAAAGATTAGCTTCATCCATGCCCTCAGCAACTACCAAAGGTCCAGAAACCTTTATTATTCTTCCGGTCTTCAATATCCCAACCTACTTTCCTATAAAATGTTAACGCCTACTGCTTTTTCTACATTATCACTTATTCTTTTAGTTCCAATATTTAAAGTACCTTGATTGCTTGGAATTAGTATTACTGCAGGAAGCGTCTGTCTATTATATCTTTCTATCGTTTCTTCAATATCCTTTGCCACCTGTTCAGTGACAAATATCACTCCATAGTCCTTCATAGCTAATCTATCTATTGTCTTTTTTGCTTCTTCTGGCTCAAATACAGGAAAAACTTCTAACCCTAAAGCCTTAAAAGCAAGTACTGAATCTTTATCTCCTACAACTGCAATTTTCTTATACATATCCTTCACGCAGCCTTTCTCTTATAACTTCTGAAGGTATATTGTTTAATTTAGCAACCATTATTATTCTTATATTTTTTATCTCATTTTCCTTAGCATAGATATAAGCAATAATTGGCTCTGGTCCAAAACTTACATACTTTGCATCTTTCATGAATCTCATCATATAATTATCACTAAGCTTTTCTAACTCACTAGAAGATCCTGTTTTCGTATACTGTTCCATACCAAACTTCAATACTCCTGCATAATCTGTGTAGGATAACTTTCCATATACATTTTCAGAAGAATCATTAAGCAATACTAAAAACTTTTCTTTATCTATTCTTCCACCACTCAATAGAGCACCGGCAAGGAAATCTCTTCCCTTTTTCTGTTTCTTAACTCTTAATAAAGTTCTTATATTACTTAAATCTATTAAAGTATCTACGTATTTTTTTATAAAGGGATCTTGTAATTCCTTAGCTATTTCATACATTGCTGTATATTGATATCTATCAATTATTAAATCTATACTTTGAGGATCCTTTTCCTTAGAAAAATTATCTAAGGCAGCTTCTACTGCTTTCCCCATAATACTAGGTATATCTCTATAATACTCATCACCAACTGCAGCTTTAAGTTTATCTAAATCAACAGTTCCTACAGGAATAAGTATTTCATTGAGATCCTTATTTAAAAGCTTTCCTTTAATAAGCACTTTAACATTATGAAAATCATATTTTATACTCATGATATCAACGATTTCTTTATGAGGACTTGCTTCGTAAAGCATATGAAACACTCTTCTAAGCTCACTGCTTAATATGATTTCGTACTCTTTAGGATGACTCACATTGCCAGCAACATTGCTGTACTCTGTTTCCTGAAGTATTTTCAAAACATCTGCTGCAGAAGCTGAGTCAATCATCCTATCAATTTTCGATTTATCAAGGAGCCTATTTTCCAATACTCTAAGCCTTGGAATCACCTGCGTAAAATCCATAGCATCCATCAAATCAGCCCTCCTTAACTAAATAGTATATTTGCCACTTCAAACTCTAACTCATCTCTATAAGAACTGATTAAGGCTTCAAAAGTATTATTTATCTCTACTCCATTTTTCTCTAATATGAAGCCACCTCTAAACTCTTTATTTGTTTCACTCAATCTTAAGTTCCCTAACTTTCCGCTATTTGAAAGTTCCATATTAAGTTCAGCAATAAAGCTGTCATCAACTAATCCTTTTCCATAGGAGTTAAGTATAATAGTCTCATCTCCTTTAATATTAAGAGATAATATAGTCGCTTTTAAATAGCTTAAAAATACCTCCTGCGGCATAGCGCAAAGTTCATCTAAGGCCTCATTAAAAACCTCATCCATCACCTTTTGCTTAGCTACAAGCTTATCATTTCTAACCTTTAACATTGCATTTGAAATGATTCTTTCTTTCTTTAAATCAGCCTCTCTATGAGCCTTTTCTATTGTTAACTTTTCAATATCTTTCGCTTCATTAACTCTTTTTTCAACAATACCATTCTTTTCAGCTTCAGCCTTTTCTATTATACTTCTACTCTCAGCTTGAGCATCCTCAAGAATTTTATTAATTAAATGTTCTATTTTAGCCATTATGCTTCACTCCAAACTATTTAACGAATAGAACCATAAATAATGATGCAACGAAACCTAAAACGGCATATGTTTCAACCATAACCGCATAAATAACACCCTTCATCACGTCATTTGGTTTCTTTGCTAGTATTTGAACGCCTGCTGCTGCAACTTTACCTTGCCATATAGCTGATCTCCAACCTGCTATAGCAACCGGAAGACATGCCATAAAATACTTTAATCCTAATGATAGATCTGGAGCGTTCCCCCCAAATATACCTATCTTTGTGAAAAGCAGCAAAGCAATAACAAATCCATAAAGTCCTTGTGTACCTGGAAGTGCTACAAGTATAAATGTTTTACCAAACTTTTCAGGTTCCTCAGTCATAAGCCCTGCTGCCGCCTGACCAACAGTTCCTATACCTTGCGCTGAACCTATACCTGATAATCCTACCGCTAATGCAGCTCCTAGTAACGCCATTATTAGTCCATTATTTGTTGACTGAAAAAATTCCACCCATGTATTCATATTTTTTGTATCCTCCTATTATTTCGTAATTTTTATATATTTATCTGAAAGCTTGTATGGAGTAAATTTCTTACCTCCGCCTTCATAAAATTTATTAAAGAATTCTAGATACTGTAGTCTAGCCGCATGAACATATGATCCAAGCGCGTTTATTAGTAAATTAAATGTATGCAAGCCTATAAATAAAAATGGGGCTAAAACATACTTAAATGGTGAAGGGATTAAATTAATTATAAGATTTAATGCATTTGCTATAAATCCAGTTGCAAGACCTAATGCTAAAAGTCTTGAATATGAAACTATGTCACCTAAGTAACTAGTTATCCCATACACGCCATATATACCCCAGCCTATTTTTCCTCCAATAGTTGGAGCGGTTCTGCCTTGCGTAAGCAACAATCCCACAAGTCCTAGTACAAGCATTATTACTCCCAGCTTTCCACCAATACCTGCTATAGCTAGAAAAGCACCTATTAAGGTAATATACCAAGTAAATACATCATATATAGCATCCTTCATATGCCCAGCTCTTATAAGCATATATGCCTTAATACCAAGACCAATGAAAATATGCACAACTCCAAACCCTAAGGAAAGCCCGAATATTGTGGTTATATCTGCTGTACTGTCTAGTAGTTTCGGAGGAACTATTCCAAAATAGCTAGGTAAATCTCCAAACCATCCACCGTATATAGCTCCCCATATAACAGTAGAAATTCCAGCTAAGAAAAACATCTTATAGCTTTTTCTTTTATCTTTATCTTTTACTTTATATAAAGCAAAAGCTGATGCAGCCATCATAATCAATCCATATCCAGCGTCTGAAAGCATCATTCCAAAGAATAAGAAGTAGAATACCGACAATATAGGTGTTGGATCTACCTCACTATAACGAGGTAAACTATACATCTCAATAACACCTTCAAAAGCTGAAGCAAATCCATTGTTTCTGAGTTTTATCGGAACATTCTCTGCTTCTTCTTCTTTTACTTCTTCAAATTCTAGATAGTAGTTTTCTCCTATCGCACTTTGGACAGCCTTTTTCAACTCATCGTTTGTTTCAGCCATGTTCCATCCGCAAATAGTTACAACTTTTTTAGTTTTAATGAAATTGTTAGAAGCTTCTGATCTCGCTACAAGGTTACCAAAGTATTCATATGCAGATATTAAATTTTCTCTTTCATATTGGAACTTTTCAACTGATGCTTTAATATCTCTTTTTTCTGACTGTATTTCTTCTATTTTCTCTTTATTAGACTTTATATAATCCTCTGGTCTTTTATCTATACTTGAGGAAAAAGCTGAAAAACCATATCTTTTTAGGATATCTTCAGCATTGCTGACTTCACTATCATGAGTGATTACTAATAAATATAAGTCCTGATTGTCTCTATCTATAATCTCTACATATGAATAATTGAGTTCTGTAGAT
The DNA here is from genome assembly GCF_016595795.1 of Clostridium yunnanense. Taxonomy (GTDB): domain Bacteria; phylum Bacillota; class Clostridia; order Clostridiales; family Clostridiaceae; genus Clostridium_AR; species Clostridium_AR yunnanense. The sequence goes on from NZ_JAENHN010000002.1 coordinate 181,145, forward strand.
AAATCGTCTAAAATAATATCTTCATATTGCTTTGAAACAGTTCCAACCATGGCCTTGGAATACTTGAACTTATTTAGATCTGATATAGCAATATCTAAATTTCTCCATCCCTTAAGTTCTGCAATTTCTCCTTCCAGTTTGGTGGTTTCATTGCTTAACTCATTCAAAGACCTCTCTTTAGCCTTAAGCTCTTCATATACTTCATTCCAGTTATTGCTCTTTATGCTATTCTCTAATTCCTCAAGACTCATTTCCTTTTTATCGTCTAGCATTGAAAGCATTGATTTCTTCTCTGGGAAGAACCCCTCTATAAAATCTAACGAAAATCTAAGCTTTGCAAGATTTTCTTGATACACTGCGTGCTCTTCGCCCACATTGTCTTTAAATAGATTTTTAGCATATTCATTATCGCCTAATGCCTGATCATCTTGAAGGTCGATAAAGTGAACCCCTTGGAACTTCTGAAGTGCGCTTAAGAGCTTCTCTTTTTCAGATTCAAAAGAGAGTAGGGTAAATTTATTCATCTTAACTATCGCCATGAATATTCACAATCCTCTCCATTATTAATTTTATTGCACTTCTCTTTCTAGTTTGATCTAATTTATTTAGATTTTCTAAATCTTTGGAGCCTTTTGACAAAATAGGATCAGTATCCTTATTTGCCTGAGCCACAGCAGCATCCATTATTTTTTGAGCTTGATCTTTACTTTGTTGCAATATTCTTTTGTATTCATTTTCTCCAAAACTTAATGCATCATTTATTATTTCTTTACTTTTTAAACTTGCTTCTTTGATAACTTCATCAGCCTTAGCTTCCGCCTTTATTACTTCATTTACTACCTCGATTGCCAAATTATCACCTCTTTTCCTACTCTTATATATATTAATACTTTATATAGTATCAAATAACGCTTTCTTAATAGATTGTACCATTCTTTTAGGTGTTTTTCAACCGTTATATAATTGCACCTTAAATCGTATCAGTTACCACCTTGTTAAATAATACATAAACTTGTATAAAAAGTCCTCTTACACACTCCTATACCATCTATACCAATAATAGAATTCCTATTTTATTATTTAAAAATTCTTCTCTGTAAAAAATATAGATATTCAATACATAACATTTTAATATTATGACTGAATATCTATATAAAATTACAAAACTTCGTTTATATTTAATTTTAGTTTTTGACTATTTTAAAGAATATTATTGAAATTAATTTCACCCTAGTGCTTTAGTATGACCATTTTCTATAATATATTATTTAAAACCTTTATATTATCTTCATTATCTAGATCAAACAATAGGTAATTTTGCGACATTACCAATCTATCTGATTCTATATACTGCATGATATCTAAACTGAATTTTTCAATATGAGACCTTTTAAAATCGTAAGAATCTTTTAATTTTTCTTTTATGATTCTTTCTTCTTCTTTAGTTATATCTCTATTTAAAAATTCAGGTAGCCACTTCTTTTTGTTATACATTAAATAATCATATTTTATTATATCTTTCAGTTCTTCAGTGTTTTCACCATTAAATTTATAATTATTAAAATCCACAAAAACTCTATAGTATTCTGTATTTCCTATATTTATATTAAAATATCCTCTTTCATGAAAATAACTTCCCATTGCATAGTAAAAATCAAACGGAGTTTCAAACTTACTTAAAAAATATTTTAATACGGTGTTAAACTTTTGAGAATTATAATATTTATCAACAATTTCTTCTACCTTTTTTAACTCTAAAAGTTCTTCGTAGCTTATATCTTTTGATCTTAGTATTTCATATGGAGCATAGGTCGCATAAACAATTCCCCACTTTTCTGCTTCATCTCTCATTGATGATCCTTTAAGAAGCTTTAAAAAGCCAAGTTGTATTTCATCAGGTCTAATGGAGTGAACATCATTAAAAGATTTTTTAAAGGAATTAAAATCTTCACCTGGAAGTCCAGCAATTAAATCAAGATGCTGCTTCACATTATGACCCTCAGCTATTCCTACGACTTTATCCTTTATTGTTTCAAATCCAACATATCTATTAATATTATTTAATACTTCGTTATTAGTAGTCTGTACTCCAACTTCTAATTGAATTCTTCCCTTAGGAGCTCTATTTAAAAGTTCGATTTCATCATCCCTTAAAAGATCTGCTGAAATCTCAAAGTGGAAGGTTGTTTTAGTATCTTGCTCTATTAGGAATCCCCATATTTCCTTCACAAAATTGTGATTACAATTGAAGGTTCTATCAACAAATTTAACTAGTCTTACCTTTTCATCAATAAAAAACTTCAATTCTTTCTTTACTCTTTCTATATCTAAGAACCTAACTCCGTTAGCAGTTGAGGATAAGCAATATTTGCATTTAAAAGGACATCCTCTTGATGCTTCATAATAGACTATCTTATTATGTATTTCTTTATCTCCCTCTTTATAAGGAAAACTTAAATCATTCATGTCCATCTGAGGTCTTATTCCATTAAATATCACTTTTTCTTCTCTTTTATGATAAAGTCCTCTAATTGAACCTATATCTCTCAATCCCAATTTATATTCTACAAATTCTCTAAAGCTTTCTTCTCCCTCACCAGATATGACGTATTCACCATTACATTCTTTTAGAAAATTTTCACTATCATATGAAACTTCCGGTCCTCCATATAATATTTCTATATCTTTATCTACTAATTTTATAAGATCTGCAAGCTTATTTATATACTCCATATTCCAAATATAACAAGAAAATGCTACTACATCAGCTTTTTCTAATATAATTTGTTCTAGTATTATTTCTATCCTATCATTAATGCTAAATTCTCTAATCTTGCACTCACATGGCAAATCCTCAGTATATGCTTTCAAATACCTTATAGCTAGATTGCTATGAATGTATTTTGAATTTACTCCTGTTAATAATATTTTCATCACTTGTTCTTTCCCTTCTTTTTGCTTTTACAAAGTAAATTTTATCATAAAAATCAACTTTTTCTATTTCAAAATAACTTTCTGTAGCTTTTTTTATAAGTTCCACATTAAATTGACTTATTGGATTTATATCTCTATACTTAAATTCTTTAGTTTTATCGCCAGGAAGCAAGACCTTTATATTAGTATTTACTACTTCTTTTGCTTTCTTATCATAGTCCCATATATAGAGATATCCGTCATCTTTAATGAGATTCCATATATGTTTTATTATCTCACGTCTTCCGCCATTACTCCATATCTTTCCCAAAGTAAAAAAAAGTACTGCTCCGTCATAGAATATTGCTTCTTTTTCACTCAAATTCTCTCTATCATCAAAGTAGTCCACAGAAATCTCATCTTCCATATTCTTTTTTAAATTATATATTATCCCGTAGTTCTCTTTTCCTATATCTAATAAATCACCATCAAGGCTTATTTCTCTCATATCTAAAATATATTCCATAAAATTACTCCTCTGTAAATATTATCTTACGTACTATTTATTATTCTACATAAAAAAAAGAATTCCTCTATACTATGGAATTCTTTTTCAACTAGATGATACTATAGGTATCCTAGGTCTAAGTTTAAGTTATACTGAATAACCACAATTTTTCTTCAAATACTAAACATACGGAGAAAGGTGGTTGAATTATGGGTAGAAATCATTTAAAAGTAGAATCTTTGCA
>NZ_JAENHN010000020.1 GCF_016595795.1 Clostridium yunnanense
TTAGATTTCCCATAGCGTAAGCTAGTAAGACCCCTCGAAGAACACGAGGTTGATAGGTCGGAGGTGTAAGCATGGTAACATGTTCAGCTGACCGATACTAATAGGTCGAGGGCTTGACCAATAAATATTATTACAAAGTTAACTTAAGTGCAATTTTGAAAGAATAATCTTTCAAAAATCTAGTAATGATGCGTCTAAGGGTTACACCCGTACCCATTCCGAACACGAAGGTTAAGACTTAGACGGCTGATGGTACTGCATGGGCGACTGTGTGGGAGAGTAAGTGGTTGCTAGGTAATTAGTATCTGACGATACAGAAAAGACTTCACGATAAGTGAAGTCTTTTTTTTATAAAGGAAAGTATGAAATTTTTGAGTTAGCTAAGCCTATATATTTGAATAGATTTAGAAGTTTTTATGGCTATGCAGTAATAAATAAAACTAATTCGCCTGTAAGTTTATTTTGAAAGATATATGTGTAAAAAATATTATATAATTTTATGGAGAAAACAGATCAAAGGAGTCAAAATGGATTCAATTTACAAGGTTAAACAAATCACAAAACTATATCAAAGTTGCAATAAGTGTGGTCTTCCTGATATAAATTGTATTTGTAATACAATTTCAAAAGTTAAGACTAAAGCAAAAATATGGATACTATCAACAGAAAAAGAATTTTATAGACCTTCAAATACTGCTAGAATTTTAAAGTTAGCCAATCCAGAAGCAACAGAAATATATTTATGGGAGCGAACTAAAAGACCTGAAGAGTTAATTAAAAATATAAATCAGGATATTTATGATGTATATCTTGTTTTTCCTGAAGAAAATAGAGATATAACAAGTGTTAAGCTTATGGATAATTATACTGATAAAACCCCTGCATTCATCCTTTTAGACGGAACATGGAAAGAAGCTAACAAGATACTAAGAAGAAGTGATTACTTAAAAGGCCTTCCAAGAATTTCATTGAGTGTGGATTTTAAATCAGAATATAATTTGAGAAGAGGAGTAGTTGAAGGAAATTTATGTACTATAGAGGCTGCAATTGAAGTGCTAAAGCTAAATAATGATTTAGAAAATGCGACTTTAATAAAAGAGATTTTTGATTTATTTCTAAGTGGATTTAAAGCTGGAATAACTGGACAGAAAATAAAAAAGTGATTCAATTATAAAATAAATTAGGTATAGATATAATATTAATTTGGAAGATAATTAGCTAATAATGAATATTATTAGAAAAAGTTTTTATTTGTAAATTTTAATTTCTTTAAACTTATAATTTGAAATATATATTGATTATGAAAATACAGTATGGAGTAAGAAATATGATGAATATGAAAAAAGCTAAGATAGTTCACGGAACATTAGCTCTTTGGGGAATTGCTGTAGTTTCATTACTAATAGTTGGGTTAAATTAATAGGTTTAAGATATAGTATTGATATTTCTCTTTAAAATGGTTTGCACTTAAGTGGCAGACCATTTTCTGCATTATAATGTGATATACTTGTGGTATAATTGTAATATTATTCAAGTAGTAAATATAAATGTATAAATTACTATATAAAATGTTAAGCAATTTGTAAGAGCTCAAGATTTGGTAATATAAAATAATTTAAGGAGAAGTCAATAATGGTTTTAGCAGAAAATAAAAATGGACAACAGTTATTGGAATACCAAAAGATAACGGAAGAAAGTTTATTGGGAAACACTAAAATTAGACCCGTTACAGGTTCATTTGCGTTTGTAAGATGCGATGGTAAGTATTTAGTTGCTTATAATAAATGGAGAAAACAATGGGAATTCCCTGCTGGTAAGATTGAAGATGGAGAGAGTTATAGAGAATGTGCAGTAAGAGAGTTATTTGAGGAAACCAATCAGAAAATAAGTGACTTACAGTTTAAAGGCGTATTTAAGATATTTGATAAAAATATAGGAGCGGTAAAATATAGAACAGCATATTTTGCTGAGACAGATCATACTGACAAGTTTATAGAAAACAATGAGATGAAAAAGATTATGCTTTGGGATTTAAAAAAAGAAATTGGATGTTTTGATGAAGTGGATATGAAAATGTTGGAATTAATTTTAGAAGTAGGTGATTAAGGGTTTTATTAATAAATTTATTTAAAAAGCTTGAATGATATTCTAGCACAATTAATCATTTACTGAATAGAATTTAATATATATAAGTTTTATTTATAAAAGTAGTATATTGAAGATACTTTAATTTATTAATTGATTTATCAAATTAAATAGAACTTATATAAATGAATTTTCACTTTAATAATAAGCAATGTAACCTGAGCTTTATTATGAATTAAGAAAATATTAAGCAAAGGAGAAATCACGTGATTAAATGCAGGAACTATATAAGTTAGAGAATGCTTGGTATATAAAAATAATATTTGCTGCAATAACTACTTTATTTGCACCATTTAAAATAGCTTTACTTGTGCTATGCACCATGATAATAATTGATACTCTCACAGGATGTATTTATGCAGCTAAAACTAAAAGACTAAATAGTAGGGGGTTAAGAAGAGGATTAAACAAAATCGTAGTTTACTCAATTTGTATCTTAATTGTAAGACTTCTGGAGATAGGAGTACAATCAATTTTTAGTACAACTCTTCTTACTGAATTTATAACAGGTTATCTTATTCTTACTGAAAGTCTTAGTGCACTAGAAAATCTTAATTGTTTAGGAGCTCCCTTACCACTCAGAATAAAGAAAATAATCTTGGCTAATATCAAGAATGATACCTTAAGACAAATTGTAATTGATGATGAAAACAAGAAGGATTACAATGATGAAATATCAGATATAAAACAGTATTGCTTACCTAATATAAATGATGAAAAAATTAAAACAGTTATGCTAATGATGATAAATGAGTGGACAAAGTTTATAAATATACTGGATAAAGAATTAGATGAGGCTGAAGGGTATAGCAATGATTTGATATTATGTAAGGTTTTATCTTTGTTAGAAGCCACGAAAAAGACTATTAGGGATATTTGGATAGACCAAGGTATACCAAAGAATTATATGGAAAGATTCATGATATATCATAGGCCTAGATTGGACAAGTATTTAACAGAATTGGAGGTTATATGTGAAAGCAGCGACTCCATTGAGATGAAAAAAAAGCAAATAACAGAAAAACTCATTATATTGATGTATCTCACTGTTGCAGATGGTCAAAAAAGTATAAGTGAAGAACAGTAAATCGTAAGTTTTGCTTTTTCACTTATAATTAAACCTTAAACATTACTTTCAAAGAAAATAAAGTGATCCTATAATACGGAAGTTGAAAACTTTCGTATTATAGGATATTATGCATTTGATTGTAGAATGATAAATTAATATATTTTATAAGTACTTAATGAGCAACCTTATGATTGATGTGTATGGTTCTGATTTTCTTTATGAACACAAAATTAATTATTTTATGTACTTAATTTTAAATACCAACAAATTCTATCCAACAAAAATATCATCACCGGAATTGTTATTACTATTATTATTATCAGTAGAAACGAATTGCTTTTGAGCAGCTACTGTTAATAATAGACATCCAACGCCTGTAATGAAGTTGCCAAGTACGTTTATTTCATCTGCGCTTTTGTCTTTAGCAAGAGCTAAAACAATTGCATTTGTAAGAATAACAGCGTCCTCTGGACTAAGGTTATCAAAAATTGTCATCACTACACCTACTTATAATTCAATGATAATAAATAATATGAAGTTATTCTTAGAGGTATGAGTAAAACAATTCTATAAAGTATAATTGAATTGTTTTATTTAAAACGGATATATCTATATATTGACAAAATATCTTTTAGAGAATAAAATAAGTATTAACAAAAGACTATGAAGAGGACAAGTAAATAATTTACTGTTTAAAGAGAGAGAAACTCAATGGCTGAAAGGTTTCTTAAATAAGTATTATTGAAAACCACCTCTGAGTTGACTGCTGAAATATATAGTAGGTAGTTCCGTAAACTTGCGTTAAAAGTATTGAGTGATAGAAGTAGCTAATTTAATGCTTCTGTAATTTGGGTGGAATCGCGATTATACTCGTCCCTTTTGGGATGAGTTTTTTTGTTTTTCGAAATTTATACTATTAGTATTTTGTAATTTAAAAACTAAATATTTAAAAGCAATGAAGAGGAAGAGTAAATAGTTTACTGTTGAAAGAGAAGGAAACTCAACGGCTGAAAGGTTTCTTCAACAAGTATTATTGAAAACCACCTCTGAGTTGATTACTGAAGATTAGTAAGTAAATTCCGCAAATCTGCGTTATAGATTTTGAGTGACAGTAGTACATTATAACTGCTGTAATTTGGGTGGAATCGCGATTAAACTCGTCCCTTATTTTGGGGACGGGTTTTATTTATATATCAAGAATTAAGATTTTATAAAAGGAGGACTATCATGTTAAAAGTTATTTTAAAAGATGGCAGTGTTGTTGATTCAAATGAAGAAGATGAAAGAAGGGCTTTAAGACATACCACAGCACATATATTAGCTCAAGCGGTAAAACGATTATATCCAGGTGCTAAACTAACTATAGGTCCAGCAATTGATAGTGGATTCTATTACGATTTTGATATGGAAGAAACACTTACAATAGATTCGCTTAAAGCAATTGAAGAAGAAATGAAGCTAATAATTAAAGAAGATTTAAGACTTGAGAGAAGTGTATTGTCTAGAGAAGCAGCATTAAAGCTTATGGAGGAAAAAGGTGAAACTTATAAGATTGAACTTATAAATGATTTACCAGAAGATGAAGAGTTGACTTTCTTTAAACAAGGTGATTTTATCGACTTATGTGCAGGTCCACATGTACTTTCTACTTCAAAAGTAAAGGCAGTTAAACTGTTATCAGTTGCGGGTGCTTATTGGAGAGGTAATGAAAAAAATAAGATGCTCCAAAGAGTTTATGGCACTGCCTTTGCTAAAAAGAGTGAATTAGATCAATATTTGAATATGTTAGAAGAAGCTAAAAAAAGAGACCATAGAAAGCTTGGAAAAGAACTTAAATTATTTGCTTTAATGAATGAAGGACCAGGATTTCCGTTCTTTCTTCCAAATGGAGTAGTATTGAAGAATAAGTTAATTGAGTACTGGAGAGAGCTTCATAAGAAGTATGGATATGAAGAAATTGAAACACCACTTATATTGAACAGGGAGTTATGGCAAACTTCAGGACATTGGTATCATTATAAGGAAAACATGTACACAGTAAATATTGATGAAGAGGAATATGCAATAAAACCGATGAATTGTCCTGGTGGGATGTTAGTATACAAATCTGAGTCCCATTCTTATAGAGAGCTTCCAATTAGAGCTGCAGAACTGGGAAGAGTGCATAGACATGAGCTTTCTGGCGCTTTACATGGACTTATGAGGGTAAGAGCCTTTACTCAAGATGATGCTCATATTTTCATGTTACCTGAGCAGATCAAGGATGAGATAAAAGGAGTGATAAAACTTATAGATGAAGTGTATGCTCGATTTGGTTTTAAATACAAGGTAGAACTTTCAACAAGACCAGAGAATTCAATGGGAAGTGATAGTGAGTGGGAGATGGCTGAAGATTCACTTAAAGGTGCCTTAGAGGAAATAAATATGCCTTTTAAGATAAATCCAGGAGATGGAGCTTTTTATGGTCCTAAAATAGATTTTCATCTTGAAGATAGTATTGGCAGGACATGGCAGTGTGGTACAATACAACTAGATTTTCAGCTTCCTCAAAGGTTTGACTTGGATTATACTGGTAGTGATGGTGAAAAGCATAAACCTATTGTTATACACAGAGTAATCTTCGGAAGTATCGAAAGATTCATAGGAATATTAATAGAACATTTCGAAGGCAAATTTCCAACTTGGATATCACCAGTTCAAGTTAAAGTACTTCCTATATCAGATCAGTTTAAGGAATATGCTGATGAAATAGTAAAAAAACTAGAAGAAAATAATATTAGAGTTAAGATAGATGACAGAATTGAAAAGATAGGATATAAGATAAGAGAAGCTAGAAACGAAAGAGTTCCTTATATCATAATATTGGGAGAAAAAGAGAAAAGTACAGGAACAATTTCTCTTAGAAGTAGAAAAAATGGTGAAGAAGGTTCTGTAAAAATAGAAGAATTCATATCTAATATCAACAACGAAATTAAGTTAAAACAATTATAACAAAAGGTTGTTTGGAGTATATATCACCGCTTAACAATAGATTTCTGAAAATAATCGTATATACGGGGGGATAAAAATGATAAGAATTCTTTTATGTTGTCTTGGGGGATTTTCTTCAAGTGCTTTAGCCCAAAAGGTTGAAAAAGAAATACTAGAAAATAATATGCAAAATGATTTTTATATCGAGTTTTCTCCATTTCAGTTAGCAGTGAAGAAAGTTTCTGAGTTTGATATTATAGTATGTTGTCCTCATCTAATTGCAGATGTAAAAAAGATTATAAAGACTTTAAATCCTGATATACCTATTTATATTCTTCCACCAAGAATGTATGGAATGATGAGTTTTAATGAGTTATCATTAGATGCTATTGATGTTATTGAGCTATACAATATGAATAGAATAAATCCAGTATATTTTCCTGGGGAAGAGAATACTTTAAGAGTTACAAGACATGTTGCTTATAGAAAAACTAAAGTTTAACTATATATTTTTATAGATTGAATGTTATTTAATACAAAGATAAGCTGAAACCGATAGAGATAGAAAATCTAAGTTGTAAATACAATGACCGTCTATAGTAATATAGAGGGTCATTGTATTGAGAATTATATGAATTCATTAAAAAGAGTTATCTGTTTTCAATAGTATTATCAATATCTATTTTTACAGAGATATTTAGACTTATATCAACTTTTGCAGATGCCTTTTCTAGAGATTCAAGTAATATAATAATTTCTCTAAGGCTATTTGAGTTGGTGTTTTCCTCCAAGATAGTTTTAGCTTCATTAGTAGTTTCTTGAAAAGCAGGTGATTCAGTAATGTCATTCTTTGGTTCTTCTGAAATAATAGGTTCTAAGGTTTCTATTGGTAAAGCAGCTGAAATAGCTTCACTAAGTAATTTAGTCTTCCTTAAAACTTGATTGACATATTTTTTTGTAAAACCTTTACTTGAGATATCTTCAACACTTAGTCCTTCTTCGTAGAGTTTAATGATTTCATCCTTCTTACTAATTTTCATATATAACACCTCTTTATTATTGAATTCTATCTTAAGGGTTCCTATATCGAAACTTAATTTATACTTGTTCGATGGTCCTAGCATTAGGAGATTATCAGCCACGTATAACTTAATAGGCGAGTTAGGAAGCTTATAAAGATGAATTACTTATAGCTAAAAATATAAATTTAGGAATGAGATAGGGCTTTAAAATATCAACTACTTAAATTTATATTAATTAATACAGCATATGTATATTCTATTATGTAGCAAATTATTTCACTTTCTGATAAATATGGCTGATAATGTATAAAGCTTTTTAAACTGCTATTATAAATAGAGGAAAGTCATATAAAGATGTACTAAAATATATAAGAAAATATAGGTGAAATTGTGATTTAAATCAATGTATAATATTGTGAAATTTACTATTATTTAATTAAACAAAGCTTAATTAAATAAGTTTAATTATAAAGTATTGGAGGTATTATATATGAAAGCTTGTGTAGACAGAGAAGCATGTATTGGATGTGGACTTTGTGCATCGATTAACTCAAAAGTATTCTGTATGGAGGAGGATGGAAAGGCAGTAGCAACTGAAGTGGAGATATTAGACTCAGAACTTAGTATTACAGAAGAGGCGGCTAGTTCATGCCCAGTATGTGCTATAAGCTTACAGTAACGAAAATTCAATATATTGAAATTTAGTTGATATTTTGCATACGTGTATAAATTAATAGTTAAATTACAAATGATACAAAAGAGGAATGTAAGTTGATATAAGAACAAGCTAAACTAATGAATATTGCTGCTTTATAAGGAGAACATAAAACTTAAAAGGAGTGATTATTTATGACCAAAAATAAAGGTAACAAACAATATTCTCAAGAAAATAGCATGGAACAGAGGACAGACAGGAATCAGCTTCAAGGAAAAGGGTCAAAAAAGAAGACCAAATAGAGCTTGTCTGTTATAAACAAATAATTATGAAAACAATCCATCTAGATATGACTTCTAGGTGGATTGTTTTTATATCTTAGGCTTGTTAAACATATACAAATACGTTAATCTTTCGTTTTGGCTTGTATTTGAAGAAGAAAGTAAAGATTAGTGGAGTAAGAATATAATAAATTAATTTTCATGGTTATTAAAATATTGTTAAGTATTAAGAGGAGAGTTTTTAGAATGTTCGGAAAATTTAATTATAATTATGATTATGTTTAACATAATTTTCAAAAAATAATGTAAAGTGTGACAAAATGTAGAAAAAAACTTATTATTATAGTATATTTAGTATATATTGCTAATATGTTACAGATTGTTTGGATATGGAGGGGGTACATTGGACGCAAATTTAATTTTCAGCAAGATAGAGCCATTCATAGTAGAAAATAAAGGAGTAATAACTGAGGTTAATGATAGTTTTTTGGAGTTAACGGGTTATAGTAGAAATGTTTTTTTAAATAAGAATATAAATGAAGTATGGAAAATGTTAACTAGATCTAATATAGATGATTTGAAATTAAGAGAAGAAATAATTATCTTTACTAGAGATTTAGAGGCTAAGATTATAAATATAGCAAAGATTATAGAAGAATTCAATGAAAAAGTTATATACAAGTTTATAGAAATAGATGAATTAGATTTTGAGCAAAAAAGTGGATTTTTAGGAAAATTATTAGTTGACGAAAAATTTGGTATTGGAATTTATTTAGCAAAAGATTTCACATTAATAAAGTCAAATGAAACATTTTTTGAATTTTTTCAACAACCATTCAGAACTAAACAGATGTGTTACGGAAAAAAGCTAAGTGATTTAATTCCTGATTTTGTGGGTTCAAAAGAAGAAGGTATATGGGAAGAAATAGTAAGATCAAATAAATCATACTATATATCGGAAAGAAAGGGGGGATTTCCAGATAATGATAGATATTGGGATTATAATATAATACCTATTTCAGAAAATGGAAAGGTAAAATATATTGTTGCCATGATCGAGGATGTTACTGAAAGAGTTTTGAGCAGAGAGCATATAAGGGTTAAAAATGAGCAACTTGAGGCAGTTTTTGATAGTGTAGAAGATATAATTATCATGGTAGATAAAGACGAAAAATATTTAGGTGGTAACAAATCTTCTAAAGTTCTTTATGATTTATATAAGAAAAATGGAAAACTAGAAGATGCCTGCTTTAAGGTATACAATTATGATAGAGAAGAAGTGAGTTTAGAACAACTAGATTTAAATTTAGTAGGCGAGGGTAAAGCTATCAAGAATACTAAAATAATAGTGGAACTTGAAAATGAGGTTAAATATTATGAACTCAGTGGTAATCCTATATTCGATGAAAGTATGAATGTATCCTATGGAGTTTTTATACTTCATGATATTACTAAAGAAGTAATGAGGACAAAGGTAATTGAGAAGCAGAATAGAGAACTAGAAGCTATTATAGAGTGCATAGATGATGTTGTAACTGTTGTAGATAAAGATGGACGATACATTAGAAAAGGAACTAAAGAAGGTAATAAATATGTTAGAGACAATGAAAATTTCTCCCACATTTCCTCAAACACTAGGTTTTATGATTTTGATGGAAATTTAATTCCTGTTGAACAATTGTGTACATATCGGTTATTAAAAGGTGAAAAGATTAAAAACTATAAAAGTATGACAATTGTAGATGATAAGGAAATATATATAAGTGTTAGCGCAATGCCAATCTTTGATGATTTGGGGCAGTTTGAGATGGGGGTTATGGTAACACATGACATCACAGAGTTAATGAAGTCTTATGTAAAAATAGAAAAACAAAAGAAAGAACTTGAGGTTATCATTGAAAATATGAGAGATGGATTGACCGTTCTTGATAAAGATGGAAATGTTATAAAGATAAATAAGGCTTTCAAAGAGATTATGAAAAAAGGAATGATTGTAAAGCCTACCTTTAGTTATGTTACTGAAACTATGAAATTTGGACAAGTATATTATAATGAAAAAGGAGAGGTTTTATCAAAAGATGAGCTACCTTCAATCAGAGTTTTGAATGGTGAGAGAGTAGAACAGCAGAGGGTTATGGTTAAGAATGGAACAAAGAAACATTACGTGGATTTCTATGGAACGCCAATTTATGATAAAAATGATCAGTTACAGTACGGTATTATAATAGCACATCATATTACTGAAATGATGGAAAAAGAAAATAAAATCAGAGAGCAGCAGGAATTACTCTATAAATCTGAAAAGAGTAGAAGAGAAGCTTTAGAAAAGGCCCTTGTAATGAAAGATGAATTTATTTCCTTAATTACTCATGAGTTTAAAACACCATTAAATGTCATATATTCAGCTATACAGTTAATAGAACACGTATATATTAAACAAGTTCCAGATCGTGTAAGTGGTTTGATAGGAAATATAAAGCAAAATACATTTAGGCAACTTAGGTTAGTAAATAACCTTCTAGATATAACAAGATTAAATTCAGGACACTTCAAGATAAATTTCAGAAATGTGGATATAGTGTATTTGACTGGAATGATTACAGATTCAGTAAAGTTATATGCAAATCAAAAGAAAATAAATTTATTTTTCAATACTAATGTGAACAGTAAATTAGTAGCAATGGATGATGAAAAGTATGAAAGAATAATACTAAATTTACTATCAAATGCTATAAAGTTTACACCAGAAGATGGAACTATTACGGTAAATATTAATGCAGATAATGATAAAGAACGTATCTTCATAATTGTAAAAGATACTGGTATAGGTATACCAAAGGCTAAAAAGAACATAATTTTTGAAAGATTTGGTCAGGTAGATAGTAATCTGTCAAGGCAAGCTGAAGGAACAGGGATTGGCTTATCACTTGTAAAACTTCTGGTAGAAAATTTGGACGGAACAATAGAAGTTGAAAGTGAGATAGGAGAGGGAAGTTCATTTACAGTTACATTTCCAATGAAAGAGTATGTTGAAAAAAATGAAAAAAAATATAACTGTATCGATGCAGATACTAGACTAGTAACTGCTATTAGTGTAGAGTTTTCAGATATATATTTTTAATTTCAAGAACGAAAACGTTACATCTCTATATAGCTTTTAATCTTATGGCGATAATTAAGCATTTAATTTTTAATTATATGTAAAATACTGCTATTTTTAATAGCAGTATTTTTTACCTGTTAGGCAAGAAAAGCAGAAATCAAAAGATTATTCCCATTCTTCTATGTTTTCTGCACCATCAAACTGTTCTACTGCCCATTCTATAGCTTCGGTGCTATTTTCAAATCTTTTATGAGTGTTACTTACATAGGCATAAGCTGGATTGTCGTCGGCAGATTGTATTGTGATATTTTTATCCTCACCTATAATTTTTACCTCACCATTTGTTTCTAAAAAGCCACTTAAGCTTTCTATTGTTTCATTCTCATCCATTAATATCATCCTTTCTTGGTAATAATTTGATTATTTAGCTAGCAATAAATATTATTGTACATAAACCTATCTGATTATTCATACTAACTAAAAATAAATTTCTAATGAAAATGTATACATTTAAAGTTATTCTATTTTTGTTCAAAGCTTAAATTTTTAATTTTACTATTTATATAAAATTAAAAATTGTAATATGAACGTTCAGTAGCGTATCTTTAATAATAATAGGTATGCAGTGTTATAGCTTTATAGTCCTATAAAGATGATAAAAATGTAGAATATTAAAATTTAATTGGAAGTTTGATATTTCGAATTAAGATCTCCCTGCATATAATAAATAATAATGGCTAATTCCATTAGAAAATTGATGAACTTACCATATATACCATGAAACCAATGCACAAAGTGGCGAGAAAATAAACTTATGATAATAATTTTAAAATAACAGAAGAGATATTTAGGAGAGTTAAATTATGATAATGATAATGTTGTGTTATATTGTAGGGATAATATTATCAAGCATTTTTATTTTTACTTTAGCTAAAGCATCAATTAAGAGAAATAGTAAGTAATAAAGTTATTGAGCTTTAATTAGGTCATTAGTTAAAGTGTTAGAAAGTTTTACATTAAAACTAATACTTTTAGTTAGAATTAATTATAGGTATCCTAGGTCTAAGTTTAAGTTATACTGAATAACCACAATTTTTCTTCAAATACTAAACATACGGAGAAAGGTGGTTGAATTATGGGTAGAAATCATTTAAAAGTAGAATCTTTGCAT
>NZ_JAENHN010000021.1 GCF_016595795.1 Clostridium yunnanense
TCCATTTTTAGAATATCTATATCTCCACTGTAATCATAATAAGTATAGTTATTTATTGTATCTACTCCATAACCTTTTTTGAAGATATATGTGTCTGCTCCATAACCACCGTTTAGACTATCACTACCTTCTCCACCATCTAAAACATCATTGCCATCAGAACCATTTAACTTGTCATTTCCCTTTCCACCATAAAGAGCATCGTTATAACCAGCTCCATTTAAGGTATCATTTCCTCCATTTCCTCTAAGAACATTATTTAGATCCCAAAAACCATTTATAGTGTCATCATTTTCAGTACCATCTATATCAGGTACAACAACTGATTTTACTTTTGCTATATCCCATACTGCGCCGTTAGCAAACTGTATCTTGTCTAAAGCATAAGTTCCATAGTTAAAGTATCCAGTTACAACCGCCTTGTCCCCGGTCAGACTTCCGTCGACGTTCTTTACTCTTAGTTCTAAGTCATTTCCTATTCTTCTTGCTACCACTTCATTGTCATTTATGTCATCCATTTTTAGAATATCTATATCTCCACTG
>NZ_JAENHN010000022.1 GCF_016595795.1 Clostridium yunnanense
TATTCCCTTTTCAACTCTTCCTGTTGCAACTGTTCCTCTACCTGTGATTGTGAATACATCTTCTATTGGCATTAAGAATGGCTTATCTGTTGCTCTTTCTGGTGTTGGGATATAGCTATCTACTGCATCCATTAACTCAGCGATACAAGCTGTTGCAGCTTCATCTGTTGGGTTTTCTAATGCTTTTAATGCTGATCCCTTTATTACTGGAATATCATCTCCTGGGAAGCTGTACTCGCTTAATAGTTCTCTAACTTCCATTTCAACTAATTCTAATAATTCTTCGTCATCTACCATATCTGCTTTATTTAAGAATACTACTATATAGTCAACACCAACTCTTGATGCTAGTAGTATATGTTCTCTTGTTTGTGGCATTGGGCCATCTGCTGCGGATACAACTAGTATAGCTCCATCCATTTGTGCTGCTCCTGTTATCATGTTCTTAACATAGTCAGCATGTCCTGGACAGTCTACGTGAGCATAATGTCTGTTTTCTGTTTGATACTCAACGTGTGCTGTATTAATTGTGATTCCTCTTTCTTTTTCTTCTGGTGCCTTATCTATTTCGTCATACTTAAATGCTTCTGCAAATCCCTTGTTTGCTAATACTGATGTAATTGCAGCTGTTAATGTTGTCTTACCGTGATCTACGTGTCCTATTGTTCCGATATTTACGTGTGGCTTATTTCTTTCAAATTTAGACTTTGCCATTTTTGAATTCCTCCTTAAAATAACTTTTATATAATTAAGCTATCTATTAAGCTTTTTTACCTGCTATTTGTTCTTGAATGCTCTTTGGTACTTCTTCATAATGATCGAATACCATTGTGTAAGTTCCTCTACCTTGAGTTCTTGATCTTAATGTTGTAGCATAACCAAACATCTCTGAAAGTGGAACGAATGCTCTGATAACTTGAGCTCCATTTAAAGCTTCCATTCCTTCAATTCTTCCTCTTCTAGAGTTAAGGTCACCCATAACATCTCCCATGTACTCTTCTGGCATAGTAACTTCAACTTTCATTGAAGGTTCAAGTAATACTGGGTTTGCTTTAGCCATAGCATTCTTAAATGCCATAGATCCAGCGATCTTAAATGCCATTTCAGATGAGTCAACTTCATGGTATGATCCATGAACTACTTTTACTTTGAAGTTTATAACTGGATATCCAGCTATAATACCATTCTTAGAAGCTTCTTGAATACCGTTGTCGATAGCTGGGATATATTCTCTTGGAATAGCTCCTCCAACAACACCATTTTCGAACTTGTATTCTCCTTCAGTTGGTTCCATTTCAATAACGCAATGACCGTATTGTCCTTTACCACCTGATTGCTTAGCATACTTAGCTTCTGCTTTAACAGCAGCTCTAATTGTTTCTTTGTAAGCAACTTGAGGAGCACCAACATTACATTCAACCTTGAACTCTCTTGTAAGTCTATCAACTATAATTTCAAGATGTAATTCACCCATACCAGCTATAATTGTTTGACCTGTTTCTTGGTTTGTGTAAGTTTTGAATGATGGATCTTCTTCTGCAAGTTTTGCAAGAGCTAAGCCCATCTTTTCTTGACCAGCTTTTGTTTTTGGTTCTATAGCAACATTTATAACTGGTTCTGGGAATTCCATAGACTCAAGAACTATTGGTCTATCTTCATCACATAAAGTATCACCAGTTGTAGTGTTCTTTAAACCGATAACTGCTCCTAATTCACCTGCTTCTAATTCTTCAACTTCTTCTCTAGAATTAGCATGCATCTTAACAAGTCTACCAATTCTTTCTTTTTTATTCTTAGTTGAGTTAAGTACATATGTACCACTCTTCATAACACCAGAATAAATTCTTGTAAATGCTAACTTACCAACAAATGGGTCAGTAGCTATCTTAAATGCTAGTGCTGACATAGGAACATCATCTGATGCTTCTCTTGAATCAGCTTCGCCTTCTAAGCTTGTTCCTTGAACTGGAGGTATATCTAATGGTGATGGTAAGTAATCAACAACTCCATCAATCATTAATTGAACACCTTTGTTTTTGTATGAAGAACCACATATACATGGTACTATTTGATTAGCTATAGTAGCTTTTCTTAAAGCTGCTTTTAACTCATCTGCAGTTATTTCTTCACCTTCAAGGTACTTCATCATTAATTCTTCATCAGTTTCAGCAATAGCTTCAACCATAGCAGCTCTGTATTCTTCTGCTTGATCTGCTAATTCTGCTGGTATATCTTCTTCTCTTACATCTTTTCCAAGATCATCATAGTAAACTTCAGCTTTATTCTTTAAAAGATCTATTATTCCTTTAAAGTTTTCTTCTGATCCAACTGGTATTTGTATTGGAACAGCATTAGCTTTTAATCTATCTCTAACTGTATTAATACATCTGAAGAAATCTGCTCCAGTTGCATCCATCTTGTTTACATAAATCATTCTTGGAACTCCATACTTGTCTGCCTGTCTCCACACAGTTTCAGTTTGAGGTTCAACACCTGATTTTGCATCTAGAACAGTTACTGCTCCGTCAAGTACTCTAAGAGATCTTTCAACCTCTATTGTAAAATCTACGTGTCCTGGTGTATCTATTATATTTAATTCATGATCTTTCCATACACATGTTGTAGCAGCAGAAGTAATAGTTATACCTCTTTCTTGCTCTTGAACCATCCAGTCCATTGTTGCTGCACCTTCATGAACTTCACCTATTTTATGACTCTTTCCAGTGTAGAATAATATACGCTCAGTAGTTGTTGTCTTACCAGCATCTATATGAGCCATTATTCCAAAGTTACGGAACTTTTCTAACGAAAATTTTCTAGCCATGAAACATTTCCTCCTCTCGATTTATGTTATAAATTCGACAAAACTGCTTTGGCACAAGCCAAAACAGTTTTATGATTAGTATCTGTAATGAGCGAATGCTTTGTTAGCCTCAGCCATTCTATGCATATCTTCTCTCTTCTTAACAGCTGCTCCAGTATTATTAGCTGCGTCTAAAAGCTCGTTAGCTAATCTTTCTCTCATGTACTTTTCGCCTCTGTTATTTGAAGCTGCAAGTAACCATCTAAGAGCTAGAGTCTGTCTTCTTTCAGGTCTAACTTCTATCGGAACTTGGTAGTTTGCTCCACCTATTCTTCTAGCCTTTACTTCAAGTAATGGCATGATGTTATTCATAGCAGTTTCAAAAACTTCAATAGCTTCCTTGCCAGTTCTTTGAGCCATGATTTCAAATGCATCGTAGCATATTTTTTGTGCTACTCCCTTTTTACCATCTTCCATTACACTGTTTATTAGCTTAGTAACAACCTTTGAGTTGTAAACTGGATCTGCTAATACATCTCTCTTTGCAATATGTCCTTTTCTTGGCACTTTTCTTCCCTCCTTAACAATTTAATTTAAGTTCATCGGTACTCGGTAAATTAATACCGTAAAGCGCTCTGACTTCTGCTATCTAAATAAACTTTTATAAATCTATGTAAATGCTGAAGACATAGCACTGTCAGCAAAAATTACTTTTGCTTTGGTCTCTTAGCACCATATTTTGATCTTGACTGCATTCTGTTAGCTACTCCAGCTGAGTCTAATGCTCCTCTAACTATGTGGTATCTAACACCAGGAAGATCCTTAACTCTTCCACCTCTTATAAGAACAACGCTATGCTCTTGTAAGTTGTGGCCAACACCTGGAATGTAAGCTGTAACTTCGTATCCATTAGTTAATCTAACTCTTGCAACTTTTCTAAGCGCTGAGTTAGGCTTCTTTGGAGTAGTTGTTTTAACAACAGTACAAACTCCTCTCTTTTGAGGACATTCCTTTAATGCTGGTGCAGTTGATTTGGTTGCTAGTGTCTTTCTGCCTTTTCTTACTAATTGGCTAATAGTTGGCATTCATTTCACCTCCTGAAAGTTTTTTGAACTATCTATATAAATATTAGGTGTTCGCTAAGTTACTGTAGGTTACTCTAACATAAGTGTAGCAGCAGAACCTACTTCTATACCGCACATACGTCCAAGTTCCTTCATTGTATTAACATACTTTACTTCAACACCATGTTCTTTAGCCAAATCCACTATTGGATTAACTAACTTTTGTTCAGCATCTTTAGCTATATAAAGCATTTTTCCTTCTCCATTTTTCATGGATTTGATACATTGCTTAGTGCCTATGACCTTTTTACCTAAAAGTCTGTCTATCATGAAAATTACCTCCCTAATAAACAGTAACACCGAGGTAAAGCATTAGACTTTACCTCAATGCTATCATTAAAACAAGTTAATCTTGTAGAATTATGCTAAATCACACAAATTGTATTGTATCATCTATCAATTTTACTGTCAATATAATTAATTACTACTCTTCCAAAGCATTTGCAGTCTCTTTTTCAGCTAAACTGCTTTCTGTGCTCAATTTTACTGATCTGTACCTCATCATACCAGTACCAGCAGGAATTAGTTTACCAATTATTACATTTTCCTTTAATCCAAGTAATGGATCAATCTTACCCTTTATAGCAGCATCAGTTAAAACTCTAGTAGTTTCTTGGAATGATGCAGCTGATAAGAAGCTGTCTGTTGCAAGAGCTGCTTTTGTTATACCAAGAAGAACTTTTTCGCCTTGAGCTAATTCTCCTCCAAAAGCTTGAACTCTTTCATTTTCACTATCAAAATCAAACATATCTATTAATGTACCTGGAAGAAGTTCTGTATCTCCAGATTCAGTAATTTTAACTTTTCTTGTCATCTGTCTAACAACTACTTCTAGATGCTTATCATTGATATCAACACCTTGTAGTCTATAAACCTTTTGAACTTCATTTAGAAGATATTGTCTAGCTCCATCCACCCCTTTAATTGCCATAACATCATGTGGATTTACTGAACCTTCTGTAACTTCGTCACCGGCTTCTACTACACTTCCATCTGAAACTTTAAGTCTTGATCCAAATGGTATATCATAGCTATATTCTTCACCTTCATTTGAAGTTACTATAACAGTTCTCTTCTTCTTTGTTTCTTCAACTCTTGCTGTACCTGCTATTTCACTTACTATTGCTAACCCCTTTGGCTTTCTTGCTTCGAACAATTCTTCAACTCTAGGAAGACCTTGAGTTATATCTGCTCCAACAACTCCACCAGTATGGAATGTTCTCATTGTAAGCTGTGTACCAGGTTCACCTATTGATTGAGCTGCTACTATACCTACAGCTTCACCAATGTTGATTTTTTGTGCAGTTGCCATGTTCATACCATAACATCTAGCGCAAACTCCAACCTTTGCTTTACATGTAAATACAGATCTAATTTTTATTTTATTAACTCCAGCTGCAACAATCTTATCTGCCATATCATTTTCTATATATGTTTGTGCAGGAACTATAAGTTCTTTAGTTGCTGGATTGATTATATCTTCTGCTATATATCTTCCGACAATTCTTTCTTTAATGGTTTCAATTATTTCATTACCATCTTTTATCTCACTTACATATAAACCTTCTAAAGTGCCACAGTCCTCATGTCTTACTATAACATCTTGGCTTACGTCAACAAGTCTTCTTGTTAAGTATCCTGAGTCAGCAGTCTTAAGGGCTGTATCAGCATTACCTTTTCTAGCACCGTGAGTAGATATAAAGTATTCTGAAACGTCTAGACCTTCTCTAAAGGAAGCTCTGATTGGTAATTCTATAATTTTACCTGATGGACTTGCCATAAGACCTCTCATACCAGCAAGCTGCTTAATCTGAGATTTAGATCCTCTGGCTCCAGAGTCCGCCATCATGAATATTGGATTGAATTTATCCAAACTATCCATAAGTGCATTGGCAACTTCTTCAGTTGTCTTAGTCCATTTTTCTATAACTCTTTCATATCTTTCTTCTTCTGATATGAATCCTCTTCTATACATCTTCTCTATCTTTTCAATGGTCTCATCTGTTTCTCTTAGAAGCTCATATTTAGCATCTGGAACAATCATGTCTGATGCTGCAACTGTTACAGCTCCTATAGTCGAATAGTGATATCCTTGTGCTTTTATTTTATCAAGCATAATAGATGTTTTAGTTGGACCGTGAACCATATAACAAGCATCTATAATTTTTCCTAAGGATTTCTTTGTTATCAAGAAATCAACTTCTAGGTTAAATTCATCTGCTGGATTAGTTCTATCAACAAAACCTAAATCCTGAGGTATAGATTCATTGAATATTATCATACCAACAGTAGTTTTGATACTGCCTGATTTTCTAACTCCATCCACAATCTTAACCATTCTTACAAATATCTTTGCATGGATTTCTATTTCTTTCAATTGATAAGCCATTATTGCTTCTTCAACCGATGCAAAATGTCTACCTTCTCCTAGAGCTCCATCCTTATCCATTGTTAAGTAGTATGAACCTAGTACCATATCCTGTGTAGGAACAGATACTGGCTTACCATCTGATGGCTTAAGTATGTTTCCAGCAGCAAGCATTAAGAATCTTGCTTCTGCTTGAGCTTCTACTGATAAAGGAACATGGACAGCCATTTGGTCTCCATCAAAGTCTGCATTATATGCTGTACATACAAGTGGGTGAAGCTTTATAGCTCTACCTTCTACAAGTACAGGTTGGAAAGCTTGAATTCCAAGTCTATGAAGAGTCGGAGCACGGTTAAGTAACACTGGATGATCTGCAATTACATCTTCAAGTACATCCCATACTTGAGGCATTACTCTTTCTACCATTCTCTTTGCACTCTTTATATTGTGAGCTACTCCATCTTGAACTAGCTTTTTCATTACAAAAGGCTTAAATAATTCTAGAGCCATTTCCTTAGGAAGTCCGCATTGGTACATCTTAAGTTCAGGTCCTACAACTATAACAGATCTTCCTGAGTAGTCAACTCTCTTACCAAGTAGATTTTGTCTAAATCTACCTTGCTTACCTTTAAGCATATCTGATAGAGATTTTAGAGGTCTGTTTCCAGGACCAGTTACTGGTCTTCCTCTTCTACCGTTATCTATTAAAGCATCAACAGCTTCTTGAAGCATTCTCTTTTCATTTCTAACGATTATATCAGGTGCTCCAAGATCTAATAACTTCTTAAGTCTGTTATTTCTGTTAATAACTCTTCTGTAAAGATCATTTAAGTCAGATGTTGCAAATCTTCCTCCATCTAATTGAACCATTGGTCTTAAATCTGGAGGTATAACTGGAATTACATCAACAATCATCCACTCAGGATGGTTACCTGATTTTCTGAATGATTCTATAACTTCAAGTCTTCTTATAACTCTAACTCTTTTTTGTCCAGTGCTAGTTTTTAATTCTTCTTTTAGCTCAACTGATGATCTTTCTAAATCAATTTCAGCTAATAAATCCTTAACTGCTTCAGCACCCATTCCAGCAATAAAGCTTTCTTCACCATACTTATCAACAGATTCTCTATATTCTTTTTCATTTAGAAGTTGTTTCTTTAATAATGGTGTTTCCTTTGGATCTATTACTATATAAGATGCAAAGTATAAAACTTTTTCTAATGCTCTTGGGGACATATCAAGTATTAATCCCATTCTAGATGGTATTCCTTTAAAGTACCAAATGTGAGATACTGGGGCAGCCAGTTCTATATGCCCCATTCTCTCTCTTCTAACCTTAGCTTTGGTAACTTCAACACCACATCTATCACAAACAATACCTTTATATCTAACTCTCTTATACTTACCACAATGACATTCCCAGTCCTTTTGTGGTCCAAATATTCTTTCACAGAACAAACCATCTCTTTCTGGTTTTAACGTTCTATAGTTTATAGTTTCAGGTTTTTTTACTTCACCTCTAGACCATTCTCTTATCTGCTCTGGAGATGCCAATCCTATTTGTAAAGCGTCAAAATTATTTAACTCAAACAAGGGTATATCCTCCCTTCACTTTTAGTGTTCATCATTGAAATCATCAAGTTCTAAGTCTGTATTGAATTCGTCAAAATCTAAACTATCGTAATCTATATCTTCTTCAGTTTCTTCTGCGCTAGTATAACTATCGTCAACTTCTGGAGTTTGTGGTACTAAATCTTCAGTACCTTCTATATTTACTTCTAATTCTTCTATATCTTCATCTACAAGTTCTTTAAGTTTAACTTCTTCTTTATCATCATTTAAGACTCTAACATCTAAACATAAAGCTTGTAATTCTTTAATTAGAACCTTGAATGATTCTGGTACACCTGGCTCAGGAATGTTTTCACCTTTAACGATTGACTCGTAAGTCTTAACTCTACCTACAACGTCATCTGACTTAACTGTTAAGATTTCCTGAAGTGTATGAGCAGCACCATAAGCTTCTAATGCCCAAACTTCCATTTCACCAAATCTTTGGCCTCCGAACTGAGCTTTACCACCTAGTGGTTGTTGTGTAACCAAAGAGTATGGACCTGTTGATCTAGCATGTATCTTATCATCAACTAAATGGGCAAGTTTTAATATATACATTATTCCAACAGTAACTTCATTATCAAACTCATCTCCGGTTCTACCATCTCTAAGTTTTGTCTTTCCATTTCTGTTGTATCCTGCTTGTTCTAAACAATCTTCTATATCAGTTTCAGTAGCACCATCAAATACAGGAGTTGATATATGCCAACCTAATCTAGAAGCAGCCCATCCTAAATGAACTTCTAATACCTGACCTATATTCATACGAGAAGGAACTCCTAGTGGGTTCAAGCAGATCTGAAGTGGTCTTCCATCTGGTAAGAATGGCATATCTTCTTCAGGTAATACTCTAGAGATAACCCCTTTATTACCATGTCTACCAGCCATCTTATCACCAACTGATATCTTTCTCTTTTGAGCTATATAACATCTTACAAGTTCATTTACTCCTGGAGGTAATTCATCTCCATTTTCTCTTGTAAAGACTTTAACGTCAACTATTATACCAGCTTCTCCATGAGGAACTCTCAATGAAGTATCTCTAACTTCTCTAGCTTTTTCACCAAATATAGCTCTAAGTAATCTTTCTTCAGCAGTAAGTTCAGTTTCGCCCTTAGGCGTTACTTTACCAACAAGAATATCGCCTGATCTAACTTCAGCACCAATTCTTATTATTCCTCTGTCATCAAGATCCTTTAAAGCGTCTTCTCCTACGTTTGGTATATCTCTAGTTATTTCTTCAGGTCCTAGCTTAGTATCTCTAGCTTCGCATTCATATTCTTCTATATGAATTGAAGTGAAGACATCTTCCCTTACTAGTTCTTCAGAAATAAGCATAGCATCTTCATAGTTGTAACCTTCCCAAGTTATGAAACCAATTCTTATATTCTTTCCTAGAGCTATTTCTCCAAGGTCTGTAGAAGGTCCATCAGCTAATACTTGATTCTTAGCTATCTTCTCTCCCTTTGAGATTATAGGTCTTTGATTTATACAAGTACCTTGGTTACTTCTCTTAAACTTAAGAAGTCTATAAGTGTCTATTCCACCATCAGAGTCTCTCTTAATTCTAATTTCATTTGCACTTACGTATATAGCTTCACCAGCGTTTCTAGCCTTAGGAAGAACTCCTGAGTCTACTGCCGCTTTAAATTCAATCCCCGTACCAACTACAGGAGCTGCAGGTTTTAAAAGTGGAACCGCCTGACGTTGCATGTTTGATCCCATAAGTGCTCTTGAAGCATCATCATTTTCTAAGAATGGTATCATTGCAGTAGCAACTGAAACTATTTGTCTTGCAGAAACATCTACTAAGTCAACTTCTTCTCTAGGGACAACTAAAACTTCTCCCTTTTCTCTTACTGTTACTCTCTTATCAACAAAGTTACCTTCTTCATCTATAGGTTCCTTTGCTTGAGCAACTAGATATTGATCTTCTTCATCTGCAGTGAAATATCTTATTTCATCTGTAGCTTTTCCTGTTTCTTTGTTTACAACTCTATAAGGAGTTTCTATAAATCCATACTCATTAACTCTTGCAAAGGTAGCAAGTGAGTTTATAAGACCTATATTTGGTCCTTCTGGAGTTTCTATAGGACACATTCTACCATAGTGAGAATGATGAACGTCTCTTACTTCAAATCCTGCTCTTTCTCTTGAAAGACCTCCTGGTCCAAGAGCTG
The DNA here is from genome assembly GCF_016595795.1 of Clostridium yunnanense. Taxonomy (GTDB): domain Bacteria; phylum Bacillota; class Clostridia; order Clostridiales; family Clostridiaceae; genus Clostridium_AR; species Clostridium_AR yunnanense. Next base: position 10,090 of record NZ_JAENHN010000022.1, read on the forward strand.
AAAGTCTTCTCTTATGAGTTAATTCCGAAAGAGGATTTGTCTGATCCATAAATTGAGAAAGCTGTGAACTACCAAAGAATTCTTTAATAGCCGCTGCTACAGGTCTTATATTTATTAATCCACCTGGAGTTAAGCCTTCTTGATCTTGTATAGTCATTCTTTCTTTTACTACTCTTTCCATTCTTGAAAGACCAATTCTAAACTGGTTTTGTAGTAATTCACCAACAGATCTAAGTCTTCTGTTTCCTAAGTGGTCTATATCATCAACATATCCTACACCCCAAGCTAAACCAAGCTCATAGCTTATTGTAGCAAATATATCATCTCTTACAATATGCTTAGGTATAAGTTTATTTATGTTTTTCTTTATAGCTGTCTTTATAGACTCTTCATCTGAATAGTTATCTTTAATTTCTTTTAAAGTTGGGTAATGAACTAATTCTCTAATATTCAAATCATCAGTGTTAAAGTCGAATTGTTTATGTATGTTAACAAAGTGATTACCTATTACTCTAATTACTTTATCATCAACAATAATATCAACCGAATTAATTCCTGAATCTTGAATTTCTTCTGCTTTAGCTCTTGATATCTTTTCACCCTTTGTAACTAAAACCTCACCAGTTTCAGGATTAACAATATCACTAGCAGCAATTTGATTTGCTACTCTTAAGTTGATTGCTAATTTCTTGTTAAACTTGTATCTACCTACTCTTGATAAATCATATCTCTTTGCATCAAAGAACAATGAATCTATAAGTGACACTGCACTATCAACAGTTGGTGGTTCACCTGGTCTTAGCCTCTTGTATATTTCTAGTAAAGCTTCTTCTTTTGTCTTAGTATTGTCTTTTTCAATACTTGCTTTAAATCTTTCATCTTCGCCAAAGTATTCAACAAGTTCTTGATCACTTCCAAAACCCATAGCTCTTGCTAAGATTGTTATTGGTAACTTTCTTGTTTTATCTATTCTTACATAGATAATATCATTTGAATCTGTCTCATACTCTAACCAAGCACCTCTGTTTGGTATAACTGTTGAAGAATAAAGTTTCTTACCACTTTTATCAACTGCGAAATTATAGTATACTCCTGGAGATCTTACCAATTGTGAAACTATAACTCTTTCTGCACCATTAATAACAAATGTACCCTGTTCAGTCATCAATGGGAAATCACCCATGAAAACTTCTTGTTCCTTTATTTCACCAGTCTCTTTATTCTGGAGCCTTACTGCAACCTTTAACGGAGCAGCAAATGTTGCATCTCTTTCTTTACACTCTTCTACAGAGTACTTGATATTATCTCTATCAAGTTTGTAGCCTACAAATTCAAGTACAAGATTCCCAGTAAAGTTTCCTATCGGATTTATGTCATCAAATACCTCTTGAAGACCTTCATCTAAAAACCACTGATATGAATCTAATTGCACCTCAATTAGGTTCGGCATTTCTGCAACATCTTTTACCTTTCCAAAGCTCATTCTAGTTCTTTTTCCATTTTGGACAGGATGTACCATCAACTTTCACCCCTTGTATAAACTAAAATAACCAATAAACATAAAAATGCTATTGGAGTTAATACACTGCATCTAATTATTTTGCCTAAATTTTATAATTTAATTCATAACTTTCCAATTTATATACGAAAAGTTATATTTCAATGCAATTAAATATACTACCATAACATTGAATAGTTGTCAATTAAATTTATAAAAATACATTATAATGTATTTATGACAACTTTGCAAACAAAATTTACTAATCTTTTTCTGTTAATAGTAACTAATTTATTTTTTTATTATAAATCTCTAATTTTATCAAATCATGAAACTTAACACATACATACATGTTAATATTTCCATTAAAGCTAATCAAATTAATTTTCAGTTAACAACTTAATACAACTTTCGATTTGCTTTTGTAAAGAAGTTGTCAGTGCAACCTTCTTCAGTTAGCTTCATTACGCATCTACCTTTCCAAATTTATATGAGGAAAACTCGGCAAACAAATAAATTTTATTTTTACTGTATTTACACAAAAAAACTCCCCCCATTAAAATATATAGGTCTAACTAACTCAAAAACTTTATACCCTCATAATACAATGAAAAAACCTAGAGTTTTCACCCTAGGCTTACCTATTCTGACATCATTACTTTTTTAACTATATAAACCACATTTTTTTGTCCATTTACGACATCACTTTTTGACGATAAACTTACAGCTTCATCTTCAGATAGATTGGTAAATATTATAGGAGTTATTGCAGATTTAGCATTTGCTTTTATATAATCTAAATCTATTTTTACAAGTGCATCTCCCTTTTTAACCTTTTGTCCAGCTTCTACTACCAACTCAAATCCTTCTCCGTTTAAATTAACTGTATCTATACCTATATGAATTAAAAGATCTCTTCCATTAACTGTTGTCATTGTTAACGCATGATTGGTCGGAAATATCGATTCCACAACACCATCTGCTGGCGCAACTACTAATCCATCAGTTGGATTTATAGCAAACCCATCCCCCATCATTTTTGATGCAAATACATCATCCGGTACTTCTCTTAAGTTTAATAACTTTCCTGATATAGGTACTACTATACTATCATCACTTAAAGTTTCTTTAAATTCTACCACCTTATTCACAACCATATCCCGCTTATGTAAATTCTTAATTCCAGTTCTACCAGCTATTATATCACTTATTTGTGATTTTATTATATCTGATGTCGGTCCAAATATAGCTTGAATATTATCACCAACCCGCATAACTCCTGCAGCACCTAATTTATTCAATCTTTTGATATCAACCTTTTGCATATCATTTACTGTAACTCTTAATCTCGTTATACAAGCATCAAGACTTTTAACATTATCCTTATTACCAAGTGCAGCAAGTATCCCTGCAGCTAGATCATCATTATCTCCAATATAAGCAAAATTTTCATCTTCAGTTTCTCTTCCAGGAGTCTTTAAGTCAAACTTTCTTATTACAAATCTAAATCCGAAATAGTATATTAGAGAAATTACCAAACCTACTGGTATAACCAGCCACCATTGAGTTCTATTAGGTATAACGCCAAATAGTATGTAGTCAATTACTCCCCCCGAGAATGTCATGCCTATCTTTACGTTTAATATATTCATTGTCATAAATGATAGCCCTGCAAATATGCAATGTATACCAAATAGTGCAGGCGCAACGAATAAGAACGAGAATTCTAATGGTTCTGTTATACCTGTTAAAAATGAAGTAAGAGCAGCAGAAATCATTATACTACCAACCACAGCTCTTTTTTCAGGCCTAGCTTCTTGATATATTGCTAAAGCTGCTGCTGGAAGCCCGAACATCATAAATACAAACTTACCAGTCATAAAAGTACCTGCAGTAAAAGGAACTCCGTCCTTTAACTGAGCCATGAATATATTCTGATCTCCAATTACTAATTGTCCAGCCTTATTTGTATACTCACCAAACTGATACCAGAATGGATTATAAAATATGTGATGTAACCCAAAAGGTATTAATGCTCTCTCAATTATCCCAAATACAAACGCTGCTAACGTCCTATTTGTATCGAGCATTCCGCTTGAAAACGCAAACAATCCATATTGTATAGGCGGCCATATGAAAGTCATAAGAACTCCTATTATTACTGCACTTGCTGCAGTAACTATTGGCACAAATCTTTTCCCAGCAAAGAAACCTAAATATGATGGCAATTCAATTTTATAATATTTCCTATATAACACAAATGCTACTACACCTATAATTATCCCACCAAAAACTCCAGTTTGAAGTGTTGGGATACCTAGTACATTTGCATACATTGGGTCTTTTAGCATACTTGAATCAACACCAAGGAAAGTACCCATTGTAACATTCATTATAAGAAAACCAACTATTGCAGCTAATCCCGCAACACCTTCTCCATCACTTAATCCAACAGCAACACCAACAGCGAACAATAATGCAAGATTATCAAAAACCACACTTCCTGAGTTCTCCATAACTGATGCTATAAGTTGAAACCAGTGTTGATTTAATGCTGGAACCTTATCTAGAAACGAAGGATTTCTGAACATATTCCCAAAAGCAAGCAATATTCCTGCTGCCGGAAGAAGTGCTACCGGCAGCATTAACGCTTTCCCTACACGTTGTAAAACTCCAAATATCTTTTTCATTTTTTTCCTTTCAAATCGCGATATACATATCACTTGTTTAAATATATTTAAATAATCAAAAAACCACTTTACAGCAACCATAAAAATACTATATATAAAAAAACCCAAATTCATCACAAATACCCCTTCAATCCAATTAAATAATCGAATTAAAGTTTGTAATAAACTTAGGTCTTGTATTCATGATTGGTAACAATCCTGTTATCTAATCTTTGATTTTATGACATTTATAACTCTATGGATATGCAAACTTAGATATACTAATTCATCTTCTGCAACATTATAATTATACTTGCTTTCTACAAAAGACTTTATCTTTAATGAGCACTTATAAGCCTCTTTATATTTTTGCCTAATCATATCAATAAACTCATTGTCTGTCTTTAAATCCTTTTCACTAGTTACTATCCTCTTTGCAAAAAACTTAAGGTGAGTTAAAAGCCTATCGTAATTTAAATCGTCTTCAATAAACTCTATTGAAAAGTTATATCTAATTATATTAAGGACATCTCTAACAACATTTGTTAATATATAGGACTCCCCTATATTGTCAGTATAACTGGCATTAACTATATGAAGAGATATAAAACCAGCTTCATCTAAAGGTAGAGATACCTTTAACTTTTCATTTATATAGTTTACAGCCCATTGACCTATCTCAAACTCTTTTCTATGTACTCTCTTGATTTCAACAAGCAAGTTGTTTTTAACAACTATATCATTTGCAAGTCGCTTAATAGAAAAGGCTATATGATCAGATAGCGCTACATATATGTGATCATCTAAAGTACATTTCAACTCTTCTTCTGCTCTTTTAACAATATCTCCAGTTATCTGCATAATCTCTATAGGAATTTCCTGTATAAGCTTTTTAAATTTATCACTGTCATTAAGATTATCCATTATGAATATTTTTTCAATTTTATCTTCATCAACTTCTTGACCTACTTTTTTCTTAAAACCTAAGCCACTGCCCATGAGAATTTTTTCTCGTCTTGTTTTGGGATCTACAGTAATCAAAACATTGTTATTCAATATCTTTTCTATGATCATAGATTGCCCCACTTCCATCCTAACTTATTTAACAGCTAAATTAATAAAATACCTAAATTAAAATTAACTATCTCAATTTAATAGTTCTCTTTAATTTAGGTATTGCCTGCTTATCAGTAACAATCCATATATATTCCTTAAACCACGATATCACCTAACACTTTTCTTGTCAATATGTCTTTGTGGATTTACATATGATAATTACCAATACTAAAACTAAACCTCTATTATAATTATTATACAAAATGATAAAGACACCACTTAAGTAGTGTCTTTATCTTAAAAAACTACTTTACTTCTACAGTAGCTCCAACTTCAGATAACTTAGCTTTCATAGCTTCAGCATCTTCCTTTGAAACGCCTTCTTTAAGTGTCTTAGGAGCTCCGTCAACTATTTCCTTAGCTTCCTTTAATCCAAGACCAGTTATTTCTCTAACTGCCTTTATAACCTTTATCTTTTCTGAACCAGCACTAGCTAATACTACGTCGAATTCAGTCTTTTCTTCTGCAGCAGCAGCTGGAGCACCAGCAGCAGCAACTGGAGCAGCAGCGCTAACTCCAAATTCTTCTTCGCAAGCCTTTACTAAGTCGTTTAATTCTAAAACAGTCATATTCTTTATAGCTTCAATGATTTGTTCCTTATTCATTATTCGCACCTCCGAAATTTTTCAGTTAATTTTATAGTTTAGTTTTTTTAAAGACTATTCAGCAGATTCTGCTTCTTTCTTGTCTTTTATAGCACTTAATAAGTAAGCAAGGTTTGATATTGGAGCCTTGAAGCTTCCAAGAAGTTTTGCAATAAGAACTTCTTTTGATGGTATTGATGCAAGTTGGTTAACCTTATCTTGATCAAATATTTCTCCATCAACTATACCAGCCTTAAGCTCAAGTTTCTTATGAGTTTTAGCAAAATCAGCTAAAATTCTTGCTGGAGCTGTAACATCTTCGTATCCGAATGCTATTGAAACTGGTCCTTCTAAGTATTGAACTATACCTTCATGGCCAAGCTCTTTAGCTGCTAATGTTACCATACTGTTTTTATAAACCTTATATTCTACACCAGCTTCTCTTAATGCTTTTCTTAATTCAGTGTCTTCTTCAACTGTTAGACCTTGATAGTCTGCAAGAATAACTGATTGAGCTTTTTCTAACTTTTCTTTAATTTCAGCAACTTTTGCTTCTTTTAATTCTCTATTCTTGTTCATTACTGTGTGTCCACCTCCTCACAGTCTAAAACTGCTTTATATAAATAAGAAAGGTCTTTCCGTAGATACGAAAAGACCATTACAAACACTGTATTGGAACCCTCGGCAGGTTGTTTTACGTTATGCTTACGCACCCACTGTCTACGGAAATATTATTCTCTTTTAACAACAAAAATTATTATACTAGATTAATATTATTAAGTCAATACTATTCTAAAACTTTTGTTGGGTTAACTTTAACTCCAGGTCCCATTGTAGCTGCTAATGATACTGATTTAACGTATTGTCCTTTTGCAGCTGATGGCTTAGCTTTTATAACAGCTTCCATTAAAGTATGGAAATTATCTGCTAACTTTTCTACGCCAAATGAAGCCTTTCCTATTGGACAGTGAACTATAGCAGTTTTGTCAACTCTATATTCAACCTTACCAGCTTTGATTTCAGCTATAGCTTTAGCAACATCAAATGTTACTGTACCTGACTTAGGGTTTGGCATTAATCCCTTAGGTCCTAAAACTCTACCTAATCTACCAACAACACCCATCATATCTGGAGTAGCTACAACTACATCATAATCGAACCAGTTTTCGCCTTGGATCTTTGAAACTAATTCTTCAGCTCCAACGAAATCTGCTCCTGCAGCTTCTGCTTCTTTAGCTTTATCGCCTTTAGCAAAAACTAATACTTTAACACTCTTACCAGTTCCGTGTGGAAGAACAACAGCTCCTCTAACTTGTTGGTCAGCGTGTCTAGGGTCAACCCCTAATCTTACATGAATTTCTACAGTTTCATCAAACTTAGCTTTAGCTGTCTTTATTGCTAATTCTAAAGCTTCTGCTGGTGAATATAATGCGCTCTTATCAACTAACTTTGCGCTTTCTACGTACTTCTTACCCATTTATATAAGCCTCCTTTGTGGTATTAACGGTAAGTACCTCCCACCGATTAAGTGAATATTATTCTTCTACAACTACGCCCATGCTTCTAGCAGTACCTGCTATCATGCTCATAGCAGCTTCTACTGATGCAGCGTTTAAGTCTGGCATCTTTAATTCAGCTATTTTTCTAACTTGTTCTTTTGTTATCTTACCAACTTTAGTTCTGTTTGGTACTCCTGAACCACTTTCTAATCCTAGCTCCTTCTTTATAAGAACGGCAGCTGGAGGAGTTTTAAGAATAAAGCTGAAAGATCTATCTTGATATACAGTAATAACAACTGGTATTATAAGACCAGCTTTATCAGCTGTTTTTGCATTGAATTCTTTACAGAATCCCATAATGTTTACACCGTGTTGTCCTAAAGCTGGCCCAACTGGTGGTGCTGGTGTTGCCTTTCCTGCAGGAAGTTGTAATTTAATCATTCCTGTTACTTTCTTAGCCATGAGTTATTCCTCCTATACTGTGGTAATTTCGGACATACGCCCTCCCACTTGATTAAGACGTTAGTCTGATTGTTAATCTAATTTTTCAACTTGATGGAAATCTAGTTCAGCAAGAGTCTCTCTGCCAAACATATCAACCAAGGCCTTAACCTTGTGCTTTTCCGGATTTATTTCTTGAATAGTCGCCATAAAATCTTTTAAAGGACCAGAAACAATCCTAATTGATTCTCCTACCTCTAAGTTAATTTCTATTGGAGCTTCATTTACTCCCATAGATTCTACCTCTTCATCGGTAAGCGGCACTGGTTTTGATCCAGGTCCAACGAATCCTGTAACTCCTCTAGTATTTCTAACTACATACCACGAGTCATCAGTCATCATCATTTTCACTAACACATATCCTGGGAACTTCTTCTTCTGAGTTACTTTTTGCTTACCATCTTTTTCTTCAATAACTTCTTCCATCGGTACTTGAACGTCTTGAATAAATGATTGAAGATTTCTGTTTTCAATGGCTTTTTCAAGGTTAGCTTTAACCTTATTCTCATAGCCAGAATATGTGTGTACTACGTACCATCTAGCTCTTTCACTCATAATTTATCAGATGGATATAAATCCATCCAACCTCCCTCTTATTTCTTAAGTTTAAAAAGTAAATCAAAGAGGTTTTTTAATATGAAGTCCACTCCGCCAACTAGTATCATATATACTACAGCGAAAAACACTACTGCTATAAACGCCTTCTTTAATTCGTCTTTAGACGGCCAAGTTATTCTACTAACTTCAGCCTTAACCTCTCTTAAAAACTTAAATAAGCCAGCTTCTTTTTTAGCTCCAGCCTGTTTAATATTCCCATTTACAGCCATAAATTCACATCCTTAAACAAAGTGTGTAAAATTTAATTACTTTGTCTCTCTATGAAGAGTATGCTTCTTGCAGAACTTGCAGTATTTCTTCATTTCTAATCTATCTGGGTCATTCTTCTTGTTCTTCATTGAATTATAGTTTCTTTGCTTACATTCTGTGCATGCTAAAGTTACTTTCACTCTCATGATCTGCACCTCCAGTCAAATAAATAATGGGCATAAAAAAATAAACTCTTTTTTTATAATGAGTTTGTTACTCAATTAACTTATCATAAATAGCGTATCCTGTCAAGAAATCATGATTATTTAAAGGACTAGGTATCAAACCCAGCCCTCACATAAGATGATCTTAACCGATAATGCTAGTAACAACACCTGAACCTACAGTTCTTCCACCTTCTCTTATAGCGAATCTTAATCCTTCATCCATCGCTACTTGAGTGATTAGTTCAACGTTCATGTCAATGTGGTCTCCTGGCATAACCATTTCCATTCCATCTGGTAACTTGATTGATCCTGTTACGTCAGTTGTTCTGAAATAGAATTGTGGTCTGTATCCATCGAAGAATGGTGTATGTCTTCCGCCTTCTTCTTTCTTAAGTACGTATACTTGACCTACGAACTTGTTGTGTGGGTTTACTGATCCAGTTTTTGCTAATACTTGACCTCTTTCGATGTCTGTTCTTTGAACACCTCTTAAAAGAGCCCCTATATTATCTCCTGCTTGTGCTTCATCTAGTAACTTTCTGAACATTTCTATTCCTGTTACTACTGTCTTTCTTCTTTCTTCTGATAAACCGATTATTTCTACTTCTTCACCTACATGTAGTATTCCCTTTTCAACTCTTCCTGTTGCAACTGTTCCTCTACCTGTGATTGTGAATACATCTTCTATTGGCATTAAGAATGGCTTATCTGTTGCTCTTTCTGGTGTTGGGATATAGCTATCTACTGC
>NZ_JAENHN010000023.1 GCF_016595795.1 Clostridium yunnanense
GTACTGCATGGGCGACTGTGTGGGAGAGTAAGTGGTCGCTAGGTAAATGTGGCTAGATAGCTCAGTCGGTAGAGCAGAGGACTGAAAATCCTCGTGTCCCTGGTTCGATTCCTGGTCTGGCCACCAAAAGCATAGTACTTAGTACTATGCTTTCTTTATATTTTAAAGAAATATTATAGATGATTTTCATGATTATAAATGAAGGCTAAGAATTAAGTCAATTCTTAGCCTTCATTCATATACATAAGCATATAAATACATATTTTACATGGCTTTTAGGATTTCTAGTACTTCGCTTATATGATCTTTGACTTTAACTTTTCTAAATTCTTTTATTAGTATTCCATTTTCGTCAATTAAAAAAGTACTTCTTTCGATTCCAAGAGACTTCTTGCCATACATATTCTTTTCTTTTATGACATCATACATGTTACATACTTCTTGATTTTCATCACTTAATAGTATAAAAGGCAATCCTAATTTAGTTATAAATTTATCATGGGAAGTTAGAGAATCTCTAGAAACTCCTAAGACTATAGCATTATAGTCTGAGATTTGCTGATAATTATCTCTAAAATCACAAGCTTGATTTGTGCAGCCAGGTGTATTATCTTTAGGATAGAAATATAGTATTACTTTCTTGCCTCTATAATCACTTAATTTATGAATATTCCCATCGGAACCTACGATAGAAAAATCTTTAGCTAATGTATTTAATTCCATTGGTATCTAGCACCTCCAAATAGTCTTTTTTAATTATTATATAAGAATAATTATTATATATCAACAAGATAATTATATAATATAAGCTTCAGCTCCAATTATTAATTTATTAAATACTTTTTTTATCTTAGAGAAGAGTATAAAAATTAACGATAGCTAAAACTAGTAATTTAAAATGTTTAGGCTAATCTTTAATGAAAACAATAAAAAATATGAATATTAATCTATTTGTGATATGATTATAAAGATTAAAGTTTTACTGAGAAAAGGAGATTATTTATGGATAAGAATATACTAGCTATAGTTGGCGGAAATGAAATAACTGAAAGAGATCTAACGGAAGTAATAGAAAGATACCCTGAAAATAGAAGAGGCGTTTTTGCCAGTGAAATGGGTAGAAAACAATTATTAGAGCAAGTTATAAGCTTTGAATTATTATATAAGTTTGGTGTAGATAATGAATTTGATAAATCTCAAGAATTTTTAAGCCAAATGGAAAAAGTTAAGAAAGACATATTGACTCAAATAATAATCAATAAGGTTCTTTCGGAAGTAACTGTAACAGATGAAGAAGCACTTAAGTATTATGAAGAAAATAAGGAAGCTTATATGGAACCTGAGACTGTTTCAGCTAAGCATATACTTTTAGATTCTGAAGATAAATTAAAGGAAATAAGAGAAGATATACTTTCTGGTAAGAAATCTTTTGAACAGTCAGCATCAGAGTATTCAACTTGTCCTTCAAGCGAACAAGGTGGGGATTTGGGAGCGTTCTCTAAGGGAATGATGGTTCCAGAGTTTGAAGAAGCAGCATTTAATTTACCTGTAGGTGAAGTAAGTGAACCAGTAAAAACTCAATTTGGGTTCCACTTAATAAAGGTAGCTTCAAAGAACTCAGCGGTTGTTAAAAGCTTTGATGAAGTAAAGAAGGATGTAGTAAATGAATTAATTCAACAAAGACAAGAAAGAAAATATCTTGATTTTGTTCAAGAATTAGCTTCTAAGTATGGTGTTGAAAGAAAATAAATAATTGTTATTTTACGCTCACAAGATCTGTTGGATTTATTTGTGGGCGTATTTTTTTGTTTTATTAAGATTATCGATGAAATATTTCGTTTATAAATATGCATTTATATAATATATTATGTGGGTTTCATAGGATATAGTCACAAATAATGCTATAATTATTGATATTAAAATCCAATACTGGTATATTAATTAAAGAGATATGCATTTGTATATCTTTTTATATTTAATAAGATATCAACGAGAAACAAGGAAAAATATTAATAATTGGATTGCAAGAGAGTTTGTTGTACAATTAAGGGATAAACTAAAAATAATGAGAAGATGATGTATGATATATATATAGGAGGAAAATATGAGTAAGATAAATATTCTTCATGTGGTAGCCACTGGGAGATTAAGTGGAGCTGAGAAAGTAATAGCAGATATTAGTACAAATCTTAACGAAAATTATCAATGCTATGCAGTTTGCTCAGGAGAAGAACTAAAGAAATATTATGAAGAGAAGGGGATTAAAAGTTTTATAATAAATATAAATAAGTTAAATCCATTTGAAATAAATAAACTAAGTAAGTTAATAAAAGAATACAATATAGATTTGGTGCATGGACATGATGTGAAGCCTTCGATAGCATCATATATAGCAGCTAAAAGGCATGGAGTTCCTATGATATCACATATTCATGTCACGTATACATGGATGAAGACTAATAAAATAATGAAATCTATAGATGCTTATTTTAGAAATAGATATGATCTGTCTATTGCTTGCTCTGAATTAGTAAAAGATTATTATGAAGAAAATAATACATCTGCAGATAGAGATAAGATAGTTTACTTGGATAACGCATTTAATTTTAACGAATTTAACAAGGTTGTAGTAAGTGATAAAAGTGAGTTTAAGAAGAAGCTTGGAATAAATGAGGAAAAGTTCATCTTTGGATTCTTAGGAAGGCTTATAGCTGTTAAGGGAGCGGACTTGTTGATAAAAAGCTTTTCAGTTGTTGCTAAGACTAATGAAAATGCGCAGCTACTAATAGTCGGAGATGGAGATGAAAGGGAACAATTAGAAGAACTTACTAAACAACTGAATTTGGAGGATAGAGTGATCTTTGCTGGATATCAGAAGAATGTTTACGATTATATGAATATTTTTGACTGCTTCGTTCTTCCATCTGTAAGAGAGGGGCTACCTATCGCAGTTTTAGAAGCTATGGCAATGAAGAAATTGGTTATATCAACTCCAGTTGCAGGACTTGCAAAGTTAATAAAGAATGGAGAAAATGGTATAATGATAAGCGAAAGATCGGAAGAGGAATTAGTAAATAGTATGTTATATATATATGATAATGCTGATATTCGTAGTAGTATAGAAAGTAATGCCTATAACTATTTAAAGGAGAATTATAATATAGATGACTATGTTAAAAATCTCGAAAAGTATTATCAAAAAGTATTAGGTAGGAGAAGTCTATGAAGAAAAATAAAATAATTCTAGGGATTTTTACATTGGTATTTTTAGTCGCTGTTTTCATTAATGTAGTACCAAGAAAGGGTACTGAAGCAAAGAAAGTAAGTGTATTTTCTGATGCTGGTAGATTGGAAGTTAATTTAGCTTTGCAAGACTCCTTACAAAAGAATGGTGTAAACATGTTTTACACTGAGAATTACAAAGATAGTTCAGATGTAAAGTTAAAATATGCATCAGTAGTAACAACTGAAGAAAAAGCTATGTACGATATATACAATTTAAAAGAGGAAAACTTATATTCCGTAGACAAAAAGGGACTTGGAAAGAAGCTAGATTATTCGGAAATTAAAAAACATCTAAATAGTGGGGAAGATTCTTTTAATAATGATATCTTAATATTTACGCCTAACACAAGTCATTGGTTTGAAAAAGAAAAGACTAATGGTAAAGTATATATATATGATGGCGTAGGAAAGATTATAAATAGCGATGAAACGGTTACAGGGATTTTGTTTGAATCAGAAATAGACAATATGGCTAATTATGATTTAAATACTATTAATAAAGATGATAATGAGATTAAAGATACTTTAAGTATTCTAATAAAAAAGAGTTTATTTAAGAAAGATACAGAGGAAAAAATATATAGTGATTTAAAGAAGAAGATTGATGATCTTAAAGGGGATAATAATGGTAAATAAGATTAATTATAAATACAAGTTAATTCTTTGTATTATAGTGATTTCTATATTGTCCGTATTAGTAGGGACTTTAAAGAAAAATGACGTTGAACAATATAAAGTTTTTAAGTTATACTCAATAGATTCTGATAATAATGTTTCTGATATTGTTGATAAAGCAGTTCTAAAAAAATTAAATGTATTTAATAAAAACTTTGGCCAAAGTTATAAAGGCGATTTTAAGGTTAATGTGTTACCAATAGAAGGAATTAATGCAAGGTATAGAATAAGGTTTACTTCAGAAGGTGGACTAGATAGTCAAGCAATGAGTAAGGTTTATGATGATTATGTTAATATGCTGAAAAAAAGTAGTGTTGCTTTTCATATTTCACCTGCTGAGTATGATAATGTTGAATACACAAATATAATGCTCCACTCTACGCTTATTAATATTGGACAAGCTTTACTTTATTCATTTATATTATTATTTTTATATAGAATAATAAAGCCATTAAGCATAAATGAAAATATATTTGGAGCTTTAAGCATAGTGGTATTTTTGATATCAAAAGTGTTTAATTTATTTGCTGCCGTATTAGCAGTAGCACTTGCCGTAATAATTTGCTACAACATAATAAATAAGGCCAAAGAATATAAAAAAACTCTAATAAAATTATCGGTACTGGCTTTAGTAGTAAGAATTCTAGTGACTGCTGCAATGCTTATGTACAATTATTATAAATATAGTACTTTGCTCTCATATTCTCAAACTGATGAAATATTCTACTATTCTTCTAGCGATTACATATATCAGTCATTGGTTAACTTTGCTTGGCCGAATCTTAAAGCTATAACAGGAATAGACCAATATGGGTACAATTTGTTCATGGGAGTAGTTAAGCTAATAAATCATGGCGACATTTTTATGAGTGTTAAAATTATAAATATCTTAGTTAGTGTTATTTTTGTATTACTGGTATTTAAATTTGTTTATAGTGTTACAGAAAATTATGATGTTGCTAAAATAAGTGCTTTAATGATGGCTGTAATGCCTACATTTGCAGTATTCTCATCTTTTGCATTAAGAGATATATTTATTTCAATAATTATATTTTTAATATTATATGAAGTTATTTTAATGAACAAATCAACAAACAAGATAAGAAATGTTGTTATATGCTTCAGTTTAATGATTGGATTATGGTATTTAAGACATTATGCATTGTTATTGGTACTAATGTTAGTAGCTTTATATGTAGTAATAAGATTTCTAATAAATAAAAGGATAAATATAATAGCTATATTGATGTCTATTTTATTACTAGCTGTAGGTTTAATAGTAGTTGCATCTAAGATATATGCCTTTAATATATTTATCATGCTGAGGTCTTATGTGCAATCACAAGGAATATTAAAATTCCTTTCAGGAATAATTCTAAGCATAGTTAACTTAGATTTCTTGATAAACAGTGGTGAGACTATCTACAAATCAACAAGATCATTGATTTTGAGAATTATATATCCTGAGACGATATTTTTAATTTTATCTTTTCCTATTATGTGCTTAGGATTCATCAAAGGGTTAAAGAAGGATATCAGTTTTGTAATTACTATAATAGTTATGTTTGTAGGGTTCATAGCCATATATAAAATGCAATATGGTGGATGGTTTTTAAGAACTCAATTACAGATATTCCCTTTTCAATACATGTTTATAGCATGGGGGTTAGTGGCAATGATTGACGATTCCGATAGTAGATTGGCAAGAACGCTTAAAAAGCTAATTAACAAACTTTAAAATGTAATATATAAAATTATTGATGCTTATATGCTTAAAAGTAAAGCTTATTATTAGGATATTTTAATCGGGTAATAAGCTTTAAATTTTACTATTAAGCATGTTGTGTAAAGTTCCATTATTGTGATTAAATTGATTTAAATAGGAAATGATTATAAATGATTTGAGTTTATTTGCGTGGACGGTGAAAAACATTTTTTATTGTATAGGAGATTATAAAACTTATTAGCCTACTCAATTTTCTTAATATAAATTCGAAACGGCAGATGCGTTAAAAAAGCTCACTGAAGAAGGTTACTTCAGCGACTTTTTTAATATTAGTGTATGTGTTATTATAAAAAGAGTTGAGATCTGAGTTGATTTCACGAAAAAGATCATTTTAATACTGATTTATAGATAGTTTGAGGTATATAAATCATAGAAGTATGAAAACTGTAGAGTTAGGAGAAAAAAGTATGCACAATGATGTTTGTTGCGTGATTGTTACTTATAATATTGGTGAGGATTTCTTAAAATGCTTTAATTCGATAGTAGATCAGGTGGATAAAGTTATAATTGTAGATAATGGATCAGATGAAGAAACTATTAGTGTGTTAAAATCTCTAGAAGGTGGAGAGAAAACAGAAGTTATATATAATAGCGAAAACCTTGGTATTGCAAGTGCTTTAAACAGTGGTGTTAAAAGAGCAGAGGAATTGAAAGCTAAGTGGGTACTAACTATGGATAATGATAGTATCTCAACTACAAATATGGTAGAAGCAATGATTAATACATATGAAGCACTAGATTATGAAAAGAAGAATAAGGTTGTTAGTTTAACTACTGTTCATATAGAAACTGGTTATACTGAGATTTCTGAAAATGATAAAGAATCTGATTTGAATGATAAGTCATATAAACAAATTGATGTGTGCATTACATCTGGTAATTTGGTAAAAACAGAGGTTTTTAAAGAGGTTAATTATTTTGAAGAAAAGTTGTTTATTGATAGTGTTGATTTTGATTTTTGCTTTAAGTTAAAAAATCTAAACTATGAATTAATTCAAATAAATGGTGCAAAACTATTGCATCGTTGTGGAAATGCTGATGAAAAAGATCTTCTTTTACTTAAAACTGGATATACCAATCATAACTATATCAGAAGATACTATATGACTAGGAATAGATTTTACTTATGGAATAAATATAAAGGAATAGAAAGCCAATTTATAAAGGTTGATAAAAGAGCTTTTTATACAGAAATTCTAAAAGTAATACTTTTCGAACAAGATAAAAAAAGAAAGCTGAAAATGATTATAAAAGGTATTAGAGACTATAAGAAAGATGTTTATGGTAAAATATCTATTTAAACGTGTCGGTTATTTAAAAGGAGTATATAAATGGATGATAACATTCTTCAAGAGCTTGCGCTAATAATATTAAATTATAAAAATTATGATATGACAATTCAATGCGTAAATAATCTTATAAGCTTAAATATAAATGCTAAAATTATTGTGGTTGACAATAATTCTCCAAATGATTCCTATGAACAAATATCTAAAAGTGTATCTTCATTTGATAATGTATATCTATTAAAGACGGAGAGAAATGGTGGATATTCTTACGGTAATAATGAAGGAATAAGATTTGCTAATAAAAACTTCAGCGGTATTAAATATATTGGAATAATGAATCCTGATGTTTTTTTAAATACAAAAGCAATGCTGACTAAAATATGTAATAAGTTAGCACAAAGAAGTGATTTAGCTGGGATAACTGGAGTGACTCTATTAAATGGTAAGTTAGTTTTTAATAATTTGGGATGGAGAGTTAATGATGTTAAGAGTCTAATATTAGCTAATAGCAGCTTATTATCAAAGGTATTAAAGATATCAAAATCATATAGTGAGATAGAGCTTGATAAAGATGATTGTGAAATCGGATATACTGAAGTTATGCCAGGTTCCTTTTTTATCATGAAAAATGATATTTTTAAAGAATTTGGGTATTTAGACGAAAATGTATTTTTGTATTTTGAGGAAGATATACTGGGTAGAAAAATAAAAAAAAGAGATTTAAAATCAGCGATATTGATTTCTGAGTCTTACATACATAAACATGATGTTAAAGATAACGAATTATCAAATGTAAAGAAGAAGAAGCTGGATTATAAGATTTATATGAAATCTCAAACCTATTATGTTAAAAATTATATAGGTAATAATTGGATTAACAATTTTATGCTTAAGATATCTCAATATGTTCATTTGTATTTAGAGATACCATTAATTTGTTCTATGTACAAATTAAAGAAGGCAATAAGAAAGTAAAGTACCTTATCAAATTGGGGGAATTGAAATGATTAAAGATATAACTGTATTTACTCCTACCTATAATAGAGGTGAATTATTAACTAATTTATACGAATCATTAATAAAGCAAACTCATAAGAACTTTGAATGGATAATATATGATGATGGATCTATTGATAATACAGAGCAGATAGTGGAAAAATTGAAAGCCGATAAATTGATTGAGATTATATATGTAAAGTCAAACAATATGGGTAAACATGTTGCTATGAACAAAGGAGCAGATATAGCGAGTGGTGAACTCTTTTTCGTAGTTGACTCAGATGATATATTAACAGAAGATGCATTAAAAACTATAGTAGATGCATGGAATAGTATACCTGTTAATGAAAGAAGTGAGTATTCAGGAATTGGAGCTCTAAAAGGAGGATTCGATAAGCAATCTATCACAAAAACATTAAATGAAGACTTCATTGATGCCGATTATATTGACTTCTCATTTAATATGGGATATACCCAAGATAAGGCCGAGATATATGTTACCGAGATATTTAAGAAATATAAGTTTCCGGTGTTTGAAGGTGAGAACTTTATGACTGAAATTGTAGTTTTCTTAAAAATTGCTGAGCAGGGCTATAAAATGAGATGGGTTAATAAAGTTGTTTATCTATGTGAATATAGAGAAGATGGATTAAGTAAAAATTCATTTAATGTTAGATTAAAAAATATAAATGGAACTGTGCATGCTTATAACTTGATATCCTCTTATAAATTGCCAAATAAGATTTTAATCAGGTATAAGGCTAATTATTTCAGGTTCGGTTTCCATAAGAAATCTAGCTTGATGAAATTAAAAAACGATCTAATAGATAAAAAGTATTGGACAATAGCTAGTACCCTAGGTTGGTTACTATATAAAAAAGATAAATAGATTAAATGCTAGTAAGAAATAAAAGTTCTACTAGCATTTTTTATTTTAAGGCATATTAAAACTCTTTAATACAGTAACAGCTAAAACATAATTTATTCTAATTATTTTATGAATGTATAGGTATATAAGCAAATAAATAGGAAATAATCATTAAAAGAAAACTAAAGAACAATTAAATTGTAAAAACTATTGTTAAGGCAAACTTATTAGGAGAAGAGTATGAAAAGTAACAGGATAGTATTAATTATATTTACAATAGTATTTTTTGTTGCCGTTCTTATAAATGTAAAGCCAAACGGTAAGGTAGTAGGAGAGAGCATAAGTGTATTTTGTAATAATGATAGAATAGAAATGACTATGGCTGTTTATAATGGTATAAAAATTGATAATACATCTGTATACATTACAACTGACGATAAGAGCAATGCAGATATAAAGTTGAAGTACAATTCATGTATAAGTACAGAAGAACGACAGCAGTATAATATCTACAAACTGAGAAAGGAAAAGTTATACTCAATAACTAAGAAGGGAAATGGAATTAGATTAACATATTTAGATATAGAAAGATTATTAAATGATAAAAGTAATCAATTTAATAATAAAATTTTATTATTTACTCCTAACACTTCTATATGGATTGATAACTATAAGAAAGATAACAATAAACCTTATGTATATAAACCATTGGAAAATATAATTGGTGAAGATGAAACGATTATTGCGATTGCGTTTGAGGCAGAGATAAGTGATTTATTGAAATATGATGCGAATGTTATTTATAAAGATAATAAAGAAGTTGAAGATGACTTTTGTATTTTAATAAAAAAAGGTAAATTTGATAATTATGAAGAGGATAAGATACTAAACGGATTAAACAAAGAAATTCCTAAGCTAAAAGGGGAAAGTAATGAATAACAAAACATATAAAATGATTTTTTGCATTTTAGTAATTTGCATTTTATCAGTAATATTTGGTTCTCTAAGAAATACTAATGTGGAGCAATACAAGCGCTTTAAACTATATACAGTTGATAGTAAAAATAATCTTTCAGATAATGTGGATAAATCATTGATAAAAGATATAAATATCTTAAATGATGAGTTTTGCGAGAAATATATATCAAAATTTAAAATAAATATTTTGCCTGAGGAAGGTGTTAAAGCTAGATATAGAATTAGATTTAATTCAATTAATGGATTAAGCAATAAAGAAATTGATAATGTTTACGACTATTATGTTGAAACAATAAATCAGAACAATAAAGTTTTTCATATATCACCGCTAGATAATAATGAAATACAGTATAAAAATGTAAGATTGAGTACAGTTATTATAAGTATTATGCAAGGAATACTCTATTCAATTGCTTTAATATTTTTGTTTAACGTGGTTTACATAAAAGGTGATCATGAAAATATGTTCTTTATTACTAGTGTAATTTTGTTTGCAACAGCTACAGCTTATGGATTATTTGCAATTCTATTATGTTCAGTTATTTCTTTTTCAATAGTGGCGCATATATTAAAAAAGAATAAAGAATATAAAAATTCGTTAATTAAAATAACATGCTTAGCTTTAATCTTAAGAGTTTTAGTTTCCATAGTAATAATGTTCTATAATTTTATAAAATACAGAACATTTTTATCATATACACAGACAGATGAAATATTTTATTATTCTACTGGGGATTACATATACCAATCCCTTGTAAACTTTAAATGGCCCAATTTGAAAACTATAACCGGGATTAATCAATATGGTTATAATTTTTTTATAGGTTCTATAAAATTTATAAACAATAGTGATATATTTATAACTGTTAAGCTTATAAATATATTGTTCAGTGTTATTTTTGTACTATTGATATTTAATTTTGCTTATACTATCACTAATAATGAGAAGATAGCTAAGATGAGTTCTATTCTTATAGCAATAATGCCAACTTTTGCAGTTTTCTCTGCTTTTGCCTTGAGGGATATATTTATATCTATTAATATATTCTTATTATTTTATATTGTAGTATGTAGTAATAAATTTAAAAATAAGATATTTAGTATAGTAGGAGCTATATTATTAGTAATAAGTTTATGGTTTTTAAGAAGATATGCATTATTATTGACCTTAATGCTGATAACTTTGTATTTAATAGTAAGATTCTTGATTAATAAAAAAATTAATATAGTAGCAATATTGATTTCTATGGCAGCTCTAGTTTGTGGATTGATTTTTATGTCCTCAAAATTGTATGGCTTTAGTATATTTAATATGATTAAGGGGTACATATTATCTCAAGGAATAGCAAAAGCTTTTTCCGGAGTTATATTAAGTTTAGTTAACTTAGATTTTCTAATAAATATTGGTGGCACAATATATAATTCATATAAATATATGATATTACGTATTATGTATCCAGAAACAATTTTTTTAGTAGTGACGTTTCCTATAATGGCATTAGGTATGATTAAAGCTTTGAGAAAAGATGTGAGTTTTGTAATTACGACCTTCTTTATGTTTTTTGGATTTATATTAATTTATAAAATACAATATGGTGGGTGGTTTTTAAGAACTCAGTTGCAGATATTTCCTTTTCAATATATTTTTATTGCATGGGGTTTAATAGCTATTATTTATGAGTCTAATAGCAAAGTAGCTGTATACGCAAGAAAATTCATAGATAAGATTTAAATTACTTATAGTAACTTGCTGCTATTGGGTATTAAGTGTAAAAAGGAGTTTACTTTTTTGTAGACTCCTTTTTACTTTATATTAAAGTGTAAAAGTTAATTTAGACATAAACTTAGTGATTTTATCAATAAATAAACTATTTTTTGTATTGCTTAAGCTTATTTATTATTAATTTGACTTTAAACTTTTCTAGTACTTCGAGCAAAAACTCATCTCTAAGGAAAAGTAGAATTAATGAATAAACTAATGTGCACAAAGACATAGTGATAAGGATTATTAATATAATGTTATGTATTAATAATTTTACCATAAAAGATAATGGTATAAATAAAAGTGAAGTAAGTAAGTATCTCACTTTTTCTGGTGAAATTAAATTCAAATTAACTTTAAGAAACTTTTTTATCACTATATACTCTACTATTACCAACGCAAGTTCTACAGTAGTTGTAGAAGCTATGGTAGTAACATGATTTAAGTGGTTGCTATAAATCAGTATTATCTTCAATAATAAATTTACTAAGCCGAAAGATGCAACTATAATCATAGCAAGTTTTTCTTGCTTTTTCACATAGAAAATGCTGTTGACTAATAAGAAATCAAGTCCACTTAATATTATAAACACACTAAATATCCTAAGAACATTTACAGATTCAATATAAGTCGATTTATACAATAATAATATTATTTCTTTGGATAAGACCATCATACCTATTGCAGCAGGAAAGAGAAAAGCTAGATAGGTATTAGTTACCTTGTTTAACAAGGTCTCATAAGCTTCATCTCCATTTGATGCAATAACATTTGATAATCTAGGTATAGTAACAAGTATTATAGAAAGAAGCATAGTATTAACTATGCTTGATAATATCTGACCTATATTATAATAACCAACAGATATTTCACTTACATAAGAACCAAGTAATAATTTATCTAGCTGATTATACAGAATAGAAGCATTTGACATAATTAAAATGATTAGGAGCGGTTTAATATGCTTTCTTAATTGCAGATTATTAAAATTAAATTTTATATTTTTCTTTATATAAACAAAGCTGAAAACATAATTGAAGAAGACTAATAGTGAATTTAAAGCTGCATATATTAAATAATCCGAAGATTTCTTAACAAGTAATAGTAAAAGCACTATGTAAAATATTCTTAGTATGATTGTCTTTATAGTTATAAAATTGAAACTTTCAGTTGCTTCACATAGCCACTCGACATAAAATATGTTACTAAATAGTGTAAAACCATAGATTAAGAGCACTGGGAATTGAGGTTGTGATGAATAATTAACAAATACAAACAAGATATATATAATTAATGATAAAGTGTTAGATATAACGCCTATTAAAAATAAACTAGTGAATAATTTTGAAAGTTTTTCTTTATCATCTCTAATCCTGCTAATTTCTCTAAGTCCATAATTATATATACCGAAGGTTGCGATTATTAAAAAGTAAACATATATTGCCTCACTATAATATATACGACCTAAGTATTTTGGCCCAATTACTGTAGCGGCATATGGTCCTATTATAAGCGGGACTACTATATTAAATATATTCAGTAATAATTTATAAAAAATATTTTTAGTAATAGAATTTTTAGATTTCATTAACATACCTTTCTTTTATATAGTTGTACTACATCAGAGTAAAATTTGTTGCTTTTAAATTCTATCACCATGACCGGCTTCTATGATTTAAAAACACATCAAAAAGCATCTTAACTATTAATGGCATTTTACTTGATGAATAGATTTTATTTGCAATTGGTGCATCATTGTATGCAAAGATAAAAAAACCTTATTTTTAATATTTTGTCCTAATTATAATATTAAAAACATGTAATTAGTAAAAATAAGAAAAATATAAAAACTCCTAAATAGAATCAGGAGTTTTTAATAGTGTAGTATTAGACATGTTTATACAAATCCAGGGGAGTTATATAACAATATCTAAGTAACTTTCAATATAGTTGTTAGCTAAAGAAATTACCTTTTCTTTATCATCTTTTGAAGACTCATCATAAACAGCTACAACTTTCATGCCTGCTGCCTTAGCGCCTTGAACTGCAGGAAGAATATCTTCAAAAACCACGCATTCATGGGGGTTAGCACCTAATTTTTTAGCTGATAACAGATACACATCTGGGAAGTTTTTACCTCTGGAAACTTCATCAGTAGTTGTTATGGTATCGAACAATTCATATATTCCATTAGCCTCTAATGCGGCCTTAAGTAACTCTTGAGAATTTGATGTAGCAAGTCCTATTTTAATGTTTAAAGACTTAAGCTTCATTAAAAAATCCTTTGCACCAGGTTTTAATTTTACGTCTTTAGTATAGTGTGCAACGGCCATAGAGTGCCATTCTTTCATAATATCTTCTACTGTATCTGAGATATTAAATTTGTTTTTAAAATAGATAGCTGTTTGCTCAAAGCTAAGATGACCTATTTCATCCTTAAGATTCTCAGGTTTTACATACCCCTTATTTATTAAATAATCAGTATCAATTTTTTCCCATATCCACATTGAATCTATCAGAGTACCATCTAAATCAAATATTGCTGCCTTTATATCTTTAAACATTATTAAAAATCACCTCATTAATATTCATTAATACCTCAAATAAAACTATTATGAAGAACAAGCTAATATGAAGGTTGTACAAAATTCACTATATAAATTGTAAAATAGAATGTTAAATACATATGGAAGCTTGTATAATAATTTTAGTTCAAATTAATAAATATAGCAATGTAAAATTTACATATTGATATCCAATAGGTAGGTGATTACAGTCCCAATGAGAAATACTTAAGAACCTAACTAGAAAGGATGGATTATAAAGATATAGTTGCAATTTTGGGGGAGGATGGACTATCAATGGTTTGAAGATAAAAAAAAACACTATCATAATATCTTGGATAATCCAATTTGATAGTGGTTTTTAAAGTATAAATTATTTTCTATAGTCTTTAAAAGGTCCTCTCGAATATTTCTATTTTTTGCTTATCTTGAAAGTCCTTTAATGAGTTTATCCCTAGTTCTTTTAATACCTGAGCCATTATATCACTATGTGTAGCTACTTTTATTGGGGAATCATATGCGACCTTATTGGCAAATTCTCTTCCGTTTTCTCTTGGTATTAGAGCTTTTGGTCCACCTACACAGCCTCCTATGCACCCCATACCTTCTATAAAGTTTGCATCAACTTCACCTGCTTGAGCTTTTTCAAGTATTGCTTTACACTCTTTTACCCCGTTTGCTTGAACAGCTTTAAAAATTGAGTGCTTTTCTGGGAAAAGTTCTTCAATTGCTTCAGAAACAGCTATTGATACTCCACCAGTTCTGGCATAAAGTCTACCTCCTCTTGAAGCGTATTCAATTGAAGGAACACCGTGTAATTCACCAGGCTTAATATCCAAAGTGTCGAAAATACCTTTTAATTCTTCAAAGGTTAGTACATAGTCGATTGCAGCATCTATATCTTTATCTTTTGCTTCTGCTTTTTTAGCTATGCAAGGTCCTATGAAGACTACCTTGGCGTCAGGGTTTAATGTCTTAATTAATCTTCCAGCGGCAATCATTGGTGATACGGAAGGTGATACGTCTTTTACTAAATCGCTATAAACTTTCTTTAACATCCCAACCCACATAGGGCAACAACAAGAAGTTATAAGTAATCCTCCATCCTTACTGACGTGTTTATCAAATTCAGCAGCCTCTTTTATGGTCAACATATCAGCAGCAAATGCAACTTCAACCATATCTGAAAAGCCAAGTTTTATAAATGCAGAACGAAGCTGATCTAAGGTTACGTCGTCACCAAATTGACCAGAAATAGCTGGCGCTACTGCAGCTATTACCTTCTTGTTGTTTTTTAATAATTCCATGATTGGAATGAATTCTATTCTATCAATGAAATTACCGCTATCACAAGCATCAATACATAGTCCGCATTCAACACAAAGAGTATCATCTATGTAAGTATTACCAAAGTTCTTATCTTCAACAATAGCGTTGAATGGGCAAGCTAATTGGCACTTTGTAAGTCCTGAGTCTTTATCCTTACAAT
Organism: Clostridium yunnanense; assembly: GCF_016595795.1. GTDB lineage: Bacteria > Bacillota > Clostridia > Clostridiales > Clostridiaceae > Clostridium_AR > Clostridium_AR yunnanense. The sequence continues at coordinate 15,696 of NZ_JAENHN010000023.1, forward strand.
GATCTGAGCAGCTTCCAACCTTTTCAACTATTCTTTCTTTTACCTTATAGTCAGTTATAGCTTTTTTTAGATTATAAAGGTAATTATCATCTTTATCAACATCCACTCCGCATAATGTAGCTATAATAGATTTTGCTTCTTCCCTATCAAAGTTAGGGTCGCTGATTATCTCGTTCACCACTTTGTCAAAGTCATCTTCATAATATGCCTTAACAATTCTCTTGAACAAAGCTTCATATTCTTTTTTCATGGAACTCCTCCTAATTATTAAATGGTAAATATAATAAATATAATTATATTTATGACAAATATACTAATATTATTTTCTTTATAATGTTAATTAATTCATTAAACCTAAGCATATATTGTAAAAAAATAATAAATTTATGTGAATAAAATAATTTAAATTACAAACACTAATTATAGCTATAAGTGCGAAATTACAATATTTGAATTATTCAAAGAAAAGGTGATATTTATGTTTTATATAATAGCAACAGCTTTCTCAATCTTAGTTGTACTTTTTTGTATATCTTTGTGTAAAGCAGCATCAAAAGAAGAAAGTTTTTATGAAAACTTAGAAAGAAAAAGAAAAAACAATTAATAATATTGAGTTATTTAAATATACATATAATAGTTGAATATTATATGGAGATGAATTTATATATGATAGATTTAGTATTGGATGCTGGTCATGGTGGAAGAGATCCGGGTGCCATTGGCCCAACAGGTTTGCAGGAAAAAGAATGTAACATTTATATTGCTAAAAAATGTGGACAGATTTTAAGAGAAAATGGAGTTACAGTGGAACAAACAAGAGATGATGATACCTACTTAGGGCTTTCAGAAAGAGCAAAACTGGCTAATGATGCTAATTGTAAATATTTTATAAGTATACACATAAATAGTGCAGATGTTCAGTCGGCCAATGGTACAGAGGTATATGCATTAGTAAAAGGTGGAGAAGGAGAATTATTAGCAAAAAGAGTTCTGGATAATCTAGTGAATGAGATTAATTTAAGTAGCAGGGGAGTTAAATTCGCAAATTTTGCTGTATTAAGAGAAACTAATATGCCTGCAATATTGGTAGAGACATGCTTTATAAGCAATTCTAGTGAAGAAGCATTGTTAAGAGAAGATAGCTTTAAGGATAAAGTTGCTCTTTCAATAGCCAAAGGATTTCTTGACTATATAGGAAAACCGTATAAAGAGAATACTGATTCAAGTGATACCAATGATAATAGACTTACATCTCTGATATCCAAAACATCATGTTTGAAGGATCAAGCTAAACAGTGGGCGAAAAATAATCAAGCAACAGATCTATTTATATCTTTAGCTGATTTATATTGGTCCTTATATTCATTTCACGGAAATATAAACCCTACAATAGCATATGCACAAGCTGCTTTAGAAACTGGATTTGGTAAATTTGAAGGTAGTATAGATGAAAACTATAAGAATCCAGCAGGATTAAAAAGTACAAGTGGTAGAGATGATAGTGCAGATTCTTTTGTTAAGTTTGCTAGTTGGAAAGACGGTGTTTCAGCGCAATTAGACCATTTAGCGCTATATGCAGGAGCAGAAGGGTATCCTAGCGATAATACTTCAGATCCTAGGCACTTTTCATATCTAGCTGGAAAGGTTAAATATGTAGAAGAACTTTCAGGCAATTGGGCAGCTTCTCAAGAGTATGGATTAAAGATATTGCAATTGAAGTTTGCTATGGAAGGAACTACAGTTGTTGATAGATTCGAGGATGATAAGATTTATGAAGAGCCAGAAGAGGAAAATGCATCAAAAGACGAAGAAACAATAAAAAATGTTAAAGAGAAATTAAATAGTTTTTCGGAAGAAATAGATAGTTTGAGAAATAGATATCAAGAGTTTTCTTCAATTATTGAAAGCTTCGATAAAATGCTTGAAGATAAAAATAATGAAAATAAAAAATTGTTAAAGGAGAATAGTGATTTAACAGAGAAAGTTAAGCAGTACGGCGAGGTTATTGACGATATATTGAATATTATAAATACAAGGATAAAATAAAAAGGAATTGTATAAATACAATTCCTTTTTGGTCGGGGTGACAGGGATCGAACCTGCGACCTCATGGTCCCAAACCACGCGCGCTCCCATCTGCGCTACACCCCGTGGCACATTGTTAATTATAAGGCACTTTTACATAGATGTCAACATACAAAATGAAAAAATATAAGATATAAATTTAATATTTTATGTTGTATAATAAATGTATAATTATTGGAATTATATTAGATGGAGGGATTATCAATGAAGCTTACAACTATAATAATAGAAATAGCAAGTATAGTATACATAATTTTTGGAGTACTTGTACTTTTTAGTAAGGGATTGAGAAAAAACGTTGAAAGAAGTAATGCAAAAGATATAAATGGGTACATTGCGTTTAATGGTAAATTCAATTTGATACTAGGTATAATTGGAGTTGTAATTGGAGGACTAGACTATTTCTTGCCGTCTTTGACTAAGGTTTGGATTGGTGTATTTTTGGTGATAATGATTTTTTCTTCGGTGATACAAGGAAAGATGAGTAAGAGATTTATAAAATAGTACGGAATGAATTAGAGTTGCCTGAGAAGGTAACTCTAATTTTAGATTTTGAGCATGTTTATAGGGTTAATTTTAAACGTTGTGATAGGAGGAAGTTAACTTGAACTATAAAATAGTATTATTTATTATAGCATTCTTTGGTATATATGCTTTGAGCAATTATTATATTGGAACTAGAATATATAAGGGGCTTGCAGTAAAGATTCCTGTAAATAGTATTATATTTTGGGGTGTATTTTGCGTTGTAGCAGTAGCTTATATTGTAACTATGCTTTTAGGTAATTATGTGTCAGGTAAAATCTTCGATATCTTTAATTTAATAGGAGTATATTGGATAGGTATATTTTTTTATTTAATAATTATATTGCCTGTTGTTGATATAATTGCGTTCGTTAATAGACGATATTCATTTATACCAAGTATGAGGGGAAGTAATGATATACTTTTTGTTACAACTTTAATAATAGTTTTATTTATAGGGGTTGTCATGATATATGGAACCTGGAATGGTAGCCATTCTTATGTGAAAAAATATGAATTAGAAGTCAATAAAACAGTAGAAGGTATGGATAAGTTAAATGTAGTTATGGTATCTGATATACATCTAGGAAATCTTATAGATGGCAAGAGAGCAAGTGCTATGGTAGAGGAGATTAATAGGCTAAATCCTGACATTGTATTGTTTGCAGGAGATATAGTTGATACAGAAGTTAAACCCTTTATGAATGGAAATATGGCCGCTGAATTTAAGAAGATTAATTCAAAGTATGGAACATATGCTGCGCTTGGAAATCACGATATCATGAGAGGCGAGGAAGACACTATAACTAACGAGTTAGGTAAATATGGGGTTCAAGTACTGAGGGATGAAGTTAAGGAAATCAATAATCAGTTTTATGTAGTTGGAAGAGATGATGTTTCTATAAATAGAACAGGGAAAAAGAGGAAGACTATAGATGAAATACTAAAAAATGCGGATAAGAGAAAACCTGTTTTATTAATAGATCATACTCCTTCTGCTTTAAATGAATCGGAGGAGAATAATATAGATATGCAGGTATCAGGTCATACTCATAAGGGGCAATTTTTCCCTAATAATTTAATAACCAGTAAAATATTTGAGATAGATTATGGGTACCTAAAGAAAAAGGATTTAAATGTAATAGTTTCATCAGGTTATGGTACTTGGGGGCCTCCAATTAGACTAGGAAGCAGAAGCGAAATTGTTAATATAACAGTGAATTTTAATAAATAAAGAAACCATCTTTCTTAGAATTTTATGATTACTAAGAAGGATGGTTTTTTAGCTATAAATAAGTTATTACTGATTACTATTCATTATCTTATTTCTTATTTCTTTGAACTTAGGGAATGCTTTTTTATATAGATTATAAACGAAACTGTTTATAACAAGATCAAATTCACCTATAAATTCTACAAAGTCTCCATTGAAGCCTTTCTTAAATTTGTACAAACCGTATAATGGATTTTCGGGATTAAGATCACCAGAAACTCCTCTAAAGTCGTATAGATAACAATCTAAATCAATGCTATCTGTTATCATAGCCCATTGCATAGCAAAGTTTGGCATGGTGTCTCTTAAGATGTTTTCTGAAGCACCATAAAGGTACCAAGCTTTACCGCCATAGTAAAGGTATATAGATCCTGAAAGATATATTTCTTGGCCTTTAAAAGGCTCGATTTCTTTAAGGCGAGTTTTAAAACCATCTATTTGTCTTTCAGATTCCTTTAGTTTTGCATCTTGATCATCTATTTTCTTTTGGATTCTAGCAGACTTATCTTCGTCCTTCTCTTCTGAGAATTTTAATCTTAATTCATCAATCTTAATTAGCGCCTTTTCACGTACTTGCTCTTGTTTTTGTAGTTTTGTATTTACAGTAGAAAAGTCTTTCTCATAACTATACTTAATCATATATAATCTGCAATAAGGTGATAGATTTTCAATCATATCTTTAAAATAGTCCTTTTTACGTACTATAAAGTTGTCCCTTTTTCCTGTTGTAACCATTATTTCATGAAATCTTGATAATACTTCATCTGAGATATTATTCTTATCATAAACTTCTACGGTTAAACCTCTGTCCTCAGATACTTTAATATTGTATCTAGTTTTATTTGAAAAAGTTTTAAAGACATCTTTCTTTTCCTGTTCTTTATCCTCTAATTGAGGCAGGTTTAGTCTAAAAACAAAGTTTGGTTGAATTGCTTCAAAGTTTTTTGAATCAGTGTTATTAAAACCTAAACTCTTTAAAAAGTCCTTCGTTTCTTCGCCCTCAATTAAAAGTTTTTCGTTTTCAGATAAATGTATATCAGGATCAACTGTTATGAAAGATATCTTGTTATCCTTTGCATAACTTCTTATGAAATCAGTGAATTCTATTAAAAGATTTTTATTCTTATAATCACAAGTAAAGCTTCTAGGTATGTATCCCATATAAGCATTTACATATGGTGCTTTTCTTAGGAGCATAGTAGCACACAAAACTAAGTTATCATCTTCATCAAAACCTCCAATAAATTTTGGAGTCCACTCTCTTTTTATACTAGCCCAATATGATGTTTGAAATATATGCCCTTTTTTATTAATGGAATTAAACTCATTTATCTGAGAAGGGTTTACTTCCTTAAATCTATACAAAATAAATTCCTCCTTAATGCATTTGCACTAATGTTATTTGATTTTACGCATAACACTATTTTAATACTATTGGACTAACTATTTCAAGAAATTAATATTTATGAGTATATAAAGTACACTAGCTATTTTTAGTATGAAGCAAATATTATTAACTTATATAAAGTGGGTTATAATGAAAAAATTCTCTAATGTTTTTAAAGTTCCAATTATATTGTTAAATTATACGTAAATGTTGGTTGGTATATGATCCAATAAAAGGTATGTATAAAAAATACCCTTATAAACAACTATATTATAAGTGTTAACTAAAAATTATAATTTTAGTCTGAATATACAGTTTGCCCAGTTATATAGCAGTTTTAGGATTTAAAAGGATTAACAAATTGTTAACAAAACACAAAAGGTAACAAATTGGTAAATATTTATATTGTTATCGAAAAGCGTTTAATGTTATAATTTTATTATAAAACAATGATAGGGGGGGAGCAGTTTTCATATGTTATAGTTTTTATATAATATGTGTAAGCTGAGAATACGCATGAATAAAAGAGCAATATCAACTTTAATCGTATTCAGTTTGGTATTTGGGATTGGTGTACAGGCACATGCGGAGCCACTTACTGATAATCAAAAGCAACAAATACAAGATAGTAGAGACAAATACTCTGACGTAAAAAATAAGATAAGTGATTTGACTGATAAGATAGATGCATTAGATGACCAAATACAACCATTAGTAATACAAATCGATAAAAATAAAAATGAAATTAAGAATGCAGAAAAGCAGATTAAGAACACTGAAGATGAGATTGATAAGGCAAGAGCAGAGCTTGATGCTAAAGAAGAAGTCTTTGGAGAAAGAATGAGAGCTATATACAAAACTGGAGGACAGGAAAGTTATTTAGCAGTAATTTTAAGCTCAAGAGATTTTAGTGATTTCGTCAGCAAAATGGAAGCTGTTGGTAAGCTTATGAGTTTAGATAAGCAAATTATAACTGAATTAAAGGATCAGAAGCAAAAACTTGATAATAAGGTTAATGATTTAAAAAAGAAAAAAGATCAATTAGCTAAATTAAATGAAAGTACACAAAAGCAATTAGATGAATTGAATAATAAGAAAAATGATCAGCTTAAAATAGTTGCAGATCTTAAAGAAGAACAAAAGAAGGTTGCTCAGGATTTGAAACAATCTGAAAGCGCACTTATACAGTATCCAGTATCTATAATCAAAAATACTTCAAGTTCAACTGTAGACTTGAATTCTGCTATAGATATGCTAAGACAAGTGAGAAAAACTGTAGTAAGTTCTGATTTAGATAGCGAAATAGTAAATTATATTGAACAGGCTAAAGATACAGTAAAGAGTAGAGAAGTTCCTGTAATTAGTAGAGGTGGAGGAACTTCACCATCCGGTGTTTTATCAGAAGCTTACAAATACTTAGGTACTCCTTATGCATGGGGAGCTACTGGGCCTAGTTCTTTTGACTGTTCAGGGTTCACTAGTTATGTATTTAGAAAGTTTGGAGTGCCTCTTCCAAGAACAACATATGACCAAATAAATGTCGGTTCTGCAGTGTCTTACGCAGATTTACAACCTGGCGATTTGGTATTTACAAGAGGAAGTTCATCAAGACCAGAACATGTTGGTATATATGTAGGTGGTGGTCAAATGATTCATGCACCTAGAACTGGTGAAGATGTAAAAGTAGGGCCAATCTACGGTTATGTTGCATCAAGAAGAGTGCAATAATTATTTAAAAATGAGAGAATAGTTAGTAAATGGTTTATCCAATGAGGTCAATATGACTTCATTGGATTTTTTACTGTAAAGGAAAGCATAAGATTTTTAAGTTAGATAAACGTAGATATTTCAATGAGTTTATAAGTTTTTATGTCTATACAGTAAAAAGAAGTAAAAGCTATTGGACTGCAATTAGCCTTATGTACATTTGGAAGGGGATATACGCTAAAAAACTCACTTAAGAGATCACTTTGATGTTTTTTCGTATTTACCAATATATACATATGCAAGATATACATACTATGTGAATCTTAATTATAAATACTGAATTTAATTTCTATTATAAATTTTAATAATCTAATTTTTTAGAAAGAGTACTTTTTAAGGATAAGTTATTTAATCGTTAAAGCTTAAACTGTGTACGAAAACTTTATAGTAAAATGATATGTTTAAATATCCGTTATTGTTAGGTATAATATATAAATGTATTATATGGCAATGATATAGCGTAGGTACATATTTAGACTAGTTACTTCATATTTATGTCTATCAAATTAAAAAGAGAGAGGAACATAATGCTAAATATAAATAGTGATGAAATAAAGAAAATTGTAAGTGAAGATGAGAGTATTGATGATTTGCAATTAGGTGGAATACACTTGATACAAAAAAAAGACGGGTTTAGGTTTGGTGTAGATGCGGTTCTACTAGCTAATTTTGCAAATATAAAAAATAATAACAGAGTTATTGATATGTGTACAGGTACAGGGATAGTACCATTTGTATTGGCTGGAAAAACTAAGGCATCAAGTATAACTGGACTCGAGGTTCAAAAAGAAATGGTAGAAATGGCAAACAGAAGTATTAAGATAAATGGACTTGAGGAAAAGATGGATTTTATATTAGGAGATTTAACAAACTTGCAACTTTTGAAAAGTATAAAAAAAGCTGATGTTGTTACTGTAAATCCACCTTATAAGTTAGCCAATTCAGGGATAATCAATCCAAGTGACAAAACGGCTATAGCACGGCATGAAATATTATGTACCTTAGAAGATGTAATAATCGCAGCAAGAGTCCTTCTCAAGGATAATGGTAGGTTTTACATGGTTCATAGACCAGAGCGCCTTGCTGATATTTTTTGCTTAATGAGAAAGCATAAAATTGAACCTAAAAGAGTGAGGATGGTTCACCCTAATACAACAAGAGAGCCTAATATAGTTCTAGTGGAAGGACAGAGGGATGGTGGAAGGTTTATGAAATGGGAAGCACCTCTATATGTATATAACGACAATGGACAGTATAGCGATGAGATAGAAAAAATCTATGGAAGAAGGTAATAAGTATGACAAAGCTTTATTTAGTTCCTACACCAATAGGGAATTTAAAGGATATAACCTTAAGAGCTTTAGAGGTTCTTAAGACAGTTGATGTAATAGCTGCAGAAGATACTAGGCAAACTTTAAAACTTCTTAATCATTATGAAATCAAAAAAACTTTAATTAGTTACCATAAACATAATGAATATGGAAAGAGTGAAGATATAATAGGTATAATTAATTCAGGAAGATCTGTTGCTGTTGTATCAGATGCTGGTACTCCGGGGATATCAGACCCAGGTGAAATACTTGTGAAAAGGTGTATTGAACAGAATATACAATTTGAAGTGTTGCCTGGGGCTACTGCAACTACTACTGCATTGGTTTATTCGGGGTTTGACACTACTAAGTTTATGTTTAGAGGGTTTTTACCTAGAGAGAATAAAGATAGAGTGGAAGTAGCTGATGAGCTTAAGGATAGAAGTGAAACTATAATATTCTACGAAGCTCCTCATAGACTATTAAGTACATTAGATTTCTTGAAAGAATCATTTGGGGATAGAAGAATAGCTATATGTAGGGAGCTCACTAAACTTCATGAGGAAATTGTTAGAGTTACTATTAGTGAAGCGATTTTATACTTTTCAAATAAACAGCCTAAGGGCGAATTTGTATTAGTTTTAGAAGGTAAAACTAAAGAAGAAATTGAAAATGAGAAAAAAGCAACATGGGAAGATTTAAGTATTGAAGAACATATATTGAGAAATATAAATAATGGCATGGAAAAGAAAGAAGCGATAAAACTTGTAGCCAAGGAACGTAAACTTCCAAAGTCAGAGGTCTATAAGCACTCTACAAATATGTAGTGGCTAAAGTCTTTTAGATATAAAAATCTAATTAATTAAATAAAATAGCAAGTTACATTGGTTTTTAATTATATATTTTCATATAAAACAAAGAAATAAGCGCTTCAAGGGGAGTCGAAGCGCTTATTTAAAGTAAAAATTAAAACTATATATAATTATTTGTTATCGTTTTTAAGTTCTACTAAGCAGTTCTTACAGATATTCTTTCCTCTGTAGTTTATAACATCTCTTGCATCTCCACAGAATATACAAGCTGGTTCGTATTTCTTTAAAATTATTTGTTCACCATCTACATATATTTCTAGAGCATCTTTTTCTGCTATGTCTAAAGTTCTTCTTAATTCTATAGGAATAACTATTCTTCCTAACTCATCTACTCTTCTAACTACACCTGTTGATTTCATTTTTTGTTTCCTCCTCATATCCTACATCTTTCGACAAATTATATTATAATACTAGCAAAAATGTAATATAAAGTCAATGTTAATTCGTAATATTTTTAAGTTTTTTACAAAAATTTTATTTAGTAAACTTATATCCATAATATACTACCATTTTTTTGAAAAGTCAATACTGCTAATTAGCTTTAAAAATACATAATTCCTCAATAAATTTACTATATCTTCAATAATAAATAATTAAATTAATATTTTTAAAGAAATTAATAGTAAATTATTGAAAAAAATGAGTATTTATTAAAAAATAAAATTGGTAAATAAAAAAGTAATTTGTTGGAATAGTAGATTAGTATTGTCGAAATTAATCTATTTGTGATAGAAATTTTTATTTCTATATTGATAGTATATGTAAAAAAAATAAAAATTGTTTATGTTTATATGGAAAATAAGCCAATTATATTATAAAATTAACAAACTACTAGTAAGGCAAATAAGTAATGGATGTAATAAATAATTAGTCTGTAAAAATAATGTAATATTTTAAATGTATTAAAATAAGATAATTTGTTGAATAACAAGCTATTTTAGCAGTATTTCCACATGTAATAAACAGGTTATCCACATGCTAATTGTGGATAATGTGCAAAAAAGATTACATTTTGGATACAACCACAATATGTTGTGTTAAGTTATCAACATATACTGTTCATAACCTGTGAATAACTGTGGATTAGTGTGGAAAAATACGATAATTAAAATTATTACTAACAATAAAGCTCAAATAGTAAATAATAAGTTCTATTACTAAGTGGCACATCCATATACATATAGATAATTTTGAAAATAAATAGGTGAAATTAACTTGTAATAGGTTTATATGTACTATATAATGTTATTAAAAGATAAAGTAAATTGATTATATTTAGAGGTGTTATTATGGACGACAAAAGTTTCGATTTAAGCTATGTAATAAAATTAGCAGAAGAAATGTCAAAGAACAGTATGGTTTCTTATGATGAGTTACCGAAATATGATTTATTTTTATCGCAAGTTATTGATTATTTAAATGATAAGTTTATAGATGATAAATATACAAACAATATTGTTCAAAACTATATAAAAAGTGAAGTAATAACTAAACCAGAGGATGGAAAGAAGAGAGGCTATACAAAGTTGCACCTTGCACAGTTGATGCTTTTAAGTTACATGAGGCCATTACTAACAACTGAGGAAATAAAAAAAGTGTTTAGTTTAGCATTTAATGAGATAAATGATAGGACTGATGACATAATATCTTGGCAAGATGCGTATAAAGTATTTTCTGAGGTTCAAACAGATACTTTTAAAGATTTCTTAAAAGCGCCTTTGTTAAATGAGGAGAAGATAGAGGATTTTGTAAAAGATCTAAAATTAGCGTCATCTGATGAAGAAAGAATAAGAATATTCTTAATGGTGATGTCCCTTATAGCACAAGCAAGTGTAATTAAAAAGTTGGTTCAAAAATTAGTAAATGAGTATCACGCTGAATAAATTTCTGGTTCTGGTTAAAAAATATGCATGCACAAATTCTAAAATATTGTGCATGCATATTTTTTTACAGTTTAGCAAATATGCAATTTTTATTATTGTATATCACTTAAAGATAAGTTTACAACTGGATAATTATCTGCATCTTTATCATCGTAGTGCCACCATTCGGTTTGGATAGGATTAAAACCATGTTTCTCCATTATTGAAGTAAGTAAATTCATATTATTTCTGGCGTTTATGCTCATAGAAGTACTATTTCTATATGCATTAGTACTAAACTCATCAAAGCCAGTAGGCATCTCTATTTCTTTTCCGTTTTCATCTACTAAGGTGATATCAACTGCAGCACCCCTATTGTGCCTGGACCAATTTGCATAAGGGCTTGCAATAAAGCGAGTATCATGAACTATGCTCCAAAAATACTGTTGTACTTCTGGTGGACGGTATGCGTCCCATATTTTTATTCTGTACCCATGAGTTTTAAATTCATTATTTGCAGCAATGAGCTTATTAAGAGTACCTTTTTGTAGAAGACATATATCTTTTGGATAAACCTTTTTCTTGGTAAAGTTATTATCAGTAGCATATCTAAGGTCAATTACAATGGAAGTATCATAATCAACCACGTGGACTAATCCATTATATGATGATTTAGAGTTAAGTGGAGAATGTTGTTTTAGCGAAAAAGACCTAACTTTAATTGTTGTAGCACCTGCGTTTTGATTGTCATATATGAAAGATAGATATACCCCAACAAAAAGACCGCATATAACTACAAATAAAACAGGGATATACCTTTTTAAAAGATTTAAATTCATGTTGAAAAATCTCCCTTTGACATACACATTTGTTATTCTATAATTAACTTATCGTGTTTTAATTATACCACTAAAGTTGCGTGGTTGAGAAAAAGGATGAATATATGGAAAAAAAGGATATTAGAATATCAGTTAGGAATATTGTAGAATTTGTACTTAGAACAGGAAGTATAGATAATAGATTTATGAGCAAAACTAGAGCGCAAGAAGGGATTAAAGCTCATCAGAAGCTTCAAAAGCAGAATGAAAAGGAAATGTCAGATTATCAAAAAGAGGTCTATATGAAACATAAGTTTCAATTTGATAAGTTTGACATCATCATTGAAGGAAGAGCTGATGGGATAATTAAGGATGGTAGCATTAGTGTCATTGAAGAAATAAAAAGTACTAATAGCAATTTAACTATTATAGATGAAGATTATAATCCACTTCATTGGGCCCAAGCTAAATTTTATGCTTATTTTTATTTGATTGATAATAAGCTTAATAACATTGATATTCAACTCAGCTATTATCAGCTTAGTACAAACGAAGTAAAGTCCATAAGAAAAAGTTTTAGTGAATACGATCTTCAGAACTTTGTTATGAGTGTAGTAGAAAATTATTGTTTATGGGCGGAAATAGAAGCAGAGTGGAAGGAAAAAAGAAATAATTCTATTTATGAAGTTACGTTCCCCTTCAATACATATAGAAAAGGTCAAAGAGAACTTGCAGTAGCTGCATATAATACAATAAAACAAGAAGATACATTATTTGTTCAGGCTCCTACAGGTATAGGTAAAACAATATCAACAATATTTCCTGCAGTGAAGGCGCTGGCCGAAGGGCATGGAGATAGAATTTTTTATCTTACTGCTAAAACTATAACTCGAACTGTTGCAGAAGAAGGGTTTCAGAGGCTAAGAGAAAAGGGATTAAGTTGTAAATCAATTACAATTACAGCAAAAGATAAAATATGCTTTAACAAAGGAGCTGCTTGTAATCCAGAAGAATGCAAATACGCTGAGAATTATTATGATAAAGTAAATGAAGCTACATTAGATATAATAACAAATGAGGACTCACTAACAAGGAGTACAATTGAGAAGTATGCTATGAAACATCAGGTGTGTCCCTTTGAATTTTCATTAGATCTAACATTTTCGTGCGATGCTATAATTTGTGATTATAATTATGCCTTTGATCCTAAGGTTTATTTAAGAAGATTTTTCGAGGATGTAAGTGAAAAGTATATTTTTTTAGTTGATGAGGCGCATAATTTAGTAGAACGTGCAAGAGAAATGTTTTCGGCTGAGATAGATAAAAGCAAGATAATGGAGTGCAAGAAAATAGCTAAGGGTAAGTTACCTGGAATGCATAAAAGTCTTAACGCGTTAAATTCTTTTATGATTGAACTGAGAAGAAGGGCGGAAGAAATACAGGAAGGCCATTTGGTGCTTGATGAAAACCCTAAAGAAATATATCCATTAATAAGAAGTTTTTTAAAAGAATGTGATGAGTATTTGATCAAGAGCAGAGGTACTGAAGGTTACGAGAACATATTAGAACTGTATTTTGAGTTGAATTCTTTTATAAGTATAGGAGAAGGGTATGACGATGGTTATATAAGCTATGTGGATTGCTCAAATAAAAAGGTTATATTAAAGTTGTTTTGTATTTATCCTAGAAATAAAATGATAAATTCAATGGAGAGAGCAAAAAGCAGAATAATTTTTTCAGCCACATTGACACCATTAAATTATTTTATTGATGTACTGGGAGGTAATGAACATAGTTATAAACTTAGATTAGCCTCGCCTTTTGATAGAGAAAATATGAGTTTAAATATAGCGAAGCTATCTACAAGATATAAGGATAGAGAGAAGAACATAAAAGGTATAGTTGAATATATATATAATTTTACAAGTTCAAAATTGGGTAATTATATTGTATTTTTGCCATCATACTCATTTATGATTAATGTCTATGATGAATTTGCAAATACATATCCGTATTTAGACACTTTAATACAGAGTGGAGAAATGAATGAAGAAGAAAGAGAAGAGTTTCTTAATAGATTTAGCAACAACCCACAAAATACTATGATAGCTTTTTGTGTAATTGGGGGAATATTTTCTGAAGGAATAGATTTAACAAATGACAGGCTCATAGGTGCGGTAATTGTTGGCGTTGGACTTCCGCAACTATGCACTGAAAGAGAATTGATAAGAAACTTCTTTGCTGATAATGCAATAGGATATGATTACTCTTATACATACCCTGGTATGAATAAGGTGCTTCAGGCTGCTGGAAGAGTTATTAGAACAGAAGAAGATATAGGGGCAGTATTACTTATTGATGACAGGTTTGCTACTAATAAATATATGACTTTGATGCCAAAGGAATGGATAAGTAAATATAATATTATAAACGATTCGAATTCATTAAAAGCTGAGCTAAGAACATTTTGGAACACGGAAATTAAATGATAAAGTGGTACACCATCTTATATTGGTGTACCACTTTAATATTACCTTTATATACTAGACATTAAATTTTATTGAATAATTACAAGAGAAGATCTTACTTTCGGCAAGTTTTAAAATTCCTTCCTTTTGTGAAAAGTCCCCAGTAAAGTCTTCGAAATCAGAATGTCCAAGCCATGGTTCGATGCAAACAAAAGGTGCACCTGAAGGTTTTGACCAAAGTCCTAGATAAGGAAAATCTGAAAAATTAAAATCTAGTGATTTAGAATGATTTTTAGATTTTAAGGAAATTACTTCTGAATTCAAGTTTTTTAGAACCAATGCATCATTTTTAAATAATTCTTTGGATAAAGGGATTACTTTTTCGTTTTCTAAAAACGGAGTTTGTTCTCTCTTAAAAAAGCCGTTACTATTTAATGGCATTAGGGAACTTGTTTCGTTTTCACTAAATTCAAAATAATAGTCATCCATTGTTTCATTGTCCAATAAAGGACACATAAAAGCAGGATGTGCACCTATTGAGAAAAACATATCTTTAGAATCAACATTGGTTACAACATAATTGATGTTTAAAGTGTTTTCAAATAAAGAATATATGATTTTAAGTGAAAATTTGAAAGGAAATACTTTTAAAGTTTCTTCAGAATATTTCAATTCATATGTAAAAGAACTGTCAGTTGCTTCAATTAGCTCAAATTCTTTTACCCTAGCAAGCCCATGTTGAGGTAGTGAATATTTAATTCCATCTACTGAGTACTCGTTATTATTAACTTTTCCTACAATAGGGAATAAAATTGGAGCATGATATTTCCAAAAGGTTTCATCACCATTCCAAAGAAATTCTGTACCATCTATCTTTGATAATATACTGTGAAGTTCACCGCCATGAGTTGAGCTACTTATCTTTAAAAATTGATTTTCTATAGTATTTATCATATAATTCATCCTCTCTAAATCTAGTAAAATTCATATTTACATAACAAGTAAATTATACTACTTACTACTGTATAAATAAAATAGAAAAAGTTTAAATTACAAGAGCGTGATGTTGGTACAGAGATTTAAGTATAGTATAAGAATATTATTGAAATAAAGTGGTTGTGCAGGCGGTAAATTATTATTATTTACTTTTTAATCAAATAGAATTTTTATTTTCTTAAGTTTAAGATATGAAATGCTTATAAAAAGTATGGATTATTAAAAAGTAAAACTGTACTGTTCGAACGTAGTGAGTTTACAGTTTTAGCCATGGAAGATGAGAAAATCATATTAATTCTTTGCGTAAGCTCATTAAGGTAAAACTAAATTTATTTAAATTAGAGAAACTTAAGTATCTAATATATTCCTTGATGTTTATTCCTATAACCTTAGCAATAAGAATGATAACTAATAAGGTTATTCCTGTATTTTTTATTGCAGTAATAATTAATGTACTTTATTATTTAGTGATTTTATACATAACAAAAGATAAAGTGCTAAAGGCTTTTATGAATAAGTTTTTTAAGAGAGCGCACAGTATTTAGAGAAAAGCAGCACCTTTCTACTATAAAAGAAGGTGTTGCTTAAATTTTCGGAATTATAACATTTAACTTAACTATAAGTAATTGATAGTGTGTTATATAAATTGCCATATATAATTTAAATATTATAGGTAATAATAATATATATTAGTACAATATATTATTATTATGAGCATTAAAAAAGGTGGTCTAATGAATAAAGATTGTTTGGTGAAAAAAGGTTGTTTGACTGATATTTTAAAAACACTTATTAAAAAAATAATGAATGATGATATTATTGCTTTGGCTTCTCAGTTAGCATATAACTTAATACTTTCGTTTTTTCCGTTCTTGATGTTTATAATGACAATTGTAGGAATGAGTAGCTTAAAAAGCGAGCAAATTTTATCAAGCTTGAGTTTGGTTTTACCAGTAAGTGCTTTTAATCTAATAAGATCTACGGTAGTAGAAGTTGTTGAAGTCCAGCAAAAGAACTTGCTATGGATTAGCTTGTTGCTTGCATTATGGACATCTTCTTCTGGTTTTAGTGGAGTTATAAAAGGTTTAAATAAGGCATATGAGGTAAAAGAAAGCAGATCATATTTCAAAGTTACCTCAATAGCTATTTTATGTACAATAGTGTTTGCGCTAATGATAGTTATAACGTTATTTCTTATGGTATTTGGAGATTTAATCGGTCAGTTTTTAATGGCTAGATTTCCTTTTGATGAAACCATAAAATTTGTGTGGGATATGGTTAGGTTTATGTTCCTAATATCTATGATGATATTAGTGTTTGCATCATTGTATCATTTTACTCCAAATAGGAAGTTAGGATGGTCCGAAGTTCTTCCAGGAGCAGTTGTCAGTACTGTTGGGTGGCTGTTAGTATCATATTTATTTTCCTACTATGTTAATAATTTTGGTAATTATTCAAGGTTTTACGGAAGTTTAGGTGCGGTGTTTATACTTATGACCTGGCTTTTTATAACTTCGCTAATATTATTATTAGGTGGGGAAATAAATGCTGTTCTTGCAGAGCAATAGAGTGGAAAACAATTATTTTAAGTGAGTAATAAATATGTATAAAAATCTCCTGAATGGTTAGAATTTACAATATGAATTTTCAGGAGGTTAAAATATGAATAAAATTGTTTTATTAGGAAGATTAATAAGGGACCCTGAACTAAGAATAGTTGAAGACAGCGAGAAAATATATACTAAATTTATCATTGCTGTAGAGCGAAACTTTAAATCTTCAGACGGGGAAAGAAAATCTGATTTAATTCCTGTTACCCTTTGGGGAAGGAAAGCTGAAGTTGTTTGTAAATATATGAAAAAAGGAAGTATAATAAGTCTAAGTGGAAGACTAAGAACAGGAAGCTATGAGGATAAAGATGGAAATAAAAAATACATAGCAGAAGTAGTAGCCGAAGACTTTAGATTTGTTGGGCATCGTAAAAATATAGATAGCGATGATGAAGTAGTAAATGAAGATAACAACTAAAAAATAGAAAGGTAAAGATTTTAAATCTTTACCTTTCTATTTTTATAAATAAAGTAATAATAAAATTCAATTATTTATCTATATCTGAAGAGTTCCTATATAGTAACTCTATAAAAACTTTATTTATAAAAAGATAGTATTAAGAAATCAAGCCTGAAGATAAAGCTTCATTCTTTGAGATTCCTTTACTTATTCCGCTAAGAATTTTAGTTGCCTTTCCTAATCCGCCGATAAGTATACCAGCAACAAGTTTATCATCTTTAAAGAATAGTTTACTGTATTGATCCTTAGGAGTATTACTATTAATAATTTCTTCAAGTGATTCATCCCCAAAATCTACAGAACCAGCAGAAAATACATGGGCACCTAAAGCATTAAACATAACAGATGAAACAAACTTGTTAAAGGATTTACAGTTGGAAACAGCATTAGTTCCGGCCACTTTTCCCATTTCAATAGCAGCAGGCCAAGTGCCATACACTATCCCATTAAGCTCTGCGACGTCTCCGCAAGCATAGACTGAAGGTATATTTGTTTCCATACTATCATTAACTAGGATTCCTCTATTAATATCTACTCCTGCAAGCTTTGCCAATTCACAATGAGGTCTTACTCCTACTGAGAATAGCAGTAAGTCACAGTTCATGATCTTTCCGCTTGCTAGTTTAATGCCAGTAACAGTACCATTTTCAACTATAACTTCTTTGCAACACTCACCTAATATGACATTTACTTGAGATTTGTCAATTATATCTTTGAATAACTTAGAACCATCTTCATCCAGCTGTCTAGGAAGTAATCTTGGTAAGAATTCTACTACAGTAACTTTGGTATCTTTCATTGACATTTCATAAGCTGCTTCTAAACCTAACAAACCACCACCGATAACTATTGCGTTCTTAGAGTCCTTCAAAGCATTCTTAACTTCATAGGTATCATTAATATCTTTAATTGTATATACCCCATTAATTTTAGAATAGTTAAATGAATTTAATTCATCTAGTTTTTCTCCATTTGGGGATATAACTGCTGTAGGAGGAATGAAATTATAACTTCCATTAGCAAGTATTAGCTTGTCATAACTTAGGAAATCACCATTATCCAATTTAATTACTTTATCACCTGATATGATATCTGTAACTGTAACTCCAAGAATTTGTGTTATAGAATTTTCTTCGTACCATTTTTCAGGAGCTATATAGAACTTGTTTTCAGGAATTTCTTTAGTAATCAAATCTGATAATTGAGGTCTAAAATAAGATCGTACTTCCTCTTTAGATATGATTGTAATCTCACCTTTTTTATTATTTTCCCTTATTGCTTTAGCTGCGTAGAAGCCAGCTGCACCATTACCTATAATAACGTACTTATCATTCTTTTCCTCAATAGGTGCAGCATTTTCTCTTTCAACTTCTACAAATTGATCACTTCCAGCACCACACACTGGGCAAATTTCAAGTGGTAATTCACTTTCGAATATTTCACCACATATAACGCATTTCCAAAGTTTTAATTCTCCAGTTGAGCTCTCAATTTTTTCTAGTGTTGGCCTATTGTTGGATTGGAGATGAGATTTTTTTTTTCCTAGAACCATTTCTCCAAAACCAACTCCAAATTCAAAAGCCTCTTGTAAATCTTCTTCTGAAGGCTTGAAGTTTATTTTTAATCCTGGTCCGTAAATCTTCATCTTAAGTTCTTCTAATCTTGTTTCTATTCTTGGAACAGCTTCTCCGCTCCATCCATAGGAACCGAAAGCTGCTGCCACTTTGCCACCATGTATAACTGGGTTTAATTTTGATAAAACATCTCTGATAGGTTCTAATAGTTCGCTCACAATTGTAGGTGAACCAAATAGGATACCATCAGAATCACTAATATCAGCAACTATATCTTTCATATCATGATGGATTACATTATATATTTTAATTTCATAAGCTCCAGTAGAATTAATCCCTTCTGCTATCTTGTGAGCTAATTGTTCAGTATAACCATATGCTGAAACATATGATATAGTGATTTTTTTCTTTCCATCTTCTCTTGGTGAAGCAGGTGTACTCCATTCTTTATACAAATTAACTACATCCCATGCAGTTGTTCTTAAAACTGGACCATGACCTGTGCAAATTGTGTCTATTTCAAGATCTTTTATTTTTTCAATTGCTTTTAAAACATAAGGCTTGAATGGCCCCATAATACAATCATAATAGTATCTTAAAGATTCCATATATCTATCATGATCTTCTGCAGGTATTAAGTCGTCAAATACCCCTTCAAAGCAGAAATGACTGCCAAAGGAATCACATGTTATTAATACTTTGTCTTCTTTTACATAAGTGTATATTGAGTCAGGCCAATGTAAAAATGGAGCAGATATAAATGTTAATGTCTTATTACCTAAACTTATAGTATCTTTATCATTAACTACTATTGCTTCAAAGTCTGTATTAGCAATTTTACGCATGAACTTTATAGCTGGAGCAGATCCAACTATTTTTGCATTAGGAGAAAGTTCTAATAGCTTAGCTACTGATCCAGCATGATCAGGTTCTGTATGATCAACAACAATATAATCTATATTATTTATATCAACATTTAAACTTTCAAGTCTAGCTATATATTGATCGAAAAATTGAACTTTAACTGTTTCAAATATAGCAACTTTTTCACTACCTTTAACTACATATGAGTTATAAGTTGTTCCGTTTGGAGTATACATTATAATATCAAAAATCCTTAAATCTGGATCTAAAGCTCCTACCCAATGAATATCGTTTTTAACTTCTAAAGAACGCATTAAGATCACTCTCCTCAACTATCCATATTAATATACATATCTTATTAACTAATAATTATTATTTGTTATAAATATATTATACACTAATCATATTTTTTGTAAAGATAAAAATTTAACAATTTCTTCAAGATGTTTTAAATTTAAAGGGCTCAACTAGTAATTAAATATGAGGTTATATAGGAATACATTAAATTACCCAATTGATTTAGGGGGGGATTATTGTGAATATTTAAATAAACATATAATAATTTATAGGGCTATTTTAAAATTTATTTTGCATTTTAATTTAGTATACGTATTTATATTTACACATATTCAGGCTTAAGATAAGTTAATAGTTGGAGGGGATAATAAATAATACTACATTTATACAAAAATAACTAAATAATGTTGCAATATTTATGAAATATGATATAATAAAGGTAGTTGATGATAACGTATACAAATATATAACCGTTTCTTCAATTATGGTATTTGTGGGAATTTAGGTGAGATATTAAACGAAAAAAGCTATGTAAACTGGCTTTTTTCGTTTTTTTGCTATAAAATAAAATATAAAATTTTTAAGACTTCTAAACCTTCAGATTTCAAAGGGTTTAGAAGTTTTTTTGTCTATATAGTAAAAAAGAAGATTTATTTACTTGTCAGAGTTTACTCATATAAATTTGTAAGGGTATATATATAAAAAACTTAATATTTTGAAAGTTTTTTATATTACATAGAAGTAAACGATTCTAAAAGTTGCAAATATTTTAATAGTATATGTATAATTATATAAAGAACATAGATATCAAGCTATATAAAAGGGGGGCGAAAGATAACAATAAGTTATCTAAAACTAATGGAAAATAATAAGTTTGTAGCATTTAGAGAAAAGATTCAAGATAATATTGGGAAAGTAATTGTTGGAAAAGAAGAAAAAATAGATAAAATAATTGTAGCCTTCATTTGTTCCGGACATGTGCTTCTTGAGGATATACCTGGATTAGGAAAAACAAAGCTTTCAAAAGCTTTGGCTAAAACGTTAAATTGCACATTTAAAAGAGTTCAATTTACCCCTGATTTATTACCATCAGATCTTACTGGAATATACTACTATAATCAAAAAATATCAGAGTTTGAACTCAAAAAGGGACCGTTAATGAGTAATATAGTTTTAGCAGATGAAATAAACAGAGCTACACCTAGAACTCAGTCAGCTTTACTTGAGTGCATGGAAGAGAGACAAGTAACTATCGAGGGAAACACTTTAAAGCTTGACAATCCTTTCTTTGTAATAGCAACTCAAAATCCTATTGAACAATTTGGTACATTTCCATTGCCTGAAGCTCAAATGGATAGGTTTTTTATGAGACTTTCGATGGGGTATCCAGAATATGAAGAAGAGAGAGCTATATTAAATAAATATATGAATGAAGACCCTTTAGAAAAATTAGAGGCAGTAGTATCTATAGAGGAAATAAGATATGTGCAGCAGAATTATTCAAATATAAATGTAAGTGAAGAAATAAAAACATATATATTAGATATTATTTCTGAAACAAGAAAAAGCTATGATATTGAGTTAGGAGCATCTCCAAGAGCGTCATTGAATGTAATGAGAGGAGCGCAAGCATTAGCTGCTATTAGCGGAAGAGATTATGTAATACCTGAAGATATTAAGAGCATAGCTATAAGCATTATAGCTCATCGTTTAACTACAAGATCATCAATTGGATCTTCTAGAAGTGATTCACAGGAAAAAGTATTAGAGGATATATTAAATAAAATAGAGACTCCATTAGAAAAGCTGTGAATCAGTGAGGTGTTGATGTGAGTAGTATATTAATATTAGTTTTTTCTATAGCGATATTTTCAATATTAGCTGAAAAGATTAGAAGAAATGCTTTTAAGAATTTATCAGTATTTAGGAAAATAGATAAAAGGGCTGTACATCAAGGTGAAGAGATAACAGCTAAGATGTACTTTGAAAACTTTTCAAAAATCTTTATCCCATTTGTTCATGTGGAAGAGAAAGTTCCGTTTGAATTAGAGAGAGTAGGGAAAGTAGATAGTGAAAAGATAGGTGATGCAAAATATTATTCCAATGTTTTTAATATTGGGGCTATGGAAAGACTTAAATTTAATTATAAGTTTTCGTCAAAAAAACGAGGTGTATATTATTTAAAGACTATAAAGGTATCTATAGGAGATATTTTTGGATTTTCTGAAAATGTTATGGAACTTGAAGATTTTGTTGAAATAATAGTTTACCCTAAGCTAAGAAAAATATCTGAAATAACATTTAATAATAATAGTCTTGTTGGAGATATAATTGTTAAGAGATGGATATTTCAGGATCCTCTATATATAAAAGGAATAAGAGAGTACACCACTGATCATAGAATGAAGGATATACATTGGAACTCTTCTATGAGGATGGGAAAACTTATGGTAAAAGAGTATGACTTTACTTCAGACAGGCAAATTACTTTTCTATTCAATACACAAACTACTACTCCTTTCTGGAATGTATATAATGGCCATAAGTTAGAAGAAGGAATAGATTTGATGGCAACAATAGGAGTAGAAGTAATAAATAGTGGAATTGCTACAGGGGTATGGACTAATGGGCAAATAGTCAGTTATTCTGGAAAGCATGGTAATGAGATGTCAGCATCTTCCACGTCTGTTAAGAGGTTTTTAGAGTATTGTTCAAGGATAGATATAAACACTAAGCTGGCATTTCATGACTATCTTTATAGTATGAAGGACAAGTTTGACATAAATACAGTCTATATACTAATTACTTCTTATATTGATAATGAGATAGCAACTATAATAAATGCATTGAAAACCAAAGGAATACTTATTAAGCTTATAGATATATCCGAAAAGGGTGATGTTAATATTTCTGGTATCGAAAGACTTCATCTAAGTTGGGAGGGGCGATGATGAATTTATATAATTTTACAAAGATACTTTACGGGATTTTAGTATCTACCTTTGCTTTTATTATTTCATCAATCCTTTTAAACGTGGTTGGAGGAGTAATTCCTAGTTTTTATATATATCTAATTACTGTATTATTTATGTTTTTGTTTTATTACATGGTTAGTAAGAGTAATAAAATTAAGATAATAATAGTAATGCACAATTTACTGTATTTTATAACGCTATACTGTGTTTTTGGCAAAAGCAGTAATCTAAGTTTGCAAATGATAGTAATCATTCAACAATTATTATTGCTATCAGCTGAGGGGATATCAATAACGAGAGATTTTTATAGAAGTAGATTGAAGAGCTTAGTTATTGGGCTACTGATAGCTATGTTTTTTACTTTATTTGAGTCTAGACAAGTTACTACATTTTTATATCCCTTTTATATATCGTTTTTTTTAGTTGGAATACTTCTTTTAAGAGCATCAAGAGCATTTCAATATAAGCTTTCAAGTTCAAAGACAGTTAAGACGTATATATTTATACTAATATTGTCATTAGTTTCGTTTAACCCATATATTTATAGTTTAGCAATAGGTGTTATAGGGTTGCTGTATCAGAAGAGTCAGTGGATAATTTTAAAAATTTTATATATTTTTTCACTGCTTCTAATGTATCCAGTGAAATTAATTCAGCTATTGTTCCGGAACAAAAATATGGGAGATGTAGGTGTTAAATCCACTGGTATACCTTATGAAGATCAGAAACTAATACAAAGTGACAATACATTCATGTTGACTATTATTAAGAGTATCTTCTTTATAGTTATAGTTATAGTTGTGTTGTATATGTTTAAACTTGTTTTAAATCGAAGAAAGTTTAGGAATAGATCAAAGGAACAGTTGATTGGAATAGAGAGAGAGAGTTTAGATGATTACTTTAAGAAGAAGGATAGACATAATAAAAATAATTGGACAGGGGGAAGAGGGAAAATTCTAGAGATATTCTATGACATACAAAAGGAAACTTATAAAAAAAATATATTCAAAAAAAGTATGACAGCAAATCAGTTGCTAAATATATCAAAGCCGTATATAGAGACTGATGATGAGTTTAGATATATAGTAGATAGATATAATGAAGCCAAGTTTTCATCTCATGAAGTAAGCGATGAAATAGTAGATGAAACTAGGGGAAAATATAAAAGTTTAAAAAAGAAAATTAAAGAAATAAAGAAGATATAAAATGTTGAATAAAATAATCTCCTTTGGATAAAAATACTATTTGAATTGCAAGGGAGGTTAAACAATGAAAAATAATGATTTTATGAAAAAAACATATAATAATTTTTCTGATTTTGTAAGGGTAGCCTCTTCTAGAGAGTTATCCTATTTTTTGTTGGACGCAAAATATACTAGCGGGTTTAGCAGTCAAATGAGTAGATTAATAACTGAATTGAGGAAAGAAGGGAATTTAGCTGCAGATTTTATAATGTTTTTCAACACAGATGGAGAAATCGCTATTTTTGATGAAGATCTATTAGGAACATATATAGGGGATAGGTTTTTAACTGAAATAGAAAGTAAGTATGGAAATAAAAAGTTAAATTATATTGTTAAATCAGTAATTAATAATAGTGATATTGTACAAAAGGATTTTGCTCAAGTATGCTATGAAGTTATTGTAAAGATATTAGATGAAATATATATGGAAATGAAATATAAAAAAGATTTAGGAGAATTTTATAAAAAGACATTGAATCTTGATGATGAATCAATAAATAATTTGCCTTTGAAAATAGCAGCACTTTTAATAGTAGAAGATATGTGCAGATACCTAGGAATTAATATACCATTAAAACAATTAATAAAATAATTCAAAAATATCTACAAGAAAGACAGAGTTTCGTCAAGTTTTGTAAAAATTATATGAATAATACTGGAATACAAATATCATAAAATACATTTATAGGAAATGAGAAGTATATTCTTTATATATTCTGTCATAATTTAAAGAGAAAAAAATTTTTAACAAACCATCATTTGACACAAAAATAAAATAATTAGTGTTAGGATATTGATATGAGTTCTATAACATTTGTTTATAAGGCTTAAGGGGGTAATTTTATGATGGTTGTTGAAAATTTGTGGAGAAAAGTCAATTTTGACGGCAAAGAATATAACTATTCTTACAGGTTAATTAGGACAGATTTTAGAGGTAGCGCAGTATACGGAATTGAAATAGAAAGAACTGACTATGATTGTAACAATAATATGGTCAATATAGAAAGAGACTGCATAGAAAAGATTTCACCAATATATGATAATGTGCACCAGTTATTAAGCTTGGTTTATGAAAATCAGGTCTCACCAATTCATTTAATTGACATTTTAGGAGAAAGAGTAGATGAGTTATTAGGAGATTTCAGTACATGCTGTTTATCTATAGCAAATTAATACATTCTTTTTCTTAAGGAAAGTATATATACTTTCCTTAATATTTTGTCAAATTTTAAATATAGTGTCTATAGAGCTTCTATGTCGAAACTTAATTTATATTTGTTCGAAATCACGCACCTGTGAATTTTAAAATATAAGTTTTATCTCGATAAATTCTAATTTATCTCTGCTATAACTTTGAAATATCTTTTTAAAGATATAAAATATTAATAGAGCAAATATGATTACAAAACTTGTTCTGAATATATTTAGGGGTGAGCATATGATTATTGGTACAGGAGTCGATATAATTGAGATAGATAGAATAAAAAGAGCTGTAGAGAGAACTAAATCTTTTATGAGTAAGGTCTATAGTGAAAATGAGAGGTTTTTATTCAGAGAGAAGGGCATGAGGATGGAGTCTATTGCGGGGAACTTTGCTGCAAAGGAAGCCATTAGTAAAGCGCTAGGCACAGGTATAAGAGGATTTCAACTGAAAGATATAGAAATACTAAGAAATGGAATAGGAAAGCCGGAGGCTAATTTACATGGAAGAGCTAAAATCATAGCGGAGTTGAAAGGTGTAAAATCAATTCATATAAGTATATCTCATAGCAAAAGCGATGCAATTGCATTTGCTGTATTGGAGGGATAGTTTAATGAGAGTAGGTTCATCGTCTACCCTTAGAAGTATAGATAAGTATTGCATAGAAAAAATAGGTATACCTAGTATTGTTCTTATGGAGAATGCAGCATTAAAAGTTATAAATAATTTGGAATTACATAAGAATAGAAAGTTCGTAATAGTATGTGGAAGTGGGAATAATGGTGGAGATGGCCTAGCTGTAGCAAGGCATCTTAAGGTTTTAGGAAAAGAAATTGATGTTTTCTTGGTTAATCTAAATGATAAATTATCTGAAGACTGCTTAATAAATTATAATATATTAAAACACTTGGGAATTAAGGTCTATGCTTTAAATAATATAGAAGATTGTTCTCAACTTAGGGAGTGTCTAGTAAATAGTGATGTAACCATAGATGCTTTATTTGGAACTGGCTTATCAAGAAACCTATCAGAGTTTTATATAGATACAATCTCTGTTATAAATGAGAATAGTGAATACATAGTTTCTATTGATGTTCCTTCTGGAATGAATTGTGATAATGGTAAGGTAATGGGTAGCTGTATTAATGCAAATAAAACTATAACCTTTGAGTTCTTAAAGAAAGGTTTCTTAACTTGGGGAACTAGTTCATATACTGGAAAAGTAATAGTTGAAAGCATTGGAATACCTAAATCTGTAATTGATGACCATAGTGAAAATATTTTCATGATTACTGAGGAACTAATAAAAAAGCATATACCACAAAGAGATAAGTATGGATATAAAGGTGATTATGGAAGGGTATTAGTGATAGCAGGTTCTATGGGGCTTTCTGGTGCTGCATATATTACTGTTAATAGTGCTGTAAGAAGCGGAGCTGGTTTAGTTACCTTAAGTACTTCGAAAGAGCTGCAACAAATACTATCATGTAAGTTTATAGAGGCGATGACTTCCAATTATGAAGATGAGGAACAGTTAGATAAGCATGTCAAAAAAAGCCACTGTATAGCTGTTGGCCCAGGGATGGGGGACAGTTCTAATACATTAGAACTCTTAAAAAAGGTTATATATAACGCAGAATGTCCCATTGTTATAGATGCCGATGGTATAAATGTGCTGAAGGGTGAGCCTGATATTCTTAAGGATAAAAAGTGCTCTATTGTAATTACTCCGCATATAGGTGAAATGTCCAATTTAACTGGATACTCAAAAGATTACATCAAAGAGAATAGGTTAGAAGTTGCCAAAGAAATTGCGGAAAAGTACAAGATAGTTGTGCTTTTAAAAGGTTATAATACAATAATAACTGATGGAAATAAGACTTACATAAATCCAACGGGAAATAGTTCTATGGCTTCAGGTGGAATGGGTGACTGTTTAACAGGAATAATAACCAGCTTTATAGCTCAAGGTATTAATACACTTGAAGCTGCAGCAGCTGGGGCTTATGTACATGGATATATTGGAGAGTGTTTATCAAAATCAATGTATTGTGTAAATGCTAGCCATATTATTGAAAATATACCCACAGCAATAAAAGAAATGCAATTAAAATAGAATAAAACTGCTATTAGATTAATAATAGTATTAATGTAGTCATAATTTAGGAGGATTTATGAAAAAAAATCGACTATTATTAATATTACTATTTATAATAATAGCAGCAGTTTCAATATTTGCTGCTTATCAAAAATTTTACAATATTACACCGGAAGAAATATTAGATGAAATCAAAGAGATAAAGTCATATACTGCAGATGTCACTTACACTTCTATAAGTTCTAGAGGTGAAGTAAAGTATGAAACTACCCAATGTTATGACATAGAACAAGGAACAAGAGTTGATTTTAAAGAAGGCAGAATATATCTATATAAGCAAAATAAGATATATGTAAAGGACACTAATACTAATAGACAATATGAAGTGGACAAGAATACGGATGAATTTTATAAATTAGCTTTTATGGACGAAATTCGAAAGTATATAGTGTTAGATCAAGAAATTAAATACTACTATAAGGATATGAATGGAATAAGATGCCTGATTGTTGAGTTTTCAATATTAAACAATAATCAAAATATGGACAAACAGGTGCTGATAATAGACAGCGAATCTAAGGTTCCTAAGGAATTATTAATATATGATAAGAATGGAAGTGAGAGAGGTAAGATAGAATATAGTAATTTTAAAAAATCAAATAAGTTGGATAAAAAGTTATTTGACCTATAGTAGTGAACATACAGGTATGATTAACAATATGTGAAATTTTAAAAGAGAAATAAGTATAGAAAACATAGGAACTCAAATACTTGAGGAAATTAATAATTAATAGTATATGGTTTTTCCCGTTTATATTATTTAAGTAATTTCCCAAAGTATGTACATATGATATGGTTGTGGGTTTTAAAACATTGAAATTCTAATTTATACTTCAATGATAATAACTTCAATTATTTTATGTATCAATATCAATATAAATATAATAAAAGTATCATATACATAAAATAATTGTAAAAAAAAGTAAAAAAAGAATAGCTAAGGATGAAAATTCTTTGACATTGTGACATAATTTGCTATAATTTACTTATACATATATCATTCTTTTTATAACTCTGAGGAGATGGGAGAATTATGTCATATTCAAAGAATAGAGAAAACGGTGCACGAGAAAAAAAATATAAAAATTATAGTCAATTAAATGATGCGAATTTAATATCATATAATGAGGATAAAAAAGAATCATCATTTTATTTATTAATGAAAAAAGGCTATGAAGAAATGGCAAGTATTAACCTAGAGCTTGCCGAACTTGGTGTTGCATCAGACCTTCAAAATACTATTGAATATGAGACATGGCTATTCGGAGTGTGATATATGTAATGACGGTTATAAGTGTAAAAAGAGGCGATATATTTTATGCAGACCTAAGTCCTGTAGTAGGATCAGAGCAAGGCGGCATAAGACCAGTTATAATAGTACAAAATGATATAGGAAATAAATATAGTCCAACTGTGATTGTAGCAGCTATAACTTCTCAAATAAATAAAGCTAAGCTACCTACACATGTTGAGATATCATCAGAAGAATATGGGCTTAATAGAGATTCCGTTGTACTTCTAGAACAAGTACGTACTTTGGACAAAAAGAGATTAAAAGAGAAGATTGGTCATATGACTGATGATGATATGAAAAAAGTTAATAAAGCTTTGCTAATAAGTTTAGCTCTAGATTAAATGTTATCCCTAGTTTGAAAAAACTAGGGATTTTTGTTTTTAGGTAGGTGCTGTTAAAGTGCCGTGTTTGAAATTAAGTAGTCATGCATCCGATGCTCTTTAGATGAACAACTCTATAATTGAATTTATATTTTTTGGATTAGAGTTGTTCATCCTTAATGAGCTTTCGTAAAAAATTAATATGATTTTGTCATATTCCACCTATGCACCACTTCATAACTGATTTTATATTTTCAAAATCTCTGCTAAAAATCCAGCAGAGTTTTGAAAATAGTTTAATGATTGAAGAGTTGCATCTTTAGCTAAAACTATAAACTCACTACGTTCGGACAGTATAGTTTTTACGCCATTCCATCTGAAAAGATCATTTAATTCTAATTGCTCGCTCATAGAGCATCTCTTGCATAATAAATTAATTTTAACAATAATACTAAAAAGGTTTATATATGTAGTATATAGTGTGTGTAAAACGGCAATTGTATAGCACATATAATAAAATATAGCATTAATGTGTCAAAAAACATTAAATAAGTATACACAATTAAGGAGAGTTGTGGTAGAATAACTAATGGCTGATTATTGAAGATATTAATGGTATAATTAGTATGACTTACTTAATCTAAAGAAAAATATCTAGATAAGCCAGTTGAATATTAAGAATACTTAAAACTCATAAGCATTTTTAAAACTTTCACTAATTAATATTGAAGGAATTTAAGAATGTAAAAATATGTTGGTTTACCGTAGCGATATTAGACTTAAGAAGAGATTTAAGAAGAACAGGACATAGGAGGTTAATATGGATAATAAAGTTGAAGAATTAAGACAAATTGCTAAGACTATAAGAAAAGATATTATAACTATGCTGACAGAATCAGCATCAGGGCATCCTGGTGGATCACTTTCTGCAGCAGACATACTAACAACTCTTTATTTTAAAGAGATGGATGTAGATCCTAAAAATCCTAGAAAAGAAGATAGAGATAGATTTGTTCTATCAAAAGGGCATGCAGCTCCAGTACTATAC
This sequence comes from Clostridium yunnanense, assembly GCF_016595795.1. Classification (GTDB taxonomy): domain Bacteria; phylum Bacillota; class Clostridia; order Clostridiales; family Clostridiaceae; genus Clostridium_AR; species Clostridium_AR yunnanense. The sequence goes on from NZ_JAENHN010000023.1 coordinate 46,104, forward strand.
AGTGCACTTGCGAGAAAAGGATTTTTTCCTGTAGAAGAATTAAATGGTTTAAGAAAGCTAGGATCAATGCTCCAAGGACATCCAAACATGAATGATGTTCCAGGTGTTGATATGTCTACTGGTTCTTTAGGACAAGGCGTATCTGCAGCTGTTGGAATGGCTCTTGCAGGTAAATTAGATAATAAGGGATACAGAGTATACACTTTACTAGGAGACGGCGAGCTTGAAGAGGGACAAGTTTGGGAAGCTTCAATGTCTGCTGCTCATTATAAACTTGATAATCTAACAGCTTTTATTGATTATAATGGACTTCAAATAGATGGAGATATTGAAAAAGTAATGAATCCAGCTCCAATAGATGAAAAGTTTTTAGCTTTTGGATGGAATGTTATTAATATAGATGGACATGATATAGAAGCAATAATAAGTGCTATAGATACAGCTAGAAATACTAAAGGAAAGCCTACAGCAATTGTATGCAAAACTGTAAAAGGAAAAGGCGTTTCATTTATGGAAAATGAAGCTGGGTGGCACGGTACAGCACCAAATAAGGAGCAATGTGAACAAGCTTTAAATGAGATCGGAGGGGAAAACTAATGACTAAGAAAGTTGCAACAAGAGAAGCTTATGGAAAGGCTTTAGCAGAACTAGGAAAAGTCAATGGACAAGTTGTTGTTTTAGATGCAGATTTATCCAAATCCACTAAAACAGCAGATTTTAAAGCTGTTTTTCCAGAAAGATTTTTAAATATGGGGATAGCTGAAGGAAATATGATGGGAGTTGCAGCTGGTCTTTCAACTTGTAACAAGGTACCATTTGTAAGTACTTTTGCTATGTTTGCGGCTGGAAGAGCATTTGAGCAAATAAGAAACTCTATTTGTTATCCAAATTTAAATGTTAAGATTTGTGCTACTCATGCAGGGTTAACTGTAGGAGAAGATGGGGCTTCACACCAAGCTATAGAAGATTTATCTTTAATGAGAAGTATACCTAATATGACAGTTATAAACCCTTCTGATGATATCGAAACCGAGGCTGCTATAAAGGCTATTGCCGAATATGTAGGCCCATGTTATGTAAGATTAGGTAGAATGGCAGTTTCTACAGTAAATGATAATGCACAATATAAGTTTGAGATAGGTAAGGGCGTAAAACTTGCTGAGGGAACTAATGCGACTATAATTGCAACAGGAATAATGGTAGAAAAAGCACTTGAAGCTAAAGAAATATTAAAGCCACTTGGAATAGATGTTGCTGTAATAAACATTCATACCTTAAAACCTATTGACAAAGAAATTATTGTAAGTGCAGCAAAATCTACTGGAGCTATTGTAACTGCTGAGGAGCATAATATAATAGGTGGGCTAGGATCAGCAGTATGTGAAGTATTAAGTGAAAGTTACCCTGTACCAGTAATAAGAGTGGGAGTTAAAGATACTTTCGGAGAAAGTGGTAAACCAGATGAACTTTTAAAGGCATATGGACTTACTGCTGAAGATATTGCTAGTGCAGTTAAACGCGTTATTGAGATAAAGCGTTAAAAAAGAAGCAAGTAAAAGATAATACTAGAATATTTGATGTAAATCCAGTAATATAACAGTATAGGTGATCCTATACTGTTTTTTGCTTATTAATTCTTTGCGAAGACTTATTAAAGTATTGGATGACTAACCATTTTAATTTCAACACAGTGCTTTAACAGCACCTGATGTAAATAGTAGAGTTATATAGCATAGATTTATGAGGAGGAATAAATTTTGAAACAAAAGTTAAAAGAATTTTTAGTTATTACAATTGGATTTATATTGGTTTCTATAGCTGTGCAGTATTTTTATGTTCCTAACAATATATCTGGTGGAGGAATAACAGGTATTGCTATGGTTATAAACTATTATATTCCGGCCTTGCCTATGGGGATATTAATGATAATTATGAATATAGTTTTATTTATAATTGCCTTTTTTGTGGTAGGTGGAGGTTTTGGGGGGAAAACTTTGTATGCTGCTTTTGGTCTTTCAGTTTCCATGTGGGTTATTGAGAAGTTTTTAAAGCCTCATGCACTAACTACAGATCCCATGCTTGCAGTTATAATAGGGACATGCTTGCTTGGAATTGGACTTGGAGTTGTGTTCTCTCAAAATGCATCTACAGGTGGAACGGATATATTAGCTAAAATATTAAATAAGTTTTTTCATTGGGACATGGGAAGATGCATGCAGGCAGTTGATATAATTGTAGTTATTTTATGTGCTATAGCTTTTGGGCTTAATAAAGGCTTATATGCCATAGTCTGCGTAATGTTAAACGGAATAATAATAGATAAAGTAATTGAGGGATTTAATTCAGTAAAGTCTGTTGCTGTTTTTACAAATAAAAGTGAAATTATAAAGAAGTATATAATAGATGAAATTAATAGAGGTTGTACAGTATTCACAGGAAAAGGTGGCTATACTGATGCTGATAAAGAGGTTATATACTGTGTGATGGATAGAACGCAATTGATAAAGTTAAGATTTTACATAAAAATTATTGATAAAGATGCATTTATAATTGTAAGTGAAGCTCATGAAGTTTTGGGACAAGGTTTTAAAGATATACATAATGGATAAAAAAGCTTTATTTTAGAGAAAATAGGGTTGAAGATATATAAGAATAAAATATAAATATTTTGTATTTAGAACAAATATATATTTAATAGTTAACATGGGTATTCTAATGAGAGAACTTTAAAATATACATTAAGTGAACTAGATTATATATCTATTAAAACATTAGGGGGAATTTTGAGATGCATATTAAAGTTTTTAAAGACTATCTTTTTATAACTATAGGAATCCTTTTGGTAGCTATAGCAGTAGAATATCTATACGCACCCAATAATCTAGCGGCAGGCGGAGTAACCGGCTTAGCTATAGTTATTAATCACTATATTCCATATGCATCTACAGGTACTCTTGTTTTAATTATGAATCTAATTTTATTTATAGTTGCATTTATATTTATTGGAGGCAATTTTGGTGCTAAAACAATATATGCATCCTTTGGTCTTTCATTAATAATGTGGATTATAGAAAAATTTTTTTATCCCCAAGCACTTACCCATGACTTAATAATAGCTGCAATATTTGGAACGTTTTTATCGGCTATTGGAATGGCTATAGTCTTTAATACAAATGCCTCCACTGGTGGTACAGATATAATTGCTAAAATTCTTAATAAGTTTTTTCATGTGGATATAGGTAAATCACTATCTTCCGTAGACTTTATTGTAACCCTCTTAGCGGCTATTACCTTTGGATTAAATGCAGGATTGTACGCATTGCTATCAGTTATTTTAAATGGTATTGCAATAGATAGAGTTATAGAAGGCTTTAATACATCAAAGCAGCTAACTATAATAAGTAGTAAAAATAAAGAAATAGGTCAATTTATAATGAATGAACTTGAACGGGGATGCACCTTCTTAAAAGGTGTTGGAGGATATACAGGTAAGGAGACTTTTATAATATATACAGTGGTTTCAAGAGCTGAGTTTATAAAACTTAGAGAGTATATAAAAAGTATAGATTCAAAAGCTTTTATAACTGTTGGAGAAGCTCATGAAGTATTAGGAGAAGGATTTAAGGAGATAAACAACACATAAGATGTACCAGTTCGAACCGAAATGAATTTTTAAAACTCTCGCGGGTTCTAGTGAAAGAATTTAAAAATAATAATATTTACTGCGAAGTGGCACATCTATATAAAGCTAATATAGCATTAGTGAGGAACGAATGATGAAAACTTTCAACAAGTATTTATACATAACAATTGGAGTTTTTTTGATAACGATATCATTGGAGTACTTTTTCTTTCCTAATGATATAGCAGCTGGAGGCGTATCTGGGCTTGCCATTGTTATCAATGCTATCAGTGGGATATCTGTTGGTACGCTTATGATAATATTTAATGTGTTTTTATTTATAATAGCTTTTATTTTTATAGGTGGTGGATTTGGTTCAAAAAGTATTTATGCCACTTTTGCATTGTCTGGAATGTTGTGGTTTTTTGATACATTTATTGGCCCTAAGCCATTTACTGAAAATTATATACTTGTGGTAGTGTTTGGAAGTGCAATTCAAGCTGTGGGCATTGCAATTATATTTAATCAAAATGCTTCTACTGGAGGGACCTCCATAATAGCTAAAATACTAAATAAGTATTTTCACATTGATATTGGAAAGGCGCTTTTAATATCAGATTTTATAGTTACATTGCTAGCTATATATGCTTTTGGAGCAGATAAGGGTATGTTTGGGCTTATCAGTGTTTATTTAACTGGAACATTAGTTGATAGTGTAATTGAAGGGTTTACTATAGCGAAAGCAGTATTTATAATCAGTGGGGTTAGTGAAAGTGTTGCTGAATTTATAATGAATGATCTAGGGAGAGGCTGTACATATCTAGATGTAAGAGGAGCTTATACCAAGGAAAAAACATCTATGCTTTTCACTGTGGTAAATAGAAAACAATTTATAGTATTAAAGAATAAGGTAAGAGAATTAGATTCTAATGCTTTCATAACTGTAACTGATTCAAGAGAAGTTTTAGGAGAAGGCTTTAGAGATTTAGACGAAGAATAAGATTTATTAGGATTGCAAAGTTTCCTAATATACATTTGTAAAGTTAGATGCGTAAAAGGATAACTTAAGAAGATCTCTTCGGTAACTTTTTTAGTAAATTAGTGAATATAACTTAAAGTTGTTCTTAAAAAATAAAAAAAGTAATTTTTTCTGAAGCTTAGAGTATATCTCAATTACAACTATATTTCCTAAAATTCCCTAAGGCAAGTTAATAAAGAATTCATAAAATCTGCCGCAACTACACTAGTACTTATGTTATAATTATTTTGTGTATTTGTAGCATTAGATAAATTACCGTCGAAAAAACAATTTTAAGGAGTTGTCTATATGATTGAATTTAAGAATGTAAACAAAGTTTATAATAATAATGTAAAGGCTTTATCAGATGTTAATGTTCAAATAGAACAAGGCGAATTTGTATTTCTTGTTGGACCAAGTGGAGCAGGTAAGTCAACTTTTATAAAGATGTTACTAAAAGAAATTGAGCCTACAGATGGAAATATCTTTATGAATGGAACAGATCTTGCGTCTATCAAAAGAAGACAAGTTCCTTTTTATAGAAGGAAAATTGGAATGGTATTTCAAGACTTCAGATTAATTCCTACTTTAAATGTATACGAAAATGTAGCTTTTGCAATGAGAGTTGTAGAGGCATCATCAAGAGAAATAAGAAGAAGAGTACCGCTTGTTCTTTCTTTAGTTGGATTATCACATAAGTATAAGATGTTTCCAAATGAACTATCAGGTGGAGAACAGCAAAGAGTTTCTATAGCGAGAGCTATAGTAAATAATCCTCAAGTGCTTATAGCTGATGAACCTACAGGTAATCTAGACCCTGAAACTGCAAAAGAAATAATGAAACTTATAGATGATATAAATAAGGCTGGTACTACAATAGTTATGGCTACTCATGCTAAGGATATAGTAAATGCAATGAAGAAAAGGGTTATTGCCATTGAAAGAGGTAGTATAGCAAGAGACGAAATGAAAGGTAGGTATATCTATGAAGATTAGTACAATAAAATATTTTATATCTGATGCGTTTAAGAGTTTAAGAAGAAATAGGACTATTAGTATAGCATCTATGGCTACGGTTTTAGCAACATTATTTGTTTTTGGAGTTTTTATGCTTGCAGCTTTAAATATAAATAATGCAGTAAATAATGTAGAATCAAAAGTTCAGATAAAAGTATTCTTAGTAAAAGATATAAACTTAAGTGATCAAAGAGATATAGAAGTAAAACTAAGAGCAACTGAAGGGGTAAAAGATGTTACCTATGAATCAAAAGAAGAAGCATTAGACAACTTTAAAAAGCAACTTAAAGAGAATGCAGATTTACTTACAGGGTATGATGATGATAAATCTAATCCTTTGCCAAGCTCTTATATAGTTGAGTTAGACAAACCTGAGTACTCTCAAACTGTAATTAATGATGTTAGAAGTATGACTGGTGTAGAGAGCATTGGAAATGATCAGGAATTAATAAATAAAATAGCAGCATTCTCCAAGACTGTAAGATGGGTAGGTATAGTTATATTTGTGGTTCTAATAGGAGTATCTTTATTCTTAATAATGAATACAATAAAGCTTACAGTTTATTCAAGAAGAAGAGAAGTAGGAATAATGAAATTTGTTGGTGCAACAGACTGGTTCATTAGATGGCCTTTCATACTGGAAGGTGTAGTTATAGGTGTTGTTGGTGCTGTATTATCCAATGTACTATTATTCTTTTCTTATAAAGAGATATATGCAAAAATAACAACTCAGCTTATTACTGTAAACTTAATTAATCCTTCATATGTTTTCTCAATGATGTCTTGGCAATTTGTTCTTTCTGGAGCTCTAATTGGAACTCTTGCAAGTATTATTGCACTAAGGAAGTTCTTGGTAGTATAATTTAAAAATAGGAATAGAATAATTTATTAAGACAAGAATATAATTAGAGGAAGACAGTTGCTCAGAAAGGGTGAATACATATGGTTGATGACAGTAAAGATAAAAAAAGGACCTATACGAAGAGAGTAGGTATAGTAGCTATCATAATAATAGCCCTTATAGCCACTAATGCAGGATCATTTTATATCGGCAATTTAGCAGCATTTAGAGGTTACACACCTGCACTAAAAGATAAAGAAGTTGCAGCATCACTTCAAGGAGTAAGTGATGTATCTAAATTCAAATCTTTATTTGAAGTAAGAGATATCCTTTATAAAAACTATGATGGTCAAATAGATGACAAAAAGCTGGTTGAAGGAGCTATAAAAGGTATGACAGAAGCTCTAGAAGATCCGTATACAGTTTTTATGGATAAAAAGCAGTATGAGAATTTTTCAGCGCAAAGTAAAGGGAATTATATGGGACTTGGCATCCAGGTAGAGGCTAAGGATGATAAAATCGCAGTTTCTACAGTATTTGATAATTCACCTGCAAAGAAGGCAGGTATATTACCAGGAGACTTTATCTTAAAAGTTAATGAAACTGCTGTAACTGGAAAAGAATTAGATAAGGCTGTTTCTATGATGAAGGGCACTGAGAAAGCAGAAGTGAAATTAACTATATCTAGAGAAGGTAGGGGAACCTTTGATATTAAAGCTACAAGAGATGTAGTTAAAGTAGATTCAGTTAAAGGTGAAATGATTGATGCTAAAACTGGATATATACAGATAGCTGGCTTTGAAGAAGAGACTTCTAATGATTTTACTAAAAAGCTTAAGGAACTTGAAGGTAAAGGAATGAAAGGTTTGATACTTGATTTAAGGGATAATCCAGGTGGATATTTAGATGAGTGTGTAAATGTTGTATCAAATTTTATTCCAAAGGGAAAGACTATAGTATCAACAATAGATAAATATAAGAATGAAAATAAGAGTGAATCAAAAGGTGGTATTGCAATAGGTATGCCGCTAGTAGTTTTAGTAAATGGTAATTCAGCTAGTGCATCAGAAATAACTTCAGGTGCGATAAGAGACTATAAAGTCGGAACTCTTATAGGAACAACAACTTTTGGTAAGGGTGTAGTTCAAGTTGTATTTAGTGATGATACTCAATACAAGGAGAAATACATGCCGTCTTTAGAAAAAGGAACTGCTTTAAAAGTTACAATTTCTAAATACTATACTCCTAACGGAGAAAATATTCATAAAAAAGGTATTAAACCTGATATTGTGGTTGAATACCCAAAAGAATTACTTTCAAAACCTTATGACAGAGCAAATGATCCTCAATATAAAAAAGCATTTGAGGTATTACAAGAAAAGATGAAATAGGAGGATATCCACATGGATTTAGCGATATATACACTTAGATCTTTAGCTTATGCAATTGTGGACCCCCAATATGCCTTGATATTAACATTACTTGCAGTAATGTTCTACATGCAAAATAGAAAAAATTCGTTTATGCAAAAGATGATATTAGGGGAGAGTTTTAACTCTCCCCTAGAACTTACTTTATCACAGATAGTATTAGGGATACTTGCGGGAGCTTTAGGAAGTGTAATACTTACTTACTTAGGTGTTGTATTTGATAAAAACTCTGGAATTGATATTTTGTTTATAGTATCACTTTTACTGATGTTTTATAAACCTAGATTTTTTTGTTTTTCATACTCAGCTGCAGTACTTGGAATTGTAGCCATTGTACTAAACTATATTTATTCTTCAATGGGTATAGTGGGGCCGTTAAATATTAATGTTACGTCTTTAATTACTTTTGTAGGAGTACTACATATAGTAGAAGGTATACTAGTAAGTTTCGATGGTGCCAAGGGTGCTATTCCTGTATTCACTAATAAAGAAGGAAGAATTCTTGGAGGATTTGCATTAAAAAGACATTGGGCGATTCCTATAGCTTTAATAATTCTTATGAAGGGCGTTGTTGATACAGGCACGGTAGAAATAGCTAATCCAAGTTGGTGGCCACTTATACAAAGTGGAAGCTTTAAGAGGGTTATGGAAACTGCGGTTATATCTTTGGTGCCATTTTATGGAGTAGTAGGCTATTCTTCAATAACTTTTGCAAGTGATAAGAAAGAAAAGGCAAGGAACTCTGGAATTGCAATTCTAATTTATGGATTATGTATGACTATAGTTGGACAACTTGGTAACTTTGGCATTGTATTCCAAGTGGTAGGGCTTATATTAATGCCGTTAGCACATGAATTTATGTTAAGAGTTCAGAATAATACAGAACAAAGCAAAGAACCAATGTTTATAAGTGATGATGAGGGTGTTTCAGTTTTAGATGTTTCACCAGGTTCACCAGCTTATATAGCAGGTGTAAAGAGTGGAGATAAGATACTAGCTATTAATGAGGAAGAAGTAATCAATGAATTACATGCATATAAGCTAATAAAAGAAAGTTACATTAGTGTAGACATAAAGCTGAAAAATAGAAAAGGCTCCATAAAAAATATACTTATTAATCAAATTGAAAATAAAAGATTTGGTGTTATATTGGTTCCAAAGGTTGTTAACAATAAGGATATGATAAATTATGACAAACAAAATTTTAATGAGATTTTAGATAAGCTTAAAAACAAGGATAAGTAATTTCACAAGGTTCTATGCTAATAGAACCTTGTTTTTTTCTTTTGGTGCTATTAAAACAATGTGTTGAAATTAATCGGTTAATCATCCAACGCTTTGATGAGCTTACGCAAAGAATTAATATGATTTCTTCATATTCCATGGCTAAAACTGTAAACTCACTTCGTTCGAACAGTACAGTTTTTTAACGCCATTCCATCTGAAAAAATCATTTAATTCTAATAGCTCGCTCATAGAGCGTCTCCTGTATAACCAATTAATTTCAACAATGTTCTTTAAATTAGCCTTTTCCTTATTAAACATATAGAGCTCCTAGAAAGGTACAATTTAGTGATGAAATTTATTATTCTTAAATTCTCTCACTAGAAGCCGAGATTTTCGAACAAGTATAAATTAAGTTTCGATATAGAAACTCTTACCTATTGACTTTAAAATGACTAAAAGAATAAAATAAGAATACGAAAGTATGTACGGAGGTATTGGTATGCCAGAATTTCAAATAGTATCTAAATTTAAGCCTATGGGGGATCAACCTCAAGCAATTGATAGTTTAGTTAATTCATTAAATGACGGTGAAAAAGGTCAAATACTTCTTGGGGTAACAGGATCAGGTAAGACTTTTACAATGGCTAATATAATACATAGAGTGCAGAGACCTACATTAATATTAGCTCATAATAAAACTTTAGCTGCCCAGTTATGCGAAGAGTTTAAAGAATTTTTCCCAAATAATATTGTTGAATATTTTGTATCTTACTATGATTATTATCAACCTGAAGCATATGTTGCACAAACTGATACATTTATAGAAAAGGATGCTTCAATAAATGATGAAATAGATAAGCTTAGGCACTCTGCTACTTCGGCATTGTTAGAGAGGCGAGATGTTATAATAGTTGCGTCAGTTTCGTGTATATATGGATTAGGAGATCCAGATGAATACTCCAAATTAACTATATCTCTAAGGCCTGGAATGGTTAAAGAAAGAGACGAAATAATTAAGAAACTGATTGAAATTCAATATGAAAGAAATGATATTGATTTTGCTAGAGGAACTTTTAGAGTTAGAGGAGATTCACTAGATGTTATACCTGCTTCATATTCAAATAAGGGAATAAGAATAGAATTCTTTGGAGATGAAATAGATAGAATAAGAGAATTTGATGTTCTTACTGGAAAGATAATTGGCGAAAGAAATCATATATCCATATCTCCAGCATCCCATTTTGCAACTTCAAAAGAAAAAATAGATGCAGCTATACAACAGATAGAAGATGAACTGGAACAAAGGCTTAAAGAATTAAACGCACAGGATAAATTACTTGAGGCTCAAAGATTAAGACAGAGAACTAATTTTGATATAGAAATGATAAGAGAAATGGGATACTGTAGTGGTATAGAAAACTATTCAAGAATATTGGATGGAAGAGCTGCAGGCACTCCTCCAAAAACATTGATAGATTATTTTCCGGAAGATTTCTTGCTTTTTATTGACGAAAGTCATGTTACCTTGCCACAAGTAAAAGCCATGTATGGTGGTGATAGATCAAGAAAGACTAATTTGGTTGAATACGGATTTAGATTGCCTAGTGCTTACGATAATAGACCGTTACAATTTGATGAATTTGAGAATAAAATCAATCAAGTTGTCTTTGTATCTGCAACCCCTGCTCAATATGAGGTTGATCATGCTACTAATATAGCTGAGCAAATCATAAGACCTACAGGTCTTTTAGATCCTGAGATTGTTGTTAAACCAGTAGAAGGTCAGATAGATGATTTATATGCTGAAATCCAAAAAACTATAGCTAAAGGCTTTAGAGTACTAGTTACAACATTAACTAAAAGAATGGCAGAAGACCTTACAAAATATCTTACGGATTTAGGTGTGAATACTACATACATGCATTCTGATGTTGAGACTATAGAACGTATGAAAACAATACGATCTTTAAGACTGGGAGAAGTGGATGTACTAGTAGGTATAAACTTGCTAAGAGAAGGATTAGATATACCTGAAGTTGCGCTAGTTGCTATATTAGATGCTGACAAAGAAGGCTTTTTAAGGTCTGAGACATCCCTTATACAGACTATAGGTAGAGCTGCTAGAAATTCAGAGAGTACGGTAATAATGTATGCAGATAATATTACCAGATCAATGGATAAGGCTATAAAAGAAACTTATAGAAGAAGAGATATACAAATGAAGTACAATGAAGAGCATGGTGTCGTACCAACAACTATAATAAAGGATGTAAGAGAAGTAATTGAAGCTACAAAGGTAGCTGAAGATAAGACAGAGTATAAAGTTAGTAAAGAGAATAAAGTTCAGGAAGATCCTAAGACACTTATTAAAAAATATGAGGCTGAGATGAAGGATGCAGCTAAGAATCTTCAGTTTGAAAGAGCGGCAGAATTAAGAGACTTAATAAATGGATTAAAGAAGAAAAGTTAGGATTAGGTGATGGTTTTATGAGCTGCATTACAAAGATTAGACAAAACTATGAGTATTTCACCCAAACTGAAAAGAAGATAGCAGATTATGTAATTGAGAATAGCAAGGATGTAATAAATATATCTACACAAGAATTGGCGGAATTAACTAAGACATCTCCAGCTTCTGTAGTTAGATTTTCTAGGAGTTTAGGGTTTGACGGGTTTGGTGAATTAAAGATTGAACTTGTTAAAAGTCTTCAATCCTTTAATGATGAGGAGATTGATACCATCTTAAAGTATGATGATACGGTAGAAGAGATGGTTCAAAAGATAGAAGGAAGAGTACAAAACACTCTAGAAGAGACTGTTAGATTAATTAATTTTAAAAACTTAGAAGAATCAATAGACTCAATAAAAAAAGCAGAAACTATATATTTACTTGGAGTTGGAGCATCAGCTCTAGTAGCCATGGATCTTCAACAGAAGCTTCTAAGGATAAATAGAAGATGTGTGTTTAGTTTAGATAGTAATTTAGCATTAGCAACTTCAGTACATATAACTGAAAGAGATGTTGTTATAGCCATATCATATGGTGGAAGGACTAAGGAGGTTAACCTTGCAGTAAAAAGAGCAAGAGACAATGGAGCAAAATGTATTGCTATAACAAAGTGGGGAAAAAGTCCATTATCAGCTCTATCACATATATCTATATTTTTACCAAACAACGAAGGTGAGCTAAGAATAGGTGCTATTAATTCTAGATTTGCACAGCTATTTATAACAGATGTAATATATTTGGGTATGGCAAAAGAAAATTTTGAATTAACGGAACACCATTTAAGAGAAACCAAAAAGATTGTGCAGCCGCTTAAGGAATAATAAATATGAAACAGCGTAGTTTTATAAAGAGTTTAAAACTCTTATAGAACTACGCTGTTTTTATTCTTTAGAAAATTATGCGTAACAGACTCAAAACATAATATAAATTGAGAAGATATAATCAATTTCTAATTTTAACAATGAAGCTGTGAAAAAATTGAGGTAATACTAAAAATATTAATATAAAAAATATAAGTTAACAATTATTGAAATATTATTTCGTTTTATTAAAGAAAGTATTGAAACAATATTTCTTGGGTGTATAATTATAGATATAAGGTAAATGTTTTCAGGAGGATAAGAAATGAACCTAGATTTGGGAAGTTTGATTACAGAGACTAGAAATAGCAATACAAGAAATATAGACAAGGTATCAACTATTGATATGTTAAAAATGATTAATGAAGAAGATAAGAAAGTAGCTTTTGCTGTTGAAAAGGAAATAGATAACATAGCTATTGCTGTTGATTACATATCCAATGCATTACAGTGTGGTGGAAGATTAATTTATTGTGGAGCAGGGACTTCAGGAAGACTTGGGATTATAGATTCATCTGAATGCCCTCCTACATATGGAGTAAAAGAAGATCTTGTACAAGGGTTAATAGCTGGAGGATATGGTGCAATATTTAAGTCAAAGGAGGGGGCTGAAGATTCAGAAGAATTATGTGTAGAAGATCTAAAAAATATAAGCTTTAGCAAAAAAGACATTTTGGTTGGTATTGCAGCAAGCGGAAGAACTCCATATGTAATAGGTGGATTGCACTATGCAAATTCACTTGGTGCCATAACTATAGGGCTGACATGCAATCCAGATTCAAGTATCTCAAAAATTGCTAAGATATCAATAGCACCTGTGGTAGGACCAGAAGCGATTACTGGATCTACAAGGATGAAGGCAGGTACAGCTCAAAAAATGGTGCTAAATATGTTGTCTACTGGGGCTATGGTTAAAATTGGTAAGGTTTATAGCAATTTAATGGTAGATGTTAAATCTACAAATGAAAAGTTAATAGAGAGAGCTCAAAGAATACTAATGGAAGCTACAGGGATAGCTAGAGAAGAGGCTATAGCTATGCTTGAGCACACTGGGTATGATGTTAAATTATCCATACTGATGGTTATATCAGGATTGCAAAAAAAGGATGCTGAGTGTGTACTTGAGAGTAATAAAGGATATGTAGCAAAAGCTCTTAAGAGTCTAGAAGGTTAATATAAAAAGAATGGGGGTAAGTTTAATGAATAATCGTATTGATGTAAAAGGTGTTGCGGAGCAAATTCTGTACAATGTTGGTGGAAGAGAGAATATATCTTCAGTTGCTCATTGTATGACAAGACTTAGACTAGGAATTAATGAAACTTCTTTATGCAACATTGATGATATTAAAAAGATTGAAGGGGTATTAGGTGTAGTAGAACAACAAGGACAACTTCAAATAATTTTAGGCCCTGGGAGAGTAAATAAAGTCACTGAGGCTTTCGGAGCTATCACTGGGATTAGCGTTGGAGAGGTGGATGATGCTAAAGCTTTAAAGGCAGAGATTAATAAGAAGAATGCAACTCCATTTAAACTATTTTTAAAGAAATTATCCAATATTTTTATACCATTAATACCTGCTTTTATTGCATGTGGACTTGTAACGGCCATATTAAACATTGTCTTGAAGATAGATCCTAATTATGCTAACACAACTATTGGTGGAATATTAAAGATAACAGGTAATGCAGTTTTTTATGGACTTAACTTGTTTATTGGTGTTAATGCTGCTAAAGAATTTGGGGGATCGGCTATGCTTGGTGGTACCATGGCAGCTATAATATCTCATCCGGACTTAGCAAAAGTTACTATAGGTGGTACAGCACTTCTACCTGGAAGAGGTGGAATAATTGCTGTTTTATTGGTAGTTGCATTCTCAAGCTGGTTAGAGAAAAAACTAAGAAAGATTATTCCAGAGACCTTGGATTTATTTTTAACTCCTCTTGCAGTAATACTTATTTCGGCCTTCGCTGCTCTTTTTGCACTTCAACCTCTAGGTGGAATGATATCAGATGGAATTGGATACGCTGCTAAAACAGCTATTTCTGGTGGAGGGGCAATAACAGGATTTATATTAGGTGGATTATTCTTGCCATTGGTCATGACTGGGTTGCATCAAGGATTGACACCGATACATGTAGATTTACTTAAAACTGCAGGTATTAATATCTTACTTCCTATACTAGCTATGGCTGGGGCAGGCCAAGTAGGTGCTGCAATAGCAGTATATTTTAAGACTAAGAATAAAAGGCTGAAAAAGACAATAATATCAGCACTTCCAGTAGGAATTATGGGAGTGGGAGAGCCTCTTATATATGGTGTTACCTTACCACTTGGAAAACCTTTTATAGGGGCATGTATAGGGGGAGCTTTTGGTGGTGCAGTGCAAGCTCTATTTAAGGTTGGTTCAACATCAATGGGATTATCAGGTATACCTCTTGCTGCAATAACTAATAAACCAATACTATTTGTTGTGGGATTGCTTGTTGCTTATGCCGCAGGATTTATAGCTACTTATTTGCTTGGTTTTGATGATCCTGTTGAGGAATAAAGAGTTAAGTTAAAATACGTATTTTTTATATAATTAGAATATTGAAATTAAAAGTATATTACTCTATGTATGAGAAAGGAAGTAACCATGGGAAAAGGAATATCTGTATTTTTAGGTATGGGGTACTCTTTAGATAGTATACTGCAAATTATAAAATTGTCTAAAGAAAATGGTTTTGATAGAATTTTTACATCTTTTCATATACCAGAAGCTAATTATGATATTGTATTAGAACATTTTAGTGAAGTATCAAAGTTGGCACAAAAGTTAAATATGAAGATAATAGCTGATATTTCTCCAAATGCATATAATTTTCTTGGAATAGATGAGGATGATCTGGCAAGAGTTAAAGATTTAGGGGTAGATGTTTTAAGACTAGATTTTGGATATTCTGAAGAATTCATAGCAAATTTAAGTAGGAATAGGTTTGGGTTAAAAGTAGAAATTAATGCATCAACTGTTACTGAGAGGTTCTTTGATGAGTTGCAAAAGCATACTCCTAACTACAGCAATATTCAAGCATGTCATAACTATTATCCCAGAAAAAATACAGGAATTTCAGAAACTTTATTTATAAGAAAAAATCAGTTATTAAGAAGATATGGAATTAGAATTTCAGCATTTCTTCCTTCATTAACAGGAAAGAGGGGACCAATTTATGAAGGCCTTCCTACACTTGAAGCTCACAGATACTTAGAGTCATACACAAGTGCCAGACACTTAATTGCTTTAGGAGTTGATGATATATTCTTCGGAGATGGAAATCCTAGCAACGATGAAATATTATCAGTAGGAGCTATTAAGGATACTGGTATTGAGCTAAGAGTAGTAGCTTATGTAAAAAATTATATAACACAAAGATATATGGAATATGCTTGTTATACTAATAGAGCTGATTGTGCACAAGATGTAGTTAGAGCAGTTGAAAGCAGGAGGTTGCTTATAAATAATGAAGTTATAAAAGCTGATAATTGCGTAAATAGAGAGAAAGGCTCCATAACCTTAGATAACGAAGGGTATATGAGATATATGGGAGAACTTCAGATAACAATGAAAGCATTACCCCAGGATAACAGAGTAAATGTTATTGGGAAGGTAGTGGAAGAAGATTTATTTCTTCTAGACTATATAAACGAAGAAACTAAGTTTTATTTTAAGATTATAGACAATTGATTTTAAATATATTAGGGTTAACCTCTAAAGCTTATTATTGGCTTTAGAGGTTTTTTAATTATTTAGGATATTATATTATGGATAAATCAAATCATCTTAATTGGTAAGTTTATGATTTTTTGTTTGTAAAAATTAATAACTAAAAGTTGACTTATAAATTGTAAAGAATTAAAATAATTACATGCGAACTTATGTTCAAAAAGAATAGCATTAATAATATTGACTAGAATATATAGATAGACCAGTTTTGGATATGAATTAGCTTATCTATATATTTAATTTAGACGTAAATTAATAGATAATCATAATATAAATTCTAGTATGAAGTAGTTTATCTATAGATAAACCAGTTCCAAATAAAACCTATGAAGTAAGTAAGGAGAAATGATATGAAGGATAAGATAGTAATAAAAGGTGCAAAAGTACATAATCTAAAAAATGTATCCTTAGAGATTCCAAGAGATAAACTTGTAGTATTTACTGGTCTATCAGGATCAGGAAAGTCGTCATTAGCTTTTGATACACTGTATGCTGAAGGCCAAAGACGATATGTAGAATCGCTTTCAGCGTACGCTAGAATGTTTTTAGGTCAAATGAACAAACCAGAAGTTGAGTCAATCGAGGGATTGTCACCAGCGATATCCATAGATCAAAAAACTACTAGTAAAAATCCTAGATCAACAGTAGGAACTGTTACTGAGATATATGACTATTTAAGATTACTTTATGCTAGAGTTGGTGTGCCTCATTGCCCAAAGTGTGGTAAAGAAATAACTCAGCAGACAATAGATCAAATAGTGGATAAAGTTATGAATTTTGAGGAGAAAACAAAGATACAGATTTTAGCTCCTATAATTAGAGGTAGAAAAGGCACTCACGAGAAAGTGCTAGAGAATATAAAAAAGAACGGCTATGTAAGAGCAAGAATAGATGGTGAAATATATGATCTTTCTGAAGATGAAGTAACTTTAGAAAAGAATAAAAAGCACAGTATAGAAGCTGTAATAGATAGATTGGTTGTGAAGTCGGATATAGAAGGCAGACTTACTGATTCTTTGGAGACTGCGTTAAAGCTAGCAGAGGGATTAGTAATAGTAAACATATTAGGAGAGCATGATATACTATTTAGTGAAAAGTTTGCTTGTGCAGAATGTGGGATAAGTATAGATGAACTAGCACCAAGATTATTTTCGTTTAATTCACCTTTTGGAAAGTGTGATCACTGTGATGGGCTAGGAACCTTAATGGAGATTGATGAAGATTTAGTTATGCCAAATAAAGATTTAAGTGTTATGGAGGGTGCTATAGCTTCATGGGGAGAAGGAAGGTTAGCAGAAGGAGCTTGGACTTATGCTGTGCTTAAAGCTTTAGAGAAAAAGTATAAATTTGATTTAAAAACTCCAATTAAAGATCTTCCTAGAAATATAGTTGAATTATTATTATATGGAACTAATGGAGAAAAGGTAGAAGTTGATTATACAAAAGAAGGAATTCTGGGAAGATATAAACATGCCTTTGATGGAGAAATTAATTCATTAAAGAGAAGATATATGGAAACTGGCTCTGATATCATAAAAACTGAAATTGAACAATATATGAGTAACAATCCTTGTCCTAAATGTAAAGGTGCTAGGTTAAAGCCAGAAGCTTTAGCTGTTACTGTAGGAGACAAAAATATAAATCAATTCACGAGATTAAGCATTAGAGATGAATTAGATTTTATAAACTCTATAGAGTTTTCAGAGAAAAATAAGATAATAAGTCAGCAAATAGTTAAAGAAATAAATTCAAGACTAAAGTTTTTACTTGATGTTGGACTAGATTACCTGGACCTTGCAAGAAACTCAGGAACTTTGTCTGGTGGAGAATCTCAAAGAATAAGACTAGCAACTCAAATAGGTTCTCAATTAATGGGAGTATTATATATCTTAGACGAACCAAGTATAGGGCTCCATCAGAGAGATAATGATAGACTTATAGCAACCTTGAAACATTTAAGAGACCTAGGCAATACTCTTGTTGTAGTTGAACATGATGAAGATACAATGAGAGAAGCTGACTTTATAGTTGATATAGGTCCTGGTGCTGGAGAGCACGGAGGACAGATAATTGCAGCAGGTCCGTTAGATGTTATAGAAAATACTGAAGAGTCTATAACTGGTCAATATCTTACTGGTAGAAGAAAGATTAATATTCCTAGTGAGAGAAGAAAAGGTAATGGTAATTTTATAACCATCAAAGGTGCTAAAGAGAACAATCTAAAGAATATAAATGCTAAGTTCCCTCTTGGAACGCTTACTATTGTTACAGGTGTGTCTGGATCAGGTAAGAGTACTTTAGTTAATGAAATACTATACAAGGGACTTTATAAAATTGTAAATAAGTCTAGAGTGATTCCAGGAGAGCATAAAGAAATAACTGGATATGAACACATTGATAAAATAATAGATATAGATCAAAGCCCTATAGGAAGAACTCCTCGTTCTAATCCAGCTACTTATACAGGTACTTTTGATATAATAAGAGAACTGTTTTCTAATACAACTGAAGCCAAGATGAGAGGATATAAACAAGGAAGATTCTCTTTCAATGTTAAAGGTGGAAGATGTGAGGCGTGTAGTGGTGATGGAATCATAAAAATAGAAATGCAGTTTTTATCCGACGTATATGTTCCTTGTGAAGTATGTAAGGGTAAAAGATATAATAGAGAAACATTAGAAGTTAAGTATAAGGGTAAGAATATAGACGATGTATTAAATATGACGGTTGAAGAAGCTCTAGATTATTTTGAAAATATACCAAGAATACACAACAAACTTAAGACACTTCACGATGTAGGACTTGGATATGTAAGGCTAGGTCAGCCATCAACTCAGTTATCTGGTGGAGAAGCACAAAGAATTAAGCTTGCATCTGAACTTTCAAAGAGAAGTACAGGAAAGACTTTATATATATTAGATGAGCCTACAACAGGACTACACGTAGCTGATGTAAGTCGACTTATAGAAATACTTCAAAGACTTGTCGATGCAGGTAATACAGTTGTTGTTATCGAGCACAATCTTGATATGATAAAATGTGCAGATCATATAATAGATCTTGGTCCGGAAGGCGGAGACAAAGGCGGGACTATATTATGTACTGGAACACCAGAAAAGATAACACAATATGAAGAGTCGTATACAGGTAAATATCTAAAAAAATATTTATAATTACACTAAAGGGTTCAGTATTAATACTGAACCCTTTAATATGTTAAAAGGAATGTAAACAATATCTTAGGCACAAGTTAGATAATCAATCATCTTGATTAAGCTCGATTAACATCAGTGCTTGAATCAAGTTCATAGGTCAGGACCCTCGAGGGTTTTGAGATATTGCATCATCAAAGTGTTCATACTTCAGATCCGTGTTTCAAATGACAGTAAGATCAATTGGTGCTTTTGAATTTAACTGCAGTTAAAACCAACTTCAGTTCTTATATTGCTACATTCCTTATGATATTAATATAACCGTCCATGAAGAATTAATTCCTTTATGGGCGGTTTAATATATAGAAATACAGGAATTATATAACTATAAGAGTTTAACATTAATATTTGAAGTGATTTTATTAAAAACAGAAAATTATGAGAACTGTATTATGAATAGATATACCTTATATTGACAGAGGATTATTTTTATAGTAGTATTATTTTAATGATTTAGAGTTTTAATTAACTAAAGTGACAAAGTATCAAAAGGTGGGCTATAAGATGAATATATGGAGAAATTATGCTATTGAAGGAACTCAAGATCTTTTATTTGAGCAGTGTGAGATTAAAAATGACATAATATCAAAAAGCAGAAAAGTATTTAAAAAGTTTGGCTTTAACGAGGTACAAACACCAACTTTAGAATTCTATGATGTTTTTAATTTTTCAAATCATCCAATCGAGGATGAAAAAATATATAAATTAATAGATTTTAAAGGAAGAATTCTTACCTTAAGACCAGATTTAACAATACCTATTGCTAGAGTTTATTCTACTAAAATCAAGGACGGAACTGCTATGCTTAGCTATGTTGGGGATGTATACAGAGCTAATGAGCATAATCACGGTAAAAATAATCAGATAACTCAATGTGGAATTGAAATAATAGGTATTTCAAATATTAAAGCAGAAATTCTATTACTTATAACTGCTATTAATACTATAAAAGAAATAGGAATAGAAGAATTCAAGATTGAGATAGGACAGTGTAAGTTTTTTGAAGGAATTCTTGAAGCTATAGATTTTGATGACGAGGAAGTCAGTGAACTTGAAAATTTGATAATGAATAAAAATCTAGGATCACTATATTCTTTTTTAAATAAGAATAAAGATAAATTAGATGAAGAACAATATAAAATTTTAAGAGCTTTACCTCAATTATTTGGTGGAAAAGCTGTAATTGACGAAGCCCAAGAACTTATAAAGTCAGAAAAAGCCATAAATGCATTAAGAGATTTAAGTTATATATACAATACCTTAGAATCCTTAGGGTATTCAGAATATGTTTCAGTAGATTTAGCCATGATTCAAAGTTTTAATTATTATACAGGTGCGATATTTAAAGGTTATACAAAGGAAATAGGTGAAGAAATACTAAGCGGCGGAAGATATGATGGCTTAGTTGGAGAGTTTGGAGAAGATAGTGCAGCAGCAGGTTTAGCTATAAATGTAGATGCTATACAAAAACTTATATATGAAAAAACTAAAACCGGGAAAACTGACGAGATAACAGGGGTAATATTTTTTGAAAAAGACTCCTATGCTAATGCTATAAAAATAATGAATTCATTAAATAAAGGCAACGGAAATTGGCAGCTTAATATACAAGAAAGTTTTGAGGAAGTGGCTGATTATTGTAGGGGTAAAGGAATAAATAGGATAATGAAAGTTAACAGAAATGAAGTAATTGAATATAGGCTCAGCCCTACAGGCGTATTTATAGGAGAGATGTTTAAAAATGGAAAGTATTAGAATAGCACTTACTAAGGGGCGTCTAGAGAAGGATGCTATAGGGATTTTTGATGGTATAGGTATAGACACAACAGAGCTCAAAAATAAGGGAAGAAAGCTTATACTACGAAGTGATAACTATCCTGTGGAATTTGTTTTAGCAAAGGCACAGGATGTTATAACCTATGTGGAGCATGGAGTAGTTGATATGGGAATAGTGGGAAAAGACACTATACTTGAAAATACACCTGATTTTTACGAAGTAATAGACTTAAATAAAGGAAAGTGTTTCTTCGCATTAGCATCATTAGAGAGTTTTAGATTTATTCCTAACTTTAAAAGAAAGGTCATAGCAACTAAATACCCTAAAGTAGCTCATGATTACTTTAGAGAAAAGGGTGAAGATGTTGAGATAATAAAAATTGAAGGTTCAGTAGAGCTTGCACCAATTTTAGGGTTAGCAGATGCCATCGTAGATATAGTTGAGACCGGAACAACCTTAAAGGAAAATGGCCTTATAATATTTGATAAAATTTGCGATATAAGTGCTAGATTAATTGTAAATAAAGCTAGTATGAAAATGAAAAAGAATATAGTTCTAGATTTAGTTGATAAGATTGAGAACTTTTTGAATTCAAGTGAAGGAGAAGCTAATAATGATTAAAATATATGAAGATAATGATTCTATTGGGCTGTTTCTTCGGTTAATGCAAAGAAGAAGTGAAGAGGATAGCAGAGGAGCTTTGGAAGCAGTAGAACGCATAATAAGTGCTGTGAGAAAAGATGGAGATGAGGCTATTAGAACTTTCACTGAAGAGTTTGATGGAGTGACATTAGATCGGTTAAAAGTTAGTGAACTTGAAATAGAAGATGCTTTTAGTAAAGTATCTAGCGGTATAAAGAAGGCATTAGAAAAAGCAATAGCAAATATAGAGTACTTTCACAAAAAGCAAATAAGACAATCATGGGTAAGCACTGAAGAAAATGGAGTCATTATGGGACAAAAGGTATCCCCTCTAGATAAGGTAGGGGTATATGTTCCTGGTGGTAGTGCAGCTTATCCATCATCAGTTCTTATGAATGTAATTCCTGCGAAGCTAGCTGGAGTAAAGAAAATTGTTATGGTAACTCCACCAAAGAAAGATGGAAGCATAGATTCTAATATATTAGTAGCTGCAAAGCTAGCTGGGGTAAGTGAAATATATAAAGTCGGTGGAGCTCAAGCAATAGCAGCCCTTGCATATGGGACGGATACTATTCCTAAGGTCGATAAAATAGTAGGGCCAGGAAATATATATGTAGCTTTAGCAAAAAGAGTTTGCTATGGCAAGGTGGATATAGATATGATAGCCGGGCCTAGTGAAATAACTATAGTATGCGATGAAAAAGCTAATCCTAGGTTTTTAGCTGCAGACTTAATGTCTCAAGCAGAGCATGATAAACTTGCTTCATCTGTGCTTATAACAACTAGTAAAATTTTGGCAGAAGAAGTTAATAAACAAGTAAATATACAAATTCAGAATCTAAGCAGAAAAGAAATTATAGAAGCTTCACTTAAGAATTATGGGGGAATATTAGTTGTTAAATCATTAGATGAAGCTATTGCTATGGCAAATACCATCGCACCAGAACATCTAGAACTAATGATAGAAAACCCTATAGCATACCTTGGAAAAGTTAAAAATGCAGGTTCAATATTCCTAGGACAATATAGCCCGGAACCTTTAGGTGATTATATGGCTGGCCCAAATCACGTGTTACCTACAAATGGAACTGCAAGATTTTTTTCACCTTTATCTGTGGATGATTTTATAAAAAAATCTAGTTATATATATTACACTGAAGAAGCTCTTAGAGAATTAAGTGAAGATATAATTACTCTAGCTAAAGCAGAGGGTTTAGATGCTCATGGAAATTCCATAAAGGTGAGGGTTGAAAATGAATAGTTTATTTAGAAAAGATTTAAGTGATTTTAAACCCTATGAAGCAGAAATGAATAATTGTAAAGTAATTTTAAATGCTAATGAAAGCTTTATAAATATAGAAAAGCAGCTAGAAAAAGAAATAATCAGTGTAATCAAGGATATAAAGATAAATAGGTATCCTGATCCAACTGGAGAAAAGTTAAGAGAAATTTATGCTAACTATTCAGGTGCAGATAAAGAAAAAATAATGATAGGTAATGGATCTGATGAGCTTATATCAATGATTTGCAATACTTTTGTAAATAGTAGAGATAAAATAGTTAAGTTAAATCCAGATTTCTCAATGTATAAGATTTATGGAATTTTACACGGAGCTCAAGTTGTTGAATATGATTTAAAGGAAGATTTTACTTTAGATATTGATGATTTTATCAATTTTATAAACCATGAAAAACCTAAAGTTGTATTTGTTTCAGTGCCAAATAATCCAACAGGTGGAATTGTTAAAAAGTCAGATATATTAAAACTTATAGCATCAGTAAGTTCTATAGTTGTTATTGATGAAGCTTACTTTGAATTTTACGGAAATACAGTAATAGATGACATAGATAACTATGACAACTTAATAATACTGAGAACTGCATCAAAAATAGGTTTAGCAGCTTTAAGGTTAGGTTTCTTAATAACTAACACAACCCTGCTAATGGAATTATACAAGGTGAAACCACCTTACAATGTAAATTCTATCACTCAAGAAATAGGTGCGCTAGTATATGAAAATAAGCAGGTAATAGAAGAAAATATAGCAAGAATTCTAAGAGAAAAATCTTCCTTGCAGATAAGTTTATTAAGTTCATCACAGAAAATAAACTTTAAGCTTTATCCTAGCAACACTAATTTTATCCTAATGGAAATTGAAGAGGCAAAAGAGCTTTATGAATACCTTAAAGATAATGGAGTTTCTGTAAGGTTTTTTGGAAAAGGAAGACTAGAAAATTGCATAAGGATAACAGTTGGAGATAGTGATGAGAACAGACTTTTACTTGAGGCAATAAATAAATTTCTAGGAGATAGATAATATGAGAGAGTCATATATAAAAAGAAAAACTGGTGAAACAGATATTGAGGTAAGCTTGACAATAGATGGCGAAGGTAAATATGAAGTAGACACAGGAATAGGCTTTTTCGATCATATGCTCACTTTGATGTGTAGACATTCTCTTATGGATATTAAGATAAAAGCAAAAGGGGACCTTTATATAGATGGGCACCATACTGTAGAAGATGTTGGTATAACACTTGGAATGGCACTTAGAGAAGCTCTAGGTGATAAAGCTGGTATTAAAAGATATGGAACCTCATATGTTCCCATGGATGAAGCTTTGGCATTGGTATCCCTAGATTTAAGTGGTAGAGATTATTTGGTTTTTGATGCTCCTATTGATACAAGCAAGACTTTAGGTAATTTTGATGTGGAACTGACAGAGGAGTTTTTTAGAGCTGTAGCAGCTAATTGTGGAATAACCTTGCATTGTAAGGTGTTATACGGGAAAAATAATCATCACATGATTGAAGCGTTATTTAAAGCCTTTGGAAGAGCTTTTAGAGAAGCAACCTCTTATGATGAAAAAATAAAAGGTGTTATGTCTACAAAGGGTATATTGTAGTTTATAAAGATGAAACACTTCGAACTTAAAGCTACTTTCAAAACTCCTTTGGGTTCTGAAAGGAAAACTTGGATATATAAATTTAATTACGAAATGATACATTCATATACTAATGAAATGAGGTGAAGATATGATTTCAATAATAGATTACGGAATTGGCAATTTAAGAAGTGTTGAAAAGGCTCTTTGGAGTTTAGGTATAGAATCAAAGATAACTAGCAGTAAAGATGAGATAAAGTCCAGCCGTGGAATAATACTTCCAGGTGTAGGTGCTTTTCCAGCTGCAATGCAAAGTATTAAAGAAAGAGAACTGGATGTACTTTTAAAGGAAGAAGTGAAAGATGGAAAACTTATTATCGGTATATGTCTTGGGATGCAGTTGCTTTTTCAGTCTAGTGATGAAGTTCAATATACAGAAGGATTAGGTTTTATAGATGGACATGTAAAAAAACTTGAAATAAAAGAAAAAGTTCCTCATATGGGATGGAATAGACTTAAGTTCAATGTTCCTAGCGATACCTTAAAGGGAATAGATGAGGGAAGTTATGTTTATTTTGTTCACTCATACTACGCGCAGACTGATAAAGCTAATGTAAATGCTTATGCTGAATATGAAGTAGATGTTCCAGCAGTAATTTCAAAAGATAATGTAATAGGATTTCAATTTCACCCTGAGAAGAGTGGAGATGTGGGGCTTAATATATTGAAGAACTTGAAGGGGCTGATAAAGTGATAATAATACCTGCTATAGATTTGAAAGATGGAAAGTGTGTAAGACTTTATAAAGGTGAGGAAAATACAACTCATGTAGTTGCAGAGAATCCAGTTGAGGTAGCAAAGTCCTTTGAAGATAACGGAGCAGAATTTATTCATATTGTCGATCTTAATGGAGCTTTTAGCGGCAAGCAAGAAAATCTATCAATAGTAAAAGAGGTTGTGAAAAGTGTAAATGTTCCTATAGAAGTTGGTGGTGGTATACGATCAATCGAAGCTATTGATAATTTAATTTCAATAGGAGTTAAAAGAGTTATACTAGGAACTTCAGCAATTAACGATAGTAAATTATTAAAAGTAGCTGTTGATAAATATGGTGAAAAGATAGCAGTAGGAATTGATGCTGCTAATGGGAAAGTTGCAATTAAAGGCTGGGTTGAAGTTACAGAAAAAAACTATATAGACTTTGCTAAAGCGTTAGAAAACATAGGGGTAAAAACATTTATAATCACTGATATCTCAAAAGATGGCACACTAGAAGGGCCAAATATAGATATGCTGAAAGCATTAAAAGAAAATATAGCTAATGTCAATATAATAGCTTCTGGAGGAATAAAAGATTTAGACCATATAAATGAGTTAAACAAATTAGATATTTATGGAGCCATAACCGGAAAAGCTTTATACTCAGGAAATCTTGATTTAAATGAAGCTATAGAACTTACAAAAAGTTAGACTTTGCCATGTCAAAGAATATTATTGAAATCAAGTGGGTATAAGCATCGAATGAATAACTACTTAATTTCAACACAGTGCTTTAATAGTACCCAGATTTTACGTAGAAAGGGGCTGGGATATTGATTACGAAGAGAATAATACCGTGCTTAGATGTAAAAATGGGAAGAGTGGTTAAGGGCATAAATTTTGTTGGATTACAAGATGTAGGTGACCCTGTTGAAATAGCTAAGTTTTATAATGATGAAGGTGCAGATGAATTGGTCTTTCTTGATATAACTGCTAGTCATGAAGGAAGAAAGACAATGCTGGATGTAGTAGAAAGAACAGCAAATGAAGTGTTTATTCCTTTAACAGTAGGAGGAGGAATAAGTACAATAGAAGATATAAAGGCAATACTTAGAGCTGGTGCTGATAAGACTTCAATTAATTCTGCGGCTATAAGAAATCCTAAGTTAATTTCTGATGGTGCAGAACTTTTTGGTGAGCAATGTATCGTTGTTGCTATAGATGGCAAGCTGAGAGAAGACGGCAGTGGATGGAATGTATTTATAAATGGTGGAAGAATAGATACAGGCATTGATGCCATAACCTTTGCTAAAGAAGTAGCTAGAAGAGGAGCTGGAGAGATCCTTTTGACCAGTATGGATGCCGATGGTACGAAAAATGGATATGATATAGACTTTTTAAATGCTATTTGCAGTACTGTCAATATCCCTGTAATAGCATCTGGGGGCTGCGGCAGGATGTCTCATATAAGAGATGTTTTTAAGAATACAAATTCTGATGCTGCGTTAGCTGCTTCAATATTTCACTATAAGGAAGCAGCTATAAGTGAGGTTAAAAAGTATTTAAGAGAGAATGAAATAGAAATTAGAATATAGGTAAAGTAGGCTGTTTGGAGGAGTTACAATGGAACCGAATTTTGAAAAGGGATTAGTACCGGCAATTATCGTAGACGTAGCTAATGGTGAAGTATTAATGCTTGCATATATGAATGAAGAATCCTATAAGAAAACCTTAGACACAAAAACTACTTGGTTCTTCAGTAGATCTAGAAATAAACTTTGGAACAAAGGTGAAACCTCAGGCCACTTTCAAATAGTGAAGGACATATATATTGATTGTGATGAAGATACTTTGTTAGTTAAGGTTGAGCAAAAAGGAGCTGCTTGCCATACTGGTGAAAGAACTTGTTTTTATAGAAAACTTCTTTAAGTTACCTTAGCCTATTTTGGTTGTAGGATGCTATAGAAGGTTATGCTGATATGTTCCTAAAATATTGCTAATACAAAGTATGGGCTATTTTTTAGGTAAGGCTTATGTTTAAAATAGAGGAGGAATTGAAGTATATATGGAAGATGAATTAAAGCAACTTTACGAAGTTATAAAGTTTAGAAAAGAGAATCCTATGGAGGGATCATATACAAATTATTTATTTTCCAAAGGAAGAGATAAGATATTAAAAAAGGTTGGAGAAGAATGTACAGAGGTAATAATTGAAGGCAAGAATGGTAGTAAAGAAAATGGTATAAGTGAAATAAGCGATTTGTTATATCATACTTTAGTTTTAATGGCTGATATGGAAATTGAAGTTGATGAAGTTTATCAAGAGTTGAATAAGAGGAGTCAAAAGATAGGAAATTTGAAAAGAGAAAGAACAGATATTGAAATATTATGATATAAAAAATATATATGCGCAAAAAAAATTACTGAAGAAATTCGCTTCAGTAATTTTTTTCATAAAAGGCATCAATATAATGTGTTACAAATATATTATACAGTAAAAATGCTAAATTTATAGGATTTTATCAAACAAAAAAATAAAAATTTATTGCGAGAATATATTCGGAGATTTATGTGTAATTTAATTTAAGGGGTGGAAATATAAGTATAAAATCTTAAGAAAATATAAAATTTCTCAGTGAAAACGTATGAATTATAATTTGTCATGATTTAAGTTATAATTTATTGTATAATCAATATGGAGAAAGAAGAGAATAAAATATAGGATAATTTTGGGTAATAAAGTTTGAGGTGAAGATATGGATTTTAAAAAGATAATGAGTGCAGTTTTTGGTGCTATATTTATAATAATACTTTATGTAATTATCTACTACGCATTAAAAATAATGTACAAGGATGTTAAAACTGGTGGGAAGAGAAGAACTTCAACAGCAAAAAAGACTCATGGAATTGAAGTTATAAAAGCTTTAGATAATCACCAACTTAAGCCAGGGTCAGTTATACCTGTGATGGATAGCATAACATTAGGAAGAAGAGAAGATAATTCAATAGTCCTAAATGATCAATTTGTATCAGGTCATCATGCAAAGTTATATTTACGAAATGATGAATTCATTTTAGAAGATTTAAATAGTACAAATGGAACCTTTGTGAATGACAACAAGATTAGTGGAAGAGTAAGGCTAAGGGTTGAAGATGAAATAAGATTTGGTAGTACTATTTTTAGAGTTATCGACTAAAGAAAATAAAGTTTTAAGCTTGAGGTGGTCAAATGAGTTCGATAAAATATGAAAGAAGATTATTATTCATATCATATCTTTTATGTATAGCGCTATTTGTGGATTTAGCATTATTAAAAAATCCTATTGATATAGGTGCGCTAGTAATGGGTGGTATAGTAATAATCTTAATTGCTTATGCACATTTTATAATAAAAAGATTTTTTCCAGATGGAGATAAATTTTTACTGATTTTTTCTGCTATCCTATCTTTTATAGGAATAGCTATGTTATATAGAATAAACCCTCAATTTGCAGTGAAGCAGCTAATTTGGTTTATAATAGGAATTACTGCTTATATATTGATAGTTGTTATACTACCTGATTTAAGAAGTTTTACTAAGTATAAATACATATATCTTGGAATTACAGCTGTATTTATGCCAATGGCACTTTTTATAGGGACAGAAGTTTATGGGGCTAAAAACTGGGTTAAATTTGGAGGATTTGGTTTTCAGCCTTCTGAAATAGGGAAAATATTTTTTGTATTATACCTATCTGCGGCCTTAAGCAGCTATGAGGATAAAAAGAATATACTTCAAGATTTCAAGCAGCTTGTAGAGCCAGCGGCAGTTGTAATGGCGGTAATAGGGTGTATGGTACTTCAAAAAGACTTAGGGTCAGCCCTAATATTTTTTGGTATATCTGTTACTATGCTTTTTATAGCTACAGATAAATTGAAATATGTTATTACATGTCTATTGTTATTCTCAGCAGGTGCGGTTGCCAGCTATAATCTTTTTTCTCATGTACGAAAGAGGGTTATAATATGGAAAGATATCTGGAAGTATGCAAATGATCAAAGCTACCAGATAGTTCAAGGTCTATTTTCAATATCTTCTGGAGGTTTTTTTGGAGCTGGGCTTGGACAAGGGTATCCGGGTTTTGTACCAGTAAAAGAATCAGATTTTATTTTTGCAGTTATATGTGAAGAATTCGGAATTATTTTTGGGATAGGAATCATGTTACTTTATTTTTTACTCTTCTATAGGGGCATGAGAGCTGCACTCAGCACTAGTGATAAATTTTCCCAGTTAAATGCAGTAGGATTTAGTGCTATGATAGTAATGCAGGTGCTAGTTATAATAGGTGGAGTTTTCTCAGTAATACCTCTTACAGGAATTACTTTACCATTAGTGAGTTATGGTGGTACATCAATGATGACTATGTTTTTTGCACTAGGGATACTTCAAAAGATTTCAGAGGAGGGCTAAAAGATGAAGGATTTATCAAACAGTATAAAAAAAGTATTGGTTGTTTATCTGGTTTTGATCTTAGCCCTAATTTCATATATTGCCTATTTTCAATTATTTAAAGCTAATGAAATTGCTGCTAAACCACAAAACCAGAGACTATGGGCTAAAAGAAATGAAGTTCTTAGAGGCACTATATATGATAGAAATAAGAGCCCGTTAACAGCCTCATCTAAAAATGATTTGCTTACTCAAAACAGAGAATATAAGGGTGGACAAATATACTCTCAGGTACTAGGATATGTAAATCCTAAGTTTGGAATAACCGGACTTGAAAGCAAATATGATGAACAACTTACAAATTATCATAGTGTAACTCTCAAAACTTTTGTAAAGTCATTAAATGTAGTAGAAGCTTTTAATAATAGAAATAAGACGGAAGACAAAGTAGGTAATAGTATAATTACTACCTTAGATGATAAAATACAAAGAGCCGCTTTTGATGCAATTGGTGATAACAAAGGTTCAGTAGTGGTTTTGAATCCTAAAACAGGTGAAGTGTTGGCAATGGTTTCTAAACCATCATATGATCCAAATAACTTGGATGAGGTTATGAAACAAGCAAATGCAGGAAAATATGAGGATTCTCCACTTATAAATAGAGCGGTTATGGGGTTGTATCCTCCAGGATCAACTTTTAAGATTGTGACCTTAGCGGCAGCTATCGATAATTTGCCAGGTGTAACTGATAGAACTTTTAATGATACTGGTAAGATAGTTTTTAATTCTAAGCAATCTTTAAGCAATCTGGATGGCCATGTATATGGTACGCTTAGCTTAAAGCAAGCATTAGCAGTTTCATCAAATTTTGTATTTGGTAATTTAGCTTTAGAACTAGGAAATGATAAATTAAAAACAATGGCAGAGAAATTTGGTTTTAATAAAGATATTCCAGCAGATGGAATTACATTAGAAGATAGTAGATTTCCTACTTTAAAAAGTAATGAAAAGGGAAGTATAGCTCAATCAGGTATAGGGCAAAGTAGCATTTTAGCTACACCAATGCACATGGCACTGGTAGCAAGTACTATAGCTAATAATGGAATAATGATGGAACCACAATTAGTTAATGAGGTTATAAATAAAGATGGAGAACTTATAAATAAGACTTCTCCTAAGGTTGCTAGAAATGTTATTTCTCAAGATACATCAAATACTATAAAAACTTATATGAAGTATATAGTTGATGAGAGAATGCCTAGAGATCCTAGTTGGAAGACTGCTTTTGGAGGAACTGGAGCAGCAGGAAAAACTGGAACGGCAGACTATCAGTTGCCTAATGGGCAGGATGGTGTTCCACATTCTTGGTTTGTTGGATTTGCTCCAGCAGATAATCCACAAGTAGCAGTTGCTGTAATTATAGAAGGCGGCGGTGCTGGTGGTGTGAAAGCAGCACAGGCAGCAGGTTCTATAATGAAGGCTGCATTAAATAAATAAAAAATAATGAGTAAGGTTTTAGGTAAACAGATATTTCATATTCCTATATTTGTTTATCTAAAACTATTTCTATATTTAAAATTTAAGAAGCGTGGTGTGAAGTTAATTGGTTAGGCATCCAATGCTTTAATGAGCTTACGCAAAGAATTAATTTCAACAAGTTTCTTAAACAAAGGTGAAATTTATTAAATTCATGATTGGGAGGTACAAATATGTTTGATTTTGAACATCAGCTAAAAATACTTCCAGATAAACCTGGGGTTTATATAATGAAAAATTTATTAGGGGAAGTTATATATGTTGGTAAGGCTAAGGTATTAAAGAATAGAGTTAGACAGTACTTCCAAAACTCTAAAAATCACTCTGAAAAAACTAGAGCTTTGGTTAAAAATATTTCTGAGTTTGAGTATATAGTCACTGATTCAGAAATGGAGGCTTTACTTCTTGAGTGTAATCTTATAAAGAAATATAGTCCTAAGTATAATATAGCCCTTAAGGATGATAAGTTTTATCCTTTTATAAAAATTACTACTAATGAAGATTTTCCGAGAGTGTATGTAACTAGAAATTATGCAAAAGATGGCAATAGGTATTTTGGACCTTATACAAATGTGCCTGCTGTATATGAGACAATAGGAATGATAAAAAAGATATTCCCACTAAGGACTTGTAAGAGAGTCATATTGGAAGATGGGGAAAGAACTAGACCCTGTTTGAATTATCATATAAAACAATGTAATGCACCTTGTGGTGGGTTTGTATCTAAAGCTGAGTATGGGAAGATGATTAACGATATAACAAATATTTTAAGTGGTAAGGATACAGAACTTATAAAGAATTTAAGAAGTGAAATGAATATAGCTTCTGAAAATTTAGAATTCGAAAAAGCTGCAAAACTAAGAGATAAAATATTATCAATAGAATTCATAAGTGAGAAGCAGAAGATGTTTACTGCAAGGGAAGCAGACGAAGATTTCATTAATGTTTTTAGTGATGAAAAGGACATTTGTGTTCAGGTGTTTTTCCTTAGAGAAGGAAAGATTACTGGAAGGGAGCACTTTATGTTCCAAGACAAAGCAAATGATGATGTCTCAGAAATAATATCTGAGTTTGTAACTTCTTTTTATGGAGGAACAGCTCAGTTACCTAAAAATGTTTATGTACCTGACATACAAGATATTGATCTGATGGAAGAGTTTTTGACGATTAAAAAAGGGTCTAAGGTTTGGATAAAGATACCTAAAAAGGGCGAAAAGAAAGATATGCTAGAAATGGTTCAGAACAATGCTAAAATGACTCTTGAACAGTTCAAAGACAAGATGTTGAAGGATAAGGAGATAAACAGAGTGTCGCTTGAAGAGCTTGCAGTTCTGCTAAATCTTGAAAGTATGCCTGTGAGAATAGAATCTTATGATATTTCTAATATTCAAGGGGTCGATTCCGTAGGAACTATGGTAGTTTTTGAGGAAGGTAAGTCTAAGAATTCAGATTATAGAAGATTCAAGATAAAGACAGTAAAGGGTGCAAATGACTATGATAGTATGAGAGAAATCCTTGAAAGAAGGTTCTCTCATGGGCTTGAAGAAATAAAAGCTATACAAGAAAGAAATTTAGAGTTTTCTAAGGGCAAGTTCTCAAGTTTTCCAGATTTAATTATGATGGATGGTGGAAAAGGACAAGTGAATGTAGCTCTTGAAGTATTGAAAAACTTTGGAATAGATATTCCTGTTTGTGGCATGGTAAAAGATGATAAGCATCAGACTAGAGGGCTTATATATAATAATGAGGAACTTATTTTAAGTAGAAATTCAAATCTGATGCATATGATAACTAGGATACAAGACGAGGTGCATAGGTTTGCGATAACATACCATCGCTCGCTTAGAGATAAAAGGACACTACATTCAGTTCTCGAGGATATTCCTAATGTCGGTGAAAAGCGAAGGAAAGAACTTCTTATGAAGTTTGGAAGTGTGGAAAATATAAAAAATGCTTCTTTTGAAGAATTGCTTGATACTCCTAGTATAGATAAAAAAGCAGCTGAAAGTATAAAGGGATATTTTGCATCAAAAAAATAACTTTTAAGGAGGGTTTATTATATGAAGTATGTTTTAGATACACATACACACACAATTGTAAGCGGTCATGCATATACTACATGGTTAGAAAACATAAAATGGGCATCAGAAAATGGAATTGAAGTACTAGCAACTACAGATCATGGTCCTAATATGCCTGGAGGACCTCATCTATTCTACTTTAATAATATGAAGGTACTTCCGAGAGAGCTTTATGGAGTAATTCATCTAAGAGGATGTGAAGCTAATATAATTGATTTTGATGGTAATTTAGATATACCTAAAAGAACTCAAGAAAACATGGATATTTTATTAGCTAGCCTTCATGATGTATGTATAGCTCCAGGGAGTAGAGAAGAAAATACAAAAGCATTAATAAATGCTATGAATAACCCTTTAATAGATATTATTGGACATATGGGAAATTCATATTTTCCTATTTATGAAGAAGAAGTTATTAAAAAAGCCAAGATTGAAGACAAAATAATAGAAATAAATAATAGTTCCTTTAAATCAAGGCCTGGAAGTGAAGCTACATGTATGAAGATAGCAAAACTTTGTGCTGAACATGGTGTGAAGGTTGTCTTAAGTTCTGACGCTCATGTATCATTAGATATAGGCAAATTTCCTATATCACATAAGATAATAGAAGAGGCAAGTGTTCCAGAAGAGTTGATACTAAATACAGATAAGAAGAAAATTTTAATTTACTTAAAGAAAAAAGGCAAACTTTCTGATTTAAGCCTTGATTAAAGGGCAATAATTACTTTATACTATTTAATTGAGCGTATTTAATAAAATCATGAGGAGTTTTAATAATGAATAATTATTTGGAGTTTAGTAAGCTGCTTTTTAGTATTTATGATGAAAAAGATATAGAACTAAATTCTCTTATGAGTGAGCACATATATTTTAAAGTTGGAGGTCCAGTAGATATACTAGTTAACCCCAACAATGTTGAACAGGTGAAAAAGACTATTGATTTATGTAAAAAGCATAATGTCCCATATTTTATTATAGGTAACGGCTCTAATATCCTTGTGAAAGACGGGGGAATAAGAGGTGTAGTTATAAAGCTTTGCAAGCTTAATAATATAGTAGTTAAGGGTACGGAAATAGAAGCTGAATGCGGGGCGCTTTTAGCTGATTTATCAAAACAAGCCTTAGCAAATAGCCTAACAGGGTTTGAATTTGCTTGTGGTATACCAGGCAGTGTAGGCGGAGCGGTATTTATGAACGCAGGTGCTTATGATGGTGAAATTGTATTTATAATAAAAGAAGCAATGGTTTTGGATGATAAAAATGAACTGAGAGTTTTAAGAAAAGACGAATTAGAGCTTGGTTATAGGTCAAGTATTGTTATGCAGAAAGGGTTTATAGTTATTAGTGCTACTTTTGAATTAAAAGCTGGTAACTATGAGGCAATAAAACGAAGAGTTGATGAATTAACGGCTAGAAGAGAAGAAAAGCAACCTTTAGAATATCCATCAGCAGGAAGTACTTTTAAAAGGCCTCCAGGCTATTTTGCAGGAAAGTTAATTCAAGATGCAGGTCTTAAGGGCTTTACTATTGGTGGGGCTGGTGTTTCTGAGAAGCATTCAGGTTTTGTTATTAATAAAGGAAATGCAACAGCAGAAGACGTATTAGCTGTAATACATTATGTACAATCTACTGTAAAAGATAAATTTGGTGTGGATCTTCATCCAGAAGTTAGAATTATTGGTGAAGAGGCTAAATAAAGATGAACCATTTCAATCCGAAATCTATTTTCAAAATTCCTCTGGGTTCTGAGAGGAGAATTTGAAAATATAAATTTAATTATGAAATGGTTCATCTATAGATGAACCACTTCGAACCGCAATCTATTTTTAAAACTCTCACGGCTTCTGGTGAGAGAATTTAAAAATAATAAGTTTTATTACGAAGTGGTACATCCATATAAGTTTTCTAACATAAAAGAGTTTATATACTATTGATAGTATATAAGCTCTTTTTTTAGGGAAATTTAATTACAAATAATAGCATTTGGTGGTAGATATTATGAGTGAGATTAGTTCTAAACTTCAAGAAAATTTAACTACCATAAGGGATACACTTGGGTCAAGCAATGATTTAGTAATTAGAGAATTCTCCATAGGAAAAGATCAAAGGATTGATGCATCAATTATATATATAGACGGGCTTTCTGATGATGATACAGTAAATAGCCTTATTTTAAAAGCACTTATGCTAGATGTAAGAATGTCCGATTTAAATCTACCTAATAGTAAAAATATAGATTGGTTTGAGCTTATAAAAAAAAATTCACTGGCCTTTGGTGAAATTGATGAAGTAAATGATATGGAAAAGATATATGAGAGCATACTAGCAGGAGAGACCGCTTTGCTAATAGATAGTAGCAATAAAGGTATTTCAATAGACTCCAAAAATTGGGCTCAAAGAGGCATTGAAGAACCAAGCACTCAGACTGTAATTAAAGGGCCAAAAGAAGGCTTTACTGAAACACTTAGAACTAATACAGCTCTGGTAAGAAGAAGGGTGAAGAATAAAAATATAGTATTTGAAGAGTTTAGAATAGGAACTGTTTCTAAGACAGATGTGTCGCTGGTTTATATAAAAGAAATATGTGATGACAAAGTTGTAGATGAAGTAAGAAACAAACTAAAAAATATAGATATAGAATTTGTAGTAGGTAGCTCAGTTGTAGAAGATTATTTAGAAGGCAATAAAGTTTCACCATTTCCTACTATATACAGTTCGGAAAGACCTGACTTTGTAGCTACAGCTTTAATGAGAGGAAAGATAGCTATATTAGTAGATGGTACACCGTTTGTATCAGTGCTTCCAGCAGTATTTATTAATTTTTTTCAAACAACAGAAGAACTTTATGTAAGAAATTATATGGGGACTTTTATTCTTGTCATTAGATTTATAAGCTATGTGATGGCTTTATTAACCCCGGGAGTATACTGTGCTATACTAACTTTTCATCAAGAGATGATTCCAACCGCTTTATATATAAGCATAGCAGCTCAAAGACAGAGCGTGCCTTTTCCTATAGCTTTTGAAACTTTTACTTTGGAAATAATATTTGATATTTTGAGAGAAGCTGCTGTAAGGATGCCGAGAGTTGTTGGACCAACCATATCTATAGTGGGAGCGTTAATTTTAGGAGAGGCATCTATAGAAGCGGGTATTTTTTCACCAATATTAATAATATTAGTTGCGCTAACCGCTATAGCAACATATGTATGTCCTAATTATATTATGGCTAATGCATCAAGATTATTAAGATACTTAATACTAATTCTCGGAGCTGTGCTTGGACTACCTGGAATAATTAGTGGAGTCATAATTATAGTATTTCATCTATGTAGCATACAAAGTTTTGGAACTCCTTATATGGAACCTGTTGCGCCGAAAACTATGGCTCCTAAAAATATAGCCAACGATTCTAGGATAACTAAAGTTATTAAAATGTTAATTAAAAATATATTTAAGAAGTGATGGATATGAAACTGATTTTTAAACTGATAAGCATAATTCTAATAAGTGTAAGTCTTGTAGGATGCTGGGGGGCGAGAGAGCCTTCACAAATATCTATTGTAACAGCTCTAGGTATAGATAAAGAAGATGAAAATTATTTAGTAACGGTTCAAATACTAAACCCTGGTTCCATTGCTTTAAGTAGAAATTCAGAAGGAACTCCTGTAACAACCTACAGAATGGAAGGAAAAACTATAGAGGAGGCTGTAAGAAGATTAAGTCTGGAGATTCCTAGAAATATATTCCTAGGACATCTAAGATTATTAGTGTTTGGAGAAGACTTAGCTAGAGAAGGTATTGGAAAAACACTTGACTATTTACTAAGAAATACTGAAATAAGAAGTGATTTTTATCTAACGGTAGTAAAGGGCGAAAAAGCAACAGAGGCGCTTAATATATTAACTCCCTTGGAGAGAATACCAGCAAACAAAATCTTTTTTTCTTTAGAGGTATCGGAAAAGATATGGGCTGCAACTGCTAGTGTAAAATTATTTCAATTCATTGAAACATTGCAAAAGGAGGGAGCCGAACCAATACTAACCAGCATATTTGTACATGGCAATAGTGATGTAGGAATGAACATAGAAAATATAGAGAATGTAGATGTTCCATCAAACATACAAATTGGTCCAATTGCTGCATTTAAAGGAGATAAATTGATAGGGTGGTTGAATGACCCTCAGAGTACATTAATAAATATTTTAATAGGTGACTCAAAGGGATTTTTAATAATGGTTCCATGGGAAGACCCTAATGAGTTTGTTAATCTTTCTACTGAAAAACTGAGTAGAAAAGTAATTGTTGAAGAGGTAATGGGAAAACCAAAAATAAAGGTGGATATAAAAATAAAAGCTTCTATTACGGAAGCTATGGGAATTATACCCGTAGATAAACCTGCTACTGTAACACAAATAGAAAAGAAGACTGAAGAATATCTAAAATTAAGATTTAGCAAATCTACAACAGAGATACAAACTCAATTCCAAACAGATATATTCGGATTTGGAGAGATAATTAAGAATGAGAGATTAGATTTATGGAAGAGTATTTCAAAGGATTGGAATAAGGTATTTCCTACTCTTCCTGTTGAGTACAATGTTAAAGTAGAAGTGACAGGCACTGGTACTACTACGAAATCACTTAAGCCTTCGCATTAAGGAGTGTGTTATGAATAATAAAATAAGTTCGAGACAATTTCTTAGGATGATGATTTTATTCCAACTTGGAAGTGCCATAGCCATACCTTTAGCAACAAGTGCAAAACAAGACGCTTGGATTGTTATATTAATAGGAATGGCTTTTGGAACCATATTGACTTGTGTTTATCTTAGCATATTTAACAAAAGTGAAGGAAATAACTTAAGTGAAATATTAGAAGAACTTCTCGGTAGAAAATTAGGTAAGCTTATAGCATTATTATACATAGCATATTTTTTATATACCGCAAACAGAGTAATAAATGACTTTAGGATTATTATAAAATCAACTGCATTACCTCAGACGCCAAATATAATGGTTATATTTATTATGAGTGTTCCAGTCATATATTGCAGTTATTTAGGTGTAGAAGCGATGGGAAGAGGGGCTGTACTGTTACATAAAGTTGTTATGTTTACTATAGTGATACTTTTTTTATTTGCATTTATTAATAAGCTTCCCAAAATAGAAAGATTAGAGCCTGTATTAGAATATGGATGGGAACCTATTCTAAAAGTACTATTTCCGTTAGCTATAGCAGTTCCTTATGGTGAAACTCTAACTTTTATGAATATATATAGTAATGTAAAGGATAAGGACGTACATCAAATAAGAAAAATAGCACTTTTCTCAAATGTAATTAGTGGTTTGATATTAGCTGTGACATCAGCTATTAATGTAGCAATAATTTCAGCAACTGTTGTGGAACTATCAATATTCCCAGTGCTGAAAACAGTTGGTAGCATACAGATTGGGACCTTTATACAAAGGCTTGATGTTCTTGCTATATTACTATTAATGTTAGGTGGGTTTTATAAAATTCTTATATTTTTTTATTGCTCAGTAGAAATGACAATGAGTGTTTTTGAAGTGGATATAAGGTATAGAAGCTTTTTAACAGTAGTTCTTGGAATGATAATGATAGTATTATCTTACTATCTGATGGTTAATCCAATACAACATTTTCATATAGGGTTAGATATAGTACCCTTATATGTACATGTGCCATTACAATTTATTATACCAGGAATTTTATTTATCCTTTCAGTTGCTCGAAAAAAGAATAGATATTCTAAGACTTTGGGATAATATATTAAATACTAATTGAAGTATATTCCACTTGTAATTAAAATCCGTATTTACAATTAATAACAAGTGGTGTATAATCAATAGAAATAAAATCAATGAAGAGAAAAGTAAAAGTGTAATAATAACTTAAGCGAGTGGGGATGGTGTAAGCCCATGTTAAGATACATTTTGAAGGACATCTCTGAGATGCAATGCTGAAAGATTTATCTAGTAGGCTGAGCCGGGTAAAGACCGTTATATTGTAGAGATAGCTTTTGTTAAGTTAATTAGGATGGTACCGTGAGTATAAAACTCGCTCCTTTGGGAGTGAGTTTTTTTTACTGTATAGAAAAGTATGAAATTTTTAAGCTGATTAAACATATATATTTTAATGCTTTTAGAAGCCTTTTATGGCTATACAGTAAAAAAATAACACTTATTTTCCTTCCAGGTTTTTGAAATTGATTAACTTAGTATAAAGCTAAATAGGGTGGCACCGCGTATTTAACGTCCCTTGAATTTATTCAAGGGATTTTTTGCTGTATAGAGAATTATAATGTTTTTAAAGTAGTTAAACCTAGAGATTTCAATGCTTTTGAAAGTTTTTTATTGCTATACAGCAAAAAATAAAACTTGTTCGCTCGCCAAATTTTCCTCATATACATTAGGAAAGGCAGATGCGTAAAAAAAGCTCACCGAAGGAGGTCACTTCAGCGACTTTTTCATTATCCAGGAAACTTAAATAAAGAGGAGGAAATAGTAATGGAAAGAACATTAATCAGTGAACTTAAAAGTGGAGAAAGAGTTAAAATTCAAGGGTGGTTTCACAAGATAAGAAGCTTAAGCAAAGTAAGTTTTTTAGTTATTAGAGATCGAAGTGGTATGATTCAGTGTGTGATAGAAAATGATAAGTTTGAAATGCAAGGGATAAAGTTAGAATCAATACTAGAGATATGGGGAACTGTAGTAGAAGGAAAGAATTCCATTAGGGATATTGAACTTCAAGTAGAAAAGATTAATACAGTGAATTTAGTAGAGGAAGAATTACCTATAACTATTAATACCAGTAAGATTGAAAGTAATCTAGAAACTCAACTAAATAATAGAGTACTAAGTTTAAGAAATGAGAATAATAACTATATATTTAAGATTCAAGCAATGCTTTCACAAGGATTTGCTGAGTTTTTAATAAATGAAGGATTTACTCAAATATATACACCTAAACTCGTTGCTGAGGGGGCTGAAGGAGGGACTGCACTATTTAAGGTTAAGTATTTTGAGAAGCAAGCTTATTTGGCTCAGAGTCCTCAATTTTATAAACAGATGATGGTTGCGTCAGGATACGAGAGAGTTTTTGAGATTGGTCATGTTTATAGAGCAGAAGAGCATAATACATCAAGACATATTAATGAATATGTTAGCATGGATTTAGAACTAGGTTTTATAGAGGATGAACAAGAACTTATAAAATTAGAAACAAGAATGTTGAAATTCATACTTGCTAAGATAGAGGATAATTTTAGCGATAAGCTTAACGCTTTAGGTATATCTGTACCTGAAATACAGGAAGAAATACCACAAATAACGTTGTCAGAGGCTATAGAAATACTAAAAATGAGATATTCACGTGAGGACCTTACCACAGATTTAGATCCTTCAGCAGAAAAACAGATATGTGAGTATGCAAAAAAAGAGCTTAATTCAGAGTTTATATTTATTACAGATTATCCTAGAAGTAAAAGACCTATGTATACAATGCCTAAAGGAGAGCTTGGGACTCGAAGCTTTGACTTATTATTTAGAGGAGTAGAAATAACTACAGGGGGCCAAAGGATTCACGAGTATTCAAAGCTTATAGAAAATATTAAATATAAAGGGTTAAATCCAGAAGACTTTAATTTTTATCTTGATGCATTTAAATATGGTATGCCCCCACACGGTGGATTAGCAATAGGGTTAGAAAGACTAACAGCCCAACTTTTAGGAATTAATAATATAAGAGAAGCTACTTTGTTTCCAAGGGATAGAACAAGGCTAAAACCATAAATAAGTGCTGGTAATTTTAAACACATACCTTAACATGAAAATTGTATATCTATAAAAGTGATAATATGTGGTATAATTTAATATATAAGGACATCTATATTAAGTGAGTATAAGTTATACTGATTGGAAAATCATTGTTCTAAGGATTTTGTATAATTTATAATTTGCATTTAGATATATAAGAATATTGATTTGATTTTTAACATAATTGTTTACTGTAGAGATATCTACGGAAATTTAATTTATATATTTTTCAAGATTATGGTGAAAATAAAATAATCAATAGATAAGTTAACAGTTAAGCGTAATGTGCCGGTTAAGTAACTAAGTGATTTTCAAGCACTTCAATGTTTTCAAAAGAGACTAAGAAGATATAAGTTTGCTTATAGAGTGGTACATC
This sequence comes from Clostridium yunnanense, assembly GCF_016595795.1. Classification (GTDB taxonomy): domain Bacteria; phylum Bacillota; class Clostridia; order Clostridiales; family Clostridiaceae; genus Clostridium_AR; species Clostridium_AR yunnanense. The sequence goes on from NZ_JAENHN010000023.1 coordinate 87,926, forward strand.
AAAAGATGTGCCACTTTAATCCTTAGATAACTTTAAAATTATAATAGGTTCTCAGTCAGTGACTGGAAGAAATTAGCGAGGAGGATGTTTATGAGATTTGTAATAGTAACTGGTCTTTCTGGAGCAGGTAAGACAGAAGCAACAAGAAGTTTAGAAGATTTGGGATACTTTTGCGTAGATAATTTACCTCCAAAGCTTATAAGTAAGTTTGCAGAGGCGTGTCAGCAAAGTGATGGGAAAATTGATAAAATAGCTCTTGTAATGGATATAAGAGGTGGAATATTTTTTGATGATTTATTTGAAACACTTCATTCACTAAAAGAGAATGAACTTAAATATGAGATATTATTTTTAGAAGCTTCAGATGATGTTCTTGTGAAAAGATTCAAAGAATCTAGAAGGAGTCATCCACTTGCTCCAGATGGAAGAGTTATAAATGGAATAGAAGAAGAAAGAAAAAAGCTTAGAGAAATAAAGGATAGAGCAGACAACATAATAGATACTTCTAAATATGCAATAAGAGATTTAAGAGAAAAGCTAAATCTTTTATATGGTAGTGGAACTACAACTGAAAGACCGTTGTCAATTACTGTAGTATCATTTGGTTTTAAATATGGTATTCCTATGGATTCTGATTTAGTATTTGATGTAAGATTTTTACCTAACCCGTTTTATATACCAGAGCTTAAACCTTTCTCAGGAAATGATGAGCCGGTGAAGAATTATGTATTAGAAAAGGTTGAGACTAAAGATTTTATGTTAAAGATAGAGGATATGCTTAAGTTTTTAATTCCTAACTATGCAAAGGAAGGTAAAAGACAACTTATCGTATCTATAGGTTGTACTGGAGGAAGACATAGGTCAGTAGCTATAGCTAATGCAATCTGTGAAACTTTAAATAGTGATGGATTTAAGGCTAGTATTGAGCATAGGGATGTTAACGAAGATGTTAACAGAGGAGCTAAAAAGCTATGAGGCTAATAGATTGGCTAAAGCCAGGAATTAAACTTAAAAGATGGATAGTGTATGCAATATTAGGTATTCTATTTATAGCGTTTGGTCTAAATGAACTAGTGCAACATAAGATTTATAATATTCCGTATAAGGTGTTTTTTGTTTTTTTAAATATAACAGGAATTTTCATAATTTATGTATCGGTAACAGAAGGTATAAGAGCTGTAATAGCGTTAATGAATAAAGGATATATAAAGGTTTCTTTCGATAACGAAAAGATAGAAAATCTTATCTACGAAAAGAGACTTTTAGTAAAAGGGCCTAAGATTGTAGTTGTAGGTGGAGGTACGGGACTTTCTACTATGCTTAGAGGTTTAAAGTATTATACATCTAATATTACTGCAATAGTCACTGTTGCAGATGATGGTGGAGGTTCCGGAGATCTGCGTGAGGATTTAGGGATTCTTCCTCCTGGAGATATAAGAAACTGTATATTGGCGCTTGCTGATACAGAACCACTTATGGAAGATTTGCTTCAATATAGATTTACTGATGGTAGATTAAAAAACCAAAGCTTTGGTAATCTATTTTTAGCAGCCATGGATGGAATATCTGATAATTTTGAAGACGCAGTTCAAAAAATGAGCTCAGTACTTGCAGTGACTGGTAAGGTTTTGCCGGTGACTTTGGAGAATATGCAGCTCAAAGCAGAATTAGAAAACGGGCAGATTGTTGAAGGTGAATCAATGATTCCTGAGATTGCCTATGAGAATAAAACTAGGATAAAGAAGTTGTCTATAATACCTGAGGATGCAAAGCCTCTAGATGACGCACTAAATGCTATAAGAGAGGCCGATGCCATTGTATTAGGGCCAGGAAGTCTGTATACTAGTGTCATTCCTAATATGTTAGTAAAAGAAATAACTTATGCTGTTAAGAGAAGCAAGGCCTTTAAAATTTATGTATCTAATATAATGACTCAGCCAGGAGAAACAGATGGATTTAAAGTATCAGATCATATAAAAACTTTAAATGACTATTGTGGAAAAGATACAGTTGATTGTGTAATTGCTAATGTGGACAATATATCAGATGACCTTAAAAAGAAATACTTGGAAGATGGATCGGAGATAGTTGAACTGGATTTATTAGAATTACAAAGAATGGGGTTAGAGGTAGTAAAAGCTAATCTGGTAAATATTAATAAAGGACTCATAAGACATGATTCAGAAAGATTAGCTGAGATAATAATGCAGACAGTGATGGAAAAGAAATTACTGTATGATAGAAAAAAGATACTAGAATATATGTACTTATCACAAAGATTAAAGGAAAAGTAGCAAGGAAGGGGTATTTATGTCATTTTCATCAAAGGTTAAAGGAGAAATATGCAGATATACTGATTTAAGCAAAGCTGAGGCCTTAGCTGAGTTATCTGCGATTATGAAAGTCAGCGGAACATTGGCTTTTAGTGGCAGACAGATAAGCTTTAAGATAACCACAGAAAATCCAGCGTGTGCAAGACTTGTTTTTACAATTTTAAAGGATCACTTCACCATACATTCTAGGCTTATGGTAAAGAGAAGTAATTCACTAAAAAAGAATAATATTTATATGGTTCTTATAACCGAGGAGATGGGTGTTAAAGAACTATTAAAAGAAACTGGTATTTTAAAAGAAGTAGATGGAATGACTACCCTTGACTATAGAATAGATGAAGAGCTTATTTCAGATGAAGAAAAAAGAAAGGCTTATGTTAGAGGAGCATTTATTGGGGGCGGTAGCATTAGTAATCCTGAGAAAAACTACCATCTCGAACTAGTTACCCATTCTTTAGAATATGCAGAAGACCTAAGAGATGTAATTAATACCTTTGCACTTAACTCAAAAGTTATTCAAAGAAAAAATAGTTATATTGTTTACATCAAGGAAGGTGAACAAATAGTAGATTTATTAAATGTTATAGGTGCTCATTCTTCTTTATTAGAGCTCGAGAATATAAGAATTATGAAAGAAATGAGAAATAACGTAAATAGACTAGTTAATTGTGAAACTGCAAATTTGAGTAAGACTGTGAATGCTGCTGTAAGACAAGTTGAGAGCATAAAACTTATACAAAGACAGATAGGGCTCGCAAGATTGCCTAAAAATCTTAGAGAGGTTGCAGAACTTAGATTATCATATCCTGATGAATCACTGAAGGAATTAGGTGAAATGTTAGATCCACCTGTAGGTAAATCAGGAATAAACCATAGATTAAGAAAGATAGAAAAGATTGCGGATGAAATAAGATCTGGGCAAATTTAAAATAAAAAAGTTATAGGATTAGGAATAAAAGGCATGAACTTTTTATACCTAATCCTATTTTTGTTGTACAGGAAAATGAAATATTGAAAAAATATGAACTAGTTAATAAAATATTAATAAATTTTGTAATTATGGTGTCTTTATTAAAATAAAATCGTATATATAAGTAAGATGATATTGTTTTCAGAATATTCAGATTTGATTATATTAGTTTGAGTTATCTATAGTTTAAAGGGTTTCAATAAGCAATAAAATATAAAGGGGTAGTGTCATGAGAAAAAAAGTTCTTTTTAAAATTGTTGCAGCTTTAATTATAAGCTCATCAGTAATGCTGACGTCATGTTCTTCTTCTAAAAAAGATATGGGTACATCTAAATCAAGTAGTAGTGCACCTCAAAGTAGCAATGATGGAAAGTTAAGTGTAACCAGTGATGAAGCAGCAAAAGCAAAAAATAGTACTGTGGGGCAAGCAAATGGAGCTGAGAATGGAGCAGGTACTGATCAAAGTAAAAGTAATGCAGATAGCAATGAAAAAAATGATGTTAAAGCTGCAGAACAAAGAAAAATAATAAAAAGCGGAGAACTGACCATACAAAGTTTAAAATTTGATGAAAGTATAAGCTCCATTACAAAGGCAGTTGAAAAGTTGGGCGGGTACATTGAAAACTCATCAATAGATGGTAAGAAAACAGTGGGGCAGGAACAATTTGTGGCTAGAAATGCAAAGCTTCAAGTAAAAATACCTAAGGATAAATTTGATGGCTTTATTAGTGATACAGGTAATTATGGGACGGTTATATTTAAATCTATAAAGGGTGAGGATATTACTTCATCTTATTTTGACACAGAGGCAAGAGTCAATTCTTTAAAAGTTCAAGAGGAAAGGTTATTAGAACTATTAAAAAAATCAGGATCACTTAAGGATGTTTTTGAAATAGAGCAACAACTGTCTAATATAAGATATCAAATAGAATCATTAACTGGAAATCTCAAGAAATGGGATAACCTGGTTGAATTTTCCTCTTTAACTATAAATATAAATGAAGTTGAAGAGATAAAAGCTGTTGATAAGGCTCCTAAAGGATTTGGAGAAAAATTAGTTTATAATTTTAAACAATCAATTATATCCTTAGGAGCACTATTAAAAGGTTTTGTGTTGATTATAGCAAGTGCTTTACCATATCTAGTTATATTAAGTGGAATAGCTTTTGTAGGACTGAAAGTATATAAAAGAGTGAACAAAATTAAAGAAGATAAAAATGTATAAATAAACTACTTCAATTCTTAGACTCAAAATAAAGAATTCGATGGTTCTACGAATTTTTATTTTTATAAGTTTCAAGTAGGAAGTAATTTATCTATAAAATAATAAAAAAAATAAATGCCTAAATTCATGAAAGTTGAGAAAATTGCTATAATGTAATAATAGCAATTTTTTCGTTTTTTAAAGCATTGTGCTTAAAATAATCTAGTTTTAGCAATGGAGATATATAGAAGTGTCCATAATTATAAGGAGTAGGATTATATGAATGAGATAAGAATAGATAATCTAACTGGTAAGCAAGTGATAATAGCTACAAATAGAAGGGCTAGACCTATTGATAATAGGAATAGGCAGGAAGAACATATTAGTTCTGAATTACAATATAACCATAGTGAATGTCCATTCTGTAAAGGAAATGAATCTGAAACACCATATGAAATATTCAAAGTAGGGGATGAAAACTGGAGTGTTAGAGTTGTTAAAAATAAATATCCTACTGTAATAGAAGATGGTGATACAATTAAGGGTTATCACTATGTTGTTATTGAAACGCCAAAGCACAATATAAAACTTTATCAATATAAGGCGGAAAAGTGGAGAGATATATTTGTTGCGTATAAGGATGTAGCTGACAAATGTTTTAGTGATAAGGATATAAAGTATTTACAGATTTTTAAGAATTATGGTAGGGAAGGTGGGGCTTCTTTAGAACATCCACATTCCCAAATTGTTGCCTTGAATTTTACTCCTCAAAGTAAGGTGTTAGATGACAACTATTGTAAGGTATGCGAAGAAGTTGAATCAGAGTTACTTGCAGTAAAAAGAATCATATTAGATAGAGGTAATTATATAGTTTATGCGCCATATGGATCTTCACTTCAATATCAACTAAGAATAGCATATAAACACCATAAAGGTTCTTTTGAAGAAACATTCAGTGAATATGGAATAGATGAACTTTCGAGATTGTTTGAAGATGTGTTTAAGATAATATATGAAAGTCTGGGGGATATACCTCTTAATATATGTTATTACATTTATAAGGATAGTAATTGTTACCACCATTTATATATTGATATATTGCCAAGAGGAAGTTTTTTTGCGGGTTTTGAGATGAGTACTGAAGTTTATATAAATGTTATTTCGCCTGAAGAAGCAGCAAATAAGTTTAGAGAATCTACTGCTTATGTACATGTCAATAAAGTAGAGTTATAATAGTTACACGATACTTTTAATAAGAATAGTTTTTGATAAAAATAGATAAAATACAAAGTTACACTTTCACTAAATTAAGGTGCTGTTAGCGCACCGTGTTGAAATTAAAAAAGGTTATTTAGTATAAACAAAAAGGAGGATACTGGGTTGAGTGATAAGAAATTTACTCATCTTCATCTCCATACTGGATATAGCTTGCTAGATGGATCAGGAAAGATAGATAAGGTAGTAGCTAAGGCAAAAGACCTTGGAATGGATAGTATAGCTATAACAGATCATGGAGTAATGTATGGATGTGTTGATTTTTATAAAGCAGCAAAGAACGTAGGGATAAAACCTATATTAGGCTGTGAAGTTTATGTAGTGCCTAAGTCAATGTATATAAAAAATATCGACTCAGATAATAAAACATATCATCTTGTTCTTCTTGTAAAAAATGAAAAAGGTTATGAAAATTTGATGCAGATAGTATCAAAAGCATCTACTGATGGGTTTTACTACAAACCTAGAACAGATCATAAGTTTTTAAGTGAACATAGTGAAGGATTAATCGCACTAAGTGCTTGCTTAGGTGGAGAAGTTCAATCAAATTTATTAAACGGAAATAGGGAAAGAGCAAAAGAAGCTGCATTATTTTACAAGGAAACCTTTAAAGATAATTTTTATCTTGAGATACAGTATCATGGAACTGATGATGAACGAAAAGTTAATGATATGAATATAGAATTAGCTAAAGAGTTAGATTTACCTCTGGTAGCAACAAACGATGTTCACTATATAGAAAAGAAAGATTCCAGATCTCATGATGTTTTGCTTTGTATACAGACTGGTAAAACTGTAGAAGAAGAGAATAGAATGAGGTATCCATCAGATCAGTTCTATTTAAAATCATCTGAAGAGATGTGGGATATGTTTTCTTATGTTCCAGAAGCATTGGAGAATACCCAAAAGATTGCTGAGCAGTGTAATTTTGATTATGAATTTCATACATCAAAGCTTCCTAAGTTTCCATTGCCTGAAGGAACTGATCCCTTTGAATACATGACGGAGGTCTGCTTTAAAGGGCTGATTGAAAGATACGAAGTGTTCAATGACTTCTTAAATAAGGAATTTGATTTAAATAGAATACTAGAGTTTGGACAAATAAATGAAGAAGCTAAGATTTATATAGATAGATTAAATTATGAATTATCTGTCATAAATCAAATGGGATATGTAGACTACTTTTTGATAGTGTGGGATTTTATAAGATTTGCAAATGAGAATGGAATACCTACAGGGCCAGGAAGAGGCTCTGGAGCTGGTTCATTAGTAGCGTATACACTTGGAATTACAAAGATAGATTCAATTAAATACAGTTTGCTATTTGAGAGATTTTTAAATCCAGAGAGAATAAGCATGCCTGATATAGATAGTGACTTCTGCTATGAAAGACGTCAGGAAGTTATCGATTATGTAGTAGAAAAGTATGGAATACAGAATGTTTCTCAGATTATAACCTTCGGTACTATGGCTGCAAGAGGCTGTATAAGAGATGTAGGAAGAGCAATGAACTATTCCTATAGTGAGGTTGATAAAATAGCTAAGATGATACCTACAATGCTTGGGATAACTATAGAGAAGGCATTGAATTTAAATCCTGAACTAAAAAGTGAGTATGATAATGATCCAAGAGTAAAAGAATTAATAGATATAAGTAGGGAATTAGAAGGGCTTCCAAGGCACTCTTCTACTCATGCAGCTGGAGTAGTAATTGCTTCGAGACCTTTAGTAGAGTATGTTCCATTACAAAGAAATGAAGATAATATAGTAACGCAGTTTGATATGGGTACCCTTGAAGAACTTGGTCTTTTAAAAATGGACTTCTTAGGACTTAGAACTTTAACAGTAATGAAAGATGCTGTAGATATGATTAAGCAGAACCGTGGTATAGACATAGACCTCGATAAAGTGGATTTTGAGGATAAAGATGTGTATAAGATGCTCGGTGAAGGAAAAACAGTTGGTGTATTCCAATTAGAATCAGCAGGGATGACCTCCTTTATGAAGGAACTTAGACCAGATTCTTTAGAGGATATAATAGCCGGAATATCACTTTATAGACCAGGTCCTATGGCTGAAATACCAAGATACATAGAGAATAAAAAAAATCCTGATAAGATAACATATCTGACTCCACATTTAGAACCGATTCTAAAGGTTACCTATGGTTGCTTAGTATATCAAGAGCAAGTTATGGAGATAGTTAGAAAACTCGGTGGGTATTCAATGGGACGTAGCGATCTTGTTAGAAGAGCTATGTCTAAGAAAAAACATAAGGTTATGGAAGAAGAACGTAAGAACTTCATCTACGGAATTGTGGATGAAAACGGAGAAATTGAAGTTCCGGGATGTCTTAGAAATGGTATATCTGAAGAAATAGGCAACAAAATTTTTGATTCTATGATGGATTTTGCTTCGTATGCATTTAATAAGAGTCATGCGGCTGCATATGCAGTAGTAGGATTTCAAACTGCATACCTTATGAAGTACTATCCTGTGGAGTATATGGCGGCTATGTTAAATTCAGTTATGGGTATAAATGAAAAGGTAGCCTACTATATTAACTTTGCTGAAAGTCTTGGAATACAAGTATTGCCACCAGATATAAATGAAAGTTACTCTAAATTTACGGTTAAAGGAGATACTATTAGATTCGGACTTGCAGCTATAAAAAATGTAGGAATGAATGTAGTGGATAGTGTAGTAAAATCAAGACAGGAAAAAGGACATTTTAAATCACTTATTGATTTTGCAAACAAAGTAGATCTTACGACAATAAATAAAAGAGCAACGGAAAGTCTTATAAAGGCTGGTGCTTTTGACTGCTTCAAGTTATTCAGATCAAGACTTCTTGCAGTTTATGAAAAAGTACTAGATAGTATAGGCAATCAAAGAAAAAGAAATATAGATGGACAAATAAGTTTATTTGGAAATGAAGAAAGTTCTGCTTTTGATGCACCAACAATAAAGTATCCTGAAATAAAAGAATTTGATAAAAAATATCTTTTAGCTATGGAGAAAGAGATGACAGGTCTTTATATCACAGGACATCCCTTGGATGAGTATGCCCAGAGCTTAAAGCTTCAAACTTCAATGAGGATTGAAAAAATACTGCTTTCTCACAATCAAGTTTTGGAAGAGGATACTCTGGGGGAAGCAATAGACACTAAAATTATAGTGAATTCATCCGTAAGTGATGGTGAAAGAGTTGTTCTTGGAGGCATAATATCTGAAGTTTCAAGGAAAGTAACTAGAAATAATACAATTATGGCGTTTATAAAACTTGAAGATCTTAGTGGTATAATTGAAGTAATAGTTTTTCCTAAGACTTTAGAAAAAGTAAATAGCCTTATAAATGAAGACTCTCTTGTTGTTGTTAGGGGAAGAGTGAGTTTAAAAGAAGATGAACTCCCAAAGCTAATATGTGAGGAGATACAGCCTCTCGAAAAGTTGAATTCTTCAAAAATATATATAAGAGTCCAGGACAATGAAAAAGCTAGAACAGTAAATAAGCTTTTAAAAAGCATACTAGAACCATTTAAGGGAGATACTCCAGTTTACATTTTTTCAGAAAAGGAAAGACAAAACTTTAGGTTAAGTAAAGATCTTTGGGTATCACTAGATGGTGATATATTATCAACATTAAGGGGATATTTTGGGGATGAAAATATAAAAGTTGTGGATTAAATTTAGGTGCTATTAAAACACTGGGTCAAAATTAAGTGGTTATTCATCCGATGCATTGATGAGCATTCGCAAAGAATTAATATGATTTCTTCATATTCCATGGCTAAAACTGTAAACTCACTACGTTCGAACAATACAGTTTATTAACGCCATTCCATCTGAAAAAATCATTTGATTCTAATAGCTCGCTCATAGAGCATCTCCTGTATAACCACTTAATTTTAATAATAGTCTTTAAGTGAAATTAATATATTCAATTGTTAAATAAATTTAACAGTCTAAGGAAGCTTTAGCTATATGGTGTTCCTTAGACTTTTTTTTTGAAAAAATTTTAAGATTAAGTTAAAGAATTTCAATTATTTTTTAACTAGATATAAAAAAAACACAAAAAGGATATAATAATTTGTATCAATCCCTAATGTTTCGTCAATTATTTCTATATTTCAACACAAAAACATTGAAAATTGTGAAAATATTAGTTAGAATTTACTTGGATGAATTTAATTGGAGTACAGATAATAAGATTTATCAGAATATTCAAATGTTAAGAAGTTAAACTTTATAAAGATATTTTGACTAATTTTCTAATTTTGACATTGAAAAATCTTCGTACTTTATGTAAAATTAATCTAGTTAATAAATGTGGGTAATATTTAGCACGGGTGGGACTCAAAGTGTCCACAATGTGTGGAGGAGGAAATATTATGAAAAAAATTGCTGTTTTAACAAGTGGTGGAGATGCACCAGGAATGAATGCTGCTGTAAGAGCGGTAGTAAGAATGGCTTTACATAATGGATTAGAAGTTATGGGTATAAAAAGAGGTTACGCAGGTCTTATAAATGGAGAACTTTTCAAGATGGATAGAAGTAGCGTATCTGATATTATCCAAAGAGGTGGTACAATCCTAAGAACTGCAAGATGTGAAGAGTTCAAACAAGAAGAAGGAAGAAAAAAAGCTGCAAACATATTGAAGGCTTATGGTGTTGATGCACTTGTAGTTGTTGGTGGAGATGGATCATTCACAGGTGCTAAGCTTATATCTAAGCTTGGTGTTAAAACAATAGGTCTTCCAGGAACAATAGATAATGATTTAGCTTACACAGACTATACTATAGGCTTTGATACAGCTTTAAATACAGTTATAGACGCAGTAAATAAATTAAGAGATACTTCAACATCACATGAAAGAGTTTCTGTTGTAGAAGTAATGGGAAGACACTGTGGAGATTTAGCTTTATATGCAGGTCTTGCTGGTGGAGCTGAAGCTATAGTAGTTCCAGAAAAAGGATTTGACCAAGATGAATTATGCAAAACAATACTTGAAGGCAAGGCTAAAGGAAAGATGCATAATCTTATACTTCTTGCAGAAGGTGTTGGTGGAGCTGATGAGTTAGCTAAGCATATTGAAGAAGTTACAGGATTAGAAACTAGAGCTACAATACTTGGACATATACAAAGAGGTGGTAGTCCATCAGCATCAGATATAGTTCTTGCATCAAGAATGGGAGCTAGAGCAGTTGAATTACTACTTGAAGGTAAGACTTGTAGAGTTGTTGGTATAAAGAACAACCAAGTAATGGATATGGATATAGATGAAGCTTTAGCTATGGAAAGAAAGTTTGATAATGAGCTTTATGATATAGCATCTGCACTTTCATATTAAAATATATTTCATTTTAAGGTAATTATATGATAGAATGTAGTTTGCGTCTGTTTAAAGTTTTATTTAGGGTTTAAAGCTTTATATATACGTAAATGAAAATATTGTTTATATAATAAATATTTATTGCTTGCCAATATTTGTGGACACTTGTTCAGAAAAGGCAGATGCGTAAGAAAAAATCATCAATGAAAAGCGCATTAGCAATTGTTTTAGAGTAATACTAAGAGTATATTATACATGCCAAATTGAAGGTCACTTTTAGGGTAAGTGAATTTTTAATCGATTTATCTATAATAGTTAGATAGTTTTTACTAACATTTAGATAAATCAATGTCATGTTTTAATAGATAGATTAAGACGCTAAAGAAGAATTTAGATGTCACTAAACAACATGTATTTGGGGTTTAAAAAGAAAGAGGGAGTGTATTTTCATGAGAAAAACAAAAATTATTTGTACAATTGGACCAGCTAGTGAAAAAGAGGAAATTTTATCACAAATTATTGAAGCAGGAATGAATGTTTCAAGACACAACTTCTCCCATGGAGACCATGAAGAACATAGAGGAAGAATAAACTCAGTTAAAGAGTTAGCTAAGAAGTATGATAAGCAAATCGCTGTTATGCTTGATACTAAAGGACCAGAAATAAGAACAGGAAAGTTTGAACCAAGTAAGGTTGAATTAACTGTTGGTTCAGAATTCACAATCTATGCAGGTGGAGATGTAGTTGGAGACACAACTCAATGTTCAGTTACTTATGCTGGATTAGGAAATGATGTTAAGCCAGGAAATATGATTTTAATAGATGACGGTCTTGTAGGACTTGAAGTAACATCTGTAGAAGGAAACAAAATAAGCTGTGTGGTTAAGAATACTGGTGTTGTTGGTACTCATAAGGGTGTTAATGTACCAGGAGTTGCTATAAAGCTTCCTGCTATGACAGAAAAGGATATAGCTGATCTTAAGTTTGGATGTGAAGTAGAAGTTAATCTTGTTGCTGCATCATTCATAAGAAAAGCTGCTGACGTTGAAGCTATAAGAAAAGTTCTTGTAGAAAACGGCGGAAGTGATATTCAAATATTCTCAAAAATTGAGAATCAAGAAGGCGTTGACAACATAGATGAAATTATAGCTGTTTCTGACGGAATAATGGTTGCTAGAGGAGATCTAGGAGTTGAAATTCCAATAGAAAAAGTACCTTCAGTACAAAAGCTTATAATTGAAAAATGTAATACAGCTGGTAAGCCAGTTATAACAGCTACACAAATGCTTGATTCAATGATGAGAAACCCAAGACCAACAAGAGCAGAAGTATCAGACGTAGCTAATGCTATACTTGATGGAACAGATGCAATAATGCTTTCAGGAGAATCAGCAAACGGAAGCTGGCCAGTAGAATCAGTTCAAACAATGGCTAGAATAGCACAAGAAACTGAAAAGAAGTTAAGCTACGAATTAGCAGTTTCAACAGCTAAGAAGCATGTGCCTGCAATAGCTGGTGTTATAAGCAGAGCTGCTTGTAATGCTGCCCATGAATTGAAGGCTGCTGCAATAATAACTTCAACTCAAACTGGTGCTACTGCTATGAGAATTTCTCAAAACAGACCAGATTGCCCTATATTTGCAGTTACTCCAAGCGAAAGAGTTGCTAAGAAATTAGCTTTAAGCTTTGGTGTATATCCAATAGTTGCTGAAAAAGCTACAAGCACTGATGAAATAATAGAAGGTTCAGTTAAGACAGTTAAAGCTAGAGGTTTATTAAATAGTGGAGATACTGTAGTAATTTCTGCTGGAGTTCCTGTTGATCAAGTTGGAGCAACAAACCTATTAAAGATAAGCGTTGTTGAATAATTTTTAACATAAAAATGAGTGCAAATTGCACTCATTTTTTTACTTTATAGGAAACTATAAAATTTTTAAAAGCTAAACCTAGAAATACCAAAGGTTTAGAACAGCTATTTAGGATAAACAGTAAAAAATAAATCATATTCGCCTGTAAGTTTCCTCATATACATTCGGAAAGGCAGATGTGAAAAAAAGCTCACTGAAGAAGGTCGCTTCAGCGACTTTTTTATGTTTTAGGAATCACTCATGAAAGCAAAGCCTATACAAATTACAATGAAAAAGAACTTGTCTTTTACATAGCAAATTATAAAAATTTACAAAAAGGTATCATTATATTAATTTTGTTAATAGAAAATTTACAAATTTAAAAATAAATTTTTCCTTTTTTTCTGTATATTTTTTCTATTATATGTGAAAATAATAATAGGGATATAATGGCAACTGATCCTGTAAATCTTGCACCTAGTAATATAGGTGCGCTTTTTTTATTGTATAGGAATCACCGATGCAGATAAGCGCCTCAGAAACAATACTGAAAAAAGCTTGTCTTTTTTACAGAAAATTAAAATTTTGAAGTTAGTTAAATATAGATATTTCAATGGGTTTAGAAGCTTTTTATATTTTTCCGCATTTATGCAAATCCTCTAATATGGACATCTTTTCATTAAATTCTTTATCAGAAAGTATCTTTAAATCTCTCAATTTCCATAAAGCTTCTTTTTCTTCAGTTAACCTTCTTGCACTTTCAGATTTCTTATATTGTTGTATTATCTCTTCTTTTTGTGCATCAGAGATAAATTCTTTCTCATTTAAGTTATGGTGAACTGATAAAGTCTCGCTTTGATTAGACATGTTAAGTGCATTTTCTTCTTGTTTGAAATATCGGAATACGACATAGATTTTTATAGCTACAGCGCTAATAATCAGTAATACAGATATAAGCAATCCAAAGATAACCATTAGATACACTCCCCCTTAATACCCTAAAAGATAACATTTGTTAAATTCAGAATCTTGTGAAATCCTTTACTTAGGTTTATTATACATCTTTTAGTGGTATATTAGAACCCTTGACCGTTATTTTCCAATAAAAAAGAAATTTTCACTCTTTTGCAATTTATACCTTAATTATATCTGTAGTACATCCATAATTATGTGAAAAGGTTTAGGACGTAATATAAGTTAAAGAATAAAAAAAGAAAATATGTCGCTGTAAGATTCTTCACATACGCTCAGAAAAGGGTGATGCGCAAAAAATCCACTAAAGAAGATCGCTTTAGCGAATTTTTAATAATATAAATGATAAAACTATCGTTATATTAAAAAAAGGAGAGATTAATATGGCGAAGCTTAGTTGTAATGCTGAAAATTGTGTAAATAATGTTTCAGGTGCTTTTTGTACTGCTGGAGTGATTCATATAAAAGGAAATAATGCACATAGCTCAGAAGGAACAATATGCTCTACTTTTGCTGAAAAAAACTTCAAGAATGCAGTAATGAGTATGACTAATACTAATTATACTGGCGAGCTTATGCAAGTATTTTCAGGTAATGAGATAGCAGTAAGTCCTGGTATAAAATGTGGAGCTGTAAGATGTGTATATAACGAAAATGAAAATTGTCATGCACCAAATGTTCTTATTAATGGAGAGCATTCAGTAAGTCAATTAAGCACACAGTGTGAGACTTTTGTAGAAAGATAAAGTTAACCTTATACATACAGACTGTAAGATAAATTAATTGTCAAATACTAAATTATATGTTTTCATTAGTAGATGAATCGATATTATAGTGGGCTGAAGAATGTGTCAAATTAAACCGCATATCTTCAGTCCTTTAGTATAAAAAGTAGTATTTATAAATTATGTTGACATAAAGCCTTATTTAAAGGACAATTTATAAGTATGCATGGTTAGGATTTATAAAATAAATGTTTATAAACTCTTTACTATGAGACAATAATGAAAATTATAAAGCAATTACACTGAGGTGAGTTTTAATGATAGAAAAAAATAAAGAATATATTGTAGATATAGTAGCACAAGGTTATGAAGGCGAAGGTATAGCTAAGCTAGAGGGAAACTTTACTATGTTTGTGGAAGGTTCCTTAAAAGGTGAGAAAGTAAAAGTAAGAGCTATAAAAGTAAAAAAGAACTATGCTTATGGTAAGATTATAGAAACCTTAGAAAGCTCAAAAGAGAGAGTGGATCCTGTTTGTCCTATATATAAGAGATGTGGAGGCTGTAGAATTCAACATACATCATATAAAGAACAGCTTAACTTTAAAACTGAGAGAGTTAAAGATTGTATTACAAAGATAGGAAAGTTAAATAGTGATATCGTAAGGGATACAATAGGTATGGGGAATCCTTATAGATATAGGAATAAAGTTCAGCTCCCTATTGGTCTTCAAAATGGAAAGCTAACTATAGGCTTCTTTGCTCCAAGAAGTCACGAGATAATAGATATGGAAGGCTGCCATATACAAGATGAAGTTGCTGATAAAATAGTAAGGCTTACTAGAAAGTGGATTGAGGACTATAAGATTAGACCATACTTCGTTGATGGAAATTATGACGAAGGTGGAGTTCTAAGACATATAATGATAAGACGAGGCTTTAAGACAAATGAAGTTATGGTTGTGATTGTGACCAACGGAAAAGTATTGACTCATAAAGAAGAATTTATAAATATAATAAAAGACAATGTACCAGGAATAAAAAGTATAATACAAAATATAAACAATAAAGCCACTAATGTAATACTTGGACAAGAATCCATAACTTTATGGGGTGAGGATACTATAAGTGATTACATAGGTGAGTTTAAATTTAATATATCTCCTTTATCTTTCTTCCAAGTAAACCCTACACAGACTGAAGTTTTATACTCTAAGGCTTTAGAATTTGCAGAGCTTAAAGGAGAAGAAACTGTCTTTGATGCTTACTGCGGAACAGGAACTATAACACTATTCCTTTCTCAAAAAGCTAAGAAGGTATATGGAGTAGAGATAATAAAAGAAGCTATAGATAATGCATGGATAAATGCGGAAGAAAACTCAGTAAATAATGTAGAGTTCTTTACAGGGGAATCAGAAAAGGTAATACCTGATCTAATAGATAAAGGGATAAAAGCAGATGTTGTAGTGGTTGATCCACCAAGAAAGGGTTGCGATAGAAAGCTGCTAGAAGCTATAACCTCAATAGATGCAAAGAGGATAGTTTATGTATCTTGTGACCCAAGTACTTTGGCTAGAGACTTAGCTATAATTGAAGAGTTAGGCTATAAAACTGTTAAAGTGCAGCCTGTAGACATGTTTCCGCAGACTAGTCATGTTGAGTGCGTTGTTAGAATAGAGCGGAAATAGCCTGTTACAATAGGTGTTGCAGGTTTTGTTAATATTTTTAGGTGTGTTTTAAGTCCTCTCAAACTTAGGTTTGGGAGGACTTAGGGGTTCTGCAGCAGGAGTTCTGGAACCCCATTGGCCATTAGTTGCAAGGTAATAGCCTTAGTCGCCTGACTCATAAAGGTAGTTACTCCATCAAGTACCTCTTCCTCAAATCCACATAGCTCTCAACTTCATTCCAATAATTATCCTCATCTTTAGGAATAGGATTCCAATCATTATCCGGCCAATTGTTTTGAACCTCTTCGAAGTTTTTACCCTCTAAGTATGAATAATCTACTGTGCAGCCCTGCTGTTCTTTTATTGGCTTTGTAAAGATGTAGCCGTCGGACATTTCCTTGAGGGTGAAGGCTTTATAGAGGATCGAGTTGTAGCTGTCATCGGGGATATCGCCCATTACCGTGTTTAGTAAATCAAAGCCAACGGGTTTATTGCCTAAGCTCTTCATAATAGTTTCAATAGTCTTTATTCCGCTTGTGGTATCAGGAAGCAGCGTATTTATGTTCATTGCAGGTTGATGCAGTATAATGTTAAATATTCTTGAACCGAATTTTTCATATAATCTGTTGCCAAGCCATCCACCCTGGAGAATGAAGAACTGATCTGCATTACCATCAAAGATAGGGTTTTTGAATTTGGTGAAGGCGTGGGGAGTCCCTGTTAATATAAGGAGCTTTTCATCCTTGGATAAAATTTCTCTTTCAACAAGATTTGCTCTGAAGGCCTCGATATTTCCTTTGTGAAATATCTTTTTAAAGTTTATGGGAGTTCTCATACCTGAAAAACCTTCCCAGTTATAAATATAGCTAAGGTTTAAAATTCTGAACTTCTTTGCATCTTTTGGCAAGGACCTGTTAAATTTCCAAGCAGCTTTATATATGTCGGTGTATTCATTATAAGCCCATTTAACGTTGTAGTTAAACATCAGGCGTCTTTCTTCCATCTCATCATAATTTTCACCGGTAATAAGCTTGTCTAAGTCTGCTTGGTCTTCGCTGGCTCCAAATTCCATTCCAAAGTTGTATATGCCTGCTTTATATAATAGTGGAATAAGTTTAATGCACAGATCCAGGTTGCTTTTTACAGCATGATCTTCCCCTAATAATATAACATCATGTTCCACAAATTTGCTTATGATATACTGCTCTGGAGTTAAGAAGTTTTCTTTTAAATATTTAATATACTTTTCCATTTAAACACCCCCGAATTTATAAATTAAAGAGCCAATTAATCATGGCTGGAAATCTTTTGCACCAACAGGCTTCATTGTGGATGTCCCCTTCGGCAATTTCATATTTTACATCCTTAAGGTCAAAGCCGACGTCCTTTAAGGTCTGGTAAACATTGTTGTTACAACTCAAATATACTTGCGGAAAATCTGGGTTATTAGGATTGCTTGTTTCGTCTGTACCAACATCCATATATATTCTCATAGTTTCTCTTTTACCTTCACTGATAATAAAGTTTTTAACTTCTTCTTCTGCAAAATACATAGCAGAGGAAAAGGCGGCTATTTTTGAAAATACATCCTGATACTTTATTCCTGTACACATAGATATAAGCCCGCCCATGGAGCTTCCGCAGATCCCAGTGTTGTTCCTATCCTTCAAGGTTTTATAGGTAGTATCAATAAATGGCTTCAAGGTATTTACTATAAAATCAATATATTTAAAACCTTCTCCCCCGAGCATTCCGATAGCCTTCGCATGGGGAAGATATTCACCTCCCACCTCACTGTACCAAGGACAATACTCCGAATATCTGTAATTGCAGCCGTTATCAATTCCAACCACGATATAAGCCTTCTCAGGATTCTCATTGTATAGGTTATCTAAGGTTACAGCTATGTCCCAAATGGTTCCAAAAGATGACGTTTTTACAGTGAAAAGGTTCTGAGCATCATGCATGTATATTACCGGGTAGTGCCTGGCCGATTCATTGTAATGCGGCGGTAAATAAATTCTTATGGTTCTGTATCTATCCAGCTCCGGCATATAAAAATTCTCTATAACATCAATTGTTCCCTTTTTCATTTTCCTTCCTCCATTCATAATCTCATAGCATAATTATAGAACTATATTGGAAGTGAAAATGGTATATAATTATATTAAATTGTACTATATTAATTTAAATTTAGGAGAATGAATATGATAGAAGGCTTTATATCAGACTACTTTATCTTTGTACCTGAATTTGATGCGCTATTGGATATGAATAATATAAGCGAAATTAACCGCCTTATAGAGAGTAAGCATAAGTACGAGCTGGAGGTTGAAAAGAATATTGAAGATAAAAGGATAGATTTGTTTATATGGCAGGGGGTATTGGTGCGAAAAATCTCTCAAGCTAAAAATATGGTTATGAACACTATAATGCATGAAACCTACAATAAATTTTATCAGAGGATTAAGTCCTGCAGAAACTTAAAGGAGCTGCAGAACTTGGAAAATGAAATATTCTCAGTGTACTCGGACTTTGTTATCTACTATTCTGAGGTTACTGACAATTATACTTTGAATAGAATTTTAAAGCATATCCACATGAATATTGAAAGCTATATTTCTCTACAGGATATCAGTGAAGATTTAAACTTATCTAAGCCTTACATAAGTTTAGTGTTCAAGAAGCACATGGGCTTAACGGTGATGGATTATATAATGAACTTAAAGATTAACAGAGCAAAAACTTTTTTGACCACAACCACCCAAAGTATCATGGAAATTTCTCAAATCCTTGGCTTTCATGATTCCAGCCATTTTTGTAAGACTTTTAAGAAGATTACTGGAGTGACGGCAACGGAGTACAGGAAGAGATAGAATACACTCAAGACAACTAATTATTTTTTCTTAAATATATTTTTAACTTTGATAAAAGCGCCTTGACTGGAAGGTGATATATATCTTTCCTTTGGATGTTTGTCTTCTACTGCTTTTATGTATTTATCTATAATAGAATCAAAGTTAGTGGATTCAGTAAGTTTGAACAACATATATTGTTTGCTTTTTAATGAACGTAAATTATCTTTAAAATAAGAATTAATCTTCATCCAATTAAATTGCTTTGATATATTTTTTTGATTAAATCCAGTAGCATAACTTCCAGGTTCTATTAAAATAACAGGAATATGAACATTTTTAAGTTCTTTAAGTTCTTCATTTAGAGACGGAGCTATGGCTTCTAAAGCAAACTTAGTTGCACAATAAGGAGATAAAAAAGGAATGGGTGATCGTCCAGCCAAAGAAGAGACGAAAATTATCCTTCCTTTTTTTCGAGAAATCATTTGTTTTAATACAAGTTGAGTTAATTCAATTGGGCAAAAAACGTTTGTTTCAAAAGTATCTCTATACACATTGATATCTACTTCAGCTACTGAACCAGAATTGCCAATGGCTGCGTTATTTATTAGAACATCAATTTCGAGATTAGCTACCTTCAGTCTATCATCACCATTCAAAATATCCAATCTAAAGCTTTCAAGTGGAAGATTATATTTCTTATTTAAGATGTTTATTCTATTTGCTTGTTCATCGCTATGAGTTGTTGCATACACATAATGACCTCTATGAGCTAAGGCAAAAGCTGCTTCACGCCCAAGGCCAGAACCACAGCCAGTAATTAATATTCTTTTCATGATATCACCTTAATTTCTTTAAATACATTCAATAATAATTATTATTTCTATATTTAATGAAAATATCAATATTTCTTAAATCACTATATGATTTGTTTATTCATCCAATAAGCGAACAAGTGCGTACTAAATAAATCTGCAGTATAATACGCTTGTATAAAATTTAGCATATTGTTAAATAATCTATATTTTACTGAAGAGATTTGTGCTAAAATACAGAATATAGGCATATGACAGGATTATGGGGGGCTCTCTTAAATGAAGTTAGAAGAATTAGTGAACAAGTACTATGATGATTTAACGCCTAATGATTTTCATATATGGAGATATATCGCAAGTAACAAAAGGAAATGCAGTGACCTAAGTATTGAGGAATTAGCCAGCTTATGTAATGTATCTCGAACAACTATATTAAGATTTGCTCAAAAGCTTTCCTTAAAAGGTTTTAGTGAATTGAAGGTGTATTTAAAGTGGGAAACCAGTGAGCAGGTAGAGCTGGAAACTGAGCCTGTTAAGGTTATATGTGAAGGCTATAAGAAAGCTATAAATGATATATTGAAAAAAGATTTTAGTGCAGTATGTAAATTGATATATGAAGCAAATAGAGTATTTGTACATGGTTCAGGAGACATTCAAATGGAGGTTGGTAAAGAATTAAAGAGAATGTTTTTACATGGCGGGGATTGTATTTATGATTTTGAAGGATTAAGTATTGATCCGGCTTTCTTTAGTCTAGTAACTCCAAATGATTTAGTTATTTTAATATCCTTAAGCGGTGAGTCCAGTAGGGTAGTTGAATTAGCTAAAAAACTGAAGCTTCTTAATGTAAAAGTAGTATCTATTACAAAATTGAAGGATAATACTCTTGCTAGTTTAAGTGATGAGAATATATATATTACAACATCAGTAGTGAACATTAATAGTGATCATAGGTCCTATGAATCAACAGTAATTTTACGTATTATTGTTGAGATGCTGTTTGTTAATTATAATATCTATAAAAAACTAAGAGGAAATAAATAAGGGCAATAATAGAGACAGTTTCTTTCGTTTAATATGCAAGAAGCTGTTTTTTTACTGTAAAGGAATTAATCATGAAGTTGAGTGTTTTATAAAGTATAATAGAAAAAAGTTTGTGTTTTCCAAATAAAGTATAAATTTAAAAGGTTAGATAAACCTAGATATTTCAATGGGTCTAGGAACCTTTTATTACCTGTGAAAAATCACAGGTAATGTGATTAAACACAGGATTGATACATTGTACCTAAAACGATTACAAGTATTGAAAAGGAAACCGAATGTAGTTATTATATAGCTATCGGGCCTGAAAAAAATTGAAGGGTGGTAATTCACAATGATGAAAAAAATTCAGCGTTTTGGTGGAGCGATGTTCACTCCTACGCTACTGTTTGCCTTTGCGGGTATTGTAGTTGGTTTCGCAATTCTATTCACTAATACAGCAGTTATGGGAAGTTTAGCTAATCCAGATGGAAACTGGACTAAGTTTTGGAATATCATAGCTCAAGGTGGATGGACAGTATTCATGCAGCTTCCTCTACTTTTTGTAATCGGTTTACCAATAGGACTCGCAAAAAAACAAAATGCAAGAGCATGTTTAGAAGCAGTAGTTATTTATCTTACATTTAATTATTTCCTATCACAGATATTAACTTATTGGGGTTCAAGCTTTGGCGTTGATATGAAGGCTGCAACAGGAAGTTCAAGTGGACTAACAATGATTGCAGGTATTAAGACCTTAGACACTGGTATGATCGGAGCTTTAATTATTTCAGGAATCGTAATTTATATTCATGATAAGTATTTCGATATAGAATTACCAGAAGCTTTAGGTATATTTAAAGGTTCAACATTTATATACATGGTAGGATTTTTCGTGATGATTCCTCTTGCCTTTGCGTTTGCAATTTTATGGCCACAAGTGCAAATAGGTATACGTTCTATGCAAGGCTTCTTCATCTCCTCAGGAGCTATCGGAGTTTGGGTATATTCCTTCTTAGAAAGAATATTAATACCAACAGGTTTGCATCACTTTATTTATTCACCATTTGTATACGATAACGCAATTGTACCTGGCGGTACAGCTTCTTATTGGATAAAACATTTAGGAGACTTTGCTACATCCTCAAAATCATTAAAAGAAATGTATCCAGTTGGATTCTCATTATCAGGTATGTCGAAGGTATTTGGTTCTATCGGTATAACACTGGCATTCTTAAAAACTGCTAAACCAGAAAAGAAAAAAGCTGTTTTAGGATTAATGATTCCAGTTGCAACAACAGCAATATTAACTGGTGTAACAGAACCAATAGAATTTACTTTCTTATTTATAGCTCCAGTATTATTCTTAGTTCACTCTTTATTAGCAGCAACAGTTTCTACAATAGCATTTCAATTTGGAGTTGTTGGTGACTTTGGAGGAGGTATCATTAACTGGTTTGCAGTAAACTGGATACCACTAGGAAAATTCCACTTTAACACATATTTAACTCAAGTTATTATTGGAGTAATCTTCGCTATTCTTTGGTACTTTATATTTAAATTCTTAATTGAAAAATTGAACTTAAAAACACCAGGAAGAGAAACTGATGAAGAAGAAACAAAGCTATATTCTAAAAAAGAATATAACGCTATGAAAGAAGAAGGAAAAGGTAAGAAATTAAATCAAAATGCTATAAAAGCAGCAAGTTTCCTAGAGTTATTAGGAGGAAAAGAAAACATAGTAGATGTTACTAACTGTGCAACAAGATTAAGGCTTACAGTAAAGGATCCAGCTAAAATTGCTCCAGCTTCAGAATTTAAAAAAGCAGGTGCACATGGCTTGGTTAATAACGGAGATGCAATTCAAGTTATAGTTGGATTATCTGTTCCTTCTGTAAGAGAAGAGTTTGAAAATTTATTGACTGTATATAAATAAACTAATCAAGAAGAATTTCAAAGTATAAATTTAAGTAAGAAATGAATCATCTATAATAATAGAATAAATGGAAGAAGGTTGAAAATATGAAGAAGAATTCAGTACTTATTGCAGGTGGAGGAAGTACCTATACACCTGGTATCGTAGCAACTTTGTTAGCAAATATGGAGCAATTTCCAGTTAGACAAATTAAATTATATGATAACGATGAAGAAAGACAAAAAGTTCTAGCTGAAGCCTGTAAAGTGATAGTTGCAGAAAGAGCTCCAGAGGTTAAATTTTCTTATACAACAGATCCTGAAGAAGCTTTTACAGATGTAGATTTTGTTATGGCTCAACTTAGAGTTGGAAAGTATGCAATGCGTGAAATGGATGAAAAAATTCCATTAAAATATGATGTGGTTGGACAAGAAACTTGCGGACCAGGTGGAATAGCATATGGTATGAGATCAATTGGACCTATAATTGAATTAATTGATTATATGGAAAAGTATTCACCAAATGCTTGGATGCTTAACTATTCAAATCCTGCAGCCATTGTAGCAGAAGCAACTAGAAGATTAAGACCAAACTCAAGAATTATCAATATTTGTGATATGCCAGTTTGTCTTGAAGAAATAATGGCAAGAGTATTAAAGCTAAAATCAAGAAAAGATATGGAAGTAAGATACTATGGTCTAAATCATTTTGGCTGGTGGACAAGTATTGTAGATAAAGATGGAAATGACTTAATGGAAAAAATTAAAGAACATGTAAGCAAGCGTGGTTATGAGGAAGACTATCCAGCTGGTCAACACAAAGAAGAAAGCTGGCTTGAAGCAATGAGAGCTGCAAAGGATCTTCTTGAAATTGAACCAACAACTTTACCTAACACTTACTTAAAATATTACTTATTGGCGGATGAGACTGTAGAACATGCAAATAAAGAATATACAAGAGCAAATGAAGTTATGGATAGAAGAGAAGTAGAAGTATTCTCAACTTGTAGAAAGATTGCTGAAGAAGGAACTTCAAAGGGTTACTTCGAAGTGGCAACAGAACACTCTTCATATATTATTGACCTAGCAAGAGCACTTGCATATAACACAAAGGAAAGAATGCTTCTAATAGTTGAAAATAAGGGTTCAATCGAGAACTTTGACAGTACTGCTATGGTTGAAATACCATGTATTGTAGGAAAAGATGGATATGAGCCTTTAGTAATGGGACCTATACCAACCTTCCAAAAAGGTTTAATGGAGCAACAAGTTGCATCTGAAAAATTAGCAGTTGAGGCTTGGATTGAAGGTTCTTACCAAAAATTATGGCAAGCTATTACTATGTCAAAGACTGTTCCAAGTTCAAAAGTTGCAAAGCTTATATTAGATGATTTAATTGAAGCTAATAAAGGCTACTGGCCAGAGTTAAAGTAAAAGAGGTTTACAATATAGGAACAGATTAAGGAGTATGTGCTATGTTTGATTTTTTTAAAAAGACAAGTTCAGATTGTGTAATTAAGGCACCGGTTAGCGGCAAGTGTGTAGCATTAGAGGATTTGAAGGATGGAGTGTTTTCTGAGAAGATGCTTGGTGAAGGTGTTGCTATTGATACAACGGGAGATGTGGTGTGTGCACCTTGTGATGGTGTGATTGCTACAATTGTACCTTCTAAACATGCTTTTGCTATGAAACTTAAGAATGGATTGGAGATACTCGTTCACATTGGTCTTGAAACTGTTTCTTTAAACGGTGAAGGTTTTACTATACTTGCAGAGGAAAATGAGAAAGTGAAACTAGGAACTCCCATCATAAAAATAGACCGTGCTTTTATTGAATCAAAAGGAATATCACTTATTACACCGGTAATCATAGTAGGAGAGCAGCAATATGACCTTAATAAATGCGCTATTGGTGAGCAAGTAACTAAAGCCGAAAGCAGCATTATAGAATGTAAGCTTAAATAATTTTATAGATATACCACTTCGAAACGAAAGCTATTTTTAAAACTCTGACGGCTTCTTATAAGATGATTTTAAAATAATAAGTTTTATTACGAAGTGGTACATCCGTAAATAGAGACAGCAGGTAACGAAGTGGAAAAAAGTAAACAAAAATATTTATATGCATTTTCATATATACTTCTATATATGGCCTTCTCATTTGCTATGACACAATTTACGCCGTTTTTATCTAAGCTTGGCTATGACTCTATGCAAAGGGGGATACTTTTATCCTCCTATGCATTTACTACCATTGTATTTCAAATGCTGTTTGGATTTCTTTGTGACAAGTATGGCTCAGTAAAGAAGTTTGTAGTAGCGGCTTTAATGATTTATGCGGTTTCAACTTACTTATTTTATAGCATGGAGACACAATTTTTCATATATCATGTGATTGTAATTGCCTTTAGTGGTGGACTAGTAAATACAACCTGTGGCTTGTGTGATGCATGGGTGCTTGGGTCTGACAAGCATTTAAGAAAGAACCTTTCATTTATAAAGACCTTTGGATCAATGGGATGGGCAGCCGGCAGTATTATTTTATCCTCCATTATTTCAAGATTTGGGTATAGCGGTGTAAGTAATGGTATCCTAATTTTATGTATTCTTTCACTAGGAGTATTACATTTTATAAAGGATGTAGACAGACATAAGGATAAAAACACTGGAAAATTAGGATTAGCTGATATAAAAGAGCTTATTTTAAATAAAAGATACAGCTTACTAGTTTTTATACTTTTCTTAATGTACTGTGTTATTATAACCAATAATACAGCGGTTGTAGATAAAATGCTAGCAATTGGAGCTACGGATTTACAAATTGGCTATAAGTGGTCAATTCAATCTATGATAGAAATTCCAACATATTTATTTGGTAGTTACTTTTTGAGAAAGTATAACCATTACTTTCTGTTAAAAGTTTCAGCTTTGGCTCTGACTATACAATTTGTTTTATTGGGAATGAGTAGCAGCATAACACAGATTATTGCATTAAGCACATTTCAAATGTTAACAACTCCATTAGTGATGATTACCTCGCAAACCTTAATATATGGGTTAACCAGTGAAAAAATGAAAGCAACAGGTCAGCTTTTTGCACTAAGCATTTTTACTGGGGTATCATCCTTGATAGTTCCAGCAGGTGCAGGGGTTATGACAAGATATTTTAACCCTAGTACAACACTGTTTGTTGCAGCTAGCTTTGGAGCTTTGGCATTTGCTTTAATTAATGTTTTGAAAAAAATATAATATTACTTATAAAAGGACTGCTGTAGAGTGAGTTGGAAATTCATTCTACAGCAGTTTTTTACTTCAATGATATTCTTTTTTATTTTTAATTTACTAACTCAAATTGGCTATAATAAAGAGAAGCATAGAAACCATTTTGTGATAAAAGATTCTTATGGTTGCCTCTTTCTATAATATCTCCATCTTTTACTACTAGTATCATATCTGCATTTTGGATAGTAGAAAGTCTGTGAGCAATTACAAAGCTTGTTTTATCTCTCATTAGTCTTGATAAAGCTTTTTGAATTTGTAATTCTGTTCTTGTATCTACACTTGAAGTAGCTTCATCTAATATCATAATGCTTGGGTTAGTTAGCATAGCTCGAGCTATAGTTAAAAGTTGCATTTGCCCTTGAGAAATATTCGAGGTGTCACTTGATATAACAGTATCATATCCATGTTCAAGCGTACGAATAAAGTGATCACAGCTGGCAGCTTTTGCAGCCGCTATAATCTCGTCCCTAGTAGCATCTCTCCTACCATAAGCGATGTTTTCAGCTATTGTTCCTTCAAATAGCCATGTATCTTGAAGTACCATACCAATTTGCCTGCGAAGTATATTTTTAGGTATCTCTGTAATATTAGCTCCATCTATTGATATAGTTCCACCATTTAATTCATAGAAACGCATAATTAAGTTAATTAATGTAGTCTTTCCTCCGCCTGTTGGTCCAACAATCGCTACCATTTCATTTGGTTTTACTTCAAGGTTTAAATTCTTTATCAAAGTTTTTTCCTCAGTATATCCAAACCTTACATTCTCAAAGTTTACTCTACCCTCAGTTATAGTATTTATATTAATAGAATTATCATTTTGCACATTGTCTGTAACTTCCTCTTCTTCATCTAATAATTCAAACACTCTCTCGGCTCCAGCAATAGCTGATTGCAAAGACATGATGGTATAAGAAGCTTGCGTAACAGGTTCGGACACTTGATTTACATATTGTAAAAAGGCCTGAATACCACCTAAGGAAATTTGCCCGTTGAGAGTCATTATCCCACCTACAACCGCTGTTACAATAAAACCTAATTGATTTAAAAATCTTATTAATGGATATATTGCAAAATCCAGAAATAGAGCTCTTCTGTTTGTTTCAAACTGCTTCTTGTTTAGCTTACTAACTTCATCTATTATATCAGCTTGCTTATTAAATACTTTTATGATACGATTTCCGGAATATACTTCTTCAACTTTTCCACTTAATTCACTAATAGCGGCAAAGTTAGCAGCATAGTAACGTTGGCTTAAGAGTGATACGCAATTGGTTGCTATAACACTAATTCCTATAAAGATAAAAATCAATAAAGATAGTTTTAGGTTTAGGATGAGCATTGCAATAACAGTAAGTATAATAGTAAATGAAGAAGAAATTAGTTGCACAAATCCAAGCTGCATTACTTGTGATACTTTTTCAAGGTCAGTAGTTACTCTATTCATGACATCTCCTGTTTTATGGGAGTCAAAGTATTTAAGTGGCAGCTTATTTATTTTAACACTTATATCTTGGCGTAGTGAGTAAGTTAGATTTTCACCAATGCTAGCTACAATATACTGCTGAATATAGGAAAGTAAACTGCTAATGATAGCAATAGCTACTACCCCTAAAACAGGAAAGAGAATTGCCTCTTTTAGCATAGCTACAATGCTTACAGATCCATCAAAAATTTCAATTGCTTTTACTAAATTATTTATTGCACTTCCAACTAATAACGGCATGCCTGCGTAAGCTGCACTTCCAAGTAATGTTGATATGCCTACAATTATTAGCTTTTTCTTTTGATCTGCTAATTTCATAATCAGTCTTTTGACAGTTTTTTTTGTGTTTTTAGGAATATCTTCACTAAAATCTATTGAATCCATTTCTTTATCCTTCTTCATGAAATGCCGCCTCCTTTGTATCCATCTGGCTTTTAGCGATTGCTTGATAAACAGAACACCTTTTCATTAATTCATTATGTTTTCCACTATCAACGAGTTTTCCTTCATCTAATACAAGAATTTTATCTGCATCTATAATAGTGCTTACTCTTTGTGCAATTATTATTTTGACTGCATCTGACATATTTTCTTTAAGAGCTTTGCGGAGAGCCAAGTCTGTCTTTAAATCTAAAGCCGAGAAGCTGTCATCGAAAATATAAAGTGGCACTTTTCTTACAAGAGCTCTGGCTATAGATAAACGTTGTTTTTGTCCACCAGAAAAATTAGAACCTCCTTGAGACACCTGTTCTTTTAACCCCATAGGTAATTGATCTACAAAATATTCTGACTGAGAGATTTTAAGTGCTCTTCTCATTTCTTCGATAGTTACATCCTTATTGCTCATTTTTAGGTTGTCTTCTATTGTGCCGCTAAATAATAAGGCTTTTTGGGGAACATAGCCTATTTCATTTCTTAGGTCATATTGTGAGAAACTTCTTATATCAGTTCCATTAATACGAATTTCTCCGCTATCTATATCGTGCAGCCTTAAAATAAGATTGGCAATAGTACTCTTGCCAGAACCTGTACTACCTATAATAGCAATGGTCTCTCCTTTATTGCCGAAAAAGGATACGTCCTTAATAACTGGATATTCAGCTCCATGATAGCTAAAAGATACATTTTCAAATTTAACAACGGGAGAATCTCCATTAATACCTTCTTTTTCTACATTTAAATCTTGAATCTCTGTATTAATTTCTAAAACTTCCTCTATACGGTTAAGTGAAGATACCATCTTAGGAATAGTAACACAAGTTGATGTAGCCATTATTAAATAACTAATAGTAATAATTGAATATTCTATAACTGATGTGATTTGCCCTATTTGCATGGTTCCCTTCATAGCAAAGACACTACCTAACCATAGCATAATAGCCATAGTTAGTCCCATAATAAGCCACACAACTGGATTAAGTATAGCAAACAGCCTATTTAGCTTTATCATGTCTGTAGCATATACATTAAAAGACTTTTCAGCTCTTTGTTCTTCATACCTCTCATTTCCAAAGGCTCTAACAACTCTAATTCCAGTGATAGCCTCTCTAATTACCTGATTAATGCGATCTAACCTACTTTGGACTCGTTTAGAAATAATTATTGATTTTTTTAGTACTAATCCAGCAAAAGCTAAAAATATTATTATAGATGCAATAAGTATTAAAGCTAAGGTTAAACTAGTTTTTGCTGTCATAAAAATAGATGCAATTATAATTAGTGGCGCTGGAATTATAAGTTGAATAATTAGCCCAAAGGTTTGTTGCAGATTAGAAATATCTGAAATTGTACGAGTTATCATTGAGGAAACTCCGATGGTATCAAATTCACGAATAGATATTTCCTGACTTTTACGAAAAATCTTATCTCTCATTTCATAACCTAAAACTGCAGCGAGGTCAGCAGAATAATAACTTCCTATTACAGCTGCTAGTGTTGTTATTAGAAGTACTACTAGCATTTGTGCGCCTATATAAAGAATTTTATTTATATCACCTTTTAAAATTCCATCGTCAATAATTCCTGCTATTAAGAACGGTATTAGTAATGTTCCAACTACTTGACATAAAAGTATGAATTGCGTAATTAATATTTTTACTTTTTTTTCTTTTAAGAATAGTTTTAAATACTTCATAATTTACCTCCAGTGATCATGTATTCTTGCAAGTATTTACTGTAATTGATATTATAAAGGTTAAAGTAACTTTAATGTCAATGTATTATCTATAGTTTAGGAGGACATTATGAAAGATAAATCTTATATGACAATTAATAAATTCTCTTTTTTGACTGGTATCAAGCGTGAAAACTTAAGATATTATGACCAAGTTGGATTATTATCACCAGAGTTTCGTGGCGATAATGGATATCGCTACTATGCTAGGAATCAATTAACAACAGCATATTTAATTAGTTCTCTTAGAGAAATTGGCATTGGAATTGAAGAAATAAAAAGATATATAGATATACGAACTCCTGAAGAGATGTTTGCTTTATTTAGTTCTCAAAAAAAACATATATTAAGTGAGATAAAAAAGCTTAAACGTATACTAGAGGTTATGCAACTTTATGTGGATATGGCTGAGGAAGCTATGAAATACGAGGAAGGTAGTATAAATATTGAATATAAAAATAAACAGCCAATCTTTTTAAGTAATACAGTTTCAAAGGCTCCGCTTGATGAGTACTCAGAAGATTCTGCTATATCTTTTTATAATTATGCATATGAAAATGGAATTAATATAGGGTATCCCCTTGGTGCTATCATTAGTAAAGAAGACGGTGAGTCTGAAAAAAACTTACAGTCTATTCAATATTATTTTAGAACTTTAAATGATTATAATTCGTATAAACCTCAAGGTAAGTATGTGGTCTATTATGGAAGATGTGCTTATGGAGAGTCTCATATCCTTTATGAAGAATTATACAAATTTATAAAAGAAAATAATTTGCGCATTTGTAGTAATTCCTATGAGGAATATCCTCTAAATGAACTTTCAGTTAAAGATGAAGATCAGTACTGTGTTAAAATAGAAATAATGGTTGAAGATATTTGATTGAATCCATCAATGTCTTAATAATATTTTGCGTTTTATTTAATCTGCTATAAATGCGGAGTTTTCTAGCAAAATCTTCTATAGAAATTAAAAGTGTCTTAGATAATTTAAATTAATTTCTAAGACACTGAATTTACTATATTTTAAACTTTTCAACATACTTTTTTTATATATGAGTTAATCCAACTTGTTTTATTTATTATATTGCTTATTTTTGATAAACTAACGCTAATTTCTTCTGTAGAACTAGAAGTTTTTCTTGATAGTATCATACCTACTTTTTCATATGTGTATGTTTAAAGTTATTATAACTAAAAATGTGTCTCCAGTTTTTGAGATACAGATGTTGCCTTTATGGCTTTCTATAATCTTTTTGCAGGTCTTTAGACCTATGCCTGTGCTATCTGCTGATTTTATATTATTTATTTTGTTTTCTACTGTAATAAATAATTCTTTATTTTTAACATAGTAATTTACTTTAATTACCTTAGAACTATCAGCATGTTTGGAGATATTAGAAAAAATGTTATCAAAAACTCTTCTCATTGATATTAAATTTATTTCAAGAGAAAAAGGTGTATCACTAGAGGTGATATCGAATTGAAAACCTTTGTTATCCAACATAAAAATTTGTTCTTGAATCAACTGTTCTAGAAGTTCATTTCCATTGAAAACTTCAAATTCTAAACTATCACGAGTGTTAAAGACTGTAAAATATTCGAATAGTTTATCAGATAGATATTTAATTTGATAAGCTTTTTCTCTGCTATTATGTATATACTGATTGAAAGCCTCATCCGTTTTATATTTCTTATATTCAATTATGTCCAAATAACCGACTAAAGCTGTTAGTGGAGTTCTTAAATCATGTGACAATGCTGTAATCAATTCACTATTTGCGAGTTTTGCTTCATCTTCGTTCTCTAATCTTTCAATAAAGGATTTTCTCATATCATTAATACTTTGAGCTAGTGAGGAAAGTTCATCATTGCTTCCTATAGTAATCGGATATGTTAAATCTCCGCCCTCCAATATTTTTATTTCATTTTCAAGCAGTCCAATATAAGTTATTTTTTTGTTAATAAAAAATAATATAAGAATTATAAAACAAAATAGTGATATAGCTACTCCAAAGAAAATTGAAATATAGTAATACTTGTATTCAAAAAAGCATTCCATATATATCTTTGCAT
Organism: Clostridium yunnanense; assembly: GCF_016595795.1. GTDB lineage: Bacteria > Bacillota > Clostridia > Clostridiales > Clostridiaceae > Clostridium_AR > Clostridium_AR yunnanense. Next base: position 119,869 of record NZ_JAENHN010000023.1, read on the forward strand.
TAGCATCAGTAAACGATATATCAACAAGAGCATTACTTGGGAAAATTGGTTTCTCTTTATATTGCTCATAACTGGTCAATTCATTATTTTTATCAGGGTAATAAACTAAATTATTGTCTTTATAAATAAAAAGATTCACATACTTATTTTTACGATTCCAGCTTTTTAACTTATCATAATCATTTATTGATAAATTATTATCTAATACATAGGTTTTAAATTCTGATATAGCCTGTATTTTTTGATTTGCTAGAAAGGAAGTTTTGTCAAAGTAATTGTTTAATAACTTATCTCCTAGTGTTTGTGTTAAAAGAAATATAAACACAGATATAATAAATGAAAATATTAGTGATGCTATTAATTTAACTTCTAATTTAGTAGACAAAAACTTCCTATTCAATCCTGTACCCCTTTCCCCAAACTGTTTTTATATATTTAGGATTCTGCGGATCTAGCTCTAATTTACTTCTTAAATTTCTTATATGAACCATAACTGTATTGTTACAAGAATAAAAATATGGTTCATTCCAGATACTTTCATATAAATTTTGGGCTGAAAAAATCTTTTTACGATTTTGAGACATTAATAAAAGAATATTGTACTCGATTTCCGTTAAAATAATTTCTTGTTCATCTATTGAAACTTCATTTGACGTTGTACTTATTTTCAATCCATTAATAGTAATTAAATCTGTCACATCGATTGTTTCTTTTCCCTTATACACATAGTATCTTCTAAGCAACGCCTTAACTCTTGATACCAATTCAGTATATGAAAATGGTTTTGAGAGATAATCATCACTTCCAGCAGAAAAGGCCATATATTTATCTGAATCTTGAGATTTTGCGGTTAGAAATAAAATAGGCGCACTTGTCTTTTCTCGAATTTCTATACAGGCTTTAAAGCCTGTTTTTTTAGGCATTACGATATCCAGTATTATTAGATCTATGCTGTCATCAACTTTGTTTATAGCGTCTTCACCATCTACTGCCTCTATTACATTGTAACCTTCACTCTCCAATAAAACTCGAACTATTTCTCTTATCTCATCATTATCATCTGCAATTAATATATTTTTCATAATATTTATTAATCACCTCCGCTTGCTATTAGTATATAATGCACTCCATCTTAAAGCTATAAGATTAAGATGACTTAAGAATTCTTAAGATTTGACATGTACAATTCTTAAGATGTTATAGATAGACTATTAATCATTAGATTCATCAAAGAAAGGAGCAAATTATGCATAGAACAAAAGTTGTATTATTAAGCAAAATACTACTGGCAGTATTGGGAGTATTAGCAGTTGTATTAACTATTAAATATTTACCATACCTAATTGAAATTACTATATCACTTGATAAATTCAGAGAATATATAATTTCAACTGGTAGATTTGGAGTTATAATATTCATTTCTTTTCAAATACTACAAACTGTTATTGCACCTATTCCTGGTGAAGTAATTCAAGTTGCTGGTGGATATATATACGGTACACCTCTAGGATTATTATATACAGTACTAGGAATGTTACTTGGATCTATTATAGCTTTTTATTTCACAAGATTAATAGGAGGTTCATTTATAGAAAAGCTTATTAAAAAGAAAAATTCTCAATGGATGTTAGATATTATGGACAGCAAAAAATTCTCTATTACTTTATTTATCTTTTTTATTATACCTGGGCTACCAAAAGACTTCTTAATATATATTGCAGGCTTAACACCAATTAAACCAGCAAAATTTTTTGGGATTTTACTTGTTAGTAGATTCCCTTGGCTCTTAGCTTCCGTTAGTATAGGCTCTAATATTCATTATGGAAACTATATATCAACGGTAATAATTTCACTTGTAGCTTTAGTATTATTTGTACTCGTAATAATTTATAAAGACAAGCTAATAAGTAGATTATCACAGGTTAAAGAAATTAATAAAATATGTAATTATCAATCTAAACAAGAGGAGTAGATATATGTTGAAAAAGTATATACCAAATATATTAACGTTTATGAATTTATCATTCGGGGTTATTTCAATAATTGAAGTTTTAAATAAAAACTTTTTAGGTGCAGCCATATTTATAATATTAGCAGCTTTTGTTGATAGATATGATGGCAGGATTGCAAGATTTTTAAATGTGCATAGTGAACTAGGAAAAGAGTTAGATTCTTTGGCAGATTTAATTTCATTTGGAGTTGCTCCAGCCATATTACTATTTGTTAAATATATTTTCCCTACTCAAGCTTTTAGTGTTATAGGAGTTATTCTCGTACTAACTTATGTAATATGTGGTTGCTATAGACTGGCTAAATATAATGTGAGTGAATTTGATGGTACTTTTACTGGAATACCAATAACACTTGCGGGGTTTATTGTTTCAGTATTTTCTTTGTTTGTACCTACTAATAATATAGCTATAATTTTATTTAGCATTTTAACGGTAATTCTTGCTTATCTGATGATATCAAAACTTAAGTTAAAAAAGATTTAGTTTGAAATAGTTAGTTTAAAACAAACTTTCTAGAATAGAACTTAAAAACAAAAAAATATGTAGCAGTACATGTGTAGATTACTGATATTTAAAATAAGTATTATTGCCTAAAGAGGAGGATCTTTTGTATGGAAGCAGAAAAAGAAGAATTTTGGAAAAGCGTAATAAGAACTAGTGCTGAATTCATACTTATAGCTTTAATAATATACCTTATGAGAAATTTATTTAATGTAGTTATTTTTACATTTATATTTTCTTATCTAATGTACAACTTACAAAAATATATTGTAGATAAATCACATTTGCCAAGAACAGTAGTAATAGTTGTTTTATATGTTGTTATTGTTGGATTAATAGGATTTATTATTTATAGATATATTCCCGAAATTATAAAAGAAGTTCAGGTTATATATGGAGAAGTATCGAAAATTAACATTCCTGATCAGTGGTCTGAATATATAGAAATTTTAACTAAGCAGATCGACATATCAAAATCATATGAGACTTTTATGAATACTTTGGTTGTTACAGGTAAAAGTTTATTGCAAGGAAGTTTTAATTTATTTATTTCATTAATATTAAGTATGATTTTCATTTTAGATATAGAAAGAGTGAAGAAGTTCTTACGCAAATTTAAGACTAGTAAGGTATCTAAAATTTATAATCGTCTTGAGTATTTTGGTACAAACTTCTTAAACTCTTTTGGAAAGGTAATACAAGCTCAAATTTTAATAGCTTTAGTAAACTCTATTCTTTCTACAATAGCTTTATGGATTATGGGATTTCCACAACTAATAGGCTTAGGTTTTATGATATTTGTATTAAGTTTTATACCAGTTGCTGGTGTTATAATATCTTTAATACCACTTTCTTTAATAGCATTTAATATTGGTGGCATAATCAAATTAGTATCTGTTATTATAATGATTGTTCTATTACATAGTTTAGAGAGTTATATATTAAATCCTAAATTAATGTCTGATAGGACCTCCTTACCAGTACCTTTTATATTTATAATACTAATTCTTGGAGAGGAATTAATGGGCACATGGGGGTTGTTGCTAGGAATACCTTTAGTTATTTTTGCTTTGGATATTTTAGATGTTAGGATATCGGATGAGTCTAAAAAGAGTTAAAATTTGAGATTAATATAATAAACTAAAAAACTTAAGGACATTTTATCCTTGAGAAAGTTCAATGGTGATTTACTAAAAAGACTATAAATATATAAAACGTACCCTGTAAAGTAGATATTAAAATATACTACTTTACAGGGTATTTTTTAATGTCCTTTACAAAGAGTATAGTCTAAGTAATTCTGAGAATTCTTTAATATAAATCAACTATATTATTTTAAATGCCACTGATAAAAATAAAAAATATTATATTGACTCTATCACTACTACGTGATACTATATAGTAGTAGTAAGTAATACTGAATACCAGTAATACTAGATAGTGAAGAGGTGATATATTTGGATAATATAACAGAAATGTTAAAGGGTGTACTAGAAGGCTGTGTTCTTGAGATAATCAGCTATGAGGAGATATATGGTTACGAGATTACTAAGAGGCTCAATGCACTGGGATTTTCCGATATCGTAGACGGTACAGTCTATACAATATTGGTTAGGCTAGAAAAGAATAAACTAGTAGAAACTACGAAAAAACCATCTGATATGGGACCTCCGCGAAAGTTTTTCACCCTCAATGATGCAGGACGTGAGGAATTGAAGAAGTTTTGGGAAAAGTGGGAGTTTGTATCATCAAAAATCAATGAGTTAAAGGAGAGGAAATAATGAATTTTTGGGAGAAGATTACGGGAAGCGATATGACTAAAGAATTTAAAAATTTTGAAGCACGAGCGAAAGTGCTACCTGAGGATTATCAAGCTGCATGGGAAAAAATCAAGACTAATCTTTGGCAGCACTCAGATTTTACCGGTCGTAACCTCATGCCAATTCTTGATGGTGTACTTGGTCTGCTAGAAGAAACTGCTGCGGACGGTCAGAGTATACAAGAGGTTTTAGGTGAGGATATCAAAGGCTTCTGTTCAGCGTTAGTTGGAGAAGAAGGGGCAAAGTCTTATCGTGACAAGTGGCGCGAGCAACTCAACAATAATATCGCTAAAAAGTTAGGTAAATAGGAGGATAAAATGAGAATACAAGATATAATTGAAGGCAAAAAGGAATGGAAAGCACATGTGGCTCGTGTCAAAGCACTACCTAAAGATTATCAGATCGTTTATAAAGAAATTCAAAAATATCTTTTTAAGGTAGGACCTGTTGAACTAACTGATGGAATAGGGTTACTCTCTGGTATTATTGATCTTTTTGAAGAAGGTGCGTCCTTAGGAAAAGGTGTGTTAGAAGTGACTGGTAGTGATGTAGCGGCTTTCTGTGACGAGCTAATTAAAGACTCAAAAACTTACGCTGACATCTACCAAGAATCTGTTGACCAAAAAGTTAGCAAGGCCATGAAAAAGGTTACGGATAAAACAAAGTAAATTGAAAGTAGCGTAATGTTTATAGTATCTAATGTACAACCAATTAATTACAACAATATTCTTAAACAGGACCTAAAGTTATATTGATCAACAAAAACATCAAATAAGGGGATGATAAAATGTGTGAATACCAGTGGATATTATGCCCGGTATGTGGAAACAAAACAAGGGTTAAGATAGGTGCTGATACAGTGCTTGAAAACTTCCCCCTATTTTGTCCTAAGTGTAAGCAGGAAACAATAATAAATGTAAGGAAACTTAAGGTATCAGTTATTAAAGAGCCAGACGCTAAGACGCAGAGCCGATAACATGTGAGTGAAATCACAGTTATCGGCTCTTTTTACTGTAATTGTAGAGGAGGAAAATAAATTGAAAAAAAATATCATACAGCTTAAAGGTGTAAAAAAGTCTTACAAAAGTGTAGAAGTACTCAGAGGAATAGATTTAGAAATAGAACAAGGAGGTATCTTTGCATTACTAGGGTCAAATGGAGCAGGAAAAACAACAATGATTAGAATTATGGCTACTTTACTTAAAGCAGATGCTGGAAGTGTCGTAATAAATGGCTTTGATATTGAAAAAAGTCCGAGAGACATTAGAAATTCTATCAGTCTTACTGGGCAGTTTGCTGCTATTGATGAAGTTTTGACTGGACGTGAAAATCTTCAAATGATAGCAAAACTAAGGCATCTTAAAAATCCAAAACAAGTAGCAGATGAATTGATTAATCGTTTTGGTATGTCAGAGGCAGCAGACCGCAGGGTGGGGACTTACTCAGGAGGCATGAAAAGAAGAATTGATATTGCAATGAGTCTTGTGGGAAATCCAAAAATTATTTTCTTAGATGAGCCAACAACAGGACTTGATCCAGAGGCCCGTTTAGAGGTCTGGAAGATTGTAAAAGAGTTATCGGCTAGAGGAACTACAGTATTCTTAACAACTCAATACTTAGAGGAAGCAGAACAACTTGCAGATAAAATTGCTATTCTTCATGGTGGAAAAATAATTGCTTTAGATACACTAGAGGGATTGAAGAAATTATTTCCGCCTGCAAAGGTTGAATATGTTGAAAAACAGCCTACCTTAGAAGAAATATTCCTAACAATCATTGGTAAAGGAGAGGAAAAATAAATGGAATCAACAAATAAATATTTTTTAAAAGATATAAGCGTCATGTTTGGACGTTCTATGCGTCATATTTTTAGAAGTATGGATACAATCATCACAGTATGTATTACGCCAATTGCCATGATGTTATTATTCGTATATGTATTTGGCGGTGCAATTAAAACTGGTACAGAAAATTATGTTGATTATCTATTACCAGGTATTATGCTAATGACTATTGGTAGTGGGATTGCATATGTAGCTTATCGTTTATTTATAGATAAAGAACATGGTATCTTCGAACGTTTTCATTCTATGCCTATCGCTCGTTCTACAGTATTGTGGGGACATGTATTAACCTCATTAATTTCCAATGGAATTTCTATAGTAGTGATTATACTTGTTGCGTTATTAATCGGCTTCCGATCTTCAGCAGGAATCTTAGAATGGTTATCTGTATTTGGGATCCTTGGGATATTTACACTTGCTTTGACCTGGATTGCTGTAATTGCAGGACTTGCTGCAAAAACACCAGATGGTGCAGGGGCATTCTCTTACCCAATAATCTTCTTGCCGTTTATTAGTTCTGCATTTGTACCAACAGATACTATGCCTTCAGCAGTGCGTGCCTTTGCAGAAAATCAGCCTGTAACTCCTATAGTAGAAGCTATTCGTAATTTATTAGCAAATAAACCAGTAGGAAATGATATATGGGTTGCGCTAGCTTGGTGTTTAGCAATAACAGTTGTTGCTTATATTTTTGCAATGAGGAGTTATAAAAAATTATAAATTATCTTTATATTAAGTATAAACTAAAATTCTTGAAGGCTTTTAAAGCTTATAAGTTTCAATGTTACTTATGTTATTCTTATAGGATTCCTGACTAAACTATTAAGTTATACCTGCCAGATAATGCCCAGAAGACGGGATTATCGAACAAGTATAACTTAAGTTTCGGTATAAGAATCCTTGACTTGTGATACTTATAAAATGCTTGGTTATTAATAGTTGATAATGGATTATAATGATGAAGTAAGAATAAAATAGCTATATTGACATATTTATTTCATTATGATAAAGTTAGGCTGTAAAAATTAAATATATCTTCAGGGCAGGGTGTAATTCCCTACCGGCGGTATAGCCCGCGAACCGTAAGGTTGATTCGGTGAAACTCCGAGGCCGACAGTAAAGTCTGGATGGAAGAAGATGAGTAGTATACTCTTGATGCATAGTTCTATGGTTTTTACTATAGTATTTATAATCAAGATATTTTGTGGATTTTTAGCGCCCTGAGAATTATTTTCTCAGGGCTTTTTTAATGTATATGAAAGCATATAAATTCTGTGCTAAGCAAGCTTAGTATAAAGTTTTTAACTTAGCTAAGTCTATATATTTCAATAGCTTTATAAGTTTTTTGTGCTATACAGTAAAAAATAAAGTTTATTCACCTGTCGGTTCTTCCATATATAGATGCATTAAAGGGTCGCTGAAGAAAATTACTTCAGCGACCCTTTTTCATTTTTAAGTAATTGATTGGAGTGATGGTATGGATATTAAGTACATGCAAAGAGCGCTTGAACTGGCGAAAAAGGGGATAGGATACACCAATCCTAATCCGCTGGTAGGTGCAGTGATAGTAAAAGATGGCAGAGTGATCGGTGAGGGATATCATGAGGTTTATGGAGGTCATCATGCGGAGGTTAACGCCTTTTTAAATTCTACAGAGGATGTTAAAGGTGCAACTATGTATGTTACTCTTGAACCTTGCTCTCACTATGGTAAGACCCCACCTTGTGCCAAGGCAATAGTGGAAAAGGGAATAAAGAAAGTAATTATAGGAATGGAAGATCCTAACCCGCTAGTATCTGGGAGAGGAATAAAGATTATTAAAGAGGCTGGTATAGAAGTAATCACTGGAATCCTTGAAGAGGAAGGAAGAAAGCTAAATGAAGTATTTATTAAATATATAAGCACAAATCGCCCCTTCTGCACGATGAAAACTGCAATGACTCTTGATGGTAAGATAGCTACTTATACAAATGCTTCTAAGTGGATTACCGGAGAACTTTCTAGAAAATATGTACATGAACTTAGACATAGGGTGGCAGGTATAGTTGTAGGAATAGGTACAGTGCTTGCAGACGACCCAGCTTTAACCACGCGATTAGAAGATGGAACAGGAAATGACCCAATAAGAATAATCATAGACAGTAGTGCAAGTATACCACTTGAAGCAAAAGTTCTAAACCTAAAATCAGACAAGAAAACTATTATAGCAACTACTGAAAAAGCTGATAAAAGCAAGCTAAAGGCACTGGAGGAAAAGGGTGCTGAAATTATAATTACACCTTCTAAAAATGGAAGAGTAGATTTACCCTTGTTGATGAAGGAGCTTGGAGTGAGGAAGGTTGACAGTGTTCTTCTTGAAGGTGGCAGTGAATTGAATTATTCGGCTCTAGAGGAAGGGGTTGTAGATAAAGTAAATGCTTTTATAGCTCCTAAAATTATTGGAGGAAATGAGGCAAAGACCCCGGTAGGTGGTAGGGGAAAAGCATATATGGGTGAGGCAATAAAACTTAATAACATAGATATTTACAGGCTTGGAGATGACATGATGATAGAAGGATATATTAAAAAGGAGGTTTAGCTTTTAATGTTCACTGGATTGGTAGAAGAAATAGGTAGAGTAGAGTCAGTTCTTAAATCAGAAAAATCCGCAAGGATAACTATTAAAGCTAAAACTGTTTTACAGGGAGTAAAGTTAGGTGACAGTATCTGTACCAATGGAGTATGCCTTACTGTAACTTCTTTTGACAGTTCTAGGTTCACAATAGATGCAATGGCAGAGACAATGAGACGAAGTAATCTAGGAAAGCTTTCTCCTGGTGACGAAATTAATCTTGAAAGAGCTTTAAAGGTAGGAGACAGACTGGGAGGTCATATTGTAAGTGGTCACATTGACGGAATTGGAATTATAGAAGATTACCAGGGGGAAGACAACGCAGTATGGATTACAGTTGGTGCTTCATCAGAAATTCTAAGATATGTTGTCCAAAAAGGCTCTATTACAATAGATGGAGTAAGTCTTACAGTGGCATATGTAGATGATTCGATATTTAAGGTTTCTATTATTCCCCACACTAAGGACATGACTACCTTGCTTCGTAAGAAAATTGGGGACGAGGTAAACCTTGAGTGCGATATGATAGGAAAATATATTGAAAAGTTTCTTGGTGCTAAAGAGCAGGTATCAGTAAAAAAGGATATAGATTTTAATTTTTTAAGTGAAAATGGATTTGCATAAATATTAAAGGAGGATTGGAAAGCGATGAAATTTAATTCAATTGAAGAAGCTATTGAAGATATCAAAGCAGGAAAAATGATTGTTGTAGTTGATGACGAGGACAGAGAAAATGAAGGAGATCTTATTATAGCGGCAGAGAAGGTAACACCAGAGGCTATAAACTTTATGGCGAGGTTTGGTAGAGGCCTTATCTGTATGCCTGTTACTGGAGAGAGATTGAGGAAACTTAACATTCTTCCTATGGTGGAGAAAAATACAGATTCCCACGAAACAGCCTTTACTGTATCAATAGATGCTGCCGAAACATCTACAGGAATATCAGCTTATGAGAGAGCTGACACAGTGCTCAAGGTTATTGATCCAAGTTCGTCAGAGATGGATTTTAAGAGACCAGGTCATATGTTTCCACTAGAAGCTAAAGAGGGTGGAGTATTAAAAAGAGCGGGGCATACAGAGGCAGCTGTAGATTTAGCAAGAATGGCAGGTTTTTGTCCTGCTGGTGTTATATGCGAAATAATGAATGAAGATGGAACTATGGCTAGGCTTCCACAGCTTATGGAATATGTAAAAGAACATAATCTTAAGATAATAACAATTGCTGATCTCATCGCTTATAGAAGAAAAAATGATTCATATGTAAATAGAGTAACAGAGGCAATGCTACCTACAAAATATGGTGAGTTTAAGATGGTAGGATATGAAAATACTTTAAATGGTGAACATCATGTTGCTTTAGTAAAAGGTGATATTTCAGGTGAGGAGCCAGTTCTTATAAGAGTTCACTCGGAATGTCTCACTGGTGATGCCTTTGGATCTTTAAGATGTGATTGTGGGGAGCAGTTTGCTGTAGCTATGAAAGAAATAGAAAAGGAAGCTCGAGGAATACTCCTTTATATGAGACAGGAAGGTAGAGGTATAGGACTTATAAATAAGATCAAAGCTTATGCATTACAAGATTCTGGGATGGATACTGTAGAAGCAAATCTTGCGTTGGGATTTCCAGAGGATTTGAGAGACTACGGTATTGGAGCTCAGATTCTTTCAGACCTTGGGGTACAAAAAGTAAAACTAATGACCAATAACCCAAAGAAAGTTTCAGGGCTTATAGGTTATGGGATAGAAATTGTGAGTAGAGTATCGATACAAATGAATCACAATGAAAAGAATGAGTATTACTTAAAAACTAAAAAGGAAAAGTTAGGGCATATATTGGATTTCGGTGAAAACAACTAAGTTAAATAATAGATTTATAAAAATTAAGAGCTTATAAATTTAGTAAATAAGATTAAAAATGGAGGAGTTAAAAATGAAAATGTATGAAGGAAAGTTAGTAGCAGAAGGATTAAGGTTTGGTATTGTAGTAGGTAGATTTAATGAATTTATTGGAGGAAAACTTTTAGGGGGGGCTTTTGACGCTTTAAAGCGACATGGTGTAGAAGAAAATGAAATTGAAGTAGCATGGGTCCCAGGCGCATTTGAGATTCCACTTGCAGCAAAGAAAATGGCTAAATCAAATAAGTATGATGCAGTTATCTGTCTTGGAGCGGTAATAAGAGGGGCGACACCTCACTTTGATTATGTAGCAGGTGAAGTATCAAAGGGGATTGCAAGCGTATCTTTGGAAACAGAAGTTCCGGTAATATTCGGTGTAGTAACCACTGATACAATTGAGCAGGCCATAGAGAGAGCAGGAACAAAGGCAGGAAATAAGGGATACGATGCAGCAGTTACAGCAATTGAAATGGCAAACCTTCTTAAACAGTTCTAGTATTAAGGATTGTTAAGCTTGACTGATAAATTTTATAGCATTACAATATAGTTGTTGTGACAACCAAGGTGGTGATGATTATGAAATTTAATTTAGAAGATTCCCTGGGATTTATTCTAAATAGGGTGAATACAAAATTTAAAAATGAACTGTTTCAGAGACTAAAGGAATATGATGTGACACCAGAGCAATGGTCCGTACTTAATTGTTTATGGGTGCAAGAAGGTGTCACTCCTAAGGAATTGGCAGATATAATCTTTAAAGATAAGCCAAACACTAATCGTATTCTTGAAAAGTTGCAAACAAAAGAATTGATTGTTAGAAAGCCTCATCCATTAGATAAGAGGGCCTTTCAAATCTTTTTGACTGATCGTGGGCTGGCATTAAAGGATGAATTAATTCCTAGGGTTGAGCAGTTATTGGAGGAATCAACAAAAGGAATAGAAACACCCAAAGTTGAAGAGATGAAAAGGCTTTTAAATCAGATGTATGATAATATAAAATGATTTTTCAGGAGGTAGTAAATTATGAATTTTTGTTGGGTAACATTATATGTAAAAGATATGGAGGAATCTCTTAAATTCTATAATGAGATAATTGGATTAAAAATTGCAGAGAGATTTAACGCAGGAGAAGAAATGCAAATTGCGATGCTTGGGGAAACTGATGGACCAAAAGTTGAATTGATATATGATAAAAATCAGAAAGCTTTTGGATTCAAGGAAGGGATCTCTATTGGATTTCAAGTTGAATCACTTGATAAGGCTATGGAACTATTAAAAGACAAAGATATTCCAATAAAGAGAGGTCCGATTTCACCTAATCCATCAACTAAGTTTTTCTTTGTAGATGATCCAAACGGTATAGAGGTTCAAATAGTTCAACATTAGTATATATAGGTGTAAAAGCTATTTAAGTAAAATATAAAATTAGTTATTTTAGTATTAGAAATAACTGTTAAGTGTTAAGGAGTTTTATAAATAAACCCGTTAAGTGCTTTTAGAAGCATTTAGCGGGTTTATTTATAAAAAAATTTTAAATAACACTGTAATATCATCTTTTAGAGCATATATACTTTTTAGAAGACATAACAAAGCAACTAAAAATATAGAAAAATAAAACTTTAAGGAGAATGAGATTTATGAGAGAAAGAAAATATGTAAAGTTCAGAGTTGATATGTATGAGGATACTAAATTTAAAATAATAGATATGAAACCAGAAAGAGATGTAATCCATTATATATGGAATAGGTTGGTATTGCTTGCGGGAAAAGTTAATCTAGAAGGAGATATGTTTCTTTCAAAGAACATTCCATATACAATAGAGACTTTAGCAATAGAGTTTAATAGGGATGCATCTCAAATTAAGCTGGCATTGGATGTGTTTATTGAACTTGAGATGATTGAGGTAACCAGTGAAAAGATATTTGTAGTGAAAAATTTTGCTAAGCATCAAAATATTAAAGTGAAGAAAAAAGAAGTATCTAAGAATGAAGCCATTGAAGTGAAAAACTCTACTTCTTTTTTAAATGAACAAACTGCAAATATAACTTCTAAGAGTAATATAGAAAATGATAAAAATGCTAATGGGCAAATTATAAAAATTAGTAATAAAGATCTTGATACGGTTAACGGTAGTAGAAATGATAATACTGGCAGCGGCACTTTATTAGAGTATAATTCTAAAACCCTGAAAAATAAGAAGATGGCAGGTGGTAATAAAAGGAGGAAAAAGGGCAATTCAAAAGAGGATAATGTTGACGAAATAGTTAGCTATGATGGAGTAGCGGATGATGTAGAAGAATGTGTATCCGATGGAGTAAGGCCTTTAGGGAGAGGTGAAATAAGTATTAATGAGTGGTCCTTTGGATAATTTTCTTTTTCAGATTAATTTATAAAAACTATAGTTGAGTGTTGATTTTACCATGGGAAAAAGTTTATTATATGGAAATTACTAAGAAAGGTTATAAAATGCGATAATTCACTCAATATATTGGCAATGGCTTAAAATCAATGATTGCGTATTCTGTTTACTCTCGTGTACAATTATGGTATACGTTGATTAAGGAGTTATTATATGAAGTGTTTATTAAAGTTTTTAAAAGAAAATTGGAAAGTAGTATCTCTAATTGTAATAGGAATAGTAGTTAGAATAATTTATCTTGGAATTGTGCCTGGTGGTATTAATCAGGATGAGGCATTTGCAGGATATGAAGCCTATTCATTATTGCGTTATGGAATAGATTCAAGTGGATATCATTTACCTGTCTACTTTGTTTCTTGGGGCAGTGGGATGAATGTCTTAAATAGTTACCTCATGATCCCATTTATTATGTTGTTTGGACTTGAAACCTGGGTAATCAGATTACCGCAGGTATTGGTAGGGTGTGCTTCACTTCCAGTATTTTATCTTCTTTTAAAGAAGGTTTTTGGAGAGAAGACAGCTTTGATTGGTTTATTTATATTAACAATTTCACCTTGGCATATCATGATGACTCGTTGGGGGTTAGAATCCAATCTAGCACCAGGATTTCTTTTATTCGGACTATATTTCTTTATACTTGGAATAGAAAATAATAAGTATATGATTCTGTCTGCATTATTTTATGGGCTTGGATTATATACTTATGCAGCCATTTGGACAGTAACAGCTTTGATTATTATGATAAGCATAGTTTATTATTGCTATAGTAATAGGCCACGAGTAAACAGGTATTTGATGATTTCGTTAGTAATACTAATTGTATTTGCAATACCGCTTTTATTATTTATTATGGTGAATAAGGGACTAATTAATGAAATTAAAACACCGTTTATTTCTATTCCTAGAATGGTTTATTATAGGGGGGGAGAAGTATCTCTCAAGAACATATCTGACAATATGAAGACTTTGTATGGAGTTGTGGGAAAACAATCAGATGGTCTTTTATGGAATGAAATAGATAAGTTTGGTTTGTATTATAAATTTAGTATGCCATTGATTTTTATTGGACTAATCTATTTAGTTGTGAAGATATTTACTAAGATAAAGTCTGGGATGCATAGCATGGAGATGTTTATATTAATTCAGCTCTTAGCTGCAACTGTACTAGGATGCTTAGTTTCAGTGAACGTAAATAGAGTGAACTCTATACATATTCCTATTCTCATTTGTTTAACACTTGGTATTAGTTTCTTCAGTGAAAAGATAAATAAGAAAATTGTTTTTGCTATAGCTTTCATATATTCGGTTAGCTTTGTTTCATTTTTTAATAATTATGTAACTGACTATAATAAAGATATTTCAGTCAGTTTTCAGAGGGGATTAGAAGATGCAGTGGGTTTTGCAATGAAATTTGATGATGCGCAAGTTTATGTAACAGATGGTATACTTTATCCAAAAGTACTTTTTTACTCAAAATTTCCTACAGATGAATACGTAAAAACTGTTAAGTATAAAAATTATCCGGCAGCCTTTTTAAGTGTTTCTTCTTGCGGAAATCTTCATTTTGGAATAAATAAATCAGAATTAAATCCTGAGAAAGTATACATCATCAATAACAACGAGTTTAAAGATTATGCAGACAGAGGCTATAATATTGAGCATTTTGAAAATTTTTCAGTTGCTTATATGAAATGATAAGATGGATATAGATTAGTAATAAATTTGATTCTTTTATGTTTACATAAATTACAAGTTATGATATTATAAAGAAAAAGTTATTGAAAGGGGAAAGTAAGTTATGACACCAGCTAATTGCTAATATTAATTTAATTAAAAATTAATAGTTATTTTGTAACGAGTTTTAATTTGCCTAATTATTATTAGGTTTTGTTGTTATACTCTTTATGGAATAAGGCATTTGGAAGGTAACTTACTTTACTGAAATAGATATTTTAATTTATTTGTTTAGTATTTCAATAATGTTTTGGAATATTTATATAGACTTCCTTAGGAAGTTGATGATTAGATAGTTAAGCTTAATAAGATAATGTTTGTGATGATATTGATCTGATATGAATATTATTTTGCTTATCATATGTATTGATGGTCATAGCTGTTTTTATGGTGAAAGTTTTGGATTTATATCTTGAAAAACT
Source organism: Clostridium yunnanense (assembly GCF_016595795.1). Taxonomy (GTDB): domain Bacteria; phylum Bacillota; class Clostridia; order Clostridiales; family Clostridiaceae; genus Clostridium_AR; species Clostridium_AR yunnanense. The sequence continues at coordinate 135,129 of NZ_JAENHN010000023.1, forward strand.
AGTATAGCTATGAACTGAATATGAATCTAATCTAGATAAATTATAATAAAAGCAAATTTCGGACTGTAAGAAGATTAATCTTCTTACAGTCCTTTTTAGTGTTTAGTAAAATATAGCTTTTGTAATAATAGCTCTTTTTAGTTTCGGTTGTGCTAAAGAAGAGATATTGTATATGCCTATTCATAGAAAGAGTAATCTAGATTATAGATGAAAGAAGGAATATTTATGTTTGAATTATCGTTAAATGGTGTAAAAAAATATATGGAAGCTACTCAAGTGACTGAAAATATAACCTTTGAAGTTTATTCAGGTGAAAAGGTTGGCATAGTAGGAGCAAATGGAAGTGGAAAGAGTACTATCTTAAAGTTAATAGCAGGCATAGAACAAATGAACTACTATCCAGGTTATCCTCAAACTTCAAGTTACGGATATGATGAAGGTTTTATCAATTTACCAAGAGAAGCTACCGTTGCATACCTTGAGCAAATACCTCAATATGCAGATGGCTTGAAGGTTATTGATGTGTTAAATTTAGCTTTTCAAGAAGTTCATGATATAGAGGGAAAAATGCGTAAGTTAGAGGAAGATATGAAGGGTCTCAGTGATGACGAGCTTGAAAGAGCATTGAGAAAATATAGTACTTTAGTGCAGCAGTTTGAAGTAAAAGGTGGATATGAGATAGAAGAAAAGCTAGGAAAAGTATGCACAGGGTTAAAATTAAATGAAAGTTTCTTAAACAAGGATTTTAGTTTATTGAGTGGTGGAGAGAAAACTACGGTTGTACTCGGAAAGCTTCTAATAGATAACCCAGATATACTGCTTTTAGATGAGCCCACAAATCATTTAGATATGGATTCTATTGAATGGCTAGAAGGCTATCTTAATGGATATAAGGGAATTGTAATAATTGTCTCTCATGATAGGTATTTTTTAGATAATGTAGTAAATAAGATTGTAGAGATTGAAGATATGGAATCCATGACCTACAAGGGTAATTATTCATCCTATGTAAGACAAAAAGAAGAGAATATGAGAGTACAATTTGAGCAGTTTAAAGAACAGCAAAAACAGATAAATGCTATGGAAAAGCAAGTGAAGGATTTGAGAGACTGGGCGATGAGGGCTGATAATAACAAATTCTTCAGAAGAGCTGAAAGCATACAAAAAAGACTGGATAAGCTAGAGAAAATTGATAAGCCAGTGTTTGATAAGCAAAATATGAAATTAAGCTTTAAGGCAACTGGAAGATCAGGTAACGAAACTATAAAGGCTGAAAAACTATATAAGAGTTATGAAGACAAGGTGATTTTTAATAATGCAGAGTTGCTTATTAACTATGGTGAAAGAGTAGCGCTTATAGGACCTAATGGATGCGGAAAAACTACTTTCCTAAAGCTGCTACTCGGAGAAGAGTTAGCGGATTGTGGGAAGGTAGAACTGGGTGCTAGTGTGATGGCAGCCTACCTACCTCAAAACATTATTTTTGAAAATGAAGAGATAACAATACTTGAATGCTTTAGGGAGGATATCTATATACTAGAGGGTAAAGCAAGAGAATATCTCTCTAAGTTTATGTTCTATGGCAGTAGTGTATTTAAAAAGGTAAAACATTTATCTGGTGGTGAAAAAATTAGGTTAAAGCTTGCTAAACTGCTTTATGAAGATATAAATCTTCTTATATTGGATGAACCAACTAATCATCTTGATATTGATTCTATAGAAACCTTTGAAGAGGCTTTGGAAGAGTTTAAAGGAACTATATTCTTTATATCTCATGATAGATATTTCATAAACAAAATTGGCGAAAGAGTAATTTCTGTTGAGAATAATGGATTTAAGAGCTATCTAGGAAATTACGATTATTATAAAACTGAAAGGGAGAAGTTTAAGCAACAGACGGTTGAAGAAGTGGTGGTAAAAACAGAGAAGCCAAAGAAAGTAAGAAGTATAGATGAAAACAAGAAAAGAGAAGTTGAAAAAGAGAAAACTCTAAGAAAGCTTGAAAGCCTTGAAAAAGAAATAAATGATATTGATTTAGAGATGAGTAGCTCAGGCGTACACTATGATGAACTCAATAAGCTTTATTTGAGAAAAGAAGAATTAAATAAAGAATTAGATGGGATCATGGAAGTATGGTTAAGCTTTGAGGTCTAATTTTAAAATAATAAATTTTAATATGAAGTGGTACATCCATATATGATGGAGAATAAGATTGGAGATAATGATATGTTAATAGAATTAAGTGGAGATATACAATGGATATGTCTTATAATAGAATGGATTCTACTTATGTACCTTTACTATAAATATAGAAAGAATAGAGATAGTGACGGTGATAAAGTAATCATAACTAAAAAGAATGGCCAAATAGTAATGGTTTTACTGGTAGTAGTAAATGTTATATTGGTAATATCAAAAATTATTGGCATGTTTAAAAATTAGAAAGTTTACTATAAATTAATTTATAGTAATTAATAAGAAAAGAGATGCCACATTAGTAGTAAAAAATACTGATGCGGCATCCTTTTTATTATTTATTTAGTATATTCTTAATATACTGAGTTAATAGTTTTTTAGTTATTACCAGCCTACATTGATTATTGCATACTTAGGGTCTGGAGTATTTAATGTACTGCTGTAGTCAAAAGCGTCATCATAGCAGAAGCCATAGGCTCTGTTTTCATATGAATGATCATGCCAGAATTTTGCAAAGTAGTTTGCAGGGCCAGCTTTATAGAAGTAGTTTGAATCAGACCAATGTGCAGGGTCAAGCATTACATGTCTGTTGAAGGCTGCACAAAGTTGAGTTTTGATAGCTTTTTCATCATCATTTCCGCCATCCAATATTCCGTTTCCTAGTAAAACTTCTTGTGTAGTTGGTTTTCCATGAACATAAAGGTTATATGCTCCGTTATCTTTTTTGAACACAAAGTCACTACCTACTACATGACCGCTATAAGTTCCACGATCGCATTTAAATACTAATTCATGAGTTGTGTAGTAGTTATAAACTTCATTGATATAGCTGTCAAAATAATGAGCGTTAGCTCTGTCTGCAGTGAAAGTACCTAGTCCTTGAGCAGGAGCATAAATTCTATCTCCAGCTTTAACTAATGATTTGAATTCAGTAGGTACTGAGTTTTGGTAGTCAGCGATTAATTGGTCACGTGTACCTATATCTCCACCTATTCTGTTATATCCATTGTTTCCTACCAACTGTATATTGTATGAATAGCAGAATTGGTCAACTCTTGTTGTATTTATCCAGAAACCATCTGAAGTCCATGCAAATTCAGCCCATTCAAACATGATTCCAGTGTTAGGATCTGAAGTGTTAGCTAAGTTTGGACCAGCATAACCGATTAATCCATCAGCTGCTTGATTAACTCTCATATATAGAGGTTGTCCATAGCTTACATACATTCTTGCTCCAATGATCTTTGGAACATAAGCATAGCTTTGTTGACTAGCTTTATAGAAATAATTTGGGTAATTAAAAGTACCATCTGGAGTTGTTTTTGTTAAATGTCCAGCAGCATCATTGTCTGAAACTTGCATAGGAATAAGGTTTCCGTTTAAGTCTAAATGAACAAACTTTTTAGTTATTGGGTCTTGTCCAACTATAGCCCAATAAACTTGATCGTTTGAGTACTTACCATTTGTTTGATTGTTTACTTGTAAAGTAACGAAACCAGACTTAAGTGGTGGTGTTGTAGGATTTGTAGGTGAGCCGATGTAGATTTTAACTGAAGTCATTTTATCGTTAGCAGAATCACCAATCCATGATGAGCTTGCAGTAAAGGTCCATTTTGTGCCAGTAAAGTTATCGCCATCATATGCCTCAACTGTCCAGCCACTAGGTACTTTAAGTGAAGTCATCCAATTGTCTTGAATTCCAGCAGCTTTCATTTGTGCCAATGTGTAGTTTCCAGGTTGTAAAGATACTGAAGTTCCACCGTAGTTTATATCTTGGTAAAATACAGCTGCAGTAGTAGGGTTAGTTGGGGTGGTTGAACCTACTGTATAGGTGAACCAAGTTGTATCATAAGCAGCTGTGCCGTTGTTATATGTAAATGAATACTTAATAACATCGCCAGGTGCTACAGTAACTTTTTGTTCATATCTACCCGAAGAGCTGTTGTAAGTTGTTCTTAGATTTTGTTGAGCTCCAGAATTTACCATGTAATGAGCATCAACCCAAGTAGTATTTACAGAAGATTTTAGCCATATAGTAGCAGTAGTTCCTGATACATCTACGCCGTTGGTAAAGTCAGCTGCTAAGACTTTAACGGTAGATAGTGGACAAATAAGCATAGCTAACATAGAGAATGCTAATAAAAGTTTTTTAAACATAAAGAATACCTCCTAATTATATTATTTAGAAAACGTTTTCTAATAGACCTTGTTTATATATTTCATTAATCTTGTAAAGCTTTATATTTTATGGTGTATTCCAATGGCATGTGGAAAAATAATTTTTACATCACCTCTATCCTCTAAAAATCCATGCATTGAATGAATACACTGATTTGATTAATGCCATGATTAAATAAAAAAGATTTATTTGTAGACAAAAGAATAATTTTAGTTAGTGCGATTAAATGAGTATGTATTTTATTGAAAATTAAAATAGGATTTATGATTGAAATATCTAGAAGGGTATCATAATGATACAGGTTTAATGGTTATAGGGTTTTACTACATATAATTTCATTAGTATGATATTGCTAATGAAAAATTGCAATTATGTGACTGATTTGTTAATCATCTATAGACATTGTACCATTTTTATGGATTTATTGGAATACATTTCTTTTAAAATTTTGCAAATAAACATATTTTTTATTTATTTATCAGATAAATTAGCATATAGGAACATAAAGAGTTGACTTAGTGTTTAACATAATATAACTATATAATGTAAAGAAAGGCTAGTAATTGATTCGTAATCATATGATGTCTGATATAATCATTTCAATAAAAAAACAAATAGTTTCATATAGGTTAATAAAGTGTGTAGTATTGCAAACCAATTAGCATAATAGTCTACTTTTTTTGAAACATAGAAAATAGTATAGTTATGTTATTAAATCGTTTACGGAAGTCTAATAGATGATTATCCAATAATTACAGCTTATATCCGCTTATATTTTTACAATTCTAGAATACCTCTAACACTCTCTATATAAAGTAACAAATTATATATTTTCATAGCTTATAAAAATGTACTGCTTTAATTTGATAAATTAAGAGGCTTAGATTAAATCTCGTGAGTCCAAACCAATATTAAATTGCTAATTTTTAAATTTATAGTTTGCTGAGTAAGATTCATATAATTATAAATTTAATTATTAAGATTAAAAATTAAAAATGGAGGTAAAAACATGAAGGGAGTCTTTAAAAAGTTAATGACTACCTTGCTTGCAACTACTGTGGTATTTGCACAAGGCTTGGTACTTTCAAAGACATCTTATGCTGCAGATGCAGTAAACTTAGCAGCTGGTAAATCCATAGTGTCAAACAATTATACTCAAACCTATGTGGCTGCCAATGCAAACGACGGAAATGTTAATACTTATTGGGAAGGGGCATCATATCCTAGCAATTTAACAGTTGATTTAGGATCAGTTCAGACTGTAAATAAGGTTGTGTTGAAACTGAACCCAGATAGTGTTTGGGCTAAAAGAACTCAAGCTTTATCGGTTTTAGGAAGTACAGACAATTCAACCTATAGTACAATTGTAGCATCAAATACTTATACTTTTGATCCCGCAACAGGAAATACAGTAACAATTAATTTCTCAAATACAAGTCAAAGATATGTTCGATTAAATATCACTGCTAATAGTGGTGCTACAGGAGGACAAGTAGCAGAGTTTGAAGTTTATGGTTCTGCTACATCAGTAGGGTCACCAGACTTAGTGGTTACAGACATAACTTGGAATCCTGCAAGTCCAGCAACTAATAATGAAGTTACTTTTAGTGCAGTAATAAAGAATCAAGGAACTGGAGCAACACCAGCTGGAGTGAAACATGGTCTTAGTATATTTGTAGATGGAACTCAAGTTAACTGGTGTGATACCTTTAATTCGTCTTTACCATCAGGAGGAACTGCTACTTTAACTTGTAATGGTGGACCAAACTCTAAAGCTACCTGGACAGCTACAAGTGGAATTCATACTGTTAGAGCGTTCATTGATGATGTAAGTTTAATAGGTGAATCAAATGAAAGTAATAATAATTTAGAAAAAAGTATAACCGTATCCTCAAATACTGCTAAAGCAGATTTAGTAGTAACAGGTTTAACCTTTGCCCCAATAAATCCAACAGCAGGTCAAACAGTAACCTTTACTGCAACAGTTAAGAATCAAGGTGCTGCGGCTACAACAGCTGGTTTAAGTAATGTAGTTGGTTTCAATATTGGAAGCACAAAGGTTACAGGATCAACTACAGCATCAATACCTGTAGGTGGAACTGCAACAGTTACTGGAACTTGGACATCAGTAGCAGGAACCTTTACACCTTCAGCTAATGCAGATGATACAAATGTTATAATTGAAAGTAATGAGTCAAACAATTCTTATACAAGTTCAACACAATTAGTGGTTACAGCACCAACTAAACCGGATTTAGTGGTTACAAACGTATCCTGGAATCCATCAAATCCTCAAGCAGGAAATACAGTTACTTTAACTGCAACTGTTAAGAATCAAGGGGCAGCAACAACTGCAGGAGTATCAAATGTTGTTGGCTTTAATGTGGGTAGTACAAAGGTTACTGGCTCAACTACTGCTTCTATAGCAACTGGTGCAACAGCTACAGTAACTGCAAACTATACAGCAGTATCAGGAACTTACACAGTTTCAGCAAATGCTGATGATACAAATGTTTTTGCTGAAATAGATGAAACAAATAACTCTTATACTAGTGGAACTCAAATGGTAGTAACAACTCCATCTGTTCCAGGAAGCCGCGGAGCTACAGTACCTTATACAAGATATGAAACAGAAGATGCTTCAATAGGAGGAGGCGCAGTATTACGTACAGCTCCAACCTTTGATTACTCACTTATAGCTTCTGAGGCTTCAAATCAGAAATATGTAGCTCTTCCAACTAACGGTTCCTATGTAGAGTGGACTGTAAATCAAGGTGGTGCAGGTGTTGATATGCGATTTACAATACCTGATACAGCTGATGGAATGGGTCTAAATGGTTCATTAGATTGCTATGTAAATGGTACAAAGGTTAGTACTATTTCACTAACTTCCTACTACTCATGGCAGTACTTTACAAGTGATCAGCCTGCAGATGCTCCAAATGGAGGTCAAGCAGCATTTAGATTTGACGAAACTCACTTTAAACTTCCTACAGCTCTTAAAGCTGGAGATAAGATAAGAATCCAAAAGACAAATGGTGATAGCATTGAGTATGGAGTTGACTTCTTAGAAATTGAACCAGTTCCAGCTGCTATTTCAAAACCAGCTAATGCTCTTTCAGTAACAGACTACGGCGCAACACCAAATGATTCAACTGATGACCTTGCAGCCTTTAACTCTTGTGTAAATGCAGCAGCTTCTTCTGGAAAGACTGTATATATACCTGAAGGCAAGTTTAACTTAGGTGGTATGTGGACTATAAATGCAAATAATATAACTATCACTGGTGCTGGAATGTGGTATACAAACCTTCAGTTTACATCACCAAACTCAGCAAGTGGTGGTATATCCTTAAGAGTTACTGGAACAATTGATTTCAGTAATGTATATATGAACTCTATGCTTAGAACTAGATATAATCAAAATGCAATATACAAAGCGTTTATGGATAACTTCGGTACAAACTCTCGTATCCACGATTTCTGGGAAGAGCATTTTGAATGTGGTTTCTGGGTAGCTGATTATGCTCATACTCCAGCCATACCAGCAGATGGATTAATAATATCTAATGGACGTGTTAGAAATAATTTAGCCGATGGTATAAACTTCTGCCAAGGTACTAAAAACTCTACAGTCCAAAACTGTAGCGTAAGAAACAATGGTGATGATGGTTTAGCTATGTGGCCTGACAGCACAATGAATGCTCCAATGGAAGTAAACAACACCTTCAGTTATAATACAATTGAAAATAACTGGCGTGCAGCTGCAATAGCTATCTTCGGAGGCTCAGGACACAAAGCAACTAACAACTATATCAAGGATTGCTTTATGGGATCAGGTATTAGGTTAAACACAGTATTCCCTGGGTACCATTTTGAAAATAACACAGGAATTACTTTCTCAGACACTACAATAATAAACTCAGGTACAAGTAAGGATTGTTATAATGGAGAAAGAGGGGCTATAGATCTAGAAGCATCAAATACTGGAATTAAGAATATAACTTTCTCAAATATAGATATCATAAACTCTCAAAGAGATGCAATACAATTTGGATATAGTGGGGGGTTCTCTAATATTAACTTCAATAATATCACTATAGATGGAACAGGAAAAGATAATATAACTACTTCAAGATTCTCACAGCCACATTTAGGTGAAGCTATCTACACTTACACAAATAACGGATCGGCTACCTTTACTAATCTAACTATGAGAAACATTGAAGCAACTGATCCTTATCTAATTCAAAATGGGTTTGTTGTAACAGTGAAATAAATTATATAGGTACTAATAAAAAAGATAAGTGAAACTATTATGTTTCTCTTATCTTTTTTTATATTTAATTTAAATAATATAGCATCTATTTAAAGGGTAAGAAAAATGATAATTTCATAAAAGTAATATATATATAAATTGACATATATATGTAATATAATGTAGAATTATGGGTATAAAAGTAGAACTTTAGTAAAATGCAGATAAATTACATCTTAAGCAGTTCTCTAAACTTATGTGTATAAAGTTTACTAATTATGTATAGTTAATAAGTTTTATAAAGTTCGTATCAAAATGGGAACTGTGAACTACGTGCTTATTTGGGCACTTTGTACGTGGTGAGTTAGTAGTGCAACCGACCAATTATTTAAATTGGTCGGTTTTTTTTTATTATTTTAGAAGCCATAAAGTTTTTACGCTAGCTAAATATAGATATTTTAGCAGTTAAAACAAAGCTTATTCGCCTTAAGAATCTTCCTTATATACATTTGGAATGGAAGATGGGTTAGAAAGTTCACTTAAAGTATTAAAAATTTTACTAATGGTTAAAGGAGTATTAGATATGCTTAGAAATAAAAAGAAGTTAATGGTTTTAATTGCATTAGCTGCAACAGTTTATAATGGTTATATGCATACAACTGTGGTTAAAGCAGAAGGAAGTAGAGAATTAGTAAATACTTATAATCAATCGACCAATCAGTATGTCAATAATGGTGGATATAGACCGTTTTTATGGGCATCAACTGACACAACAGCAGGTATAACAAGAAAAACAACCTTTAATGTTTATGTTAAGCAAGGAGAAACTCTTAATTTTGGATCTAGTGTTGCTCAAACAGGAAGCATATTAGTGAAAAAACCAGGAGCCACTAGTTGGTCTCCATATACTGTTTCATCATCAGGAAGTAAAGCTGGATTTATTGAGAATGTTGCTCAGGAAAAGATAGGAGCTAATGCTGGAGGATATGTTCCTATTACTTTAAATGTAGGTGCTACTGAGGCTGGTATATGGCAATTTCAGTTTGTAGGACCAACAGGAACTACAAGTAATCCTACTTTTCAGAAGGGGTCAAGTGAGTTCTTAACTGCACAGAAAAGTACTATAGCAGCTTGGGATGTAACTGTTAAAGATTCAGAAGGTAATGAGAAGAAGGGTAGAATGTATGCACCTTATATTGCTATGATAATGGGAACTAATTCTACAACAAATTCAAGTGCTACATCCACTTCAAATGCTGAGAAGGTACTAAACAATGATTTCTATGTATTAACAAAAGACGGTTATGTATATCAAACCTCAATGAATGGTATAGACCCAAATGGATTTGTTTTCTGGTCTAATAATAGAGGATATATAGACAAAACAAATGATAAGACTTTATATCATTCTATTATGGATGGTGGAACTGGTACCGAAGTAGATAAGTTGGCAAATATTTTAGGAAATATTGCGCCTCAGCTTCCGACTGATACGGATACTGAAACTAATATAACTCATAAAGTATTTGTTAATAATCCAAATAAAGATTTACCTGCGAACCTTTCACCAGTTGCCATTTCACCTGCAATTCCTGAGAATTTCAACTTTAAAGGTAGTTCCAATGTAGACCTAAAGACAAACGTGTCTACTGGAGGAAACTTTACCTTTATAGCAGATAAAGCTGGTAGCTATAGACTGACTATTAATACCGATGGAAGTGAAGGATATAATCTTTCAACAGACATGGTAATAGAAAATGTTTGTAGGGCAGGTGTAAACACAATTACTTGGGATGGAAAAGATAAGAATGGTAACAAGTTGCCTATAGGTACATACACTGCTCAATTAATTATGAAGGGCGGAGAATACCACTTTCCAATGCTAGATGCAGAACACAACCCTTTTGGAATAAAAGTTAAGCTTATTAATGCACCTGGATATAGTGATCCAGAAACTTATGCTGATAAATATAAGGTATATTATGATGAAAGTAATTATACTTCTGCCAATGGTACTTCTGTAAATCTTGATGCAAGTAAACTTGAATATCATATTAATAAGATTGTTGGCTTGTCAGGAGTTGATAGCAGTCAGGGAGCTCATGGTTATTTCCAACAATATGGTAATGGTAAAGGGATAGATACTTGGACTTACTTCCCAGGAACTCCAGCTACTTTGAGTTTTGAGGTGACACCTGTTTCAGCTAATATAGCTAAAAGTGGTGTGGAAGATATTATTATACCATTTACAATTGCTGATTTTACTAGCAAGTTTACAGATGGTGCTAATAATTCATTAAATAGAATTAAGATAGTAGATCTTCCTGCTAATGGAACCTTGAAGCTTTATGGTACGCCTGTTACGATCGGACAAGAAATAATAGTATTAAACTTATCAGGGTTAACTTTTACTCCTAATAAAGATTGGAATGGTAATACAAGCTTTAATTGGAATGGAAGCAATGGTTCAGTATATTCTGCAAACAACGCTAGCGTAAGCATTACAGTAACTCCTGTAAATGATGCACCAGTTGCAAGTAATGATACATCATCAACAAATGAGAATACGCCAATTGATTTAAGTGTACTTAATAATGATAGTGATGTAGAGAGAGATACTCTAACTATAACATCAGTTACCAATCCAACACACGGAACAGCAGTAGAAAATGAAGATGGTACAATAAGATATACACCAAATACTAATTACAAAGGCGAAGACAGCTTTAGCTATACAATAAGTGATGGTCATGGTGGAACAAGCACAGCGACTGTAAATATAACAGTAAATGCCGTGAATAATGCGCCAAATGTTGGAAATGTAGTGAAACATGGGTTAGAAGACACTGATGTAAACTTCACTTTTGAGGACTTTATTAATAGGTTTGCAGATATTGATGAGGATGCTCTAACTAAAATAAGGATAGAAAGTTTACCAAGTAATGGCGTATTAAAGTTAAACGGAGCCAATGTAAGGCTTGGTGACGAGATTTTAGTATTAGATTTATCAAAATTAACTTTCACTCCAAATTCAAATTGGAATGGAAGTACAAGCTTTCAGTGGAATGGAAATGACGGTACAGTATATGCTAATGAAAGTGGTACTGTAAACATAACGGTAGTACCAGTGAATGATGCACCAGTAGCGTTAAATGATATAGCAACAGTATCTGAAGATGGAACAGTAAAAGTTAGTGTTCTTAACAATGATAGTGATGTAGAGAGAGATACTCTAACTATAACATCAGTTACTAAGCCAGCGCATGGAACGGCGGTTATAAATGAAGATGGAACAATAAGCTATACACCAGATGCTAACTACAATGGTACCGACAGCTTTAACTATACAATAAGTGATGGACATGGTGGAACAAATACAGCAACTGTAAATATTACAGTAAATGCAGTAAATGATGCGCCAGTAGTAGTAAATGATACAGCAACAGTATCTGAAGATGGAACAGTAAAAGTTAGTGTTCTTAACAACGATAGTGACGTAGATGGAGATCAATTAACTATAACTTCAGTTACTAAGCCAGCACATGGAACGGCGGTTGTAAATGAAGATGGAACAATAAGTTATACACCAGATGCTAACTACAATGGTAACGATAGCTTTACTTATACAGTAAGTGATGGACATGGTGGAACAAATATAGCAACTGTAAATGTTACAGTAAATGCAGTAAATGATGCTCCAACTGTTAGTAACATAGTTAAGAGTGGACTAGAAGACACTGATATAAACTTTAACGGTGGAGATTTTAGTAGTAAGTTCTCAGACATCGATGGTAACAGTTTAACCAAGATAAAGATAGAAAGCTTACCAAGCGAAGGAGTACTGAAATTAAATGGGGTTAATGTGAAAGTTGGAGACGAAATATCAGCAGCAGATTTGTCAAATTTAACTTTTACACCTAATTCAAATTGGAATGGAAATACAAGCTTTAAATGGAATGGAAATGATGGAATAGTATATGCTACAGAAACTGGTACTGTGAATATAAATGTAACTCCAGTAAATGATACGCCAGTATCAGCAGGTGATATAGCAACAGTACTAGAAGATGGAACAGTTAAAATTAGTGTTCTCACTAATGATAGTGACGTAGATGGAGATCTGTTAACTATAACTTCAGTTACTAATCCAGAACATGGAACAGCAGTAGTAAATGAAGATGGAACAATAAGTTATACACCAGATGCTAACTACAATGGTGCTGATAGCTTTACTTATACAGTAAGCGATGGACATGGTGGAACAAATACAGCAACTGTAAATATTACAGTAAATGCGGTAAATGACGAACCAACTGTTGGTAATATAGCTAAGAGTGGATTAGAAGACACTAATATAAACTTCAAGTTCGAAGACTTTAGTAGCAAGTTCTCAGATGTAGATGGTAACAACTTAGTTAAGGTAAGGATAGAAAGCCTGCCAACTAACGGAGTATTAAAGCTAAATGGAAATGAAGTAAAGCTTGGAGATGAAATATTAGTATTAGAGCTATCAAAGTTAACTTTCACACCAAACTCAAATTGGAATGGGAGTACAAGCTTTAGATGGAATGGAAATGACGGAACAGCATATGCTACAGAAAGTGGTACTGTAGATATAACTATAACTCCAGTAAATGATGCACCAGTAGCAGTAAATGATAAGGCAACAGTATCTGAAGATGGAACAGTGAAAATTAGTGTTCTTAACAATGATAGTGATGTGGATCGAGATGCGTTAACTATAACTTCAGTTACAAAGCCAGCTCATGGAACAGCAGTTATAAATGAAGATGGAACAGTAAGTTATACACCAGATGCTAACTACAATGGTACCGATAGCTTTAGCTATACAATAAGTGATGGACATGGTGGAACAAGTACAGCAACTGTAAATATTACAGTAAATGCAGTAAATGACGCACCAGTAGCATCAAATGATACGGCAACAGTATCTGAAGATGGAACAGTGAAAGTTAGTGTTCTTAACAATGATGGTGATGTGGATGGAGATGCATTAACGATAACTTCAGTTACTAAGCCAGCTCATGGAACAGCAGTTATAAATGAAGATGGAACAGTAAGTTATACACCAGATGCTAACTACAATGGTACCGATAGCTTTAGCTATACAATAAGTGATGGACATGGTGGAACAAGTACAGCAACTGTAAATATTACAGTAAATGCAGTAAATGACGCACCAGTAGCAGTAAATGATACAGCAACAGTATCTGAAGATGGAACAGTGAAAATTAGTGTTCTTAACAATGATAGTGATGTGGATCGAGATACATTAACTATAACTTCAGTTACAAAGCCAGCTCATGGAACAGCAGTTATAAATGAAGATGGAACAATAAGCTATAAACCAGATGCTAACTACAATGCTACCGACAGCTTTAGCTATACAATAAGTGATGGACATGGTGGAACAAGTACAGCAACTGTAAGTATTACAGTAAATGCAGTGAATGATGCACCAACAGCACCAAATTATAGCAGAGTTACACCATACAATAAGTCAGTAACAGGTAGAGTCGTAGGAAATGATATTGATGGCGATAGATTAGAGTATTCGTTGAAGACATCCCCAGTAAAAGGATATGTAGAAGTAGATAAAACTGGAGTATGGACATATGTTCCTAATATAAATTACGTTGGAACAGATAGTTTCGCTGTAGAAGTAAGTGATGGACATGGTGGGAAAGCAGTTTCCACTATAGATATTACAGTAAGAGATAGAGCAGATTTAGTTGGAACGGTAGTAAATAAAACAACAGGAAAAGTTATTCCTAATACAGCTATTCAGTTAAGTGATCAAAGTGGACATGTGATATATACTACAACTACAGATTCAAATGGAAACTATACTATAAATAATGTTAAGTTAGGTATATATGGATTTAAGGTTTCAAATCCTTCTTATGAGACTCAGAATATAGATTTTGATATTGAACCAACTAGTGAAACTAACTACACAGTTAGAAAGGACTTCCAGGTGTATGAGGCTATAGGATATTCTTTAAACTTAACTGCTAATCCAACTACTATATTGGGAGATGGAAAAGCAACTACTGTGCTTTCAGCAAAGATAGTGGACAAGAACAATAATCCATTAGCAAATGTAGAAGTGAACTTTTCAGCAGCTGAGGGAAGCTTCCCTAATGGTACAGTTGCAATAACTGATAAAAACGGTATAGCAACTATATTATTTAAATCAAGTAAAGTTGATGGTACACAAAACAGAAACATACCTGTAATAGCTACAGTTAACGATAAGGCTCATAATCTACAGGTTTCAGATCAAATTGTAATGGTGTTTGAACCTGGAATAATTAGTGGACTAGTTGTTGATAATGAGACAGGGCGTCCAGTAACTAATGCAATAGTAGAAGTTTCTAAGGATTTTGATGGAGATGGAATTGATGATTTCTATTCAAAGATGATAACTGGAGCAGATGGAAGATATGCAATAGCTATTCCTAAAGGAAATGTTCAGTATAGGATTAACGTTACAAAACCAGTAAGAGTTGGAAGTAGTTATGTTAATGTTAAGTTTACTCAAAATAATCAAACTGGTAATATAACTGGTGCAGGAAATGAAGATTATTCTTCAGTAAATACAGCAGCGGGAGTAATACTTGTAAAACAACCTAATGGAAATGTATCTCTTCTAAGTGATAGTTCAGTTTTTAGCGTTGAAGTTGTAAATAAGTCAGATTCAAGCAGTTTAGATAAAGGTAAGATATCTCTAAATAATGGAGTATTTGAAGCTGAAGGTTTAGAAAAAGGCAAAGTTTATACTGTTGCAATAAACTACACTTTCCCTTCAGGTGAGAAGATAGTGGTTGGAGCAGTTAATGTAACAGTAGATTCAGATGGACAGCTTAATTTAAGCTCTGCTTTAATAGATCCTTATGGAACAATTACAGATGCATTAACAAAAAACAATATCGATGGAGCTAAGGTTCAGTTGTATTATGCTGATACAGCTAGAAATAGAGCAGCAGGAAGAATTCCAAATACATTGGTTAACCTACCTAAGGTACCAGGTTTTGCTCCAGCAGATAATCTAAATCCACAATTGGATGATATAAATGGAAAGTATGCATTCATGGTTTTCCCAGATACAGATTACTATCTTGTGGTTACAAAGGATGGTTACGATACATTTACAAGTGAGACTATCTCAGTAGCAAAAGAAATAGTAAAAAGAGATATACAAATGAACCAACAAAAGAAACAACCTGATAAGCAAAATAGTGAACCAACAAAGATAGTGGCAGAATTGCCTAAGACAGGTTCGCCAATAGGAACTGAGGCTATAAGTCTTATAGGCTTTATAGCACTAGCAGCAGGAATTGGAGTATTAACTGCAGCTAAGAAGAAGAATTAATAACAAATAGTTTTATATAAGGGACATGTAAATCAGAAATGAAGTACATGTCCCTTTTTGCTATTTAATTAGTAAATAACTATTGAAGTTATTTTTGAAATTAACTAAAAAAAACCCCCTAATCCAAATAAAAGCTACTTTGGTTTGTGGAAGATTATTAATATAATTATGTTTGTGATATTATGAAAACAGTTACAAATAAAAGTTGAGTTTATAAATACGAATCATATATTAGAATTCCTAACCAAACTATTAAGTTATACGTGGCCGATAATCACCAGAAGCCGCGATTTTAGAAAAAATATAAATTAAGTTTCGATATAGGAACTCTTTAGTAATATTTTTGCGATAAAAGGAGAAATAGATATGAACGAAAAGTTGAGTAACAGAAGGGTAAAAGGTTTTTTGAGAGCAGAGGGTACATCGATAGTGAATGAAGATGGAGAAGAGATAATACTAGCTGGGTGGGGACTTGGAAATTGGCTTCTTCAAGAAGGTTATATGTGGAAGGCTAAAAACACCAGGTTTGATAGACCACATCGCATAGAGGGCGTAATAAGAGAATTAACTGGAAGTAAATATTCAGAAGAATTTTGGACAAAGTTTAGAGAAAATTATATAACTAAAGAAGATATAAGGCTTATGGCAGAACAAGGATATAACTCAGTAAGAATCCCATTTAACTGGAGGGTTTTAATGGAGGATGAGCCGGGTATAGCATGGAAGGAAGACGGATTTAAGCTTTTAGATAAATGCATAGATTGGTGTGAAGAATATAAAATTTATGTTTTTCTAGATTTGCATGGCGCTCCGGGTGGACAAACTGGTGCAAATATAGATGATTGTGTTGATGATATCCCTAGATTATTTACAGATAAAGATAGCTGGGATAAGGGAATTAGTTTATGGAAAAAGTTAGCTGAGAGATATAAGGATAGATGGATTGTTGGAGGCTATGATTTGTTAAACGAACCAATAAGACCAGGATCTCCACAAGTTAAAAATGTAGATCATTTACTGCCAAGGTTGGTTAAGTTCTACGAGGAAGTAATCGCAGCCATTAGACAAATAGATACAAGACATATGTTATCAATTGAAGGACATCATTGGTCCACTGACACAAGTATATTCTACAAAAAGTACGATGATAATATGGTAATACATTTTCATAGATATGCCTGCTTACCACAATTAGATTCCTTAAAGGAATTTATAGAAGTTTCAGAGAGGCTAAATCTTCCATTATGGCTTGGTGAGACTGGTGAAAATATACATCAGTGGTATACAGCCTTATATCCATTATCTGTAGAATTAAATATAGGATACAATTTATGGCCTTGGAAAAAGATGAGTTGTACCAACTCCCCATATTCTGTAGAAATGCCTGAAGGCTGGGATAAGATAATAGGGTATATTGATGGTGAAGTACATCCAGGCTACGAAGAAGCTACTGAAATATTAAATGCTTATTTAGAAAATATAAAAGTAGAAAACTGTAAATATAATTCTGAAGTTAGAACTCATGTATTTAGAACTCCAGGATGCACAGTTCGTGCCACTGATTTTGATGAGCTTCCTGGAAAGGGAATATCATATAGTGGGCAAAGAGAAGAAGGAAACATGTATAAGTACAGAGATAACACAGGAATGAGAATAATAGAAGAAATACCTGTAGAGCAGCTTGAAAGAAGATTTGTTTTTGACTGCTTATGGGATAGATTTTTGTTAGAGTTAAAAGAAGAGGAATTTGTGACCTATTCAATAAATGATACCTCAAATGATAGTAGTATTTCATTTGTATACAGTTGCAGCGAAACTGCATCAGTAACTATAACTCAGGATGATAAAGAGTTATGTACATTGGAACTAGCGGAAAGCGAGAACAAAAAAGCAATTGAAGCTATTAAGCTTTTTGAAGCTAGCGAGGCTAAGATAAAAATTGCTGTTATTAAAGGTAAGGTGCGCCTAGAAAAAATATTTTTTAACTAGGATTGAATGGAAAGTTATCATAGATATATTAGTGTCTAATTAAGTACATTAAGGTTTAACATGGTATATAACCGGAATATATAAAAACGGTGAAAAAGAGGAACAAAACATTCTTCTTCTTTACCGTTTTTATTTTTATCTTATAACTAAGAAAAGTTACAAATATGTGAACAAATCACACCGTTTTACGATATTTTTTGATATAATATACATAAAGATGAACCACTTCGATCCGAAATCTATTTTTAAAACTCTCACGGATTCTGGTGAGAGAATTTAAAAATATAAATTCTATTACGAAGTGGTTCATCTATATAAACGACAAAATGATTTAAATAATATTAAATTATTGTTAAAAGATAGTGTTGAAATTAATTAATTTATCGATAATTAGATGTAGTAATTTTACGCTTTTAGGGTGTGTAGTAAAAATCGAACCCTAGTAATCTGCCATGTTTTTTAAACTATGTTTTGAAAGGCAGATTCATATAAAGTCACTGAAGAAAATTGATTCAGCGACTTTTTCATATAGATAATATCATATAGGACAATCAAGGAGAGAAAAAAAGGATGGAAAAGGGTTTGACAAGTAATATAGGACAAGGGTTTATGAAGGAACACTTGAAAAAGGTAAACAAGGTGGTAGCTATCATTATAGGGTTACTATGTGCATTTTTGATTTTCTTAGGAATATCGCAAAAGACTCCAACAACTTTTGCAACTGCAGGAGTTATAGCATTAATTTTAGCGGTTTCTATTTTTTCAATCATTAAGCAGAAATACGAGATTTTAGTTGCGTACATAACAATCGTTATTATGAGTATGACTACAGCTAGTTCTACATCAAGTGTAAATTCTGTATATTTAATTATTTTACCAATAAGTATCTCGGCATTATATTTAAATACAAGTATATTTATTACTAGTGCACTTCTTTCAAATCTATCTATGATTGGAAAGTTGGCATTAATAGGACAACTAAACACAAGTTCAGTTATACAGATAGTAATTGTAAATATTATAGTTTTAATAATCTTTTTCATGACTAAGTGGGGAAAGGATATGATCAAATTAGCTGGGGAAGAAGCTAAGAAATCAGGAAGTTCTTTAGAGGGTTTAAAGGTTACTATGGGTGCAATAAATACGAATACAGTAGCCCTAGGTGAAGATATAACGAGCTGTTTTACTAACTTACAATCTGTAAAAGAGATCAGCGAAACAATGGTTGAGACTGTTAATGAAGTAGTTACTGGAGTTACTGGACAAGCTAATGCAATAAATGAAATTAGTAATATGATGAATATTGCTGATGAAAAGGTTCTAGAAACTCAAGAAATTTCAAAACAGTTAGGTGATATTTCTCGTAGAACAAGCGGATTAGTATCTAAGAGTTCTGAAAAAATACTACAGATGGATAAGCAGATGAATATAATAAGTACTGCAGCAACTGAATCTGTGGCTACAGTGAGTGAATTGCAGTCTAATATGGATATAATAAATAATTTCCTTTCATCAATTGTGCAGATTGCGGAGCAGACTAATTTGTTAGCACTAAATGCTGCGATAGAAGCTGCTAGAGCTGGTGAGTCAGGCAGAGGATTTGCAGTTGTAGCTGATGAGGTAAGAAAGCTTGCAGAGGAAAGTGCGGACACTGTAAAGCAGATAAATGAAGTCATCACTACAATAAATGCTAAGACACAAAGGGTTTTAGAAACAGTACAAAACGGTAATGATGCTGCTAAGATCGGAGAAGTGATTACAAAAGATGTAAATGAAAGCTTTGAAAATATTAAGCAAGCTTTTAAAGAAATAGATAAGAATATATCTACGGAACTTAAAGCTATTGAAAATACTAAGACAATCTTCGATAGAGTAAGCAGAGAATCTGAAAGCATGGCATCTATTGCAGAAGAACATTCAGCAGCTACAGAAGAGATGCTTGCAACCATTGAAGAAAATAATTTAAATGTGGATAACATATTTAACTTGATGAATAAGATCAATACTTCAAGTGAAAACTTGAGAAACACCATGAAGCAGGAATAAGTACATAAAAGTTTTTGAAAGTAAAAGTCATGTATGTAAGAGAAGAGATTTTCTTAACTATACATGGCTTTTGTTTTTATACAGAATGAGTTATATTTTTAGAAACAAAAAATTAACATCTGAAAACCTATACTAATTAGTTAGAGTTATTTTTATAAAAAATAAAAGGTGTATAATAATGTATGAAATTTATAAAAACTAGTATATTTTTATTTAGATACTGCATACAGTTGTTATCGTGTGCAAGTTAAGCTGTCTAAGTTAGAATTCCTTTAACGAAAGAAGGGTTAGAGAAATGGGTTTATATAGCAAATATTTTAAACGGTACAAGGTTCCTTTTTTGACTGCTGTTTTTTGTGTTGCATTGGAAGCGGTATGTGACCTGCTTGGTCCAACACTTATGTCAAACATAATTAATACAGGAATAGAGCAAGGGGCCCTCTCTAAGGTTTACTATTGGGGAGCACTTATGGTTGTAGTAACTTTTATAGGGGCATGCTTTGCAGTAACAAGAAATATATTAGCAAGCAAGGTTTCACAAAGAATGGGAGCAGATTTAAGATATGATTTGTTTGAGAAGATTGTTCACTTTTCTGAATTAAGTGCAGATAAACTTGAAAGTGGCTCCCTAATTACACGCATGACTAATGATACTTCTCAAATTACCCAGTTTGTGAATGGTATTATGAGAATTTTTCTTAAGGCACCTATAACTTGTATTGGAAGTATTGTGCTTGCAAGCTTACTTAATTTTAGGCTAAGTCTTATTATTTACGGGGTAGTTGCAATAGTTGCTATACTCATTATAGTAAGCATGCAGCTTAGTTATCCACGTTTTTATAAGCTTCAACAAGCTATGGATAAGGTAAACTCTGTGGTTCAAGAGTATTTAATAGGTATACGTTTAGTTAAAGCTTTTGGAACCTATGATAAGGAAACTGATAAGTTTGAAACTGCAAACACTAATCTTATGGAAAAAGGTGTAGCTTCACAAATTATCGTGACTTTAACTTCGCCTTTAATCGCCATTACAGTTGGAATCGGTACGGTTATTGTGATTTTGACTGGTAGCAGTATGTTTGTTTCAAAACTTGCTAATCCGGGAGATATAGCGGCATTTACTATTTATATGGCGCAAATTCTTACTTCTTTAATAATGATAACTAATATATTTAATACCTTTGTAAGAACTAAAGCTTCCACTGTACGTATCAAGGAAGTGCTTGATAGTGAAGAAGATTTTAGTAATAGGAGTGAGAGAAAAGAGTTAAGTGGAGATATAGAATTTAGAAATGTCACTTTTGCCTATCCTAGTGGAAGTGGTGTGCCAGCCATAAAAGAACTATCTTTCTCTATAAACAATGGACAAAGTTTAGCTATAATTGGTCCAACCGGCAGCGGAAAGTCTACTATTGCTTGGTTACTTTTAAGATTTTATGACATAAATAGTGGAGCTATATTGATAAATGGCCATGATATAAAAGAACTAGAGGTGGAGTTGGTTAGAGATAATATTTCGATAGTTCCTCAAAAGCCAATGCTTTTTTCAGGTTCTGTGGCAGAAAATATAAGATGGGGTAATAAAGAAGCAACAGAAGAGTTAATGTATGAAGCTGCTAACAAAGCTCAAGCAAGCTTTATAAGTAATATGCAAAATGGCTATGAAAGTACTTTAGGAAGCGCTGGAGTAAACATTTCTGGTGGTCAAAAACAGCGTATATCTATTGCTCGTGGGATTCTTAAGGATTCCTCAGTACTTATACTAGATGATGTAACTAGTGCTTTGGATGCGGTAACCGAAGCTAAGGTAAGGGAGAATCTTGATCCTAAGGCAATAAATAAGACTGTAATAACTATCACTCAACGTTGTGGTACAGCTATGTTTGCAGATAAGATTTTGGTGATGAATAATGGTGTCAAAGTAGGCTATGGAACTCATAGTGAGCTTATGCAAACCTGTGAAATATATCAGGATATCTATAAGACACAAATAGAAAGCAGCAAGGAGGCGTAAGTTATGGCACAGCAGATTCCTAGACAAGATATGAAGGCTCCATCTATTGGAGGGAGACCAGGTGGTGGAGGACCTAATAGATTTGCACCTACTGCAAAACCTAAAAATCCAAAAGGTACCTTAAGCCGTATAATAAAGATATATATGAGATGGGCTAAAACAATCCTTGTTGCTATTATACTTACAGTTTTCTCGTCAGTAATTTCAGTAGCAATACCTTATTTTATAGGAAAGACCTTTAATACTTTTAAGATTTCAAATAGAACAGTTGATACGAAAATCCTGATGGGCTTAGTATGGATAATCATAGCCTTATATGTAGCTAATTGTGTAATAGCTTGGATTAATGGGGTTATAATGCTTAAGGTTTCCCAAAGGTTGGTGCTTGTATTACGTACAGAATTCTTTGAGAAGATGCAAAAGCTTCCATTGAAATTTTATGATACTCGCTCCCATGGAGACACTATGAGTAGAATTACAAACGATGTAGATAATATAAGTTCTACTATTGCTCAGACAACTACACAATTGGTATCAAGTGTTTTAACCTTGCTTGGCTCCTTTGTGGTTATGATTACTTTAAATGTACCTCTTACCCTTGTTGTATTGTTATGTATTCCATTAGTAGTTCTTTTGACTCGTATGATAGCAACAAGAAGTCGTTCGTACTTTTTAGCTCAACAGAAAAGTTTAGGCTCACTTAATGGAGTTGTTGAGGAAAATATACTAGGATTAAAAATGGTTAAGGCTTTTGGCAAGCAGCAGGATGTATTAGAGAATTTTAAAGAAATAAATGAGAGATTATTCGAAAGCAGTAGTAAAGCTCAAACTTGGGCTGGATATATGATGCCTCTTATGAATGTTATTAATAATTTTATCTTTGCAATAGTAGCAATTGTGGGAGGAATATTATCTGTAGGATATGGGCTAGCTGTTGGAACAGTTGTAAGCTTTTTAAGTTATTCCAAGCAGTTTGCACAGCCTCTTAACTCTGTTGCAGGTATGTTTAATACTATTCAGTCAGCTCTTGCAGGTGCAGAGCGTGTATTTGAGATTTTAGATCATGAAGAAGAAACAGCAGATATAGAAAATGCCATTGATATCAAAAATCCAAGAGGAGATGTTGCTTTTGAGAATGTATATTTCTCCTACAACAAAACAACTCCTATTTTAAAGGGTATAAGCTTTAGCGTAAAAGCAGGAGAAACTGTAGCTTTAGTTGGAGAAACTGGAGCTGGTAAAACCACTATTGTTAATTTACTTACTCGTTTTTATGATGCTGATAGGGGAAGAATTCTAATAGATGGAGAGCCAATTACAAATTTAAAGAGAGAAAGTCTTAGGAACTGTTTTTCAGTAGTGCTTCAAGATACTTGTCTATTTACTGGTACTATTATGGATAACATAAGATATTCCCAAAAAGATGCAACAGATGAACAAGTTATAGAAGCAGCAAAAATATCTCGTGCTCACGATTTTATAGATAAGCTTCCCAAAGGTTATAAGACCATGGTATCAGGAGCTACAGATAATTTAAGCCAAGGACAACGTCAGCTTATCTCCATTGCTAGGGCGGTATTATGTGACAGTCCTATTCTAATACTAGATGAGGCTACCAGCAGCGTTGATACAAAGACAGAAAAAGATATACAAAAGGCTTTAACAAGACTCATGAAAAACCGTACCAGTTTCCTAGTAGCACACCGACTATCTACCATTAGAGATGCAGACCATATAATGGTTATTGGGAGAGGAAACATATTAGAAAGTGGAGATCATAAGAGTTTAATGGAGAAAAGAGGACGTTATTATGATATGGTTATCAGTCAGATGGGAAAACTGCCAGAAGGACAGTCTTCTGTAGAGTAAAATCCTTCTTATATTTAAGTTGATAATTTCTTGTTAAGCTTAAAAAATCATCATAATAAAGTTATATAGAAGAAGTTTGTAAAATTAAGTGGTTGTACAAAAAATGCAACCACTTTTACTATTTATGATAAAATTGTAATATAAATTTCGCAATTAAGTTTAAAATAGTATGAAGGAGAAGTAAGCTTTGAGGGGGATAATAGCAAAGATAGCAGATAGCTATGGACTAATGGGTCTGCATAAAGAATACAGTAAGACAGATCAATTTTATTTTGATGAAGAAGAGTTTTCCTTAATTGATGGCGACCATGAGACGTTTTATATTAAGCCAGCTTTACCAAAGATTAAATTAGAAGAAGATAGACTTGAAGATGGATATTCCAAGGGGAAATTAAAGTTTTTAAGTGAAATAGATAATGGAGAGAGTAATGCTGAATCTATTTTTTATTATAGCTTATGTAAAGAAGAGCCTAAAAACACAAGTGTTATATTGATACATGGTTGGAGATCTGAAGAGCTTAACAGGTTGGAAAATGTGTTTTTAAACAGCTTTATTGAGGAAAGATATGATGTTTATAGTTACATATTACCTTTCCATATGGAAAGATGTCCAAATGAATCTCTATATAGTGGAGAGTACTTTTTCAGTTCTAATGTAAATAGAACTATTAAATCAGTACAGCAGTCAATTAGTGATATTAGAGCGTTAATAAGATACATAAAGGAAGAAAGAGGCGACAAGGTAATTGTAATTGGTCTAAGCTTGGGCGGGATGATATCTAATCTACTATGCGAAGTTCAGGAAAATATTGATATATTAATTTCATTATTTTACGCCAACGACTTACATTATACTGCATATGAAACTATAGTAGGTAAATTTGTAAAAGAAGATTTTTTAAGGAATGGTTTCGATAGAGAGAGTTTAAAAAGAAGCTGGAGTATTATAAATCCAAGCTTGAAGAAACCTTTGATTGATAAAGAAAAAATACTTCTTGTATCAGGCTATTATGATAAATACATAATGAATAAAGATAGTGATGTATTATGGACTAGTTGGGATAAACCAAAGAGGTATGTATACAAGTGTGGTCATTCTGGTATTGTACTAAATAAAAGTAAAATCAGAAATGATGTATTAAACTTTATTCACGAAAGAGAGTTGTAATATGGTATTAGTTTGGAACTTTAAATTTTATCAACTTTAAAATTTAATCAATCTATTAGATAGAAAAAATAAGTGACTAGGAAGATATATTTTATAGTATCTTCCTAGTCACTTAACTTAATTGAAGATAATTAAGCTTAGAAGCCTTATCTATGAGTAAATTCTACGCCTGTCCAGTTAAAGCAAAATATATCAATAAAGCATTCAAGCTTATAATAATTATGGCAATGATCCATCCCAAGTACTTGACTATAGGTTTATTTACAAAGGTACCCATTAAATCTTTTCTACTAGTGATTATCAGCATACATATAATTGTAACTGGTAGAACAAAACTTAAGCATACCTGACTCATTACTAGCGCCTTCATAGGATTTATTCCAATTAAGATAACCACTATTCCCGGAAGCATTATTATTACTCTTCTAACAATTGACGGAATTTTTAAATCTACAAACCCATCCATAATTGTTTCACCAGCCATAGCTCCAACTGACGATGAGGAGAAGCCAGATGCTAATAAAGCTGCTCCGAAGGCTCCACTTGAAAGCGTACCTAAAAGTGGTTCTAAGGATCTATGAGCTTGTTCTATTGAATCAACAGCTATTCCTCTGCTATAAAATACTGAGGCAGAAACAATAACCATTGCTGCATTTACTATAAATGCAATATTCATTGCCACCAAAACATCGATTTTCTCCATTTTTAAATGGTTCTTTTTTTCTTCTAAGGTCATGTTGTCATTACGATTTTGAACTAACTGTGAGTGAAGATATATAACATGAGGCATAACAGTAGCGCCGAGCATTCCAACAGCAATTAAAAGTGCTTGACTGTTTGGAAGAGATGGAAGTAATGTGTGTAGTGCCACTTGAGGCCATTCAGGTTTTGCAAGGAATAACTCAATTGTATAAGATACACAAATAACAGCTATAAGTATAGTTATGACTATCTCAACAACTCTTTGGCCATATTTTTGTAGATAAACAATCATTAGAGTTATTATGGCAGTTAAGGCTACCGAATAGTTAATTGGTATACCAAACAACAAATATAGCCCTAGTGCCCCTCCAATAAATTCAGCCATAGTTGTAGCTATTGCAGCAAGGGTTGATACTATATAAAAGAACCAATTCATTTTTTTAGAGAACACGTCTCTACACATTTCTGTTAGGTTTTTACCAGTGGCAATACCAAGCTTTGCAGACATTATTTGAAGAAATATTGCCATTAAGTTACTCCATAGAATGACCCATAAAAGACTATAATTAAATATTGACCCTCCACTAATATTTGTGGCAAAGTTACCTGGATCAATATATGCAACACTTACAATAAAAGCAGGACCGAAAAACTTTAATGCTCCTCTAAATTTGCTTAATAAGCTTAGAGGATTATTTATTGTATGCTTTGTAGTTTCTATGCTACTAGGCTTTTTAACTGAATGTTTTTTGCTCATATTTAATTCACCTTCTGTATGAAATATGATAAATAAGGATTTGAAAAATGTACTGGTTATAAAAGTTAGCCTATGCTAAAACTTTTACCCTAATTTAATTTATGAAGGAATATATAAAAATGTTACTCGAGGGTAATTTTTTTACACTCCTGTGCATATAATTTACTAAGGCTTTATAAACCTTAAAAGTAGGTGAGAAATTTTGGACAATAAAGCTTTTCATACCTTTAGTGAATATATGAAAAATGAAGAGAATTTGCTTACAGCATCTATGGAAGATTACTTAGAGATGATATATAGATTATCCATAGATAAGGGCTTTACTAGAATAAACGAATTATCTGAAGCTCTCAATGTACATCCACCTTCTGCTACTAGAATGGTACAAAGGTTAGGTGAATTAAATCTCTTATTATATGAAAAGTATGGAGTCATAATATTAAAAGATGAAGGGAAGAAATTAGGAGAGTTTTTGCTAAAAAGACACAAAACTATAGAAGCTTTTCTGAGATTACTTGGCATAACTGAAGAGAAGATATTAAAAGAAACAGAAAAGGTTGAACATACATTAAGTGATGAAACCACAAGATGTTTTGAAAAATACATTTGTTTTATAAAAGATAATCCAGATGTGATTAGCAGATTTGATGATTACAAAAAGTCAAAGTCATAGATATGAGGTTATAATGAGCCTAAAAAAAGATACTTAATAAGTTAAGATATATCCTAGCTTATTAAGTATCTTTTTAGTATATATTTATAGATAAATATTGTATGTTTTTAAATGCTCTTTTAAGCTAGTAGGATCTTTAAGTAATATCGTATTGATACCTAGCTTTCTAGCACCTTCAACATTTTCCTCTACATCATCTATAAAAATCGATTCTTCAGGGATAAGGTCATATTTTTCTACTAATCTTCTATAGATAGCTTCCTCAGGTTTTATAAGTTTTTCTTTATAAGATACAATGCCACCATCAAAGAGTTTAAAGAAATCATATTTTTCAATTATATGTTCAAAGGCAAGTAAGTGGAAGTTTGATAAAAAGTAAACCTTGTAATCTGAAGCCTTTAGTAGCTTTAATACTTCAACTGATGGCTCAATAGCGGTAAGAAGGTCATACCAATTTTCGAAGGAAAGCTTTATTAAATCTCCGTTATTTATGCTTCTGGTTATGATAGCATTTTTTGCATCTTCTTCTGTTATGGTACCTCTATCAAGCATTATCCATTCTTCACTTTGAAATAATTCTTTGTGTACTTCTAAAACTTTTTCAGGCTGCTTAATTTTTGAGCTTAGGTACTCAATAGGGTTAAAACTCAGTAATACATTTCCTATATCAAATATAATATTTTTATACATTATTAATACCACCTTATGAATGTTATAGATTATAATTAATTGAAGCTAGTTGTCTTTATGGAAATTAATAGATAATGACATAATTATATATTTTTAAAAGAGAAGTGTAAATAAAGATATTTTTACACTATGTATTTTAATAATTAAAGTTAGTACCTAAAATTATGTTTATATTAAGATTACTGTGAATTAAATTACCGGGGGTAGAGGGATTGGATGATAAAAATATAAGAATATTTTCTGTGGTAATGAATGTGATAAATCTACTAGTTGCTGTAGTTATCTTAAATAATAATACTATGGAAAATCGAACAATGTTATTGGTTGCTTTTATTGTATTGATAGCGCTATATTTTATTAACAACAAAAAAATTAATAAAAATCTGCCTAAACAAGGAAATGTACTTGGTGTCATGAATACTTTAATTATTCTATTTATAGTATTTTTAGATACTACAGGAGCTTCAATCGTATTGTTATTAGTTAATGTTGGTACCGCTATTATTAATAATTCCACTAAGGTTGCACTAGGTTTTGCTTTAACTAATTACGTAGTATATATGCTGGTGGTGTTCTTTAAACATGAAGTGCTAAATCTGTACAATGTATCTATAATTACTATAAACTTTACGTTTGCATGTGTTTTAACAATAGCAGTTAAGTATGAATTAAATGAAAAGACAAAGGCTCAATTAATATCTAAAGAATTAGAAGAAAGAACTGATGAATTAGAGAGGGCATATGAGAAGCTTCAAGAGTTATATGAAGATAAAGAAGAAATAATAGTACTTAAAGAAAGAAATAGGATAGCTGGAGAGATTCATGATACAGTAGGACATATTTTAACTACTGTCACTATACAACTAGAAGCTAGTAAAAGATTAATAAAAAAAGATCCAGACTTAGCCTTAGAAAAATTAAACTCTGCTCAACAGCAGGTTAAGACAGGCCTTAGTGATATTCGTAAATCAGTAAGAGCCTTGAAGGATGGAGAACATTTATTAGATTTTGTAGATATATTAAGGACTTTTGTAGAAGAAGTTAAGAAAAACAATGATTTGGATATAGAATATGATTTAGCAGCTATACCTAAACTTGATGGGAAAATAGAAAATATAATTTACAGAGCTCTTCAAGAAGGCATAACTAATGGAATTAGGCATGGAAAAAGCAAACGGTTTAAGGTTAATTTAAAATGTGAAAATAATACAATAAAATTTATCTTACAAGATGAGGGACAAGGATTTGACAAATTTAAACCAGGCTTTGGTATAAATAATATGAGGTCGAAGGTAGAGGATGTAGGTGGAATATTTAATATTGAATCTAAAATAAATACTGGAGTTACTATAAAAATCGAAATACCTATGGTGGAGGAAAATTAATGCTGAGAATTCTAATTGTAGATGATCAAACTTTAATGAGAGATGGCTTAAAGACAATTTTAGATCTAGAAGATGACTTAGAGGTAATTGGTACTGCAAGTAATGGCAAAGAAGCCTATGAGCTAGTGGAAAAGCTAAAACCTGACGTTATATTAATGGATATAAGGATGCCTATACTTAATGGAGTAGAAGCAACAAAAATAATTAAAGCTGAATTTAAGGATGTTGCAATAATAATGCTTACAACCTTTGATACAGATGATTTGATAATTGAAGCTCTAGAGTGCGGAGCTGATGGGTATTTACTAAAAGATATTGATGCAGACAGATTGATTCAATCAATAAAAGAGGCAGCTAATGGAGATATGCTATTACCTGCTAAAGTAGCTGCAAAACTAGTCAATAGAGTTTTAAAGACAAAGAGTGAAAGTGATGAAAATGCGGTGGATTTTGATGCATTTAAAATAACAGAAAGAGAAAAAGAAATTTGCATGCTGCTTTGTGAAGGATATTCAAACAAGCAGATATGTGACAAGCTTTTTTTAACCTTAGGGACAGTAAAGAATTATATTACTAATATATATAGCAAATTAGGGGTTACCAATCGTACAGCGGCGATTTTATTCTTGAAGAAAATTATATGACCATAAATATGACCTTAGTGAATATTCATATTACCTTCTCTTAGTATATTATTAAAACATAGAAAAGAGTAAGGGAGATATGGTCATGAAAATAAAGGATAACAACGTTAAGAATCCAATAAAATTAGCAATTTCAGTTGTAGTTGGTTCATTTATAGGAGTATATGCTTGGATGATATTGCTTCACATAGGTGTTGAGGTATATGAAAGCAAGCTTCTTGGAAGTAGAGAGTTGGGTAAGGCAGCTAGTGAGAATTTATTCAATAACAGTACTGCATTAGCAATTATATCCTATGTAATCATGGAAATAATTATTGTTTTGATTGCTATTTTCATGGTCAAAAGATTTAATAAACAGAAATTTAATTTAGAGCACATAGGGATGAAGTTTAGTAACAATAGTATTAGAAATATCCTGATTGGTTTTGCAATAGTTTCAATTATGTACATTTTACTTTATTCATCAGTGAATTTGTTAGGAATTGTACAGTTTAAAGGCTACGGATTCAGTGATCAATCACCTCTATATATGATTGGAACAGTTGTACTAGTGCTAATCACCACAGCTTTCCCTGGATTTTGTGAAGAGATAGTGTTTAGAGGTGTTATACAAAATTATTTAATGAGAAAATACAGTACTCCAGTAGCTATTATAGTAAGTTCATTATGTTTTTCTATATTACATGTTGGAAGGTATAGTGATTTAATGTCATTATTGACTATAGTTATAATAGGTATTACTTTAGGATATATATTTGTAAAAACTAAATCTTTATATCTTTCTATAGGAATACATTTTGCATGGGATTTCTTTGGATCAGTAATTGGTATAGGCAAGTCTATGTTTAATACAGATTTATTGATGAATTTTGAAAACCTTAAAAATGGAGACTTTATTGCAAACCTAATGACTATAGTTTTATTCATAGGATTACTTATTGCAATTAAATTTATATATAAGAAGTTTGATTCTAATAGTATGTTAGAAAGCAATAGAATATGATACGCATTAATTACACTTTAGAGAATGATTATTTTAAATAATCATTCTCTTTTTTATAAAATTATTTCTGCTTATATGCGCCAAATCCAGTGATGATTAATTTATTCCAACCAGTTACTTCATCTTCAATCCAACTGAACTCAATATTAAGTTCCTTAAGCCATGCATTAAGTCCATTACTTTTCTTGCTTACGTTTGGAGATTGTCTTCCGAACTTTTCTTTAATTAATTCAAGTAATTGAGATTGTTCCTCTTGAGCTAATTCCTTACCTAACATTTCTTTGATGATTTCACGGCATTCTGAATAGGATAGATGATCTTCAGAATATATCTCGTTAGCTAATAATTGTCTCTTGTTATTTAAACTAGCAATTACTTCATTTATTTCATCTCTATTGGATAGATACTTTTTAGCTACATTTATAGATACAATATCATTGTCGATTCTAATTATTGATTTTTCTAGTTTTTCATTTCTCATCTTAGTATTCTCACTTTACTTTTTTATTTGGTTGTTATTTTGATTTTTACATAAGTAAGTGTAAATCTAAAGCTAGAACTATTTCTAAAGCCCTAGTGATTTATTATCGAACTTATGTGTCTTTAATAACAATAAGCAATTATAGCACTAAATCAATAATCTTACAAAATAAACTACTCAGTATTTCTTATAACACGATATATATTTAAATGAAATTAACTAAGAAAAAACAGATAAAAGTATATTATGTTTTACATTCTATGGTTAAAGTCTAAAAAGCAGACACTTTTAATATTGTGTATGTTTTTTAGACAAACCTTAAAAATTGATTATTCAACATCTTTTTAATAAGCATTATATTAAAAATGTACCAATTAAATCTGTAGTATATTTTCAAAACTCTCACAGATTATTGCGAGAGAAGTGGTACATATACACCTATAAAGTAAGTTAAGTGCACTTATAAAAATGTTATAAAGAGAGGTTGATAAAAGATGAGGTTTAATTTTGATAGGCATTTAGAGGTTGATAAAGTACAGGCTTATTTAGTTGGAGGTGGGATTGCATCACTTTCTGCTGCTGTATATCTAATTAGAGATGGGCATGTTCCAGCAAAGAATATTCATATACTTGAACAAAGCAGTATAACAGGTGGTAGCATGGATGGTAATGGCAATCCTGAAACAGGTTATATAATTCGTGGTGGAAGAATGTTTGATGAAGAGGCATATGAATGTATATTTGGAATAATGGAATGTATTCCTTCATTAACTGATCCTAACGTTTCAATAATGGATGAGTTCAGAGCTTTTAATAAAAAAATCCATACATCAGCAAAGGCTAGATTAATAGATAATGATGCTAAAATATTAGAATCATCAAAGCTTGGATTTAATCGTGAGGATAGATTAGCATTAATAGATATTTTAATGCAATCAGAAGAATCTTTGGGCACTAAGGATATTACATCATGTTTTCCAGAATCATTTTTCAAAACTAATTTTTGGTTTCAATGGACTACAACCTTTGCATTTGAACCTTGGCACAGTGCAGTAGAATTCAAGAGATATCTTCATAGATTTTTCCATGAGCTGCCAAGAATTAGTGATTTATCTGGAGTGCGACGTACGCCATACAATCAATATGATTCAATAATACTACCTATGACTCAGTGGCTTAAAGCTCAAGGTGTTGATTTTCAATATGAGTGCTTAGTTACTAACTTAGATTTTAAAACACAAGAAGATAAAAAGACTGTTGTAGGTATTGATTATAAAAAAGGTAATAAAGAAGATAAAATAATAGTAGAAGATAAGGATTTTGTTTTTGTAACAATTGGTTCTTTAACAGCAGGAGCTAGTCTTGGTTCTATGACAAGTGCTCCAATGTTAAATGACAAGACAGTCGGTGGTGACTGGGAGCTTTGGGAAAAGATTGCTAAGGAATCGCCAGAGTTCGGAAGACCACAGGTCTTCAACCAAAGAGTAGAGGAATCAATGTGGGAATCTTTCACAGTTACCCTTAAAGATCCTACAATGGTAGATAAAATAGTAGAGTATACAGGAAATCAACCAGGAACAGGCGCTCTTATGACCTTTAAAGACTCAGGTTGGTTTATGTCAATAGTGCTACACAATCAGCCTCATTTTCTAAATCAGCCTGATAATGTTCAAGCTTTTTGGGGGTATGCTTTATTCCCATACAACGAAGGTGATTTTGTAAAGAAGAGAATGATAGATTGCACCGGTGAAGAAATATTAACTGAGCTTTTATATCATCTTAATTTTAAAAATGATATGGAAAAGATTATGAGTACATCAATTTGCATTCCTTGTATAATGCCATTTATAACTAGTCAATTTTTAACAAGATCAAAAGGGGATAGACCACAAGTAGTGCCAACCTGTTCAACTAACTTAGCTTTTCTTGGACAATTTGCTGAAATACCAGATGATGTTGTATTTACAGTAGATTACTCAGCAAGATCTGCACAGATGGCTGTTTATAATTTTCTAGACTTAGATAAGGAAGTTACTCCTATATATAAAGGGCAATATGATGCTAGAGTACTTCTTAATTCAGCAATGGTTATGATGAGAGATGATAATTTGCGTGAAGAGATTATGGCACTTAAATCAATGTTTATGAAATAGTTTAATTTAAAGGTTTCCAAGCTGAAGATGTATCATTTCGAACCAAAATTATTTTTAAAATTCCCGCTGCTTCTGGTGAGAAAATTTTAAAATATGAATTTAAATACGAAGTGGTACATCTAAATCTGTAAAAAAAGCTTGGAAACCTTTATTACTTAATTTAAGAGTTTGCTTTACTTATAAGCCAACAGATAGTAAATTTATTTATTAGCTTAGAGACTTTAATATCTAGATAATGCCCCAAGCATACTACCTTCGACGATATTTTTAACTTGATCTACTAAGGTTTGGCAAGATTCCTTCATTCCTGCTTTAATCCATTGAACTATTATGCCAACAAATGCATGAGTATAAAAATCACAGATAAATTTTTTGTTGGCATCAGAGACTTTCATTCCTAAGGAGATATCATTAACAACTCCCATGATTAATTCATAACTAAACTCGAAGAAATAACTATCGAAAGCATTTTGTCCAGGAGTATTAAGTGCGTTAATATAAAAGGATTTATTTTGTGATAGATAACATAAAGTTCTATACATACCATCAGTCCAGTTATCATAATGTCTGCAGTTTGATATACTTTCTGTGACTTCAGTATAATAGATCCAATTTACAAGATCGAATTTATCTCTAAAATGATAATAGAAGGTTTGTCTATTTACGCCGCAGTTGTCTGCAATTTCTTGTATAGATATTTTAGATAGCGGAATAGTTTTCATTAATTCCTTAATAGAAACAGCAAGAGCTTTTTTGGTTATCAATGATTCTGACATATCAATCTCCTATAACTGTTGTTATAAATAACAAGGTAGTTTACTAATATTAACTGATTATAAATAATATTATAATAAATTGCTATTTATCCTTCAATTATATACTTTAATGTAATTATATTGAAGGTAAGAATTATTAAGGATGAAAGTGAAGTTTTTTTTATTTAATAACATCACTGGAGTATGTTGAAATTTTTATCTTGTAGGTATAACTTAATTGTTAAATTGGTAATCCTATGCAGTATAGCATTATATATGTAAGATAAATTAAATAGTATAACTAATATATTTGGCGTTTAGATATGACAAGGAGCAAAAGATAATGAAATATGAGGTAATTAGAAAAAATATTCCTTACAAGTTAGATTCAGATTTGTGTGCAAAAGAAACTGTTGTTATCAATTTTTTAGATGATGATGATGAAGTTTCTGAAACAAAGGAATTTGGGTATCTAAGTAAAGATGAACTTTTAACTATAATGAATCAATTCCCAGATTTCAAGCTCAGAAACTTATATTTTATGGACTTTTCAATTAACGAGTATAGGGAGCTTTTTAGTTGGCATGAAAGTATTCTTAAAAGTTTTTATGCAGAAAAATGCTTTTTTGATGGCGATTCAGACTTTAAAAATATTAACTTTGGAAAAGATGGTTTTAGTCTAGCCTATTCGTTTTTTGGAAACGGTAAAATAGAATTTGAAAAATCAACTTTCCTATCAGAGGCAGTTTATTTTAATGGAATAAGGTTTGGCAATGGAGAAAAGGATTTTTCTTTTTTACGGTTTTATGGTAAAGATATAAACTTTTATGGAACTCAATTTGGGGACGGGAAGATTAGTTTTAGAGGTAATATACTTGAAAGTGGACATCTAAATTTTAGCGGAGCAACTTTTGGTAGAGGAAATATTGATTTTGGATTTTCTATTTTTGGTATTAATGGAGTAGATTTTAGTGGCGCTAATTTTGGTGAAGGAGACGTGTCTTTCATAAATGTGAATTTCAATAATGGAGATATTATATTTTTTGGTTCTTCTTTAGAACTTGGAAAGCTTTCCTTTAGTGGAGCTGCATTTGGTAATAGTAATATTGATTTTAGCTTCTCTACATATAATAATTGTAATATTCACTTTAGATATGTGGTGCTTGGTAGCGGAAAATTTAATATGAGTAATATTAATTTAGAAAAAGGAATGATTCTATTCAAAGCAGTAGAATTTAAAGGTAAGCCTATAAGTTTTGCTGAGAGTAATATCTATCAGCTTATATGCAGAGATTCCTTATTTACTGAACATGTAAATATGACCTTGAAAACTTGTAGTTTACTAACCTTAGAAAATTGTATTATAGAGAAAACCTTTGATTTAGCTTCTAGCACTAAAAGATCAATAAATATTCAATGCTTAAATATATTAAATACAAAAAACTTAGGACAGATATATATAGATTGGAGAATGAATGCTGTTAAAAATATGATTTATTCTCAAGGAATTACTACTAACTATCAAGAAAAGGCCAATCAGTTTAGATTACTTAAAGAAAACTTTAGAAACATAGGAAGATATAATGACGAAGATTTAGCTTATCTTGAGTTTAAAAGATGTGAAAGTGTTTATAAGTTAAAGGGTGAGAATCTTCCTGATGAGTATAATAGAGGGATTAAGAAACTAAAAAGATATACACTTTACCCTTTTAAGTGGTTTTTACTTGATTTTGTAGGGCACTATGCCACAAATCCATTTAGAATTATGTGGACTATGCTTATTACAATTGTTACATTTGCAGGAATATACATGATGCCTTTCGTAAGCTTACATGGCAATAAATTTAGTGAATATTCAAGTGATAGCCCGTTGTTGCAAAGGTTGCTACAATCTTTATATCATAGCATTGCAACAATACTAACTATAGGATATGGTGATGTAAACCCAGGCAATGTTTATGCAATGTTACTTTCTGGGTTTGAAGGCTTTATAGGAGTTTTTCTTATGTCTTACTTCACTGTAGCTTTTGTAAGAAAGATACTTAGATAAATATTTCACCATCAATGTTTAATAACAGAGTAGGTCTTATAAACTGAATTATCGTTGTTTTTTTCTCCGATATTTTATAATATATTTATTAGAATCTTTTAAGTACTTTGATTAAGAAAGTTAATAATTTAAATATAATCAAAATTAAATAGGAGAAATACAAATGGATAAAAGTTTTTATACAAACAGAAAAAACATCATATTACTGGCAACTTTATGCTGTGTACTATGGGGAAGTGCATATCCATCCATAAAGATTGGATATATACTATTTCATGTAGGTGCAAATGATATAGGTTCAAAGTTAACTTTTGCAGGATATAGATTCACAATGGCAGGAGTTTTCGTTCTTTTATTAAGTGTACTTACTAAGAAAAAAATATTTAACTTTAATAGAAAACAATTTGGACAAGTCATCTCTCTTGGTTTTTTACAAACAGCTCTTCAATATATTTTTTTCTATATTGGAATGTCCTATACTACAGGAGTTAGAGGATCTATTATAAATGGGACAGGTACTTTTATAAGTATTTTATTAGCTCATTTTATTTATAAAAATGATAGATTAAATTTCAATAAGGTAGTTGGCTGTATTGTTGGGTTTTCCGGAGTTATAATTGTAAATCTTAATGGTCAATCAAGTGGCGGAACTTCTTTTTCCTTTAAAGGAGAAGGCTTTATACTTATTTCTACAGTTATTTTTGCTATATCTGCAATTTATGGAAAGAGAATAACACAAAAATCAGACCCATCCATAGTTACAGGTTATCAGCTGTTCATAGGTGGAATTATATTAACAGCATTAGGATTTATTTTAGGAGGAAGACTCCAAGGTTTTACGCTTCAATCTACTTTGCTTCTAATATATATGGCATTACTTTCTTCAGTGGCTTTCGTATTATGGACGCAACTACTAACATATAATAAAGTTGGTTTAATATCTGTATTTAATTTTTTGATACCTGTGTTTGGAACACTTCTATCAGCGTTGTTCTTAGGAGAAAATATTTTTGATTTAAGAATTTTAATTGCGCTTATACTAGTATGTTATGGAATATTCCTAGTGTATAAGGTAAAAAGAGAAGATAGATTAGATTAGATGTTATTAGTTATTATATTATTTTACGCATTTTATCAAATAACATTTCAGTATAAGAATATCTTATGGAAGCTACTATTTTGATAGCTAGATTCCATAAGATATTTTTTACTGTCTAGGAATAACATATGAAGGTAAGATCTTCACAAAGTATAATGAAAAACAACTTGTATTTCTTTGAAGCAAAGCATAAAAGTCTACTTGTAAAGATTTTCGCAAATATAAAGCCATTCACAATTTACGCAAACTTCCTTAAGTTTATTAGGTTCCAATATTGATGTTTGTATCTTTTTCTTAAAGTCCTGCCAATACAGGGTGTCTCCAAAGTTTAAACCACATAGTTCAAGGCAAGCTCTGTCGTAGTAATCAGGTTTTTGGCCAGATAAACAGCTATCATCTTTATTATTAGGGCAAGAACCACAAATATCATCTTCGCAAGATACTAAGGTTATTTTAGAATTACTGTTGTCTTCCAGTATATTTATTATATTTTTCATATTAAAGATAAAGGTATCACTATACCCTTTTCCTATAAAATGATGTATACATAGTCCATGATGTGGTCTTAAGTAAATCATCTTTTATGTTTCCTCCAGTGTTTTTAGTAAGAACTGCTTAATAAATCCATTATAATATAAGTTTATTATATAGTAATTGTTTTAGGATAAAATCTAAGTGTAGAAAAAAGTTTGTGCGGACATGTTGCGGTGTAAATGCATAAATTAATATCTAAAATTGGAAGTATATATAGGAGATATAAGTTTAAGTTAATTTAATCAAATGGACAAAGGAGCATCAGAATTATGAATGTACAGTATGTTCAAGGGGATTGTATCTTTACTAGAGTAAATAAGGTAACTAAGCAGTATGAGTACTTGATTGATGATATAGATACAGATGTAATAATAGTTGGAGGTGGAGTTACTGGAGCAATTTTAGGATATTACCTTACAAAGAATAATATAAAATCTGTTATCTTAGAAAAATCAAGAATAGGTCATGGTAGTACTAGTATAACTACTTCTCTTCTTCAGTACGAACTTGATAGTACAATAATGGAACTGAAACAATATACAACCATAGAAAATATAATAAAATCATATAGATTAGGAATAAAGGCGCTTAATGAGATTCAATATTTTACAGAACAGTATGGTAATGATTGTGACTTTAAAAGAGTAGATAGCCTTTTATATACTTCTAAAGAAATTGATAAAAATAAAGTTGAAGAGGAATATAAAATTAGAAAAGCTAATGGGTTTAAAGTAGAATTTATCGATGAATCCAGTAATCCATTTTCATTTGATGTAAAGGCAGGATTATTAAGTAAAGATGGTGGAGCTCAATTTGATCCGTTTAGATTTACTCATGAATTGCTTAGAGTAAGCTGTGATAAAGGTTTAAAAGTATATGAGAATACAGAGGTTGTAAGTGCTACCTATAATGAAAGTGATGTTGTAGCTGAAACTGTATATGGGCATAAAGTTAGAGGAAAGATTCTTATAGTAGCAACTGGTTATAACACAAGTTTATTTACTAAGAGAGAGTTTGGTACTAAAACTACTGCGTTTAATCTTGCAACTAAACCTATTAACAACATAGAGGAAATATATAAAAATATAGTTTTTAGAGATACTGAAGTACCATATAACTATTTTAGAACTACTAATGATAATAGGCTTATTATAGGTGGAGAGGATATAAACTTTTTGCCTGATATATTTAATGAACAGCTATGTACTAAAAGCTATGATAAGTTAGAACAGAGAGTAAAGAATTTATTTAAGCAACATAAAAGAGAAATAGAATATAGATATTGTGGAGCATTTGCATCTACACAAGATAACTTGGGCTTTATTGGAAAGGATCCTGATCACTCTAGATTATGGTATTGCTTAGGATACGGAGCAAATGGTATTTTATTTGCGATATTAGGTGGAATGATGCTGAGTGAATTATACTTAGGTAAAGTAAATGAAGATTTAAAATTATTCAAGGTTGATAGATTTGATTCATAAAAAGTTTACAAAAGAATAGCAATGTATACACTTTGAGACTGTTTAAATAATATTAATTTATTAAACGGTCTTTTATAGTTGAAGGAAATTTTGTGCAATTATTTTAGAAAAGTTATTATTAAATAATTTATTTGGTGTTAACTTAAGTCATTATTTACTATAAAAAAAGACTTCATTCGATAAATGATATATAATGTTGATATAATCCTAATTTATTAACAGATAAAATTGAGGTTCTTATAAGTTTTATTAGGAGTTGATACATATGAGTGTAAAATTGAAGACTTTATTTATATCTACAGTAAGTTTTTTACTTTTTCTTGCTATTACAATTGGTATATCATATTTAGTTTTTTTTAAGTTTATAATTAATATAGAAGATACAGGTGTCAATAATTCTTTTAGGACTTTTGATTCCATAATTGATAGAGAAGAGAATGGAATTAAGAGAACGTCTTTAGACTGGGCACACTGGGATGATACATATAACTTTATGTTTGATAAAAATCAAGAATATATTAAGAGTAATCTGGTAAATCAGTCACTTCGACAACTTAATTTGAGTTTTATAATATTTCTTGATAAAGATAATAAAGTTTTTTATGAAATAGATGGTGATATTGATAATAGGCAAAGAGACATCTTAATAGATAAAATAACTAACATAAGGTATAAGAAGTTTTTCAATCCAGATAAGATTGATGCAGACGCTGGGGCAATCTATGCTTATGATAAGTTGTTTATAATATCTGAAGCTCCAATTACTACTTCTGATGAGAAAGCTAAAAGTAATGGAACCTTAGTGATGGGACGTTATGTAGATAAAGAACTGATGAACTATATAAACGAAAGTAGTAAAGCTAACATAACATTTAAAGGTTTACCTGGAAATAGTCATTCATTAAGTGAGATTTCAATTGCTAGAAGTTATGATAAGATAAGTGCCTATAGGAATACAAAGGATATAAATGAAGAAAGCAGTATACTAATATCTATGTCTATTGAAAGATATGCGCATATACTTGCAATAAATTATATTAAGATATTTTGTTTACTGTATATAGTAGCCTTGTTCATGATTTTAGTTCTAAATAACCGCATTTTAGATAAATATGTTTTAAAAAGATTAAAATTACTAGATGATTTCGTTGAAAGGGTCAGAAAGACGAAGGACACAACCTTAAGGCTTGTATTAGCAGGTAATGATGAATTAAGTAAAATAGCTGATTCTACTAGTAATATGGTAGCTGAATTAGCTATTGCTAATAATGATGTCAAGGAAATGGATGAAAGATTTAGACTTATAATGGAAGCTACTAAAGATGGGTATTTAGATTTAGATTTAGTTGCTAATAGATTATATATAAATAGAGAATGGAAACAAGAGTTAGGATATACTTCAAAGAATGAAAATGGATTGTTTTATGAGCATTTTTCAAAGATTCATCCAGAGTTTATTGAGTACTTGAGTACTAACTACACTAATATCATTAATAATAACGATGAGCTTTTTGATATAACCTACAAGATGATTAAAGATACTGGAGAAATAATATGGGTTTTAGAAAGAGGTAAAATAGTAAGTAAAGATGAAAAGGGAAGACCAACTAGGATTTTAAGTATAGTAATGGATATAACTGAAAGAAAAAAATATGAAGAAGAAATTTTGTTCTTGAGCTATTCTGATAAACTTACTGGACTTAGTAATAGAGCATATATGGAAAAGCAGTTTGAAGAGCTTGATAAAGATAAGAATAGTTCATATTTTATAATCATGGGGGATGTAAATGGATTAAAACTAATTAATGATGCTTTGGGTCATAAGATTGGTGATAAACTGATATATAATGTAAGCAATGAAATGAAGAATATATGTGATCATAATGATGTGGTCTCTCGTTGGAGTGGTGATGAATTCATAATATTAATCAAAAATAGAGAAAAAGACTATGTTGAAGATTTGATTGCAAAAATCAAACA
Organism: Clostridium yunnanense; assembly: GCF_016595795.1. Classification (GTDB taxonomy): domain Bacteria; phylum Bacillota; class Clostridia; order Clostridiales; family Clostridiaceae; genus Clostridium_AR; species Clostridium_AR yunnanense. The sequence continues at coordinate 176,634 of NZ_JAENHN010000023.1, forward strand.
AGCTTGTGATACTATAAAAGACTTTCCTATAAGTATTAGTATTGCCTTAGGCTATGCTGAAAAGGATGATGACAATAAAGAATCTGAAGCAGTTATGAGTGTAGCAGAAAAAAGGATGTATAGAAATAAGCTCATAGAAAAGAAGAGTACAAGAAATGCTATTACTAGTTCTTTACTAAGAACCTTGCACGAAAAACATAGTGAAACAGAAGAGCATACTATGAGAATTAAGAATATGAGTTTTAAGCTAGGTAAAAGGATGGGGTTGCCTCAAGATAAATTAGATGAATTAGAGCTTTTAGGTCTATTACATGATATCGGAAAGATAGGGATACCAGAACAAATTTTATTAAAACCAGCAAAGCTTACAGCTGAGGAGTGGGTTGTTATGAAATCTCATACAGAGATTGGATATAGGATAGCTAAATCAACTCCTGAATTATCGCATATAGCTGATGAGATTTTATCCCATCACGAAAGATATGATGGAACTGGCTATCCTAATGGATTGAAGGCAGAAGAAATACCATTACTTGCTAGGATTATCAATGTAGTTGATTCTTTTGATGTTATGACACATAAGAGAGAATATAAATTGGCTAGAGATATGAACTATGGAATTGAGGAGCTTAAAAGATGTTCTTCTACCCAGTTTGATCCGCATATTGTTGCAGAATTTCTTGAATTACTACAGGAAGACGATGAAAATGGACAACCTTAAGTTTATTAAATTTAAGTGATCATTTTTGGTCATAAGATTTTACATATAAATTCGGAAAGGCATATGCTCAAAAAACCTCGCGGAAGAAGGATGCTTCAGCGAGGTTTTTGCTGTGAAAAAAATATAAAGTTTTTATGTCATTTAAATCTTGAGGGGTTAAAGGTTTTAAAAGTTCTTTATGTAACAAAGATATAATTTTGAAGGATGGAGATTGTAACTAACAATAATACTGTATCTAGTTAGTTATTAAAAAATTTGCGGAAACGATAGCGAATAATGAAGAAAAAGCACTAAAATATTATGTTACAAAATTAACATTTTTATAAAAATCACATATATTATGATGAAAAATATGGTATAATTTTCAATAGATTCATATAAATTGATATTAATTCGTGAGTTTTAAAGGGGTATTGATTATGGAAGCTAACATGAGTAAATTATATGTCACTAAAAATCATTTACCATATAAGAAGATATTTTTTACCTGTATATATTCGATATTAGCTGCATTAATTGTATCATTTATAATATGTAGGTGGTATTGGGATACTTATGAAGAATCAATACACGCAGTGTTAGAGTTAGTAAGTATTATTATAGGTGTTGCCACATTTTTGATTGTTTGGTATCAAAGCGAAGTAGATAATGAAGTAAATAAAATCTTAGGTTTTGGTTTTTTGACTGTATCTATATTGGATTTATTACATGTACATTACTATAAATATATAGTTTTAAATGATATAACTAATGGGCAGTTACCCATTTTGTTTTGGATATTGGCGCGATTAATTCAAGTTATAACATTAATGATATTTTCAGTTAAGCCATTTTCTTCGAAAAATAGCAAGTATAAGATGCTTAGTTTAACTGCTATTGTAATAGTACTTATATCCTATTTATCAAAATTAACATATAAATGGATTCCACAGCTGTATAATGAAAAAGGAAATACTGATTTTAGAATCATGTTGGAATTCTTAATAATAATATTGGTAATTGTAACTCTATATAGGTTAAGGTCTCGAGTTGAAGAAACTTATCTTGTAAGATTTACGTATATCTTTCTTTCTGTTATTATGATAATTCCTTCAGAACTTTGTTATATATTATTCAATAATAATAATTCATTTTATGTAGTTATGGCATATCTATTCAAGATAGGAAGCTATTACTTTCTCTATAGAGCAGTTTTTTCCAGTATGATAAGATATCCATATACTGAACTTATAGAGAGTAAGCAACGATTAGAAGATATTCTTAATAATATTCCAATTGCTATATATACATATAATAGTAGCGATAAAGTGGATTTTGTAAATGATAGGTTTGAAGAATTATCAAGACATTCAAAAAGTTCAATAATAGGGCTAGATAATAAAGCATTATCAAAGGTTATACCTAGGCTTGGTAACGATGAAGAAGAGGGGTTGCTTGAAAAAGTATACAAAAATGAACAGGGAATCAAAAACATAGTAAGATCTTATGTAGATAGAGATGGAAATGCTGTAAAAGTGCTTGTAAATGCCAATAAAATAAGAAATGGTGCACTTGTTTTAATTAATGACATAAAGAAGGAACAAGAAATAGATAATTTACATCTACAAACTAAGGCGATATTAAATTCCATAGCTGTTCCAATAATGATTTTAGATGGGAATAATAAAATAACCGCTTGTAACAATTCTTACTTAGAAATTATAGAAAGATGTGATTTGGATTTAATTGGAATGAGGCATGATGAATTGATGCTAAATATAGGTTTTATAGAAACTAAGGGTTCTTTAAGATTAAATCAAGGAAAGGAGGGTAACAAATATTATGAAGGGTATTTAACAACTGGAGATGGTTTAGGTAAGCAAGTATGTGGAACATATACGCCTATACTTAATATTGATAACGAGACAATTGGTGCAATTTCAATCATACAAGACTTGACAGAGAAGAAAGAAAAACAGCAAAAATTAATTAATCAAGAGAAATTAGCACTTTTAGGACAACTGGGAGCAACTATAGTTCATGAAACTAGAAATTTTTTAGCAACTATAAAGGGTAATAGTCAGTTGATTGACCTTTATTCAGGAGATTTGAGAATAAAGGAATATGCGGCAAGAATAAATAGCAGTACTGATGAAGTAAACAGGATAATAACTGATTTTCTAAGTTTATCTAAGCCAAGAGAAACAGAACTCTCAGAAGTTTCTTTTAATGATTTGATACTATCAATGAAAGGTATAATCGAAACGTCATCTTTACTAAAAGGTATAGAATTAGTCCTTGATCTTGCTTATGATGAACGGTATATACTTTGCGATGAAACGCAGATTAGGCAAGTAATACTTAATATATGTAAAAATGCAGTAGAAGCTATGGGGGAAGTCAGTTCTCCAGTTTTACGTATAAGCAGTGGGCTTAAGCCAGCTTCTAATGAGATATTTATAAAAATATCTGATAACGGTAGTGGAATACCAAAAGACATGATAAGAAAGATAGGAACACCTTTTTATTCTACAAAGAAAAATGGTACTGGCCTAGGGCTAAATGCATGTTTTAACATAATAAAAGAGCATAGTGGAAGAATAGAGATTCAAAGTGATATAGGAGAAGGAACAACATTTACCATTGTAATGCCTTATATAGATGAAGCTCTAGAAGATATAATATAGTAATTAGATTTTTACTTCATATAGAAATCATATGTTAATAGCACTAATCTTTGTAGATTAGTGCTTTTAATTTCAATAGAGTACTTTAACAACGCCTAATGTCTTTATATGTCTATAAAAACTGAGGTATTATTTATTTCTTTTAGATAACATTTCTTCAAAGGATTGAACGGCATTTTTAGTAAAATTGCCGCCTTCAGCACCACCGACCATACCACATACTTTAGAACTAGTATTGCCCCAATATCCATCCTTAGGTAACTCAATTCCTAATTCTTTAGCTTGTTCTGATTTTGTATCTAATTCATTTAATTTTTCTTTCATAAAAATATCTCCCTTTCGTTGATTAATAATGCTACTAGGAATTTATTTTAATTAATTTTAGTATACACACTTATTGATTACCTTAATAAATTTTTTTATTCTTTAGAAAGTTATATTAATGCTCAAACAGGATTATTTTTTATCCAGTTAAGTAGGTATATGGTGTGTTTAAGTTGATTTTTACATATATAGAAGATAAAATTTACTAGTAAAATAAAATGTCAGCTTAAAGGAAGTGTAACAAGTGAAAAAAGAACTAAGGAATATTGAGCAAATGCTTCTAATTGGTTCAACAGGTAGAAATAGCGGAAAAACAACTCTTGCAGCTTCGCTAATCAGAAAGTGGAAAGATGAGATATCTATAATAGCATTAAAAATAACTACTATAGAACACAAAAACGGTAAGTGTCCAAGAGGTGGAGAAGGTTGTGGGATATGTACTAATGTAGAGGATAACTTTGAACTTATAGAAGAAATAAATCCCGACAAAAATAAAGATACTTCTTTATTACTTTCTGCAGGAGCTGATAAAGTTTATTGGTTAAAATGTCTAAATGACCATTTAGAAGAAGGTATAGAATATTTCATGTCAAAAGTATCTAAAGATGCACTAATTATATGTGAATCTAACAGGCTAAGAAATGTGGTTCTGCCAGGAAGTTTTGTTATGATTAAAAATATATGTAATGATTCAATTAAGAAATCAGCAGGTGAAGTAATAGATAAGGCTGACTATATTTTAGAAAATGACTTTACTAATAAAATAGATGACTTTATTAATAATATAGTAATAGAAAAAGATAAGGTAGGGATAAGGGTAAGAATAGTATGAGATTTTTTTATTCTTTAGAAAAAATACTGAAGAAAATCGCTTGATTGGTTTTTTCGTGATAATATAATTCTAGAGGCTAAGCTTTTATGAATACATTAGCGACGAAGAATGGGTAAAAGTCAATGAATTATAATCAGTTTATAACAAGTTTGAATATAAAATACTTGTTAAGAAGAAAAATGGGGTGTTAAGTCGTGGATAGGATAATTTGTATAGTTGGTGAAAGTGGAAGTGGAAAATCAACTATAGCAGAAGAACTTTCAAAAAAGAACTATAATTATATACAAAGTTATACTACAAGAAAACAGAGATATGAAGGCGAAAAAGGACATATATTTGTTGACTATGAGGCTTATATAGAAAGTACTATAACTATTGAGAAGAAATCTAATATAATAGCTTATACATATTTTGATGGGAATCATTACTGGGCAGACAGGCAGCAATATAGAGATAAAGGCGCATCAATTTATATAGTAGATCCAGTTGGCGTTCGTGAACTGAAGGAAGAAGTTAGTGATGCTGAAATAATAGTTATATATTTGAATGCAGATGAAAAGGTTCGTTATAACAGGATGTGTAGAAGAAAGTATAATGAAGATAATCTCTATGATGAAGAGATATATATGAGAATAAAACATGATAAAAATGCATTCAAAGTGGTAAGATGCGATTATGTTGTTGATTCTAACAGAGAGTTAGAAGAGGTATTATCTGACGTAGAAGATATAATTGAAAATATTGAAAAATAAATAATTAGCAAGTTGATAAAAAATAACTTTTAAATAGAGCCATATACTGTCGATGGCAATATTTTATATGTAAAGTTGTCTGAACTTAATACTTAATATTTCACCAGTTCTAAAATGCTGGTGATTTTTTGTGCATAAAAATAATATAAAATGTATGTACAAATCAATGATTGTAATCAGTTAACAATTTGTTAAATATCCATAAAGATCATTTTTATAAGTATTATTAGTTATATGGATAAAGTAAGTAAAATTGTTTGTTGATAATTATTATTACCAAATAAAAACCATAGTAATGTGATACCCTGACCAAGTATAATTAATTAAACATAAAAATGAAATTGATAACATTATTTTGATTCTAAAGGTTTTCTATATATAAACATCAATAAATAAATGAACAATATGTGCTTTAACAAAAGAGTAGATATATAAATTTAAATACAAAAGAAAAATAGAGATATAGGGGTGTTAATTTGATACGAAAAAAAGCTAAAATTATTGGCATTATTGCACTTTGCCTTGTACTTTATTCGCCAGTATCAAAAGTAGCAAAAGCTACAACAGTAATAACTGATAAAACTACAATAACAAACAATCAATCAGCACCTTGGCCAACTAAATTTTATCCATATAGTAAGAAGGATGGTACTTTTATTAGTGATATATATGAAGCATATAATCCTGGAACAGATTTAGTTAGTAGTGATGTGTTAACAAAAGGACAGGCTGGAAGCTTGCCTTCAGTATATGTGGCTTCAGATGGAACAAATATATTCTTTAGGTTTAGAATAGATGCGAGTCCTTTGGCCCCTACAGCAGGTGGCTTTGATACGTCTGTATGGCAATTAGTTATTGCTGCAGAAGATATTAACAATGGCAGCTCAAGTTATGGAAAGTATGTACAAAGAGTGACCATAGGTATAGATGGAAAGAACCCTTCAGACGATTATGTTTATATAACAGATGGTGCGGAAACAAATGTATATAAGATATTTAAAGCAATATCTAACGGAACAGCAGGACAACAGGTGGTTCCTGGAACAAGAGTAGTTAAGGCAGAAGGTACTGATCCATATTTCCTAGACTTCCAAATTCCAATAAGTTTGATAACTGATTTTGAAAAGAACGCATTAGGATTAGCAAGTCCTATAACTGGAAACACTCCGGTAAAATTATATTTTGGTACAACTAGAGCGGGATCCATATCTACGATAAATAAAGACTGGATGAATGGAACATCCATGAATTTTGATGATTTATCTACTGTAACTTTATCAAGTATATCTCAAACACTACCAACTATTAATATAGATGGTGGAAGCTCTGTCACTGCTACTACTTCAACACCAACAATTTCAGGTGATACAGAAACTGCAGATGGAAGTCAGATTGCAGTGACAATAAATGGACATACATATAATACTACAGTTAGTAATAAAAGATGGAGCGTAGATGTAACTGATCCACTTCCAAATGGAAGCTATCCAGTTACAGCAAAGGTTACTACTTCTTTAGGAAATAGCGCTACAGCAAATCAAACGCTGACAATTGCAAAACTAAATACTGCACCAACAGCAAGTAATGGAAGCTTAACAGTAATAGAAGACACTCCTAAGATTGGAGCAATGTTAGGAAATGATGTAGATGCTGGTACTACTTTAAGCTATATCATAGTAAGTGGTCCAAGCCATGGAACAGTTTCTTTAGGAAGTAATGGTTCTTATACATATACTCCTGCTTCAAATTATAATGGTACAGATAGCTTTACTTTTAAGGTTAATGATGGAGCCTTAGACTCTAATGTTGCGACTATAAACATAAATACTACTCCGGTAAATGATAAGCCTTTAGCTAATGGGCAAAGCTTAAATATTAATGAAGATACTACTTTAAATGGAACAGTAACTGGTTCAGATGTTGATGGAGATAGCCTAAGCTATTATGTGGTTACAGGTCCAGCGCATGGAACTTTAACTATAAATGAAGATGGCACTTTCACCTATAAACCAAATAAAGATTACAATGGTACTGATAGCTTTACTTTTAAGTCTAATGATGGACAATTAGATTCATTACCTGCAACGGTTAATTTAACTGTAAAACCAATAAACGATGCACCTACTTCTAATGGGCAGACTTTAAACACTAATGAGGATAAGGTATTAACTGGAACACTAACAGGAACAGATATAGATGGCGATATTCTTAAATACTATGTGGTAAGCGGAACCTCTCATGGTACATTGAATATAAATCTGGATGGGACATTTACGTATACTCCAAACAAGGATTTTAATGGGCAAGATAGCTTCACTTACAAAGTAAATGATGGAACTGTAGATTCTGCTCTAGCTACAGTAATAATAAATATTAGTCCTGTTAATGATGCTCCTATAGCATATGGACAAAGCTTAAACGTAGACGAGGATAATGTGTTAAATGATACATTGACTGGTTTCGATATAGATGGAGATATGCTAAGCTACTATGTAGTTACAGGCCCAACCCATGGAATATTAACTATAAATGAAGATGGTACTTTTACGTACACACCAAATAAGGATTATAACGGTCAGGATAGCTTTACCTTTAAGACTTATGATGGAAGTGAATATTCCACTCCTGCTTTAGTAAGCTTAACAGTAAAGCCAGTAAATGATCAGCCTATAGCTAACGGAAAGACTTTAAGTACTGATGAAGACAAGATCTTATTAGATATATTAACAGGTACAGATGTTGATGGAGATGGCTTAAAGTATTATGTAGTAACACAACCAAAGCACGGAATATTAATATTAAATCAAGATGGAACTTTTACTTACACTCCAAACAAAGATTATAACGGAGAAGACAGTTTTACTTTTAAAGTGAATGATGGAAGTATAGACTCGTTACCAGCTACCGTAAACTTAACTGTAGATCCAGTAAATGATCAGCCAGTAGCTGATGGGCAAACTTTAAATACTGATGAAGATACGGTTTTAGCAGGAACATTAACTGGATCAGACATTGATGGAGATAGCTTGAAATACTATGTAGCAACAGCTCCAAAGCATGGAACATTAGTAATAAATCAAGATGGAACTTTTACTTATACACCGTACAAGGATTATAACGGAGAAGATAGTTTTACTTTTAAGGTGAATGATGGAAATGTGTATTCTGACATAGCTACAGTGAACTTAACTGTAAATCCAGTAAATGATAAGCCAACAGTTTTAGAAAGTTATAAAAAGAGCACACTCTATAACCAACCCGTAGGTGGAACAATAACTGGCAATGATATAGATGAAGATATACTTTCATATTACGTAAATGAAAATAATAAACCTTCAAATGGTAAGGTGTCAGTAAATGAAGTTACAGGGGAGTGGACGTATACTCCAAATGAAGGTTTTAGTGGAGAGGACACCTTCAAGGTAACTGTAGATGATGGAAAAGGTGGGACTACAGAAACTATAGTGTATATAAATGTAGCACCAAAAATATTTGTAAATACTGCACCAACAGCAAATAAAGATACTTTTAGTATTGATGAAGACAAGAGTTTAGTGGGAGTTGTTAAAGGTTCAGATATCGATGAAGATAACTTAACATACTACTTAGTAACAGGTCCAACTCATGGAACCTTGATATTTAATGAAGATGGAACTTTTACTTATACTCCAGATAAAGATTACAACGGAAAAGACAGTTTTACTTTTAAGGTAAATGACGGATATGTATATTCAGCACCAGCCACAGTAAACTTAACAGTAAAACCAGTAAATGATGCACCTACATCAGCTGAAAGTTATACAAAAACAACGCCTTATAATAAAGCTGTTTCTGGAACAGTGGTAGGAAGTGATATAGATAATGATGAACTTAACTACTCTGTAGCAGAAATCAATAAACCAGTTCATGGAATAGTTAGCATTAATCCTATTACAGGTCAGTGGACATATACTCCGAATAAAGGTTTCAGTGGTAATGATAGTTTCAAGGTAATTGTAAGCGATGGAAATGGAGGAACAGCAGTATCTACTGTTTATATAAAGGTACTTAATGCTGATCCAATAGTAGAAAACTACTCAAGAAGTACGACCATAAATAAAGCTGTATCAGATAGTGTAGTTGCAATAGACGAGAATGAAGATAACTTAACTTACTCTATAGTTAGTTCACCAAGCAACGGAACTGTAAGCTTAGATAATAGTAGTGGAAGATGGATCTATACACCAAAGACTGGCTTTAGCGGTTTGGATAGTTTTAAGGTAGAAGTAAATGATGGTAATGGCGGAGTTGCTGTGTCTAATATAAGCGTAAATGTTTCTGCAACCTTGAACTTAATTGGCAATATTACTGATCAGGTTACAGGTAATATATTAGTAGACTCTACTGTTGAACTTAGAGATTCATCAAACACATTAATAGCTACAGTTAATACCAATAGTAATGGTAACTATTACTTTAAGAATGTAAAACTGGGTAATTATGTTTTGGTAGTTAAAAACGCTAAATATAGTACTCAAACTCTTGCGTTGACAGTAGCAACGGGTAATACTAATACAGATGAAATTAGAAAAGATGCTAATTTGGTTAATTTTGTAATAAATTTAGCAGCTAACCCAAAAGTGATAAAAGGTGATGGAGTTCAAACTACTATCTTAACTGCAAAAATTACCGATAAGAATAACAAACCTTTGGCTAATACAACAGTAACTTTTAGTGCTTCAATGGGAAGTTTTCCTAATGGAAGTATAGTAAAAACTGATGAGAATGGAATTGCTACAATAGTATATAAATCAGCAAAAATTGAAGGTACTGAAAATGTTAGTATACCAGTAATAGCTACAGTTGAAGATAAATCAAGAGGTTTATATACTTCTGATAAAATCACTATAACCTTTGAACCAGGAATACTTACAGGAGTTGTTGTGGATAATACTACTCATTTACCTGTAAAAGGTGCAGTTATAGAAATATCAAAAGATTTTAATAATGATGGAATTCTCGACTTTTATTCAAAAATGATAACTGGAATAGATGGAACATATAAAATTGCTATACCAAAGGGTGGAATAACTTATGATATAAAGATAACTAAACCTGTGGTAATTGGCGGTGAAACTAAGCTTGTGACTTTTAATCAAAAGAGTACAGTAGATGACATAAAAGGTGATGGAGGAGAAGTATTTACTTCTGACAAAACCGCAGCTGGAATGGTTTTATTTAAGAAGCCGAACGGGCAAGATACACTACTTAAAGACTACTCAAACCTAAGTTTTGATGTTTATGACAAGGATAATAACCTAGTTACAGTAGGTATAAATACTCATATATATAATTCAGCAAATGATAAAGGGGTATTTAGTGCTGATGGTTTAGAAAAAGGAGAAGAATACAAGTTTGCAGTAAAGTATACTTTACCAAATGGCCAAAAGATTATAATAGGAACTATGAATGTATCTATGAGCCAAGATGGTGAGATTAATTTAAGTTCTGCATTGATTGACCCATATGGAACTATAACTGACAGTATAACTCACAAAATAATAACTAATGTTGATGTGAAATTATATTATGCAAATACTGCAAGAAATATATTGGCTGGAAGAAAGCCAGGAACACTTGTTGAGCTACCTTCAGTTGCTGAGTTCCCACCAGCAGATAATGCTAACCCTCAGTTCTCTGATGATTTTGGAAAATATGCATATATGGTATTCCCAGATGCAGATTACATTGTTGTAGCAGCTAAAGATGGGTATGAGACTTATACAAGCCCTATTATTTCAGTAGGTAAAGAAATTGTTAGACATGATTTCTCTATGAATTCAAATGCTAAACAACCAGCTATTATTGCAGAATTACCTAAGACAGGATCAGTAGTTGATATGAATGGCTTGGTAATGCTTGGAACTATATTAATGCTTTCAGGGATGGGGTTAACCTTAAGACCTAAGAAAAATTAATTAAATATCAGTATCTATAAAAGGTTGTTGAAGAATTATAAATTTCAACAACCTTTTAACTGTATAGCAAGTTATAGGGTTTTCCTCATATACAGTGGGAAAGGCAGATGCTTTAAAAAAGCTAACTGAAAAAATTCGCTTCAGTTAGCTTTTTTAGGATATGAATTAAGTCAAAATATGATAGGTGATTATTTTACCCGATACTTCACAAAATATTCTAAATTTGATAGAATATTTATATAATAACTTTAAATTAGTTAGACAAAGCTCGTCTTCAGTAAGTACTGAAGCGAGCTTATTTTTCAATATTTAAGAAGGTCGCTTCAGCGATTTTTTAGACAGTTTTCTATACATATAATTGGGCTAATAAGTATAAAGTTTACTGTTACAGATGTACCACTTCGAACCGCAATCTATTTTTAAAACTCTCACGGCTTCTGGTGAGAGAATTTAAAAATAATAAATTTCATTACGAAGTGGTACATCCATAATAATTTAAGGTTTTTAACAAGACAAAATAGGGGGCAAATAATGATGGTTGAGTGTAATGAATTTACCAAAGAGCAATTTTTGGAGGCAACTAATAGGATAAAGGATGTATTAAAAGAGACAAAACTTGTTTATAGTAATATTTTTAGCAAAGAATCAGGTAATGATATATATATAAAACCAGAAAATCTTCAAGTAACAGGAGCATTTAAGATAAGAGGAGCTTACAACAAGATAAGCAAGCTTACTGAAGAAGAAAAGAAAAAGGGGCTAATAACTTCTTCGGCAGGAAATCATGCTCAAGGCGTGGCTCTAGCAGCTCAAAAATTAGGGGTAAAAGCAACTATAGTTATGCCAAAAGCTACTCCACTTATTAAGGTTGAAGCTACAAAAAACTTTGGAGCAAATGTTGTGCTTCATGGAGAGTGTTATGATGAGGCTTATGAAGAAGCAAAGAGATTGGAACAAAAGAATGGATATACATTTGTACATCCTTTTAATGATATAGATGTTATAGAAGGTCAGGGAACTATTGCAATTGAAATTTTGGATGAACTAAAAGATGTAGATTGCATAATGGTGCCAGTTGGTGGTGGTGGTCTTATTAGTGGAATAGCTGTTGCAGCTAAATTAATCAATCCTAAAATTAAAATAATAGGGGTTGAACCAGAAGGTGCAAATGCAGTAAAGTTGTCCATAGAGAATAATAAAGTTATTTCTCTAGAGAATTTAAAGACAATTGCCGATGGGGTAGCAGTAAAAACCCCTGGTGATTTGAATTTTAAATTAATTAAAAAATATGTAGATGAGATAGTAACAGTTTCTGATTTAGAGGTTATGGAAGCTTTTCTTATACTCCTTGAAAAGCATAAGCTTATAGGAGAAACTTCAGGGGTATTACCTTTGGCAGCCTTAAGAAAGATAAACGAAAGAGATAAGAAGATAGCATGTGTAATTAGTGGTGGAAACATAGATGTTTTAACAATTGCATCAATGATAGACCGTGGACTTGTATCTCGTGGAAGAAAGTTCTGCTTTACTGTTGAGCTTTTAGACAAGCCGGGACAATTACAAAAAGTATCTCAAATATTGGGGGATTTAAATGCTAATATAATAAAGCTAGATCATAATAAGTTTAAAACCTTTGATGCCTTTATGAAAGTTCAGCTGGAAGTTACAGTTGAAACCAATGGTCACGAACATGTTCAGTTAATCACAGACGAATTAGAAAGAAAGGGCTTTAAGATAGTTAAGGTCTATTAAAGATAAATTAACTAAAGGAAGTTATGTATCCTCATTTAGTTAATTTTATTTTTAAAAGTTTATCTTGAAGAATATTTATAAAATTAATTTCATTAAAATGCCTAGTACATGTATTTGCACTTTCAAAATAAGAAAAATTTATTTTAATAGATGATGATATAATTTAGGAAAAACTATGCTATTTAGTTGGAGGATTTAATTATGGCGAGAATAGAACTAGTTATCTTCGATATGGATGGATTAATGTTTGATACTGAGGCACTTACTAAGAGAGCATGGCAGGAAGTAGGCAGACTACATAATTATGATATTCCGATGCAATTTCTTCTGGGACTGTTAGGAATGAATAGCGCTTCTATATCTAATCAATTTAAAACAGTATTTGGACAAGATTTTCCTTTCGATAATATGTATGCAGAGCAAGGTAAATGCGTAGCTAGAATAATTGAAGAAGAAGGACTTGGAATAAAGAAAGGTCTTACAGAACTTTTAGAGTATCTGCAAGAAAATAACATAAAAAGAGCAGTGGCTACTTCAAGTAGTAGAGAAAGAGCTTCTAAGCTTTTAAATATAGCAGGTGTTTTTGATAAATTTGATAGAGTTATTTGTGGGGATGAAGTAACAAAAGGTAAACCAGATCCAGAAATATTTCTAACAGTTTGTAAAAAGCTAGACGTTGCGCCTGAAAACGCCATAGTACTAGAAGACTCAGAAAGAGGGTTAGAAGCGGCGGTAGCTGGTGGAATGAGATGCATACTTGTACCTGATTTGGTAGAACCTTCAGAGGAACATGTAAAAAGAGCGTATGCTAAGGTTGCTGATTTAATAGAAGTAATTAATCTAAAAGAATTATTCGAAGAAATAGAAGAAGCTAATCAATAGACTATATAGAAAGAGAGTGCTTTACGTAGCACTCTCTTTTTATATATGGTGTGATTTATATTATAAATCTCTTTTTAAATAAATTCTTAAAGATAATAAAGATGAAGCTAGTAGAATAACAGCTAATATTAAGATTACAGAAGCTTTAAGTATTCCTTCAGGAACTTTACTTAAATAGTCTATAATATCAGCGGTATTTCCTTTACCTACAAATTCAATGATAGCTGCAGGTATAAAGAATGATCCGAGTAACATAAACATACTTAGATATTTTGATTTTAAATATCCAAACTTAAAGTATACTGGATAATAAATTGAACATAGAAATGTAATACTTATAAAGGCTCCTAGTACATCTTCTAGGTTCATAAATCTACTGGCATTGCCGAATTTCAAATATTTAACGGCTGTGGTAAATATAAATGCAATACAAACTCCAATTATTGCATATAAAACAATAGATAAATATTTAGATAATACTATATCCTTTCTGCTTATAGGAAGGCTGTTAAGCATTATTTCAGATTTATTCTTATCATCATAAGCACATGCATATGTCACAAAAAGATAGCCTATAACTGATGGAACTGCAATAAATATACTTTCAGGATTACTTGTGTTAGAAAAGGTCACTGTGAACACAGCACCGTACAAAATTGCTATTAAGAAAGATTTTTTTTGTATTAATAAATCTTTAAATACTAAATTAAGCATTTCTGTTCCCCCTTATTGAATAGACCATTATATCTTCAAGTGAAGCTTTTTCTAAAAGAACCTTATCTCCAAAGATCCTTTTTATGGAGCTAGCATCATCGGTTAACGCTTCGAAGCCAAAAGAATTTTCTTTTATGCTTATAAAGTTTTTTCTAGTATCTCTATCTAAGAGCGTTGTATCACCTTTCACAATTCTATAGTTTTCAAGCACTTCATCCTTTTCTTTTGAAAATACTATCTTTCCATTATTTAAGAAAGTTATATAATCAGCTATCTTTTCTAAGTCAGTAGTTATATGGGTGGAAAAGAATATAGATTTATTTTCATCCTGGATTATAGAATATAGTATATCTAGCATTTCACTTCTAAATATAGGGTCTAATCCAGAAGTAGGTTCATCCATTATTATGAACTCTGCATTATGAGAAAGCGCTATTGCTAGTGAATACTTCATTTTCATGCCTTTAGACAAGTCTTTAATCTTTTTCTTCTTAGGAAGCGCAAATTCATCCATATATTTATTAAAAGCTTTATTATCCCATTCTTTGTAAAACGGAGATACAATATCCTTCATTTCTGTAGTTGTTAAATCTTCATAGAAATAATTTTCATCATAAACAAAGCCAATCTTTTGCTTAAGTTCTTTTTCAGAAGAGATATTGTCTTTCCCAAAGATCTTAATACTGCCTGAATCTTTCTTTATAAGATTCATAATTAGCTTTATAGTTGTGCTCTTTCCAGCACCATTAGGTCCTATAAAGCCCATTATATAACCTCTTTTTAAACTGAAACTAATATTATCTAAAGCAAAATCCTTATAAGATTTCGAAAGATTAGTTACTTCTAAAATATTATCCATAAAATAACTCCTTTTTTATTTGTTTATGTTTAAGAATATTATTGAAATTAAATGGTTATACAGAAGATGCTATATGCGTAAGCTCATTAAAGCTTTGGATGGATAAGCATTTAATTTCAACACAGCACTTTAACATATCATTTCATTTAAATTTTCATTGATATCACTATTGAGAATAATGTGATGATACAGAGCTTAAAACTATATCTATTTATTACTATCATGCAGAATCTGCAGCATATCTTTTAAGTCATCAACTGATAAATTTAATATCTTACCTTCTTCTATTACCTCCAGAAGTTTATCTTCGATTAGCTTAAGTTGCTTTTCTCTAATAAGTTCTTTGTTTTTGCTTGCTACATAAGATCCCTTACTTGGGATTGTCTGAATGAAGCCTTCGTCCTCAAGCTCTTCATAGGCTCTTTTTGTGGTTATAACGCTTATCTTTAATTCCTGCGCCAGGCTTCGTATAGAAGGAAGAGCATCTCCTTCTGATAATTCGCCGGTAAATATATGGTTCTTGATCTGGCTCGATATTTGCTCATATATTGGTTCACCAGATGTATTTGAGATAATTATCCTCATTCATTAGGCTCCTTTGCAAAGTGTGTATATATTATCTATACTGTATATAAACAGTATATACAGTGTGAGTGCTATTAGTCAATATAAAAAGTAATAATAAAATTTTTATTTCATAAAAATAATTTTATTAATAACCATAAGCCTGTGGATTAATATAGGAAAAGTGCTATAATTTATATAAGAAAATTCTGTCTATTTAGTAATACTCAATGAGGTTACTTTATTAATGGCATATGATTGGAGGACTATAATGGGATTAAATTGGAGTTTAAAAGAAATCTACAGTTCTTTTGAAGGTGAAGATTTTATAGGAGATTTAAAAAGAGTTGATGAATTATCTGAATCCTATAAAAAACTTGTTGATGTAATATGTGCTTCGCATGAAGACGAAAAAAATAAACTAGAAGATTTTATAAATAAGTCTATTGAAGTTGAAAGCTTATTTAGTAGACTATTCTCGTTTGTTAACCTCACTTTAAGTGTTGATACAAAAAATAAAGCAGCACTTAAATATTCGGATATACTACATGAAAAAAATAGTGCATTTGCAGAACCTAAAGCTAATATAGAAAAGTGGATAGGCGAAATTTCTGCAATTGATAAGCTTATTAATTCTTCTAACCTTTTAAAGGAACATGAATTCTATTTAAATGAAATAGTACAAGGAAGTAAGTATCTTTTAAGTGATAAGGAAGAAGCAGTAATAGCAAAACTTAGGAATACTGGATCTAACTCTTGGTCAAAGCTTAGGGATCTCTTAACTTCAACTGTACTTGTAGATATTGAAGTAGATGGTGAAGTAAAGGCATTACCTCTTACTGTTGTTAGGAATATGGCATATGATAAAGATTTGAAAGTAAGAAAAAATGCATATGAAGCGGAGTTAAAGGCTTATAAAAAAGTAGATGCAGGAATAGCAGCTGCACTAAATGGAATAAAGGGAGAAGTTATAACTCTAGCAAAATTAAGAGGATATGAGTCTCCTCTAGAAGAAACTTTAATAAATTCGAGAATGGATGAAGAATCTCTAGAAGCTATGCTAACTGCTATGAAAGAGAGTCTGCCAACTTTTAGAAAGTATTTGAGAAGAAAAGCGGAGCTTTTAGGTTATAAAAATGGATTGCCATTCTATGACCTTTTTGCACCTATGGGAGATGCTGATATGGACTTCCCATATGAAAAGGGACAAAAGTTCGTTGAGGATAACTTCAGAACTTTCAGTGACAATCTAGCTGACTTTGCAAGAACAGCCTTTGATAATGATTGGATAGATGTTATGCCAAAGGAAGGAAAGGTTGGAGGAGCTTTCTGCTCAAATCTTCATTTCATAAAACAAAGTAGAGTGCTTTTAAACTACGGAAACAACTTTGGTGATGTAGTGACTTTAGCTCACGAGCTTGGTCATGGATACCATGATGATTGTGTTAAGGATAAGAGCGTATTAAACTCTGACTATCCAATGCCAATAGCAGAAACAGCTTCAACCTTCTGTGAAACTATAGTTAAAAAAGCTGCAATCAAGACTGCAACAAAAGAGGAAGCTTTCTCAATACTTGAAACAGAGATAGGTGACTGTACTCAAGTAATAGTAGACATATATTCTAGATTCTTATTTGAAAGTGAATTGTTTAGAAGAAGAGAAGAAAGTGCTCTAAGTGCAGAGGATTTGAATGAGATAATGCTCAAGGCTCAAAAAGACTCCTATGGAGATGGGTTAGACCCTGAATATTTGCATCCATATATGTGGGCGTGTAAACCTCACTACTATGATGCAGAATACAACTTCTACAACTTTCCATATGCCTTTGGATTATTATTCGCAAAAGGTCTTTATGCAGAGTACCTAAAAAGAGGAGAAGAATTCGTTAAAGTTTATGACGAGTTACTAGCATCTACAGGTGATAGAAAGATAGCTGACGTTACAAAAATCATTGGAGTTGATATACATTCAGTAGACTTCTGGAGAAGCTCCTTAAAGATAATAGAAGAGGATATAGAAAGATTTATTGAACTTAGTAACCAAAAGTAATTCAAGACTAATATAGCATATGATTTCTTTTGATATTAAAATTCAGAGGGCGATACGGAGATACTATATGATCGAATAATTAGAATTAAATGATTTTTGTAAATGGAATAGCGTTTAAAAACTGTATTGTCCGAACGTAGTGAGTTATACAGTTTTAGCTATGGAATTGTAGAAAATCATATTAATTCTTTATGAAGATCATTAAAGTATCGGAGGTAGCGACCTCTGAATTTTAAAAATACCAATCATAAAATAAAAGGTTAGAATATAGAGTTTTTCTATATTTTAACCTTATTTTCCGTAAAATTTTATTTGTTTATAGGATTATAACTTAAACTTTAAGTTATACTGTTATTTCAATTCTATTGCCTTCATGATCTAGTATACAACTTTCATAATAACCATCTCCAGTGGTTCTTGGTCCGCTGACAACAGTAAAATCGTCATCTACTAGTAATTTTGTCAATTCGTCTACCTTCTCTACACTTCCAACAGAAAAGGCTACGTGAGCATAACCAAAGCACTCATAATCTTTAGAAACATTTATTGAAAGAACAGTCGGTTTCTCCATAATTTCTAGCTTAGAACCATCATCAAAAGATAGAAAGTATGAGCTGAATTTTGTTTTTTCATTATGATACTTTTCATTAGGGACAGCATTAAAATACTTTGTGTAGAAGTTTTTTGTCCTCTCCAAGTCTCTAGTCCATAGTGCTAAATGTGTGATTTTCATTGAATCAACCTTTCTTTATTTTTATATGATGTATCCTTTAATTAACAATATTGTATCATAGTTAAGTAAATATAAACTAGTTTAATTCTAACAATTTTCAAAATTTTCAGTGAGTATTGAAAACTTACAAACGCTATTGACCGACGGTCGGTCAACGAAGTATAATGAATTATAATAATATAAATCCATATAAGGAGATTTGATTATGAAAAATAAAAGAAGGCTAGTTTTATTGATTATGTTCTTTACATTACCGATTACTCTTAACTTTTTTTCTCCATACATCATAATTGATGGGTTATTTAATAAATTTATATCTGGAGCATTTGTAGTGTGGACAATCATGGCATTATCATCACTTTTTATAGGTAGAGCTTTTTGTGCTTATGTGTGTCCATATGGTGCTTGGCAGATGATAATAGATAGGTGCATTGAAAAACCACTTAAGAAAATCAAAGGGTTAAAGATTTTAAAATATTTACTTGGGGTTACTTGGATCTCTATAATAATATTTGCTTTAATTTTTAATAGTGGGTACAAGTTGAAGTTATTTTACCTTACAGAAGGTTATGTTAGTGTAGATAAGATATCGAATCTTATTGGGTATTTTACTATATTGACTTTACTTGCAGTTCTACCTATTATTTTAGGTAAAAGAGCTACTTGCCATTACTTATGCCCAATGTCTATCTTGAATATAACTGGAAGTAAAATAAAAAGTAAGCTTAATGTGCCTTCATTAAAATTGAAGGCAGAACCAAGTAACTGTAAAAAATGTGGGTCTTGCAATAAGAGTTGCCCTATGAGTATAGACGTTATGGAAAAGGTTCAGCATAATAATATGGAGTCATCAGATTGTATGCTTTGTGGTGAATGTAGTAAAGCATGTAAGTTTGGTGCTGTAAATAGAGTTTGTGGAAAAGATAGAGTAGCAGGAAAGGTCTTAGAAATAAAATGAAGAGAATTGTAAAAGACCCTTTAGAAAGAAAAACTGAAATAATGGATAAAGCTCTAGAATTATTTATTGAGAAGGGGTATGACAATACCTCAATTAATGAAATAGTTAATAGTTTATCTATAGCAAAAGGAACTTTTTATCATTATTTTACTTCAAAAGAAGAAATACTAGGTGAGCTTTTGAAAAGGCGGTTAGATGAGTATATAGTACCGCTAATAAGTATTTATAATTCAAATTTAGATCCAAATTCTAAATTAGAAGCAATTTTAAAATCAATGTTTTTAGGTGCTAATAATAGCCTTGTATTTACGAATGCTCAGACAGATAGTAATAACTTAAAATTAAATAATGCGCTTGAAGAAGAATTTTTTAATAGATGTTATCCCATTATTTTAGGTGTAATAAAAGATGGAATTGAAAAGAGGAGCCTTGAAGTGGATTTTCCAGAAGAAGTTGTTGAGATACTTTTAAGAGGGATACAGAAATTTATAAACAAGCATTTTCATGAATTATTAGATAAAAATTCTGCAATTCACATACTTAAAGCACTTGAAGATATCTTTAATAAATTAATAAAGTTTTCCAATGGTAGGATAGAATTAATTCCTAAATACTAGATTTTAATGGGATAAGAAGTATCATTTATGGACCTCCGTAGATTTATGCTTCAACATATGATAAAATATACTTATAAATAATTATTATTAGATGTTTCAAATTGTATTATAAATACATATTTATAATACTATGATTTAGATTTTTCTTATGGCTAAGGATATTGTTGAAATTGATTGCTTACGCAGTAGATGCTATATGAGGGATCAATTATAAATAAATGATTTTTAAAATGCCTAATCAATTAGTTTCAACACAGTGTTTAAGCTGCGTCTATATATATGAGTTTAGAGATGGAGGTTGTTTAATGATAAAATTAATCGCAACAGATATGGATGGAACATTACTAAATAGCAAGGGGGAACTTCCAGAAGGGTTCTTTGATACTTTAGATGAATTGATAGATAGAGGTGTAATATTTGTAGCGGCAAGTGGAAGGCAGTATTATACTTTAGCTGATAATTTTGGAAAAGCTAAGGATAAGATGCTTTTTGTAGCAGAGAATGGTTCTTTCGTTGTTCATAACGGAAAAGAACTTTTTTCTAAGATATTACCTAAAGAAACTATTATGGAAATTTTAGAAGCGGTAAACAAAATACCTAACTGTTTTCCAGTAGTATGTGGAAAGAAGTACGGATATTATAAAGATACAAATCCTAGATTCTTAAAAGAATTGCAAAAATATTATTATAATAGGAAGCAAGTAGAAAATTTTGAGGATATAGAAGATGATTTTTTAAAAGTAGCAATTTTTGATCTAGAAGGTTCAAGCGAGAACTCATACAAAAAGATTGATAAGAAGTGGAAAGAAGAACTTCAAGTTACTGTTTCAGGACAAGACTGGGTTGACATCTTTAGAAAAGATATAGATAAGGGAGTTGCTATTAACTATCTTCAGCAGAAATTCAACATAACCCATGAGGAAACTATGGTTTTTGGAGACTACTTTAATGATATTCAAATGCTTCAAAATGCTTACCATAGCTACGTTATGGTAAATGCACCTGAGGAGTTAAAGAAGTATGGAAGATTTATGGCTAGAAGTAATGATGATAATGGAGTAATAGAAGTAATTGAAAGAGAAGTTCTTAAAAAGGACGCTTAATAGCTAAAAAATTAGACTATGTTTTCGAAGGTTTTTGAAGTTAAGTTATTATGTGTAAGCTCAATAAAGCATCGGATGCCTAACTACTTAATTTCAAAACATCAATTTAGTAGAACTAAAGCTTAAAACCTACCTAAAGTAATGCTGATTATTATAAAAAATCAGTATTACTTTAGGTAGGTTTTTTGATGTTATATATTAACATAGTTTTAAGTTTTTAACTATTGCTTGTAATAAATGGTCTTTAGGTAGTAATATTATTTAAGAAGTATTTATAATTTATCAATAATTTTCTACTTGAACATTTTAAGAATTAGCTATAACATAAGACTAAACATAGGGGGGAGTAATGGATGGTAGCAATAGTAAAAGCTTTAATGAGAGCATTAAATGATATACATGATGTTTTTATACAAAAAGCACAGGGTTCTGGATATAACTTTACAGACAAACAACTTCATTTTATAATTATAGGAATTATAGGTATCTTAATTTTCGCAGGAACTCAAATGTTATTTAAATGGCTCGCAAAATATAGTATTACAGCTATATCTTTTATATATACCTTTACCGTATTACTTGTAATAGTTTTTGGTATTGAAATAGAACAAAAGATAACTAAAAGAGGGAATATGGAGTTTGCAGATATAGTAGCAGGTGTATGGGGATTTTTATACATATTTATAATTTATTTGATAATAAGAATAGTTGTATATCTAATAAAACAATATACTAAAAAAAGAAAAGTTAAAAAGCTGTAATATTGACTATAATAAATATGAATACTATAATTTAGTTGACAATTTAATAAGTTCTTATTGGTGCTTCAAGGACAAATACATTTGTTCAATAGAAGTTAAAAGGGAAAAAGGTGAAAGACCTTTGCAGCCCCCGTTACTGTGATGATGACGAAATTTGCACTAAAACTTATATTATTTAAGTTTTTATCCACTGAGTTAAGAATGTTTATCTAGTAAGTTCAAACAATGCTTGTGATAAAGGTGTATGTTTATATTTTTTAGCATGTGTAGTTTGTAGTTAAAGATTATGAACATATTAATACTTGGGAAGGAGCAAAAAGTAGGATGACTCAAAGCCAGAAAACCTGCCGTAAGAAAAGTTAATTTTCCGGGGTGGAGAAGTTACTATTAATAAAGGGATTTTTTGATGATATAGAGCTGTTTTGTTGAAAAGTTCGGATATATTTAAGTTTAAATATAGCTTTATTAATACTGAGAGTAAGTTTTATCTATTTATTTAGTTTAATATAGATATATTGATTCGAAGAATAGTTATAAAAAAGCCTCCTTAGGGAGGTTTTTTTTACTGTCTATGAAAGTATAAAATTTTTTGATACCTAAATCTAGCAATATTAATTGGTAGAACAGAGATTTAAGCTAAACAGTATAAAAACAAAGTTATGTCGCCGGTAAGATTCTTCACATACGTTCAGAAAAGGCGGATGCGCAAAAAAAATTCACTGAAAAAGCTCGCTTCAGAGATTTTTTTGTTTTAGAAGAAAATATAGACAAAATATAAGATTTTAATGTTAGATAAATCTGTGGATAATTATATTTTATTTGTTGATAAATTTGCACAAAGTAAAATTCACAGATAAATAGTTTTAGTTGGGGGGAGTATTAAAGTGCAGGAAGCAAGTCTAATAAAGAATATACAGCCTCTTTATGAAAAATCTATGACTGAAGCTAAAGAAAGAATAGATAACTTAGTAAAGCCTATAGGTAGTCTTGGAAAGCTTGAAAAGATAGCTATAAAGTTATCTGGAATAACAGGTGAATTATATAATCATATCACAAAAAAAGCAGTGGTTATAATGTGTTCTGATAATGGAGTATGTGAAGAAGGCGTAGCATCAGCTCCTCAAGTAGTTACTGCAACTCAAACAATAAATTTCATAAAAGGTGTAACGGGAGTTGGTGTTTTAGCAAGACATAACAATTGTGATTTAAAGGTTGTAGATATAGGTATCAATGAAGAAATAAATCATAGTAAGCTAATAAACTGTAAGATAAGGAAAGGCACATCAAATATTGCTAAGGGTGAAGCCATGACAAGAGAAGAAGCTCTTACAGCTATTGGGGCAGGAATTGACTTAGTTTCAAAGCTTAAAAAAGAAGGTTATAACCTTATAGGCACAGGGGAGATGGGAATAGGAAACACCACTTCTAGTTCTTCAATATTAATTGCCTTAACTGGTTGCTCTATCGATAAAGCCGTAGGTAGAGGAGCGGGGCTTACTGATGAAGCTTTTGAAAAGAAAAAGAAGGTTATAAAAAAAGCTTTAGAAGTAAATAAGCCTAATTCTAAGGATCCATTAGATGTTTTACATAAGGTTGGAGGCTTTGATATCGCTGGACTTGTAGGAGTATATTTAGGGGCAGCAAAGTATAGGATGCCAGTAGTTATAGATGGATTCATTTCTGCAATTGCAGCCCTAATAGCGCACAGGTTAAATAAAGTCACTAAAGATTTTATGTTTCCATCTCATATATCAATGGAAAAAGGGTATAACTTAGTTTTATCTGAGTTAGGATTAGAGCCAATTTTAGATTTATCCATGAGACTCGGAGAAGGGTCTGGATGTCCATTGGCTTTTAATATAATAGAAGCTTCTACAAAGATAATGAATGAAATGGCAACCTTTGAAGAAGGTAATGTAGATTTAGATAATTATAAGGGGCTTTGGGAGGAAAAGATATGATTACTTTAGTAACTGGAGGCGCAAGAAGTGGAAAGTCTTCTTTTGGAGAATCATTACTTAAAAGTGAACTAGAAGTTTTGTATATTGCAACTTCAATACCTTTTGATGAGGAAATGAAAGATAGAGTCAGGAAGCACAGAGATCAAAGACCAAGCCATTGGCATACCTTAGAAAGTTATAAAAATTTCCAAGCTGAATTTGAAAAGATACTAGGTAGTAATATAACTTATGATGGTGTAATTGTTGATTGTATAACTATAATGATTTCTAATATATTATTAGAGAATTTAAGTGATGATGGCAATGATGATTATAATTTAATTGAGCAGAAGGTTATCTTTGAGATTGATAATTTAATAAAAGGTTTAAGAAACTTTGATTGCAAAACCGTTATAGTAACTAATGAGGTTGGAAGTGGAATAGTACCAGAAAACAAGTTGTCTAGAGAATTTAGAGATATAGCAGGGCGAGTAAATCAAAGATTAGCAAAAGAAGCAGATGAAGTTTACCTAGTTGTATCAGGTATACCTGTAAGGATTAAGGGTGAATGAATTGAAAAAGTTTATTTTGATTATACAGTTTATGACTAGAATACCTATAAACTTAAGTTTAGAAGTTAAAAGAGAGGATTTTTCGGATGCAGTAAGATACTTTCCTTTAGTAGGACTTATAATAGGTGCGATAGATTTACTTATATATATAATTACAAGCAAGTTATTCCATGGAATGCTGCCAGCAGTATTTACAATAATATCACATATTATTGTTACTGGAGGTCTGCATCTAGACGGCTTAAGTGATACCGCCGACGGAATATTTTCAGGTAGAAGCAAGGATAAGATTCTTGAAATCATGAAAGATAGCAGAGTTGGAACCTTTGGAGTACTGGCCCTTGTTGCACTAATACTTCTAAAATTTGCAGCAATCCAAGAACTTTCAGAGGTTAACATATACTCAGCTCTTTTGATTTCTCCAGTACTTAGTAGAACTTTAGCTACGCTTTTGATGTACAAAAGAAGATATGCAAGGGAGAAAGAAGGTTTAGGGGATCTATTTATAGGTAAGATTTCTTTGTTAACCTTTAGTATTGCCTTGATTTTAGGCTTAATTATAACTTTAGGTTTAGGAAGAATTTATGGGCTTATAGTTATAATAGTAGGGTTTATTTTTACAATGTTATTTAGATCTTATATAGAAAAAAGGCTAGATGGTATAACAGGAGACATATTAGGAGCAAGTGTTGAGTTAAATGAAGTACTTGTATTGATAGTTTTCTGTTTATTAAAAAGTTTAATTCAACTGTAGTATTATTGAAATTAAGTGGTTATAAAGGATATGCTATATGAGCGAGCTGTTAGAATTAAATGATTTTGTCAGATGGAGTGGCGTAAAAAACTGTACTGTTCGAACGTAGTGAGTTTACAGTTTTAGCCATGGAATATGAAAAAATCATATTAATTCTCTGCGTAAGCTCATTAAGGCATCGGATGTATAACTGCTTAATTTCAACACAGTGCATTAAGAGCACCATATTTTAGAGTTATTCATCTTTAAGAGGAGATATTATGAAGCTTATCTTAATAAGACATGGAGAGACAGAAGGTAATTATAAAGGCTTATATCAAGGCATTATGGATTATCCATTAAGTGAAGAAGGAAATCTACAAAATCTAAAGGTAAAGAGTAAGTTAGAAAATATAAATGTAAATAAGGTCTACTATTCTGCACTAAAAAGAGCGAAAAAAACAGCTGAGGCAATTTTTGATTTTTCAAGTAGTACAATTTGCTTTGAAGAAGTCTCAAGTTTAAATGAGATAAACTTTGGAGTTTGGGAGGGTAAAGATTATAAATATATAAGCAAAAATTATAGTGAGCAGTTCCAAAGCTTTATAGATGATTTTAGGACTTTTGAATTTCCCGAAGGAGAAAGCTTTAAGGATTTTTATAATAGGGTATGCGAAGGAATTAAGAAAATTATAAATGCATCAAAGGAAGAGGACAATATTGCAATAGTTGCTCACGGGGGCACCATAAAAGTAATATTATGTATGCTTTTAGGATTTAATTATGAAGGTTTTTATAAATTCAATGTTAATCATGGCTGTTATAGTTTGATCACTGTATACAAAGATAGTGCAGTGTTGGAATTTTTAAATAAATAAGTTGATATTATATAGGATTTAAGGAGGAATAGAAATTGAAAAGTATAAAGAAGTTATCAATTGTAATAATAGCATTAGTATTTACTTTATCTCTAATGGCTTGCACAAAGAGTGAATCAAAAAGTGAAGAAGGTAAAGTGATAAAAATAACTGATTCATATAATAGAGAAGTATCCTTAGATAGAGTGCCTCAAAGAGTAGTAACTTTATCACCAGGTGCTACAGAAACTATATTTGCTTTAAAGAAGGAAAGTATTTTAGTAGGAAGATCAGACTACGATGATTACCCAGCAGAAGTTTCTAAGGTAGAAAATGTAGGGGGATTAGAAAACCCAAATATAGAGAAAATAACTGAACTTAAGCCCGATTTAGTAATAGCTGGAGCACATTTTTCTAAGGAAGTGCTTAAAAAGCTTGAAGATCTTGGCATTAAGGTTGCAGTGCTTTATGGAGAGGATAATTTTGATGGAGCATATAAGAATGTTTTAGATATAGCAGAAGTTCTCGGAGTTAAGAATGATGGACAAAAGATAGTAGATGGAATGAAGAAAAAGGTTTCAGAGGTTGAAGAAAAGATAAAAGCTTCTAAGAAAATCAAATTATATTATGTTGTTGACTTTGGCAAACAAGATTTCACAGCAGGCGGAGACACTTTTGTTGGTGAGCTTATAGAAAAAGCAGGTGGAGATAATATAGCTAAGGATGTTAAGGGATGGAATTACAACTTTGAAAAAATAGTTGAGAATAATCCTGATGTCATAATATTATCTGACAAATATGATGCTAAAAAAAGATTTATACAAGCAGATAGATACAAAGATCTTCCTGCAGTTAAAGCTAACAAAATTTTTGAAATAGATGACAATATGCTAGTTAGACAAGGACCAAGGCAAGCAGACGGCCTAGAGGCGCTTGCGAAAATATTACATCCAGAAGCTTTTTAAGAGGTAGCTAAATGAAGAAAAAAAGACTACTAGCAGTACTTTTTATTTTACTGATAGTTTTAGTAGTAGCTTCCATCACGGTAGGTTCAGCATCGTTAAAATCTAGTGAGGCTGTTAGATTAATATGGCTTAAAATAATTGGCGTGAATATAGATTCAATATATGAGAAGATAATATTTAACATAAGGTTACCAAGAATAATATTGGCAGCCTTAGTTGGGGCGGGACTTGGAGTAAGTGGAGCTGCCTTTCAGGGGATATTTAAAAACCCAATGGCAGATCCTTACGTTCTTGGAGTATCTTCTGGGGCGGCGGTAGGTGCTACCATTTCTATTGTTTTTAAGTTGGAGAACTATGGTGTGTTTTTTACTACAATACTTGCATTTTTAGGAGCTTTTATTTCGCTAATTCTAGTTTATAACATAGCAAAGGTCGGTAAAAAGCTTCCTACCACAACACTATTACTGGCAGGTGTTGCTATAAACTTCTTGTTTTCATCAGTTATATCGCTTTCAATGATTTTACATAGAGAAGCTATGGAAAGAATAATATATTGGACTATGGGAAGTTTTAATGAAGCATCCTACAGTCAAATATTGATTGTTGCACCAGTAGTTATAATTATATCAATTAGTTTTCAGCTACTTTATAGACAATTTAATATATTAGCTTCTGGAGATGAAGGTGCATATTCTTTGGGAGTGGAAGTAGATAAGCTTAAAAAGCTGATTATATTGGTAAGTTCAATTATGATTGCTGTGGTAGTCTCAGTAAGTGGGATTATAGGTTTTATAGGACTCATAATACCTCATATTGCAAGGCTTATTGTAGGAGCAAATCATAGAGAACTGTTTCCATTTTCCTTTGTATTAGGAGCTATATTTTCACTTGGCTGTGATACTTTGGCTAGAATATTATTATCTCCTACAGAATTACCTGTTGGAGCAATAACAAGTCTCTTTGGAGCTCCATTTTTTATATATCTTCTTTGGAAAAGAAAGAGAGCATGAATATGTCTATAATAGATATTATACAATTACAATATAATCTAAATAAAGTAACTATATTGAAGGATATAGATTTAACCTTTGAAGCGGGAAAGTTTTATTCAATTGTGGGACCAAATGGAAGTGGTAAAACAACCTTGATAAAAAACATTATAAAATATCTAAGTCCCTCTAAAGGGAAAGTTCTTATTGAAAATAAAGGTGTCGATAAGATAAGGGCTAAAGAGTTTGCAGATATAATAAGTTATGTGCCTCAGGACACAGTGCTTGAAATGGAGTTTTCTTGTTATGATGTAGTTATGATGGGAAGGAATAATAAGATAAGGTTTCTTGGAACTGAGACAAACGAAGACATAAAAAAAGTTGAAGAAGCAATGAAAGCAACTGAAATCCTTGATTTAAAAGATAAGCTAATTACAGAAGTTAGTGGAGGCGAAAGACAAAGAGTATTGCTTGCTAGAGCCATAGCACAGGATAGTAGGTGCATAATACTGGATGAGCCACTATCTAATTTAGATATAAAGCATCAGTTAGAAATTATTCATATTCTAAACAAGCTAAGCGCTTCAGGAAAGACCATAATTGCTGTACTTCATGATATAAACTTGGCTTTGACCTACACTGATAATGCAGTGATAATGAAAGACGGAAAAATATTTGCTTATGGAAAGACAGAAGATGTTATAAATGTTAAAAATATAGAAGAAGTTTATGGAGTAAGCTGTAAATTAGTATCAATTGAAGGCGGAAAACATATAATATTTACTAGACAATAAAAAAAGGCATCACTACTTAGCAGGAGGCTTTGCAGTGGTGCTTTTTAACTTTGTTGTGTTTAAGAATATTGTTGAAGCATTGGATGAATAACCATTTAATTTCGGCACGGTGTTTTCACAGCGTATAATTAATTATTTCTTAGTGTTAAAAATGCTACTAAGAACTCTTCCGTCAGGAGAAGGAAGCTCGGTGCCTATAATCTTTGATATAGTTGGAGCTTCATCAAGTAAGCTCATTTCTCCGATATCAAAGTCCTTTTTGATATTTTCTCCACTTATTAAAAAGAAAGTTTGATAATCCTCTTTATAAGGCGAGTAGCCGTGGGTTGCTTTATCGTACTTTTCTCCCACTTCTTCTATAGTTTCACCATTTAAATCATTTGAAAAATAATAGCCTGCTTTAGCTTCTAGCATAAGTGCACAATTGTTGTCTATTCCTAAGTTTTTCAAATCATCTCCACTTAGAATTTCTTCTAAGCAATTATCATTGTTACTTGAAAAGTCCTTTAGTAATTTGATTACTTTATCTTTCAATTCTATATCATTATCTTTAATATAGATATAGGCTGAACCATCGCAATTATTTAGGTAAACCTTAGGCTCTTGAAGTTTTCCTTTTTCATCTTTAGGTATATAACCCTCTTGTAAAAATAAAGTGTTTAACTTTATAACTTTATTTGTATCCATAAGAGAGTGGTCGCCTAAAACAACTATAGTAGATTGTTTATAACAATCATGAGTATTTAAGACTTCTATAATTTTTCCAAGTCTCACATCATGTCTTCTTAAAGCATTAGTTACCTCATCATTTTCTGTACCATGATGATGCTTATTAGTATCAACATCAGTAAGATGAACCATTAGAAAATCAACTTTTTCCTTTTGTAATAGATAAAGTGCACACTCCGTAGAGAAATTATCGAGATGAGGCTGTTTCTTTCCTTCTCTGAGATAACCATATTTAAAATTCATCAAAAGCTGATAAGATGGTGTTCCACTGTATAAAGATATCATAGGCTGCGTTAACCACCAACGATTTGCAAAGATTTCAGGCATATTATAATCTATTGCAGCTTTACCTGTTACAGGCCATAAAATTGCCCCAGTAGTATAGCCTTCCTTTTTAGCTAGATCATAAATTGTGTCACAGTTAACCTGAGACTTAAACCAAAACCAATCAGGGGAGTCCACTCCTGGTTGCAATAAGATATTGTTAATTACACCATGATTAGCAGGTTTTTTACCGGTTACAATTGACACATGCGCTGGATAAGTTAGTGATGGATATATACTATTAACCTTATAGGAATAAGAACTAGTACTAAGTAATTTGCTAAAGCTAGGAAGAGTCTTCAAGAACTCGAAATCCTTTCTTCCAAGACCATCTAAAGATATTATTATAATAGGATTAGATTTCATTAATTAAACCTCCTCGTTACCTTATGAAACGGTATATGGTAAAATATATTTGCGACTTAGTTTATAATGATAGCAGAGTTTTATAAAAGACTTATGTAATTAAAAGCTAATTTTATTATTGATTACAGCTTTTACTACTGTCTAAATTAAAATTCAGTGTCATTAAATAAGTTACCTAATTTCAGTATAGGCTTGTACAACAGAAATTAAAACCCTTTCAGTGTTACATTTACTAATATTTAATATTTATAATGTGAGGAAAGTCTACACAAAATACAATTAAATTATATAAAAGTGGAATTATATGGTTAAGCGCTTAGGAAAACAACTTAATTTTAATATCTAACTTACATTTTGTCTTCTGCGCAGCCACTTAATTTGAACAGCGTTATTCAATTCAGCAATGTTCGTGAACATAGACAAAAATAAAAGAACTTTTTAGATATAACAATACAAAAGTTTAACAATATAGGAATTTTTAAATTTAAGAATATAAGAATTTGAGAATATAAGAATTTGAGAATATAAAAATATAAGAATTTATAGTGATAATGATGGAGGAGAGAGAATTTATGAATAAGGTTTTTTGTATTGGAGAGTTGCTAATAGACTTTATATGTGCAGATGTTAACAGTAGTTTAGTGGAAGGAAGTAACTTTATAAAGAAAGCAGGAGGAGCCCCAGCCAATGTTACAGCAGCAATATCTAAGTTAGGTGGTGATGCTTCATTTGGAGGCAGTGTAGGAGCAGATGCTTTTGGTTTGTTTTTAAAGAATACCCTAGAAGATGTAGGAGTAGATACAACTTACATGAAGCTTATGGAGAAACAAAATACTACTCTAGCATTTGTATCCTTAAAAGATAATGGAGAAAGAGATTTTATATTCAACAGAGGTGCAGACGAAAGTTATGAATTATCAGAAGCAGAGATAGAAGAGGTAAAGAAAAGTAAGATAATTCATTTTGGATCTGCCACTGCGCTTCTTGGAGGTAATTTAAGAAAAACATATTTTGATTTAATAAACAAAGCAAGAGATGCCGGAATCTTCATATCTTTCGATCCAAACTATAGAGAAGATCTTTGGAAAGGAAGAAAAGAAGAGTTTATAGAAGTATCTAAATTATGCTTAAAGCATTGTGATTTTGTTAAGGTTAGTGATGAGGAAGCTCTCTTAATATCAGGAAAAGAAAGCATTGAAGCTGCAGCAAAATATATTGCTGAAATAGGAAAAAGCATAGTTGCAGTAACTCTTGGCAAAGAGGGAACTATGATAACTGATGGAAAAGCTATTGAAGTGGTAGAAAGTATAAGTATTACATCTATAGATTCTACAGGTGCAGGAGATGCTTTCGTTGGTGCAGTCCTATACGAATTAGCCAAAAGTGAATCACCTAAGGTAAATGTAAGAGATATGGAGTCAATGAAAGCTATAATAGCCTTTGCTAATAAAGTTGGGGCAATAGTATGTACTAAAATGGGAGCGATTGCTGCACTTCCTGATTTAGAAGAAGTTAATGAATTCTAGGTATAAATGTATTCTTTTATATAATATTAAAAATAAAGAATAAGATATAAAATTAAATAGTAGATTCTAAAACTAGAATAAAGGTTTATCCTATGGAGTAAATGTTCCCACTACTCTATAGGATATTTTATTTTGCTTTTTTATAAGGCTGAATATGTATATTATTTAATATATATATAAAAATTGTAAAATTCGTTTAAAAATGGCTATATTTTTAATAAAAATACAAAAATAAGCAGTAAATAAAATAAGTATTGATAATTTGAGATTCGTGGAATAGAATGTTGTAATATACAATAAATGTAATTTTGTTTATAAAAGGGGGTAATTTAGTGAAAAACAGAAAGTTTTTATCAAAAACTATAAGTATGATTGTTACACTAGCCTTGGTAATTCCAAATGGATTTATTAAAGAAGCTAAAGCTGTTGAAAACAAAAACATTGCTTCAAAAGATCCTAAAGCTATTGTAGCAGAAGAATTAAAAAATAGGCTCGAACAGAGAGTGGACAAGTTAAAGGGTAAGAAACAAGATGAATCAGTAAGGGTTGTAGTTGAACTTTACGGTGAAGCTGCATTAGATAAAGCTCAGAAAAAAGGGCTAAAAGCTGCAGTTAAATCAGACATACAATCCGTTAAAGATGACCAAAAGAATCTTCAAGAAAAAGTTAAATCAATAACAGGAAATAAAATAAGGAATACCTTTGGCACTGTTGTAAATGGATTTAGTATCGACGCCAAGGTTAAAGATATTGACGCCATTAAGAAACTAAAAGGTGTTAAGGATGTTAAGGTAGTAAATGTTTATTACCCTGATATGAATTCAGCCAAAGAGTTAACTGAAGCGACTAAGGTTTGGAAAGACTTGGGGTTAAAAGGTGAAGGTATGGTAGTATCAATTATTGATACTGGTATAGATTATAATCATAAAGATATGAAGCTTACAGATACAAGTAAGGAGAAACTTACAAATAATAATATAAAACCAGGTTTGGGTAAGTTCTATACTGATAAGGTTCCGTATGGATATAATTTTGCAGATAAAAATGACGAAGTTAGAGACACTACTTCAAGTATGCATGGAATGCATGTTGCTGGAATAGTAGGAGCTAATGGAAGTGAAGAAGATATAGAAGCTAACAATGGTGTGAAAGGCGTTGCTCCAGAAGCACAGCTTTTGGCCATGAAGGTTTTTTCTAATAATCCAGAAATAAAAGGCGCTTTTTCAGATGATATAGTAGCAGCAATAGAAGAATCAGTAAATCAAGGTGCTGATGTGATAAATATGAGTTTAGGGTCAACTGCAAGCTTCCAAGAAGATGATGATCCAGAACAAGTTGCAATAAAAAGGGCAGTTGATGCTGGAACTGTAGTTGTAGTATCTGCAGGTAACTCAGAGTATTCAACAGCTCCATATAAGTTGCCGGAGATGACTGATACTGGTCTCGTAGGTTCTCCTGGACTTGCAAAAGATGCACTTCAGGTTGCTAGCTATGAAAATACAACAGTAACACTTTCAGCTATAAGTCTGCTTGATGGAAGTCGTGCTAAGTCTGGCTATACGACTTCTGAAGTAGCTCCAAGTAAAGTTTTAGATTCAGCTAAAGAATTTGAGATAGTTGATTGTGGTATTGGCCAAGTAAGTGACTTTAAACAAGATGTTAAAGGAAAAGTTGCTCTTATAAAAAGAGGAAGCTTAGACTTTGTAACAAAAAAGAAGAATGCACAGGATAAAGGTGCAGCAGCAGTTATAGTTTATAACCATGAAGCTGGTGGAGATGCTTATATAAATATGCAAACTGATAACTCGATAACTATTCCAGGTGTGTTTGTGACGAATACAGATGGTAATAAGCTTGCAGCTCTAGCTAAAAGTGGTGGTAAAGTTAAGTTTGGCAATGAAAGAATAGTAACTTCAAATACAAATTCGGGAGATTTCTCTGACTTTACATCCTGGGGACCTACACCGAATTTAGATTTTAAGCCTCAGATTTCTGGGCCAGGTGGAAATATATTTTCAACAGTAAATAATAATGATTATGAAGTTATGAGTGGTACTTCAATGGCTTCACCTCACGTGGCTGGTAGCGAAGCTCTAATTGTTGAAGCTCTTAAAAAAGCTAATCCTAATTTAAAAGGCAGAGATTTAGTTGATCTAGCTAAAAATACTGCAGTAAATACAGCTGTTATTGAAATGGACAAACAGCATCCTACAATACCGTATTCACCAAGAAGACAAGGTGCTGGTATGATCCAAACAGAAAAAGCTATAAACAATAAAGTTACAGTTACTAATGACGGTAATTCTTACGTAGCTTTAAAGCAGATAGGAAATCAAGTTGAATTTGATTTGACACTTAAGAATTATGGAGATAAGGCGACTACGTATGATTTAGAGAACTATGGTGGAGTTTTAACTGAACAAGGAAATGCTACTACAACTATGTCATATGACGTAAAGGTAGATGGTGCAACAGTAACCTTTGATAAGAGTTCAGTAAATGTGCCAGCAAATGGAACTGCTGTGGTTAAAGCAAAGCTCTCTATACCTAAAGCAATTTCAACTAACAGATTTGTCGAAGGTTTTATAAAATTAAATTCTTCCGAGGTTCCATCACTAGTTATACCATTCATGGGATATTACGGTGATTGGGGTGCGGAGAAGATTATAGAAAATATGATCTATGACAATAAGGCTACTCAACTTCCATCAGAGCAATCATATCCACTTACTAATATAGGCGCTGAATATGGCATCTTAGGACAAGTAGGAATAGATGAGGATAAAAATCCTATAATGGATAAGGACTTCATCGCAATATCTCCTAATGATGATATGAATTTTGATAATTTTATACCATATTTATATTTCTTAAGAAATGCTAAAAACGTAGATGTAGATTTGGAGGATGCTAATGGTAGTACCATAGGTAAACTTGCAAATCAGAAGAATATAACTAGGAAAGTATTTAGTGAAACAGATGCTAAAAACCAACCTGTTGGACAAATGGGAGAGATATACGATCAATTGTCTTGGGATGGAAAGCTTTATGATGCTACAACTGGTGAAAGAAAAGCAGTTACAGATGGACAATACTATTTAAATATAAAAGCAGTGGTTGACTTTGATGGAGCTAAGCCACAGGACTATAAGGTACCAATAAAAGTTGATACTACTGCACCGGTTATAACCCTTGCTTCAGCAAAGCAAAATGGAGAAGCAAAGGCAGGAAAGGTTCCATATCATATAACTTTAAATGTTCAGGATATGTTACTATCTTCTGAAGCTCCAATTCTTGTCGTAAATGGAGAAAAAACTGCTGCAGAAAATCTTCAAGTTAAAGATGGTAAATATGATTTTGATATTTCTCTTAATACTAATAATGTGAACGATGTTTTTGTTGGTATTCAGGACTTTGTTTACAATGTCGGAATGAATGAGTTTAAGGTTACGGTTGGTGATGCAGGTCCAGTGACATTCTACGATAATAGATTTACTAAAGGTTTTGATACTAACTTAAACACATACACATTAAGTGGTCAAGTTAATACAGAGCTTAAGAGTTTTAAAATAGCAGGTAAAGATGTGAAAATAGCAGAGGATGGAACTTTCGCGGTAGAGCTTAAATTAAATGAAGGTGTTAATGTTATTCCACTATATGCAGAAGATGCAAGTGGAAAGGCAATAATGAATTACTCTACTAAGATAAACTGTGATTCGGTAGCTCCAATAATAAATCTTCAAACTCCAGCAGTAAATGGCGACGGATTAATAGTCACTAATCAAGATAAAATAACTTTAAAAGGTAGTGTTGAAGATAATGGTTGGGGATATAAATTCGAAATTAATGGAGAGCCTGTTCTAAATGTTAATGTTGATGGCAAAACAGGTCCAGAAGTTAATAAGAAAGAGTTCGCTAAGGATCTTTCAGTAAAAGATGGTGATATCATATCACTTAAAGCAACAGATACTTTAGGTAATGTAACTGAAAACAAGATATCAATAAAGATTGATAAAGTAGCTCCGAATGTAACTTTATCAGGAGTGACTGATGGTGGGGTGTATAATAAAGCAGTAACACCAAAAGTAACTTCAGATAAGAAAGTTAATCTAACAGTTCTTTTAGATGATAAACAATATAATGGAGAACCAATTGAAGCTGAAGGAAAACATGTTCTTAAGGTTAAGGCTGTCGATGAAGCTGGAAATGTTTCTGAAGCTACAGTTGCGTTTGAGATTGACAAGACAGCTCCAAAGCTAAGCATTAAAGGAGTAGAAGATGGAAAGCTATATAATGTAGATGTTACCCCAACTCTTGATACTGAAGAGGGAGTAACAGTAAAAGCTTTATTAGATGGAAAAGACTATGATCTTAAGACAGTTACAGCTGAAGGTAAACATGTTCTTGAGGTAACTGCAGTAGATAAGGCTGGAAATCAATCAACTGCAAAGGTAAGCTTTGAAATTGATAAGACAGCACCAATATTTACAGTGAAAGATGTAGAGTCTGGAAAGACATATCTAGATACTGTTAATCCAAAAATAACAGTGGATGATAAAGACGCGACAGTTAATCTATTATTGGATGGAAAAGCTTATGATGGAAAAACTGCTATTGATGTTGAAGGTGATCATATTATAGCTGGAACTGCAGTAGATAAAATAGGCAATAAAGCAAATTTAGAAATCAAATTTGCAGTGAAAAAATCAGTTAAGATTGATAAAAATGACAATGGATCAATAAATGTTTCAGTAAGAAAACCTCTAGATAAAGATGGTAACAATGTGATTACTACTGATGCATCTAATACTGCAAGCTTTGTAATTGAGAACACAGAGGCAATGAAAGAAGGCAAAGGATCATTAACATTAAATGTTGGTGCAAATAGTATTAACTTGCCATTTGCAGCATTTGATTCTACACTTATTAAAAATAGCTCTAAAGTTACTATAAATGCGACAGTTGAGGACGGAGCTTCATTAACTAAAGGCTTAAAGGCTGTTAGTAAAATATTTAAGTTTGAAGCTATAGTTGATGATAACGGAAACAAAACTACTGTTCATAAATTCAGTAATGAAGCAGAAGCAACAATAACAATAACATTATCTGATAATGAATTGAAAGGCTTAGATAAGAGCAAACTTGCTATATTCTACTATAATGAAGAGACTAAGAAATTTGAAGAGATGAGTACGAAGGTAGATGGAAACAAAGTTACCTTTAAGACTCCTCACTTTAGCCAATATATATTAGCTGAAAAGCAAGCTACAACAAATACTGGTAGCGGTAATTCAAATTCAGGTACAAACTCTAATACAGGAGGTACTAACGGCTCTACATCAACTAATGGAGGGGCAAGTTCAACAAGTACTCCTGCAACAATAGTAAAGACTGGTTCAGTTATCGATTCTAACATACTTATAGTATTTGGAATCTTAGCAATAGCCGGTGGTGCTGTTATTATAAGAAGAAAGAGATTGAATTAATAAAAAAACAGGTATCTCAGAAATGAGATGCCTGTTTTTTGTCAAGATTAATTTTATTACTGAAATTAGGTTGTGTTTAAGACTATCGTTAAAGCATCGGATGCATGAACACTTAATTTAAATATTGTACTTTAATAGCTACTATTTAGCATTTAATGCAACTATATTTAACAAACTCCATGGTTTGTTAAAATGAGGTTGGAAGAAGAAGTCTACAAATGCAAGTTCATCTATAGTCATCTTGTTTTGTATTACAACAGACATTGTATTCATTAATTGTGTTAAATCTGTCTTAGAGATAAGTTGAGCACCTAATATCACTTCTGATTCAGCATCATAAACAACTTTAATAGTTACTGAATCAAAGGTTGGCATGAATTCAGGTCTGTAATTATCAGTAACTGATGTTGTTTTTATATTGAAGCCAGCAGCTTTTGCAGATTCTTCTGTAAGACCTGTTGATGCAATATTGTACTCATAAATCTTTATACCTGAAGTTCCTTGAGTTCCAAGGTATTTAGTTGTCGGTTTAACTAAGTTTCTTCCAATAAGTGTCCCCATTCTCACTGCATTTGTAGCTAGAGGGATATATTCTCTCTTGCCAGTTGGGTTATAGATTACTGAGCAGCAGTCACCAGCAGCGAAAACATCTTCTTTGCTTGTTCGCATATATTCGTCTACTATAATTGCTCCATTTGGAAGCATATCTAATTTTCCTTTGAATAAATCAGTACTTGGTCTAAAGCCTATGCATAAAATAACAAGATCAGCTTCATATTCACCTTTATTTGTTATAACCTTAGTTACTTTTCCATCTTCACCTTCAAATTTACTTACAGTTTCGCCTAAAGCAATCTTAACTCCGCGATTAGCAAAAGCCATTTCAGCAGTATCAGTAAATTCCTTATCTAAATATTTGCTTAGAATTCTATCCATGCTATCTATCAAAGTAACCTTTTTCCCATTAGCTTCAAAGGCTTCAACAAGCTCAACACCTATGTAACCAGCTCCAACAACTACGATTCTATCAGCATCTTTTGCTTTTTCTATAATTGTGTTTGAATGATAGAAGTTCTTTGAAAGAAGTATGTTATCTAAGTCAATCCCATCAATTTTAGGAACGATTGGCCACGAACCAGAAGTAATGATTAATTTATCAAAAGAATCTTCAAATTCTTTATCTGAGTTTAAGTCCTTAACCTTTAATATTTTAGCATCAAAATCAATATCTAAAACATCGTGTGACATCTTTGTCTTAACTCCAAGCTCTGCTAATGCTTGAGGTGAACTATAAAACAATCCTTGAGGATCTTTAACAACTCCTCCAACATATAATGCTATCCCACAAGATAAGAATGATATATTATCATTTCTTTCATACACTGTTATTTGTGCATCTGGATATTTCTTTGCTGTATTTACTATTGCTGCGGTACCTGCATGAGTACAACCTATAACTGCAACCTTCATTTTATTTTCCTCCGTGTAATGAATATAAATTATTTATGAATAATAATTATTGCTTGAGTACATTTTAACAAGAGTCTGTTAAAAAATCTATATGTTTTTTATTTTTCTTCTAAAAAATATTTATATGCAAAGAAATTGTAGTAGATGAATAAGTTTTGGTTCTAACTCTATATTATTAAGAACTTATATTACCATTTAAATTTCTAGATTTAGAAGATATACAAACTTTATACTTTTTTATAAAGTAAAAAAAGACTGCATAAATATATGCAATCTTTTAGTAATTATAAAAATACTAATTTTTATTTAAATTTATATCACCAGAGGTTGTATGAATAGATATCTTGTTAGTTCCGGTGCCGTAAGAACCGCTTAAGCTCCTCTTACCAGAAGAGGTGTTGCTTAGAGAAAACCTGCTACTTATGTCACCTGAAGTAGAGGATGAATCAAGGTTGAACGAGCAGTTATCTGGTAAACCTAATCTGATATCGCCAGAGGTTGAATGGACATCTATGTCACCTATCAAATTAGCATATTTTATAGATATATCACCTGATATACTTGAAGCTTTAGTCACTCCCTCAAAATGATCAAAATCTATTTTGCCTGAAACAGTGTCTGCTACAAACTTATTGCTTGTTATATTAGAGGCTGATAGATCACCAGAAACTGTTTTTATATTAAGAGAATCCACTTTAATATTAGATATTTTAATATCTCCTGATGTAGTTACTGTTTCTAGGTTAATAAATTTTTTATCGGATAGAAGCATATCTGCAGATACTGATGAAACAGAAAGATTTTTTGAGTAATCTTTAGGAAGATATATGTCTACCTTTGAATTTAATGAATAGCTTCCAAAAAATGCGTTTTTCTGAATAGAAACTTTTAGAGTAGACCCATTCTTGGAGTATTGAAGTTTAGGTGCAGTTAATTCAGAACTGCTTCGTAAACTACCTGATAAAGTAACTTTTATTTTATTTTCATTATTTTCATGAAATATTATGTCGCCGCTTACAAAGGATAATTGAATGTTATCTACGTCATCTAAACTTTCATTGATTTCATCATTAAGATCATAATTATATTTATTGAAACCAGTATTGAAGTTTAAATCTTTGTTTATATTAAAAGAAAAATTATTGTCATTATTAATTAATTGTGAAAAACTAAAATTAGATAACTTCAATATTATAGCTGCAGAACCGTAGCATATTAACATTATAGCTGCTAATATTATACAAAATCTCTTCATAAATGTATTTTTCATATTTTCACCATCCCTATCTGAAAACAGATATTATCCATTTTACAAATTTAATTACGAGCATTACAAATGCTTTCATTAGGTAGAAGCATCCTATAGTGCACAATATGCCTAGAGCTAAAGTTCCTATACCGATTAATAGAGAAGCGGTTGCCGGCAAAGCAGTGATACCTGAAGGAATTGTAAATATACCGAAAACTGAACCAAAGGTAGCTCCTAGTGCAACAGCAAGACCTGCTACAGCTATGCCAAAAGCTCCAGCAACTAAACCAATTATTCCTCCAAATACGCCTATTATTAGTCCTAATATTCCTGGACTGAAAAGTAACAATAATACTAACAATATAATGGCTAAGGTTTTGTTATTAGAATTGACATTGCTACTATTATAAGTCTGATTGCTTTGAACATCATTATAGAAGTTTCGGTTTGCACCACTCTTATACTGGTTTACAATGGTATGAGGATCTCCTAATTCGTTTATTATTTGTTCTTCAGTTTTCCCTTGCGCTAAGCCTACGTCAAAATGTTCTTCATAGTCGTAAAGTATGTCCTTGCGTTCCTTTTCAGGGAAATCAAGTAATCCGTTTGAAAGTATATTAAGAAATTGATATTTGTTCATTAGGATTGTCCCCCTTAATAATCATATTCACATTTTTTGAGAAGTTAAACCATTCTGTTTCTAATTCTAACTTTGTTTTGTATCCAAGGTCTGTTAGTCTATAATACTTCCTTGGAGGACCTTCTTGAGATTCTTGTAGATAAGTTGTAAAGTAACCTTCTTCTGTAAGTCTTCTTAAGATTGGATATATAGTTCCATCTGATATTTGAATGTTTTTTGATATTTCGTTTACTAATTCATACCCATAACAATCTTTCCTGGCCAATACAGAAAGTACGCATAGTTCTAAAACACCTTTCTTTAACTGTATATTCACTAAATCACCTCTTTATTAATTTTAAATATCTTAAAAACAAGTTTTTTATTTAATGTATTGATTAAAGCTTTTATATTTGTTGAGAAGTTAATTTACTAATTATTACTTCACTGATATCTATAGTATATGAAACGGTATTATATAATGCAAGGTACTAAACAATGTTTAAGAAAATCTTAAGAATTTGATAAGTAGTTACAGGGTTCCAACTTCAACTATTAATTTATACATGTCTAAAAACCCCCAGAAGCCGCGATTTTTAAACAAGTATAAATTAAGTTTTCGTAATGGAACCTATAAAGGGTTGTCATTTCAATCTGAGAGCTATGTATAAATGAACTATTTTACTCATTAGACTTCAAATAAGTATTCTGATGAATCTACAAATATTTATTTTAATAAATTAGATATGAAGTAGTCTGTCTATCATATTAACTAGAATGTAATTAATGGTCAAAATGATTGCTGCTATGTTTTAAGATTATGAAAATGGGATACTTATCTATATAAATTATTAAGCAAATCTATATAATTTATTCAGTAGATTAGCTAGATTTGGTATATATGTCTAGAAACAGTTCCTGGTGTATCAATATAACCAATACCTAATAATTTTGAGAATTATATAGGAAGTTAAACCTAATGCGTATATTTGCCTTAAATTGAGATTTGAACAAGATAAGACACATGTTATTATAAAAATCGTCGCTGCGACAAGGTTGTAGTGATGAACACAAACTTTTGAATAAAGATTTTTAAGCAAATTAAAAAGATTCAAAAAAAGTATTGACAAAGAAATCTTACGGTGGTAAGATATAAAAGCTGTCAGAAAAACAGCAAAACAACTTGGTCTTTGAAAATTAAACAGAGAAGATAAACAAAGTCTAAATATAGACTTAAACTAAACCAGCA
>NZ_JAENHN010000024.1 GCF_016595795.1 Clostridium yunnanense
AATAAGGAAAGTAATCGGAAAATATGCATGCAAATAAAGCAGGCATATATCCCGCTAAAAAACTATTAAATTAATCCAGATTATGCTACTCTATACATGAAGCTTACGGATGTTTTTTCAGACATATTTCTAGGTCGCGAACGACCAGGTCGAATCGGTGTTACGTACCTAGCAATCAAAGCTTCTATATTAGGTGGAGTAATTTTACCAAGGAAAAATTCTCGGCATATATGTACTGCAACAGAAAAATTGACTTTATAGTCGTATTTTCTGCTCTTTTTTTCTATGATTACGTGTAAGGTAATTATTTCAGAAAAGTTGTACATAATTAGCCTTGCGTAGATTTCCTGAAGTATGTACTCCACTTTTTTTGAATGAAAATGTAACAATCCAATAGTATATTTCAAATCACGAAATGATGTTTCAATTCCCCAACGCTTGAAATAGAGCTCTCTCAGTTCTTGAGGTGAAAAATTCATTCTATCTAGGTTTGTAACAACAACCTCATAAGTATCATCAGTGATTTTAAAGCGTACAATCCGAAACG